>JAHISQ010000005.1 GCA_018818125.1 Candidatus Rifleibacteriota bacterium
CGACACGCATAAAGAAGAAAAAGAACGAGGGATAACCATTCATCTCGGTTTTGCCTGTTTGCCAATGTCTGACGGCGGCAAAATTGGTATTGTCGACGTTCCAGGCCACCGCGATTTTATCCATACCATGGTCAGTGGTGCCAGCGGAATTGATTTTGTTCTTCTCGTGATTGCCGCCGACAGCGGCGTTATGCCGCAGACTCGCGAGCATCTCCAGATCATGGAAATCCTCGGCATTACCCGTGGCATCGTCGTTATCACCAAATCAGACCTTATCGACGAAGATCTTCTCGAAATCTGTGAACTTGATGCTAGAGAGCTGCTTGACACTACTTTTCTCAAAAATGCCCCGCTAATCAAGGTTTCCGCAAAAACCGGCCAGGGTCTTGAAAAACTTATAAGTGTGATCGGACAGATGTATGCGACTTCGCCGGGAAGATCTGCCGATGGTATTTTTCGCATGTACGTCGACAGAATATTCAGCAAAAGCGGCTTTGGGACGGTAGTTACCGGAACGGTTACCGGCGGCAGACTCGAAAAAGATGGCGAAGTGATGCTGCAGTCCGAGAACCCCCAAAAACTGCGGGTAAGAAGGATGGAAAGACACGGCGAGGAAGTCTCCGCTGTCCAGGCGGGTGACAGAGCATCGATAAACCTGGTCGGACTGGAAAAGGCCGATTTTAAACGTGGCATGGTCATTTCCGACAGAGTATTAAAAGAAACTTTGATGGCAGACGCCACGTTGCAGGTTCATGCCACGAAATGCAAGCTCGGCATCTGGTCTAGAGTCGTTTTTCATACCGGAACTTACGAGCAGCAGGCGCGAATCCACCTGATCAACAAGAACCAGATCTCCACGGGAGAATCAGCGCTGGTACAAATTCATTTTGAAAGCCCCACCTATCTTCACCATGGAGACAGGTTTGTAATCAGAAACTCGTCATGCGATCTGACCATCGGCGGCGGCGAGATTATCGACGCAGCGCCGCTTCACCATCGACGAAGACCCGAAAAACTGATAAATGAGCTTGAACTTGTCGCAACAAATAAATTGCATGAACTTGTCGCGATGGAGCTAAAAAAGGCCCAGAAGCCATTGACGGCAAAAGAAATTTCCAAAAGCCTCAATATTTCTGAAGCCAAAATATTAAAGCTGACTGAAACCAGGTCGGTGCGGGGAGTTCTGAGTTTTGCTACCCGAGAAGGCCAGACCCTGGCTTCTCAGCTTTGGCTTGATAATATCAGAACCGCTATTTTGGAAACTGTCCGCGATTACCGGAAAAGAAACCCCCTGTCGGCAAAAGGCATTAATCTTGATGAGCTGAGAAGCACCCTGAAGCTTGAGAAAAAGACATCTTCAGACGAGGTTCTTCTGGCGACAGTTAACAGCCTCGTCGAAAAAGGCAAGCTGCGCGAACATGCCAAAACCTGGCTGTCAGCTGACGATTCAGGTGAGGTCGACAGCAAACTTGCCAGAAAAGTTGACTTGCTCGAGAAATTCTTCAGAGACTGCGGAATGCAGACTCCGCTTCCCAACCAGTTAAAAAACCTTGCCGACAGCGAAAAAATCAGCGAAAAAGAGCTTAAGGCGATTCTTCACCATCTTGCCAGTACCGGAAAGACAGTAAAGGCCGAGGATACATATATCCATATTTCAATTATTGATGCCTGCAGAAAAAAACTCATCGAAAAATTATCTCAAAACAGTGAAGGCATAAAGGTCAGCGATTTCAGAGATCTGATTAACGGAAACCGCAAAATATGTCTGCTGTTGCTCGCACATTTCGATGCTGAGGGACTGACCATAAGGAATGGCGACTTCAGAGTTCTAAAGCCCGCTCAAAATTAAATCAGATAACTTGCATAGACCAGAAATTTCTGCGCCAAACCTGTTCTACCGATAAAGAGAGCCAGATTCAGGGGTAATACTCGCCATTCATTTAGATATCAAGATCAAGAAGCTTTGGGCTGAAATGTCTGATTAAAAAGAGACCGATTGGAGAAGTAATAACGATAGATAATACGGCTATGGCAAGAACAATTTGGCCTTCCGCCAGGCCGTTGGCAAGAGCCACGCCGCCAAGTGCAGCCTGAACAGTAGCTTTAGGCAGGTAGGCGATTACACAGAATAATCGTTCGCGCCGGTTCAACGAACTGAAAGAAGTAGCCAGCCACACGCCGATGCTTCTGAAGATCAGACCTGTGCCAATCGCAATCAGTCCTTTAAAGCCAGCGCTCATAGCCACGTTCACATCAACAGAATAGCCAATCAACACAAAAAGAATAATTTCAGCAAACACCCAGATTTTGCTAAGTTTTGCAGCAATTTCATGAGCGATCTGATTGGATTTTTCAAAGACTATGTAACCAACCGTCATTACACCAAGAAGAGCCGTAACATGAAACATGTCACCAACTTCTGCAAGAAAAATTCCGGCAGCAAGCAGAACAAGGGTTTTTTCGGTTGCCCTGATTGAACGATACTTTTTTTCCAGCCAGAAAACCAATATAAAGCCGACAACAGCACCCACACCGATTCCTGCTCCGATCGTCAAAGGTATTGTGGCAATACTCTGTAAAACATCGATATCACCGCCCTTAGCCATCCCAAGGAATGCCGAAAAAACGGTAATCGCAACGACATTGTCGACAGATGCCCCAGCCAGAGCGATAGTTGGCACTGCATTCCGATTGCCATAGCCACGTCCCTTGAGATCCAGCATTGTCGGCACAACTACTGCCAGCGAAACAGCCGACAGCATGAATGCAGTCAGGCCTGCGACTGGCCAGGCAAAGTTGAAAAGATAATGAAAAACAACAGTCAAAGCTGTGCCTTCAAAAAGGCATGGCACAAACGCCATGAACAAAGTCGTTTTACCTGATTTTCGCAGAGTTTTTCGGCTGAGACCCAGGCCGGCACGCAAAAGAATTATAATCAGCGCCAATGACTTTAGAAATGGAGCTATTTTCCAGAGAAGATCCGGAGTTCGATCCTTGATAGTGACACTGCAGATAATGCCAAAGACAACCATTCCGAGAACATTTGGCAGCTTGAACTTTTCGAAAATTCTGGCAAAGGCCCAGCCACCCAGGAGAATAATTACTGCTACGGCATTTACGGTCAACATTTTGAATTTCCCAAAAGTAAAACTCCTGCACACAGGCATGCGCAGGAGTCATTATCCCGGTTAAAGGCGGTTAAGGTGAACTCCATCACCAATGATGATTGTATGTCTCAATCAAAGCATTTGTCAAATTCATTTCTATTTTGACGTAAAGCAAAAAGGCTCTCGGATCGATTCAGAAAGAAACTCGAAGCGTAAAAAGATAAGAAAACCCCCGGCTGATGCGAACATCAGCCGGGGGTTTTGTCGTTCCTGTTTTTGCTAGAATTTATGCAGCTGCTTTAGCCGGTTCAGATTCTAATTCAAATTTATCATTACCGATCAGGAAGGTAAAGATGAAACCGATTAACAGAATCCCTGCAGCGGCATAGAAGGTATAGGTTGATGCCATTGCCGGAAATTTATCCTTGATAATACCGACAAATTGTGGTCCAACGATGCCAGCTGCTGACCAGGCAGTAAGAATAACACCATAAACGGTTGGCATCATTTTGGCTCCAAATACATCCAGCACAAATGAGGGCATTGTGCCGAACCCTCCCCCATAACAGAGAAGAATATAACAGAACAAGAGCCCAAACAACCATGGATTGCCAACATAAGCCAGAGCCACGAAGACCAGAATCTGAGAACCTACTAACAAACGGAAAGCCTGAACTCTACCGACTTTGTCTGAAAGACCGCCCCAGAAGAATCTGCCCAGACCGTTGAACAAGGAAGTTATTCCAATCAGCGTTGCACCAAAACCAGCAAGTGTAATGGTGAGAGTTGAGAGAGTAGCTGTTTCTTCTGCTGTTGGAGCTTCTTTGGCTCTCAATTCCTTAACAGAACTAAATTGAGCATCGCCTTTGATGTAAAGATCCTGCAGCAGCGGAGATTGGAAGCCAATAATCGCAATACCAGCAGTTATGTTGCAGAAGAATACGATCCACATCAGAATGAATTTCTTCGAAAGGAGATAAGTCATAGTTGGGTGAATTACTTCTTCAATATCATGTCCACTGGCACTCTTTTGAAGTGGTGGTGGTGTATAACCTTCTGGCACGTAACCTGCCGGAGGATTCTTCATGAACGAACCGATCGGAATAGTTAACACCAGAAAGATAACTCCAAGATAACCAAAAACTTCCATAACATTACGGCCGGTGTATTCCATAAGCATTGGTGCAAAAAACTTCGACATAAGCAGAGCGCCAAGACCGAAGCCCATAACGACCATACCAGTAATGAAACCCTTTTTATCTGGGAACCACTTGGCACAGGTGGCAACCGGAGTCACATAACCAAGTCCAAGACCTGCGCCGCCAATAGCGCCGTAGCCAATATAAAGAAGAACAAGTGAATGCATGTTCAGCGCCAATGCGCCGATGAGGTAACCAATTCCAAATAAAGCGCCACCGCCCATAGCAAGTTTGGTTGGACCATATTTTGCCAGGTTCATTCCGCCCCATGCTGCAGCTAGGCCCAGAAAACAGATTGCGGTACTAAAAGCACCGGCAACACCAGCGTTACTCCAACCGTAGGCTTCTACGAGTGGCTTTTGAAAATAACTCCAAGCATAAACAGTACCAAGACACATCTGCAGCAATGTACCCATTATGGCTATCAGCCATCTATTATGGGTTTTCTCTGGGGTTGTCATTGAACAAATCTCCTATCGAACTAAATTATTTTTCTACTCAAAAATATTTGAATCTTGACGCGCAGAAGAGTATCATCTTGTTACTTTTTTCGCAAACTATATTTTCACAGCTCAAGAATTGGTATAGTATTTTCAAAATGGACGTTAATAATACTGACTTTACTCAAAATTTGATCGTTAAACGTTTTGAGCATGGCAACGCGACCGACCGAGAAGAATCTGTGGTCGCCGAACGTTCGCTGACCCTCTTTGTGAATGGCAACGAAACCGTTCGCCTGATGGCTCTTCCCAATCAGGTAGAAGAGCTGATAGCAGGCTTTCTATTCAGCGAATGTGTCATCAGCAGTCGCGAAGATGTTCTCGAAATTCTTTTCAATCCGACCTCAATGTCGGTTGAAGTGAAGCTCGCGAACCAGAAACAGCCAGTGCTAAGCGACAAGGTCAGATCGATCACCACCGGCTGCGGAAGAGGGTTGACCTTTATCTCAGCCTTGAATTCGAGATATTTTAGACCGGTTCCAGCAAAAACCACCCTATCCTCGCAAACTATTATTGACCTCATGCGAAAATTACAGCGAAATTCGGCTCTGTTCCATGACACCGGTGGAGTTCATTCGGCGGCAGTTGCTTGTGCAAACGGCATACAGTTCTGCGCCGACGACATCGGCCGGCACAATGCCGTAGACAAAGTTCTGGGCTGGCTTCTCCTGTCAGGAAGACTGAGTGAAAATACCTCAGAAAAATACGAAATGCTGCTTACAACTGGCAGATTATCCTCTGAGATTGTTACCAAAGCAGCGCGAGGCCGGTTTGAATTTCTAATTTCTCCTTCTGCACCGACCTCAGGTGCTTTTCAGCTTGCCACCGACCTTGGCATAACCCTTATCGGGTTCGCTCGCGGCGAAAGATTCAATGTATACACTCATGCTGAAAGAATCACTATATAAATGATTACAGTCTCAGAGCCATTTGATGCAGTCATTCTCGCCGGAGGAGCAAGCAGCAGACTCGGTCATCCGAAAGCCCTGCTCGACTGGAACGGGATTCCGCTATGGAAGCACATCGTAAGAGAAGTAGCCGCCGTCGCGTGCAAGATCACTATCGTGGGGTTCCCTGAACAATTTGCAGCGTCCGATCTCGCTCTGGCCAGGTTTATTGACGATCCGGTAAAAATTGGCCCGCTTGGCGCCCTCGCCATAGGATTACGTAGCGCTGAAACCGACAAGGTTTTTGTAATGGCCTGCGACATGCCTTTTGTCAGGCGCGAGGCTATTCTAGATCTGATCAACAACTCAAAAGGGTCAGATATAGTTGTGCCAAGAACGCCAGATGGCATTCACCCTCTGTTCGCTATTTATTCACGCGATTGTCTCGCTGCTATAGAAACGGCTTTAGCTAACAATGAGCGGCGAACCCGTGCTTTTTACGATGGATGTAGCGTGCGTGAGCTGATAATAAGCGATGACAACACCACATGGAAAAATGTCCTGGTAAACATCAACACCCCTGATGAACTTGCAGAAGCCATGGGAAACCGCAACTATGCACCGATAACAGACTTGCTCTTCAACCCCTTCGGCTCATAACACCTGTTAAAACATTCCGCAGAAGGGCTTTACGGTGACCATTTCCCCCGCGCTGATTCCGGCATCTTCGTGATCCAGAACAATAAAAGCATTCGCCAGACTCATTGATCGTAAAATTCCTGAACCCTGCTTGCCGGTTGTTCTCACAATCCATTCACCGTTTTCATCGCGGCTGATAATCGCGCGTTGAATTTCTGTCCGACCTGGCACCTTGCGCAGATCCTCGGTTGTACGAGCTTTAAAAGTTGGGGCTACTGGCTTATCAACCATACCAAGCATTTTTTCAAGAGCAGGTAGAACAAAAAAATAGAAAGTAACCATTACCGCAACCGGGTTTCCGGGCAACCCAAAAAATGCTGCTTGTCCGATACGGCCAAACGCCAGCGGACGCCCAGGTTTGATGGCTACTTTCCAGAAGTCAACCTGACCCGAGTTACTCAATGCCAACTTGGTAAAATCAGCCTCGCCAACCGAGACGCCGCCAGAAGAAATAATCACATCTGCGTAACAACCTGCCTCATTAAAGCTTTTTAACAAGGCATCAACATCATCAGGAAGTATGCCAAGATCAACTATTTCGATATCAGGGCGATCCAGCGCGGCGATAAGACTATAACGATTACTGTCGTATAATCCGCCAGGGCAAAGAGCCTGCCCGGGAGCAAAAACCTCGTCACCGGTTGAGGCTATCGCTAAGGTTAACCTGCGTTTAACCTCAATTTCTGAAATACCTACAGAAGCAAGCAGCCCGATATCAGGAGGCGTAAGCACTCTGCCGGCGGCAAGAACAGTGTCGCCAATCCTGATATCTTCTCCAGCGTGACGCACGTTTTTGCCAGCTCTATAGTGATGATTAATTCTGATGCAACCATCCTCAAGCTCGACATGCTCCTGCATGATTACAGTGTCCAATGGCTCTGGAATTGCTGCACCGGTCATTATCCGAAGGCATTCACCCTTTTCAATTACGCCGTCAAATTGCCTTCCAGCCAAAGCAACATCTCTGATGAGCAGTCGATAGTCATCCCGACCAGAAAGGTCAGAGGCGCGCAAAGCATATCCGTCAACCGCAGAATTGGTATGCGAGGGAACCTCAAGCGTTGAAATAACCGATTTATGAAGAATTCGGCCACGAGCTCTTTCAATTGGCAGACGCTCGCTGCCTTTGATAGCTGACAGGCTTGATAATATGCGTAAAAGCGCATCTTCATAAGACATCAGTCCCGACTCAAAAATATCGGCACAACTGGGTTGAGAGTAAGTCATTTGTCGTTATCCGCGCAGCCAATCGATTTTGTCTGTTTCTCTGGTGGTGCACGAAAATAGCACGTTCGTTTCAGAGAGTCAATATAGAACCTCATCAACTGCTTCTTTCATTTATTGCCTTGATCATTATGCATATCAGCATTTTACGGAGTTACCGTCGAGCCCTACCCGGCAAAATTTCACTCACTCCAGAGACACTTCCCCATAATTATTCTACTCATTCTGAAGCCGAAAACTCCCCTCAGCAATTATCAGAATCATGATAATAAGTGCAATACGCAGCATTCATCAGCTTATTTAGGGTTATAAAAGCTTGCGAAAAAAAGCACTAAATTGATTGACAGAAAGCTTTACGATAGTTATACTCTAGTTGTGAAATAATGCACAGCGTGAAAACCTTAACAACTTAAGCATGTGAAGATAAATATGGCCGCATTAAAACAAAAAATTTCTGAAAAAACCGTTGAACGACTTAGCGTTTACCGGCGACACCTCAAAGAACTACAGAAAAAAGGCAAAACTCGGGTCTACTCACATGAGTTGGCACAAATAGTCGCAGGCACTCCTGCCCAGGTCAGGCGTGACCTGATGCAGGTCGGCGGCAACGGCTGTTCGAGCAAGGGCTACGAAATAAATCTGTTGAGCGATGAAATCAGCGAGCTGCTTGATTATCCCGAAAAACAAAATGTGGCCCTGATCGGCGTCGGTAATCTCGGACGCGCGCTGCTCGGCTTTTTTTCAGGTTCTCGCGAAAATTTCGATATTGTTGCCACATTCGACAACGACCCCGACAAGTGCGGTCGCATAATCTGCGGTAGACGCTGTTATAACGCAGACCAACTCAAAAAGATAGTTGGAGAGAAAAAAATTTCTACTGCTATTCTGGCAGTGCCTGCCGAAGCTGCCGAAAATGCTGTAAAAGACCTGATCGACGCCGGCGTAAAAGCGATTTTGAATTTCGCTCCCAAACACATCACCACTAACAGCAACGTATTCATTCAAACAATAGACATGACAATGGCGCTGGAAAAAGCAATCTACTTTTCCCACAAAAACACATATGCAAAGGAAAGTCAGCATGAGCGTAATAGAAAAAATTATCAGTCAACTTTCTAACCCAGGGCGCGACTCTCTCATTCCAGTTCTGCAGGCGGTTCAGGAAGAAGAAGGGTTCATCTCACGCGAATCTGTTATTGAGATTGGCAAAGCACTCGATCTGCCAGCAAGCAAGATCTATGGTGTCGCCACTTTCTACAACCAGTTCCGCTTCACCCCCTACGGCAAATGGAACATCCAGGTCTGCCGAGGCACCGCATGCCACGTAAAAGGCAGCGCCGCGCTGCTCAGCCGCATCGAGCGTGAACTTGGCATTGGCGCTGGCGAAACTACCAAAGATGGCTTTTTCAGCATTGAAATTGTTTCCTGCATAGGAGCCTGCGGTCTGGCACCGGTAATTGCCGTTAACGGGAACTTTCATGCCAGGGTCACTCCAGATGATGTGCCTGTAATTCTCAAACACTACCGAAGTATCCAACCTGAGGAGAGCAAACAATGAAAAAAATGCAAGCTCCTTGCTGTTCAAAATGCCACCATACAAATGAGAGCCCCTGCTCGAATCTCATCGAGTGCCGAGTTAGCGGCCCGGTTTGCCACGACAGCCCCGATTGCAATTCCATCAGGAATGAAGCACTCAACCTGATCAAACGAACCAAGGTCGAAAAACCGGTTGTCTACGTCGGCGCCGGAACATGCGGACTCGGCGCCGGAGCGGCCAAAACTCTTGAAGCAGTTAAAGACTGGCTGGCAAAGAACAACAAAGATGCTGAGGTTCTCGAAGTCGGCTGCATAGGTCTCTGTGTAGAAGAACCGATGATGGACGTTCAGCTTCCCGGCAGATCACGCATCAGCTTCGGCAGAGTGTCTGGCGACAAGGTCGAAAACATTCTAAACAAACTATTTACCGGCAATATTCCCGAAGAACATCTGCTTGGCCAATTCAAACTTGAGGGTGACGGCAACTGGCAGAATGTTCCAGAATTTTACAGCTCATCATTCTTTAAGGCACAAACCAGGCGCGTGCTCGCCAACTGTGGCGAGATAAATCCTGTACACATCGAAGAATACATCGCACGCGGCGGCTATCTAGGCCTGTCTCAAATTCTCAAAGCAAAAACCCCGACAGAAGCCTGCAGCATAGTTGAAGAAAGCGGGCTTAGAGGTCGTGGCGGCGGCGGTTTTCCAACTGGCAAGAAGTGGCGTTTTGCCCTTGAAGCCGCTGGTGAAAAGAAATATTTGATCTGTAACGCCGACGAAGGTGACCCCGGCGCGTTTATGGACAGAGCAGTAATTGAAGGCGACCCACACCGCCTGCTCGAAGGCATGCTTCTCGGCGCATACTCAATCGGCGCCACCAAGGCCTATGTATATATCAGAGCGGAATACCCGCTTGCCATAAAACGTCTTGAGTGGGCAATCGCAGAAGCAAAAGAGTGGGGCCTGATCGGTAACAATATTCTCGACAGCGGTTTCAAACTAGAAATAGTTATCAAACAGGGTGCCGGCGCCTTTGTCTGTGGCGAAGAAACCGCTCTGATAAACAGCATCGAAGGCAAGCGCGGCATGCCCAGACCAAGACCGCCCTTCCCCGCTATTTCTGGTTTGTTTGGCTGCCCGACCGTTATAAACAACGTCGAAACGCTCGCTAACCTGCCTGATATATTCAGATACGGCGCCAAATGGTTCAATGCAATCGGAACCAAAAACAGCCCAGGAACCAAAGTATTCGCACTTTCTGGTCAGATCAACAACACCGGACTGGCCGAAGTTATCATGGGCACCCCGCTCAGAACACTTGTTTTCGATATCGGCGGCGGTATACCAGGCGGCCGCAAATACAAGGCTGTGCAGATTGGCGGTCCGTCAGGCGGCTGTGTACCAGAACAGCATCTCGATGTCGAAATCGACTATGAATCTCTAAAAGCCATTGGCGCCATGATGGGTTCAGGTGGCCTGGTTGTCATGGACGAAACCACCTGCATGGTTGATCTCGCCAAGTTCTTCATGTCATTTATTCAGCGCGAAAGCTGTGGAAAGTGCATTCCCTGCCGCGAAGGTACCCGCCGCATTCTTGAAACTCTCAAAAGCATCACCGAAAGACCAAAAACTACTGACAAACGTTCTTCTCTAGATCGTTTCAAGGCAGTCATGTATATGGAAAGGCTTTCTGGAGTCATTAAAGATACCAGCCTGTGCGGACTTGGCCAGACAGCTCCGAACCCAGTCCTATCAACCCTGCGTTACTTTCGCGATGAATACGAAGCGCACGTTTTCGAGCGCAAATGCCCAGCCGGCGCATGTCACGACCTGCTTGATTTCAGCATCGACGCCGACAAGTGCGTTGGCTGTACCATGTGTGCCAAACAGTGCCCAAGCGGCGCGATTATGGGCAAGGTCAAAGCCCCACATTACATTATTCCCGACAAGTGTATCAGATGCGGCGCATGTTATGACGTGTGCAAATTCAAGGCCGTCGTGAAGGAGTAAGATCATGATTCAAATCGAAGTAAATAATAGACAGGTCGAAGCAAACAAGGGCGAATTACTCCTGACAGCGATCAGACGAGCTGGCATCAAAGTGCCAACTCTCTGCCACTTCGAGGGTCTACCACCTTCTGGAGCCTGCCGCCTATGCGTCGTCGAGATGGATGGCCGACTGGCTCCAAGCTGTGCCACAACCGTCTCCGAAGGTATGAAATGCCAAACTCACAGCGCCAAAGCGGTAAGAGCGCGCAAAACCATCATCGAACTGCTGCTCGCCGACCATCCCGACGACTGCCTCTATTGCGTGCGCAATGGTAACTGCGATTTACAGACACTCGCTGAAGAATATGGCGTGCGCACTCGCCGCTACCAGGGTGAAAAAAGCAGCTGCCACCTCGACGTATCAAGCCCAGCACTAGAGCGCGATCCGGCCAAATGCATTCTCTGCGGAAAATGCGTGCGGGTCTGCGAAGAAATACAAAATGTTTCTGCCATCGACTTTGTCGGCAGAGGCAGCAAAACCCGAATCGAAACAGCATTCAACGATGGCCTGAACATGAGCTCATGTGTGTTCTGCGGACAGTGCATCAAAGTCTGCCCTACCGGCGCTCTACGCGAAAAAAGCTCGACAAAAGAAGTTCTTGAGGCAATCGCTGACCCCGACAAATATGTAGTTGTACAACATGCACCCGCAATTTCAGTCTCAATTGGTGAAGCATTTGGCCTCAAACCAGGCGTTGAATGCAGCGGACCGCTCAATGGCGCCCTGCGCCGAATCGGCTTCGACAAGGTCTTTGACACTTCCTTCACCGCTGACCTGACCATCATGGAAGAAGGCGCAGAATTTGTTTCCAGATTCAAGAACAAGGGTAAGTTGCCAATGATCACCAGTTGTTCACCAGGCTGGGTAAAATATGCAGAACAATTTTATCCCGATATGCTCGACAATCTGTCTTCATGCAAAAGCCCGCAACAGATGATGGGCGCAGTGATCAAGAACTATTTTGCTGAAAAAAGCAATATTGATCCCAAAAAGATCTTCAGCGTCTCTGTCATGCCCTGTATCGCCAAAAAATTCGAAGTAACCAGAGACGAAATGCTCAACGACGGCGTTCCTGATATTGACGCAGTTATCACCACCCGTGAACTGGTCAGACTGATGAAAATGCGCGGACTCGATCTCAATTCTATTGAGCCTGAGCCTGCCGACAACCCACTCAGCCTTAAAACCGGTGCTGGTAAGATATTTGCCACCAGCGGCGGAGTTATGGAAGCGGCGTTGCGTTCAGCTTATTTCCTTCTGACCGGAAAAGAACTTGACAGCCTTGACATCAAGGTAGTCAGAGGTCTTGAAGGCCGCAAGGAAGCCAAGATAAACATCAATGGTACCGAAGTCGGCATCGCAGTCGTCAGTGGCCTTAAAAACGCTTCTGACCTGCTTGATGAGATCAGAGCCGGGCGTAGTGATTTGCATTTTATCGAAATCATGGCATGCCCTGGTGGCTGCATCAACGGTGGCGGACAGCCAATAGGCGTTACGCCTGAAGCGGTTGCCGCCAGAATGAAGTCATTGTATAGTATCGACAAGAATGAAAAATATCGAGCCTCGCACCTGAACCCCGATATCCAGAAACTGTATAAAGACTATCTCGGCGAACCGCTTGGTCACAAGAGCCACAAACTTCTGCATACTCATTATGCGAAAAGAGACGTAGTCAAGTAAGTTGCGTCAAATAGGAAATGACAGATGAGATTGTCAGTCAATGAAGGAACCATCTTCACCATTCCTGAACGGTGCAGAAAATGTTACACCTGTGTCAGAACTTGCCCGGCCAAGGCAATTAGAGTTATCGACGGCCAGGCCAAAGTTATCAAAGACAGATGTATCGGCTGCGGCAACTGCGTTCGCGTCTGTTCGCGCAAAGCCAAACAGGTTCTCGATTCAACTGCTTACTGCCGAAGCCTTCTTGAACGTGAAGAACCGGTAGCGGCCATAGTCGCTCCAAGTGCTGCTGCAGAATTCCACGAAATCGACAGAGAACGATTTGTTGGAATGCTGCTGAAACTCGGCTTCGACCGAGTCAACGAAGTGGCATTTGGAGCCGATCTGGTCGCCATAAAATACCGAGAGCTACTACAAAACACAAAGAAATCAAAACCATACATCGCAACCACCTGTCCGGCGATCATAAACTATGTCGAACGCTATCACCCGGAGTTGATAGATTCTCTCGCGCCGATAGTCAGCCCGATGGTGGCTACTGCGAGAGTAGTCAGAGCTATCTGTGGACCCGACATCAAAATCGTATTTATCGGCCCCTGCACCGCCAAAAAATGCGAAGGTTTTGACGAAGATCTCGAAAATGAAGTCAACTGTGTTTTGACTTTTGTAGAGCTCAAACAGATGCTTGCCGAAAGCAAGATAGAGCCGGACAGGGCAAACAAGATGGATTTTGCTCCGCCATGGGGCGGAACCGGCAGCCTTTTTCCGGTCGGCGGCGGACTGTTGCAGGCAGCTGAGATAAAAGAAGATCTGATGAGCGAAGACATTATCTCGATCAACGACCGCCTGCATTTTGTTGAAGCGCTCAAAAGCTTCGGAGATGGCAGTCTCAAAGCACGCCTGCTCGAAATTCTGGCGTGCGAAGGCTGCATCATGGGCGCCGGTATGAGCGACGACAATGCCTCGCAATTCAGTCGCCGTCACCGAATCGGCACATATACGCGCAAGCGCCTCGAAAAAATGGATCATCAGCGTTGGAAAGACGACATCGAAAAATTCTCGAAGCTCGATCTTTCGCGCAAATATCGCAACCACGATCAGCGCCAGGAAAATCCAAACGAAGAAGTGATTCATATGATCATGTCAGAAATGGGCAAATTTTCGCAGGAAGACGAGCTCAACTGTGGCGCCTGCGGTTACGAGACCTGCCGCGAGCACGCTCTCGCAATTTTTCATAATCTTGCCGAAAGTGAAATGTGTCTGCCCTTTACCATCGGCGAACTCGAAAAAGCAATCGGTGAACTAGAACACAGCAATAAAAAGCTTTCGAGCATACAGGAAGCTCTGATGCACGCCGAAAGACTGGCCAGCATGGGTCAGCTTGCCGCTGGCATTGCGCATGAGATCAATAACCCGCTCGGTGTTATTCTGATGTATGCTCATCTGATGCAGGATTCCTGCGAAGATGATACGCGAGCCAAAGAAGATGCCTCGATAATTGCAAGTCAGGCCGACCGCTGCAAAAAAATTGTTTCCGGTCTGCTCAACTTTGCCCGCGAAAACAAAGTGATGAAGACTCCTACCGACATGAACATGTTGGTTAGTGATGCCTTGAGGTTGGTGCAGACACCTTACGAAACCACGGTTAGAATAAGCAAGTGTAACGAAAACCCGATCGCAGAAGTTGATGGTGACCAGATCATACAGATTCTAACCAACTTTATCAGCAATGCGCTGGCTGCAATGGAAAAAGATGGCATACTCGAAATCACTGTCCTGGGAAGCGAAGAGAAGGTAAGTATTGCGGTAAAAGACAATGGCAAAGGTATTCTGAAAGAGAACATGAACCGTGTCTTTGAACCGTTTTTTACCACCAAACAACTTGGCAAAGGCACCGGACTAGGCCTGGCAGTAACATACGGCATAGTCAAAATGCACAGCGGGGATATCAAGGTCGAAAGTAACGCCGATCCGGCAGAAGGCCCGACCGGCACAACATTTACGGTGACCTTTCCCCGCCATACCGTTAAAGACACAAATTCAAGTCAATATATAAGCTAACAACAACGTCAGAAAGGGAAAATAAAATGCAAAAAGTCATAACAGTCCTTCTGGTAGATGATGATCAGGATTTCAGATTACAGCAACGAGTCATGCTCGAAGCCCTGAAATACAAAGTGATAGAGGCTGAAAGCGCTGCCAGCGCAATAAGCACACTCGAAAAACAAATACCAGACATCGCAATCGTAGACTTGATGATGGAAGAACATGATTCAGGTTTTACGCTCTGCCACAACCTCAAGAAGCGCCTGCCAGAGATGCCAATTATTATGTTGACCGGTGTTGCCAGCGAAACTGGGCTGGCTTTCAATGTTAAAACCAGAGAAGAGCACCGCTGGATCAAAGCCGATGCGCTTCTCGAAAAGCCTGTTCGAGCCGAACAACTGCAGCAGGAAATTAAAAAACTTCTCAAGGTGTGATTTGTGAATGAATTATATGTGCTGGTAATCGACGACGAACCCGGAATGCGTATGGGCGTAGAGCGTACGTTGAACGGTGAAAAACTTGATTTCTGGGAAACAGACGCGCTCGACGTAAAGGTCGATACCTCCGGCACCGGTGCCGAAGGCATCGAAAAAATCATAAATAACAAGGTAGA
>JAHISQ010000051.1 GCA_018818125.1 Candidatus Rifleibacteriota bacterium
CGCAAAACTCATTTGAAGCCCTGGCGCAGGAGTGGTTTGCCTTGAATTCCTCGAAGTTCTCTGCTGGCCACGGAAAAGTAATCATGGATCGGCTGGCCAGGGATGTAATGCCGTGGCTGGGCAAAACTCCGGTGAGCGATATAAAGCCAACGGAAATACTGTCTGCTCTGAGGCGCGTTGAGTCTCGGGGCGCTGTCGAAATTGCTCACCGTTTACGCGGCTACATCTCAAAAGTTGTATGTTATGCAATTGCCACCGGCCGTGCGACATCCGATCCGACACGTGACCTAAAGGGCGCGTTAAAGCCCATGTTAGATACTAAACACCGGGCCGCACTTACCGATCCTAAAAGATTCGGCGATTTGCTGTGTGCCATGGACCTTTACCGAGGGAGTCTGGTCGTTAAATCTGCTATGAAGCTGGCAGCCCTGACGGCTGTTCGCCCTGGTGAACTAAGACATGCAGAATGGAATGACATCGATCTTGATACGGCCGAATGGCGATATCTGGTCACCAAGACCAATACACCACACATCGTTCCGCTTTCCCGCCAGGCTGTAGAAATTCTGAAAGAGCTGCAGCCACTAACCGGCCACGGGCGCTACGTATTTCCAAACCCGCGAACTCCAGATGGCTCCCGAGCCATGAGTGAAGCCGCTGTATTGGTAGCGCTGAGAACGATGGGCTTCACCAATGAAGAAATGACAGGGCATGGTTTTCGGGCCGTTTTTCGCACGCTCGGCGACGAGGTGCTGCGCTTTCGTATCGATCTCATCGAACACCAACTCGCCCATACCGTCCGCGACCCCCTCGGCCGAGCATATAACCGAACGACCCACCTCGAAGAGCGCAAAAAAATGATGCAGCAGTGGGCCGACTACCTCGATTCACTGCGCTGATTGGCAATCCCGCGATTTTCCTTCGGCTGCACGACGTGGCGCAATGATTTTTCGTTGCGACACGTGTCGCAATTGGCTGCTGGTGCTGGTTGTGAAAAAAAATAGTTTGACGGATCGCGAGTTTCTTTGATTAAATGTAAATGTTGTTTGAGAGTGTCATAACGGCGTATTAGCAATCCGTTGCTATAAGCGCCTACCCCCATAATGTTACACGCGTAGCCTATCAGCTGCTTTTCCAGCAGTTTGTAAGCTCGCTGCTTTTACAATCCGCCAAAGGCCATTAAAAAGGTCCGGCGGATTTTTGCTTGCATGTAAACGGCGTTTATAGCGCTGTTCATGATCATATTTAAGGAGGTTCGTTTATGAACCGTTTTTTGAGGCTATCTCAGATCATTCCCGACCTAATACCAATTGGTAAAAGCTCTTGGTGGGCTGGCATCAGAAAGGGGCTGTATCCCAAAGGGGTCAAGCTTGGCCCCCGCACTACTGTGTGGAGAGCTGAAGACATTCAGATCTTGTTGGAAAAGTTAAAAAAAGGAGGCAAAGATTAAACTATGGCTATTATAACAAAAAAGGCCGCCAAGGCAGCCACAAAAATATATCTTAAGAAGAAGTCTAACACTATCTCAAGCAGAGTTCAAGAAAGAAATAGTAAGACAGCCCGAGAACTGAAAGATCGAATCCCTGAAGAACTGCAAAAGCGTGATCAGTGGATTTTATGGAAGGCGGGGACGGACAAAGGTCGGGTCAGCAAGATCCCATGCGATGTTTTTGGTGAACCTGTTGACTGCAATCAGCCAGCGAACCAGTGTTCGTTTGAAGATGTGCTAAGTGGCTATCACAGGGGGGCAAAATCGGGGACAGTCAGTGGGATCGGGTTTGTATTCATGGGGGACGGTATCAGCGGTATTGACATAGATGAATGCATTGACGATGACGGTGAGATCTCAGCTGAGGCAAAACAAATCATAGAGTCTGTGGATTCATATACTGAGATTTCTCCAAGTGGCAGAGGGGTTCACATAATTGTTGAAGGGACGCTGCCAGAAAATGTTCGCGGCACGAATAAACATCTTGGCGGTAAAAATGGGCATTATGAAGCTTACTCTTCTGGGCGATACTTCACAATAACAGGTGATTTATTAGAAGAGCAGGACAGTCTTAACAGTAGATCATCAGAGCTTGAGTGGTTCTGGAATAAATATGTTAAGCCAACTTCTGCTAAGGGGACTGCAAAGTCGCTGAAATCGAAGCCAAAAAGTGCTCAGGACATTGTGTCTATAATCGAGAACTCCGAGGATGCTCATCGTTTCAAAGAGCTGATGAAGGGCAAAAAGGATATGTATAAATCACCATCGGAGGCCGACTTTGCTCTCTTATGCCTACTGGCGAAATACTGCGGGCATGATCGCGAACTGATTAAAACGGTTTTTGATCTGTCAAATTTGGCAGACCGCAAGAAGTGGCGGGAAAGGACAGATTATCAGGAGAGAACTATTGATCGAGCCATTGAGCAAACCGCTGGTGATGAAAATCATAGTAAGCGAGTATTGGAAGTAAAGACTGCCGCCGAGATCATAGACGAAGATCTACCTGATATTCAATGGGTAATACCAGACCTTCTGCCCGAAGGTTTGACTGTGCTGTCAGGAAAGCCCAAGAAGGGAAAGTCTTTTATGGCGCTACAAATTGCAATAGCATGCGCCACAGGTGGTGAAGTTTTTGGAAAGCGCCTTCAAAATAGAGCGGCCTTATTTCTCGCTTTGGAAGACGGTCCCGTACGCCTCCAGACAAGGCTGAAAAAACTATGTGTTGAGAGGCCAGAAAATTTATATTTATCTGATGCTTCACAATTTGCGTGTCTGCGTGATGGTAACTGGGAGCCTCTATTTGAATATCTTGATCAGAACAAGAGCGTTAAGTTTGTTGTCGTGGATGTTCTCGCTAGAATCATGCCGAGGCAAAAAAGATCGGTAAGTCAGTATAGTCATGAATATGACTCTACTGCTCGACTTCAAGCAGAATGCATTAAACGACATATTTGCATGCTGGTTGTGCACCATTCGCGCAAAGCAGAGGCAGGAGATCCATTTGATTCCGTTTCCGGAACCTTGGGATTGACTGGCGCTTTTGATACTTTATGGGTCATTACACCCTCGCCAAATGACAAAGCAACCGCAATTCTAAATGTTACAGGGAGAGAGGTCGCCGAAGAAAAATATGCTATGAAGATGTCGGATGGAGTTTGGACTATGTTAGGTGCTTACGAAAAGCCCGTGTCAGTTACACGAGAAAAAATTTTGAGCCTTATTCGAAATGAAGGTGCTCTGAAACCGAAGATGATTGCTCATAAACTGCGTATGAAGAATGAAAACGTGCGCAAAACACTCTTGTTAATGAAACGAGAGGGCACAATTCAGCTCAATACTGTTGGCCGTTACATTCTTCCAAAGGGTGAGAATTCACAGAAGTAAAGATAGTGGTAACGGGGGTAACGGTATTGCAATAATCACAGTAGATTCTATTGTGTTTGGCAACCGTTACTGTCGTTACCACTGTTACATCATTGATATAAATGTATATTATTGTGCAAGAGTTAACCCTATAGCCCCTACAGCCATGAAATCAAGAGCGGTAGGGGCTATTTTTTTTATAAGCAACAGGCCTCGGCCCACAGGCGATACCTGTCAGCCATTAAAGCCCTCGCACAGTTTCGCAAACTTGAGCTGCCGGCGATCCAGATTAACATTGCTGATAACCAGGTGGATGCCGCTATAGGTTCGGGCACATGAATGACTTCTGTGTCATTGGCATATCTCCAATCTAGCACGTTCTGGAACATGTCCCTCGGCTTCTTGATCCGTACTTCGATGCTTTTTAGGCCCGTACACCGTACACGCCAAATCCTTTGCCACAGCGGAAAAACATGTGAAACCACTCCGTACGTTTTCTTTATGCTTTTCACTGGGAGTAAAAGTACGCCTTCCACAACAAAAAGTTCAAACATTTCCCTTTACTCAGCCACGTAGCAAAACCGAGCCATAATTTCCCAGAAAACTGACAAACAGCGGGTTTTAGCTGATGTGTGTGTTGGGCGATGTGTCGCACCTTGCAGCGAATTAGCCGGGTATTTGCCATCAAAAGCGCCTCCTATAAGTGAGGGGGGAGATTCGCATTTTTTTGCTTTACTGAGTTAGTGATAAAAACCAGTGTTTCTAAATTTACCAAGGAGGTAACCTATGCCATTCGTAGTCCCTGCAGTTGCAATCGGCGCCGGCGTGAGCCTGGTCGTATGGGGAACTCAGATGTTCCTCAGCAACGATGACTCCGCCGACGCAAAGGCGGCCGAGATCATGTCGCAGATCCCAGCCCAGTTCGATGAATACATCGAAAGAGTAACCGTGAACGCGTCAGGGGTTCACATCGCGTTCCGTGCCGGCACTCCAAAAGCGGTCCGGCAAGAAATCAAGAATAACATCAGACAAAGCTGAATCAACCCGTAGCCTCTCCCCCCTCATTTTCCCTGCGTGATGTAACCGTACGCAACTTAAAATTAGGAGGGGCTATATGCCTATTAACAATCAATCAGCACTGACAACGTCCATCAACGGTCTTGCCGCGCCCGGCGGCGATGGGTTCCATGAGCTTATGCGCACGCTGCAGGCGAGAGAGTTCATGAGCAATCCCGACAAAACTGTGGCGATCAAAGCGCTTACCGCAGACACCGGTCTGAATATTGTCGTTCCCGATATGGGCCGCTTCGCACTCACAGACTGGAGCAAATCGCAGCTTTCGACAATGCTCGGCCTGAAGTTCGACAAGTGGTTCGAAAATTCATCACCCGACGACCAGGCGTATGAACTTAACCGCAGATTCGCTAGAGCAGAAGGGGAAGTAAAACTGCGCACATCTCTGCTCGGCGCGGAAGAGTTCGCGTCCGACGGAACTTTGCAGGGCATCGTAAGCCCATCGTTCTCTGCCGTCGAAGACTCACGTGTCGCAGAACTCGTGATCCATTCGTTGAGTATGGTCGAGCCCGAGATCAAAATTCTTCGCGCCGATATTACGACACGTAGCACATCGTTCGTCGTCGGTATCGGCAGACCATTCACTCCCGGCGATCAGCGCGAAATCGGTTCCATCTTCGGTGGTATCCACATCCAGAATTCCGGGGTGGGGTTCGCCAGCCTGGCCATTACATTGCATCTTACCCGCCTGGTCTGCACTAATGGTATGACCGTTCCGTTACGTAACGCAGAGATCCTTCGTCGTCGCCATACATCTGGCCTGAGCATCGATAGAGTTCGCGCTGAAGTTGGCCACAAGTTCCGTGAGATTCCAGGGCATCTGTATCAGGCCGGCCAGATTCTGCAGGAAGCCCGCCAGATATACATAAGCAATGTTGAAGATACCATCGCGCATATCCTGCAAAAGTATCACCTGCCGAAAAAGCTCATCGCGCCGCTTCTGAAAACTTTCGGCCAGACGCCGGAAACGACAGCGTTCGGTGTGGTGCAGGCGATGACCGATTCGCAGACTCTCAATTCACTCGGCCTAAGGCCCGAAGAAAAACTGCAGTTCGAACAGGCTGCCGGCAGCTATCTGCAAAGCCTCACACATTCAAGCTGACTTTCGCTGCGACACGTAGCGCACGCAAACCGGGGGTGGCATCTGGCTGCTCCCGGTTAATTTTATCAGGAGGAAATTTTATGGATACTTCGACTGAAATCGGAGCTCTCGCTTCCGCACTAAGTAAAACACAGGGCATGATGAAGGCTGCTCAGCTCGATGGTAGAAACCCGTTCTTCAACAGTCGCTACTCAACTCTTGCTTCGGTTATCGAGGCATCGCGCCAGGCACTCGCCGCCAACGAGCTGGCTATCGTGCAGGGTGTCAGTACCGAGGGTGATCCACTCGTCGTAAAGATCAGCACTATGCTTATTCACAGTTCAAATCAGTGGATACGCGAAACCATTACCGTCAAGCCGGCAAAGGTTGGAATTCATGAACTTGCATCAGCCATTACCTACGCGCGGCGGATAGCTCTGGGTAGTCTTCTGGCGATCTATGCAGATGATGATGATGGCAATCTCGCCGCCGAGCTTCCGCCGGCAGCAGCCAATGTAACGTTCATCAAGGAAACCAGAGACCAAAAGAACACGTCGCCTAGGGAAGCGCGGCCGAAAGCTGTGGTGTCTCAGAAGCCCCCCTGTGCTGACGAAAATCAGCAGCCGAATGATTCCGGCAGTCAGGTCGTACGCACACCAAACCACATTGGCCAGCGGGCCGCAAAGATTCGTGAGATTTTCACGCTTTCTGGCAGACTGTCACAATCGCCGGAAGAGATGAAGGAGCAGATCGGCGCGATAATCGGTCTTGGCACGGGCATATCAGACTCCTCGCAGATCAAGGATGACCAGCTCGATCTGATTATCAGTACCTTCCGTGAAGCCCTCGCGGTAAAACAGAACACATCGCTGAAGGAGGCTGCCTGATATGCAGTGGACAAACAAGTTCAATCTCCCATCTCCAATCGTAAAAGCAGTTCAACGCGACACATACAACCCTGGCGTGTCTGATGTGTCGGTGACTCGTCTCATACTTCCGCCAAAAGTCGCTATTCTACAGGACACGTGTCGCAGCAAGATCGTCGAGGATGTTGCTGATGGTTTCTTTCGAATGCTTGGAAGGTGTGTTCATAAACTGCTCGAAGAGAAAGACTCCGAGGCCATTGTTGAGCATAGGTTGTATTCATCAGAGCGCCTGCAGGGGCTTATCGTGTCGGGGCAGGTCGATCGCTACGAGCCTAATACGCGCACCATACAGGACTACAAATTCACGACCTGCTATTCCGCACAAAACGGCGCGAAAAGTGAGTGGGTTGCGCAGCTGAATCTTCTTGCCCTGCTGGCGCGCGAAAATGGCTGGCCGGTAGAAAACCTCGAACTGATTCTGCTGTTGAGAGATTACTCGAAAACCCAGGGTGAACGTGCGCCAAACTACCCGCCTTCACCGGTGATACGTATGCCGGTCGAACTGTTTTCTGAGGAAAAGGCCGAGTGGTATCTGAATTCTCGTTTACAGGCTTACATCGCGGCAAGGTCGCAGATGCCTGAATGTTCGCCCGAAGAACGCTGGGCCCGGCCGGATATCTATGCAGTCCTCAAGCCTGGCGGGAAAAGGGCGGTCCGTCTGTTCGAGAGCGAAAACGAAGCGCTCGCCTTCGCCGAAAATTCCGGCGGCGGATTCTACGTGCAGAAACGACCAGGTTCATCTGTCCGCTGTGAGATGTATTGCCCCGTCAGCCAGTTCTGCGAACAATGGAAAATGCTCCAGTCGCAAGGCGACCGCTAAGCCCCTGCGTGTTTTACAAGCGCCCACCAGCAGCCCAACCGCTGCCGGTGGGCGCTTTTCTATTTTCAGCCCAGGAATTATGTGGAAAGGCTTAGTCAGACAGGAACCCTTCTTCGTAGCTTCTGAGTTTTTTTTCGAGGTCGTCATCTTTTTTCAGAAACGCCTTGAAATCCTCGTTTTCATTTAGAAGCTCATCAGAAACGTCATAATAATCGAGGTTAATATTAAAGGACGATACGATAGTTTCATATGACGGGAATTTGAGTTTTTCATCGATAAAAGCGCTCAGGCGCTCGGCCAGAGCTTTTTCGGAATCATTAGCAACATTGGCTGCGATTTTTTTGAGGAGGGGTTCTGATTCATAAAGCTTTTTTACGGCGCGCTCGTTCGACTTAAACCGAATAAGCAAATATTCCAGAAGCTCTTCTTTGCTGTTACTAAGAGCGTTATGCAATTTTGTTTTCAAGCAGGGTTCTTTATCTGAGCTAGTTTCAGCTTGCCCTTTTATTGAGGATTCAATCTTACGTATCTCCGCCTCGAACGCCTCTTTTTTGGACAGGTCAATCAGGTTCCCAAAACGCCCGGCTGAGATGACGTTGTGGTCACTTTTAGCCTTGGCAAGCCTGTTATAAATTTCCGTTAATGAAGAAAAATCTTTCACTTCATCGGGTGTAAATATTTGCCAGCTACTTTTCAACCGTTCTTCACGGCCATCAAAAAATTTGTTAAAGATGCGTAAGCTGACTGATTTTGTTCTGAGATTAGCGCCTTCAATCTCAATTCTGACAAGTTTAAAATGATTTCTGTAGAATTGAATCTGTCGCAATCTCATAGGATCGACCGGATTATTTTCTTCAAGGTCCTTGATTGCTTTCTTCACTTTTTCAATATTCTGTGGGCCATTACCTTGCGGCATTATACCTACAGGAAACGGAATAACGTTATGCGGCAGACTTCTGATTACATCATCCGGCTTTCTGTTTTCCGCGTAGATGGCAAAGATCTGGTCAACCCACTCTCCCGATAGCCAGACGCCATTAGGATGAATGAGTTTATCGCTTGAAATACCCTCTTCCCAGGCTAGAGCTGGTGGCGTAAAAAAGAGAGCTTTATCATCTACAAGAACCATAGACAGCCTTATCGAATCCGCCATCACGAGTTTGATTCTGTCTGTTATGGTTAGAAATGCCTTCAGAGCTTCGAGGTTGCCAAAACCTAGTCTGACAGCGTGATCCCCTTCTTCGAGAAAAACCTGGCAGTTGCAGGTTTGACGTTGCAGAACAGCTTTGATTGCTTCTACTTCTTCCATGAACAGGCTGGGCTTGGCTAATAACAGCCTGCGCTGAGCTTTTCTGATAAAATCGTTGATCAGTTTCTGGTCAACTTTTACTAGTGATATTGTGTCTTGATAATACATGAATGTCCCTTCAAACGGCAGTTCCGCCGTATATCAAATTACGCCTTGTATATGGTTTTGCATCATATACGCTCTCTTCGCTTATTGCGGGTCAGGTAGCGACTCGATCAGTTCTCTGACAAATTTCGCGTGGACAGCTACGGCGATGGACAACTTGTGATGTTTCATGGTTGTTTCGGTCATAGTCTTAATCTGTTCGGTATTTCTCAACTCCAAGGAGATTATGCCCAGTACCATTCTTGAGATTCCGATGTTAGTAGCACCCTTGTAGAATCGATTCTGAGAATTCATGAATACAGGCCCGCCACTGTTGCCTGGAAACACGTCGAAATCCAGGAGAAATACTGGATTTGATGCCATCGGCGTGATGGGGTAGTTGGCTATTTTGGCGCTTCTCAAAATCGGAAAGCCAGTTGTGCTCGATTCTGCGCCAAGGGGAAAGCCGGCCACGAAGACTTCATCTCCGGGCTGAATCTCTATTTCGTCAAGCATTTCGTCAGTAGCGATGAGGGTAATCGGAATTAACGGAATATCGACTTTTTCTGGCATGGGCTGATACATTGCTACCACATCCAGTTTCGGGTGTTTTGTCCAAAGAGGAACGCCAGCATTACGAATTTTGATTTGATGAAAAATTCTTTGGTAACCATTTTCATCTTTTATTCGAAGGCTTAATGTCGCAATATCGGTCGAAATTTCTTCCAACACGTGCGCAGCTGTAATGATTACATAATACGCTCTGTCTGGCTTGTCAGCTACTGGTTTACCCATTACAAAAACTGAACCGGCTGAAGCAGGCCCCTGAATCTTGAATGTTGAACGCATCATTTGTTCGCAAAAGTCATTCTTCTGGCCCAGACTCACAGAGCTAGACAGCAAAAAAACGGCAAAGAATAAAATCGCGGATAGCCTCATATTTTCTCCTGCATTTGGCAGAGTTTAAGGATTTTCGTAGCAGCCTTTGGGCGGGTGAATGTGAGAGGGCCAGTTGGCCGGTTTTGGCTGGCCGGTTTGCCAGTCGGGAAGTTGAGCGAACGAACCGTCGGGGTTGGTCGGGGGACCAGGGGGCGGGTCGAGGCGGGTCTGGTATGGCTTACCGGTGCGCATTGCTTCGGCCATGGCATCATAGATTTCAAGAATGGTGTCTTTGGTTATATAACGACCCTCTCGCATAATCTCACCGGCGGCATTCTGTTCTTCTGTTCGGTCAATATCCTTGCGCTTAACTATCGGGAAGGTTTCCATTACATAATCAACAGCATGACGCGGGGTCGGGAAATCGTATTTTACTTGTTCGAGTTCATAATCAGTTGCGTTTTCTGTATTAACCCAGTTTTCATAATTCTCAGCTGGTAGATAAAGGAGAAAAAAGACGGCGTCAAGTTCGCATCTAATATGAAATCGCCTATTCTCATTCCAAATAAATGGGGGGGCAAACCATCCGACATCCTTTGAAAATTGCTCAAGATCCCAAGAAGTGTATACTAGTTCAAGAACACGCTTTGCACACCATTTAAAGAATGTATTCGCCCCAAACAAAATTTTATCGTTTTTTATTTTTGTGCCATCTACAATAGGCAATTGCGAATAAACATTTTTATTTAGATTTGCGCCACTTTGTCTTAACCGAGTCAAGAAATTGAACATAAAGCTATTGAATGTTGCGCACAAAAGAGCTGATTGCTCTGCTTGATTTTCAAGAAAAATAAACGTAGAGAGACTTCCCTCAACTGCGCTAAATGGAATGATGCTACTAATCGAAATGAACGAATCTGTTGCTCGCGCCTGTCTTCGTAAAACATGAAGCCAGGGAACAACGGTACCCGTCATTGCTTTAATTCTTTCCTCGGCCAAGTTTTGGGGAAGGAAATTTTTTGTAATGGCGGTTTTAAAAGGGCTTTGCTTTTCTTCGTCACTAAGATACCGTTCGCTATTATTTTCAAAGGTGGCAAATCTATGATCAAATTGATGAATATAAGTCCCCTCATAAACGCGGACAAAGTTTTTATGATCCAGTATATCAGCGGCAGCAATTTTTTGCCTTTTTATTGTATTTTCCGCATTAAACATAAGACCTGATGTTAACTTTTGCTTGGGATCACGTAACATACTACCTAGCATTTTTCCAGTCCTGTGCGCTTCGGTTGCAATCCGAGATTCGATTGTTTGTTTGAACATTGGAACTTTGAAGGCATCATCACAAAAGCGCAAGATTTCATCATAAGTCTGGGAATAGGCCCTTCTCGGATCTTTGAGATCAGAAAGACCAGCTACATCAAATACAAACCGACTCTTAGGTTGATTCGGTGCTAACGTCAAAAGGCAGAAGCGCTGTTGTGGGTGGGCATCTCGAAACCATCTCTCTCCTTCGACGTCTTTACGTCTGTTTTCAAAGTCATACGCCGACTTAAGGCGTTTGCCTCTAATTAGTTCTGCCAAAAGATTTGATGCAGGTAAATCTTGTAGAATGCCTGTGGGTAGAACTAGCCCAACAAAAGCCGATTTTGTCAAATGATTACAAGTTGACTCCGCAAAAAGACCATACAGATTTTTCCTGCCATTGCCAGTAAAAGGAAACCTACCACAACTTTCTATCAGGTGCTGAGCACCAAAAGTGAGCCTATTATTTGTATCAGAGGATTGTTGCTCAAGTTGTTCCCATGGAGGATTGCCGAGTACACAATCAAACCCACCATTTGCAAAGACCTCCGGGAAATTAAGGTGCCAGTGAAAAAATTGATATTGGCTGGCGAGAGTTGCAATGTCATGAATTATTTCGCCCTTCACAGAACCGCCGCCGGCGAGATTATTAAGTTCTGTCTGGGTAATGCCGAATACACTGCTTTCACAGCCGGGTTCTTTGAAATATTTTTTTATTACGAACGCTGCGCACCACGCATCGGCCAGCAGTTTTTTATTACGGTATTCATCGGTCTGTTCATGTTTTCGGAAAGCGAGTTCTTTGGCGCGTATCTCTTCTGGCCTGTCATCTGGTAATTCTTCAAGTGTGGCTGCTGCCTGCTTGAAAAGTGCATCGATCTCGGCACTTTCATCTGCAAACAGTCCCTTTTTGCTGTCACGCGCAACTTTGTTGCGTTTCTTTAATTCTGCGCAGGCTTTTTTATCATCGCCCTCAATTGCTGTAAAAGCCTCGTCTGGTATTCCAGCGGCTATAAGTTCAGGGGTCGTCCCCAGCAGACTGTTGCCAACTCTGATGTGATGGTCAAGAAACGATAGTGGCTTGCCCGGTTCAAGAGCTTCAAGCCAGAGGCTCACCCGGCATAGTTCTGCTGACATGGGGTTGATATCTACGCCATAAAGACAGCGACCAATCACATCGCGTAGCGCGTGCTGATAAAGCAGAGGCGAGGGTTCGCTATCTCCCTCGACAAAAGCCCTGACGCGGGAAAGATGCCTGGCCAGGCGATGTGCCGCTCCGACCAGAAAATGCCCTGATCCGACCGCCGGATCGCAGACCTTAAGGTTAAGAATGGCTTTTTGAGCCTCTTTGCCGGTTTTACCCTTTATGGCTTCTTCGACGACAGGGTCGAGCGCTGAATCAAGAAGACATTGCACCAATGAATCTGGAGTGTAATATGAACCGCTGGTTTTACGCTCATTGCCTGCGAATTCTGCAAACGAAAAACGTGCGCCATCGGAACTAACTTGAGGAGTCAGAGCCAACAGGCTTTCGTAGACACCTCCAAGCTCTTCAGCGCCCAGATTTTTGTAATCAACCGGCCTCAGGACCTTACCCTGGCGTGTAAATGCCAGGTGGCGCAGAACCTCAAGAAAGTCATGATTGGTAAGCTCAGAATCGTTTAGAGCCTTTGTCGAAGATGCCGACCAGAGAAAGCTGCCGAGTGCCGGCAACGCCAGGTGCTGTCGCAAAGCCTTGGTTTCGTTATCGCCAGAGAGTGCGCGGACTATAAGTTGAAACTGTTTCCAGAGATCACCGTGGCGACTTCCTTTTATTCTGGCAGCCATATCACGCAGTCGGGCAGAGCTGTAATACAGCGTGTATCGCTCTCTTGCCTTTTTTGCTTCGGGCGAATCGTCAGGGACATGCAGCAGTGAAAGACCTTCTAGCCTGCGATCTTCGGCCACAAATAGAAATATCAGACGATAGACTACCCGCAGCAGCTGACCATGGAAATCATTGCGACTGATCTCGCCTGAGCGCAGCCCTTCTCGAATTTTTGTGTTCTTCGCGTGGCTGGTAAAGCCTTCTCCAAGAATCTGCAGTGCTTTTTCAACGCCTGTGCGAAGGTCACCGAGAGCGCGGGTGCCCTGTTCTTCTGCTATCTTTGTCCATTGTTCAAGCAGGCAGGTTTCTTGCCGTTCACCCTCTGTTGGCATGAAGCGTGTGGCATGTGCCATCATCCAGAACAGAACAAAATCTGAATAGACTTCACCGGCCATCATGGCTTCGAGATCGAACTCAAGAAATGATTGTCGTGACAGAGCCTGATTGTCTCGCAGAATTCTAAAACGCAGACCGTTGGAAACAATTGCCCAGAGATGCGCTTCGCTGCGATTAAGAAACTCCTGGACAAGACCATGCGGGTTGCCGGCAGCTGCTCCGCGTACACCGGCAGCCCGCCGGTCAAGGTTTACGCCGCAACCAACCAGATGAATCGGCGCCGGGCCAAAAAACCTGTTGATCGCATAACTGCGCCCGTCAATCATCGGCCCCTGTGTGGTAGCCAGATAGCCAAAACCGAGTTCACGCAGAACAGGCAGGCTCCATTTATCGTTGGTGAGACCAAGAGCTGGGTCGCCCTCGGGTATTTTAGCAAACGCTGACCTGAAATCAGACCAATGACGGCAGAGGCGGTTCCATGACTGGGTGATTACCTCGTTCAGGCGCTCTCCCTGCGGCAGGCCGTAATCTTCGGGTTTAGTTCCGGGCAAATTCTGCCTGTTGTCAATTATGCGGCGCAGCAGATCTGGTGGCAGAAGGCCGCCTTCGGAACGTATTGTCTGGAATTCCTGTATGCGTTTGGTCATTGTTTAACTCACCTTCGGCAGCAATACATAGGCGCCAAGAATATCAACCGGCAGCACGGGTTTTATGACAACCCGGCCCTTTATTCGTGACGCTTCGCGCACGCGTTCGTGGGCCTGCAATTGCATCGCGGCGCGAGTATCTGCAACAGCTTTCAGGGCATTCTGCAGAACCGTTAGTTTAGGCAACAGAAGACTCAGTTGCTGTTCTATTGCTGTCGGCAAAAGGTTGCGTTCGGGTCGGGCGGCAAGAAGCTGTTCGCTTTCATCTTCTGAAAGCCATTGCGGTGTTTCTGCCGGTCCGTTGCAGGCAAGTGGAATTATCTCTTCGCAGAGAATCGTGTCTGTATTGGTAGAGGAAAGATGAAGATGATAACGAAATCTGGCAAGCAGCAGAATTGTTCGTGAATTTACTGCCGAAGTAGATATTATTCCGCAACGTGCTGCAACCGGTTGCCCATCGCGTGATGCAGAGTCGAGAGCCTGATCGAGAACCCAGCTCGCAAGTCCTTCGACAACCGGGCTGGTGCGGCCAAGATAAATTTCATTTTCGGCCAGCGGTAGATCAAAGCGACCGATAAAAGGTTCATCAAAACCGATTGCCTGGCGTAAAGCTCTTGGTGATTCGTTACTGAGATGGGCTTTTACTGAGTTTTCACTGCCCTGAATCGCTACGCCGGCAGTCTGAAATACAGAATAAAAGAACTGTTCGACCTCGGTGCTGCGCCCGATTGCAGTTCTGACCGCCTGCAGTTCATCGGCAACTGCATCCGGGCTTATGGTGTGGTGAGCGAAACGTGACCGGCTGGCTTTTTCGCGGTTGGCAGCATTTTCCCATTCTTCGTGAATAGCGTTTTTTTTGATATCAATATTGTCGAACAGGTCGAAGCGGAGCTGTTTGGGACCGTTTGCTGTGCGTTCACGAAATAAAGCGCCTTCGAACAGCGCTATAGCGATCTGTTCGCTTGATCCCGGCACACCAACGGTTACGCCGAGATCGCTTTTTATGCGCTTATGCTTGCGGATAAGCACATCGAGTATGACCCCGTCAATCGGATTGTCTGAGCCATAATAAGTGATGACGCGCACTTCCTGCTTTTTCTGTCCAAACCGGTCAACGCGACCCTCGCGTTGTTCGTGACGGGTCGGGTTCCATGCCAGGTCGTAATGGATCGCCGCATTGAAGTGTTCCTGCAGGTTTATGCCTTCGGAGAGACAGTCGGTGCAGACCAGTACAAACTGGCCCGGTTCTGAGGTCAGGGCGGCGATGCGCTCCTGGCGCTCTGCCGGCGGCAACAGTCCGGTAACAGCCTCTACCCTTACTTTCGCCGGCAGTGCCAAACGCAGGTTGCTGGCAACGTATTCTGCCGTATCAACAAACCTGCAGAAAATGACGGGTTGAAATCCGTTTTTGATAATAGCTTTGACTTCACCAACAATTCCCTGAAATTTGGCGTCTTTTTCTATTGCTAGCGTTTCTGCGCGTCGAGCAAAATCTAGAAGCTTTCGGCGGGTGCTCTCGGCTTCGGTTTCGGTAACTGAACCCGGGCTGAGGTCGAGCATGATCGAGTCATCGTCTTCGCCCTGGTCGAGAACTGTTCGCCGGCCAACTTCGTCTATTTCTTCGTCGTCTGCCTGATCGGCAGCAGCCCGACTTCTTAACGTTGCGGCTGCTGCAGCGGGACTTGATGATACGCAGCGTAAAAGGGCAAGAGCCGACCAGTAGCGCACCCGCTGGCGGCGTTCGCCGCGTGTTCCCTCGGTTGCATATTCTCGGGCAAATTCGAGAATGTCGTCGAAAAGTTCACGATATTCCGGACTGAGGGTATAGGTGGTTTCCTTGTCGAGCCGTGTCGGAAATGCAGTATCGGTTTCGAGGTAGTTACGAATATCGGCTCGGCGGCGTTGAACAAGGTGTCGGGCAAGTTTGCGTCTTATGCCTTCGCGTTCTGACTTGTCGAGATCGTTTGGCAGATCTGAGAACTCAGGATTGAGGAGGCTGAGAAGCGATCTGAATGCTTCTTCATTGCCGCTGTGAGGCGTGGCAGTAACAAGAATCATGTGGCGTTTGCCATCGGCTGCTATTCGACGCAGCAGGTCAAAACGTTGTTGGCGACCCCGGCCGACACCGCCGGCGAGTGTGCAGCCATGCGCTTCATCAACAATCACGAACTCTGGACACTTAATAATAAAATCATCAGCTCGACGCACTGTTTTTATGAATTCGGTAGAGACGATTGTAAAATGGTGACGGTCAAAAACAGAAACACCGACTGGCAAGTCACGTTCGAGACGTTGTATCGTACTGCTCAATACCAGTTCTGCATCGATATGGAATTTTTCTGCCAGTTCACGTTGCCACTGCTCAGCAAGATGTGGTGGACACAAAACCGTCAGACTTTTTATCTCTCCGCGGTCAAGAAGTTCGCGGGCGATTAGTGCAGCTTCAATGGTTTTACCTATACCAACATCGTCTGCTATCAACAATCTCACCGGATCAAGTTTTAATGCCAGCATAAGTGGAACCAGCTGATAAGGCCGCGGTTCGACGGCGATTCTGCCAAAACAGCGAAAAGGCCCGGCGGCAGCACGTGTCGAAAGGCGGGCGGCTTCGCGCAGCATCCGGCATGAATGGAAGTCTCCGGTATCATCTGTAGCAGGTAGACTGAAAGTTGCAGACTTGACTGGTTCGACCGCTGGCATAATGCCGGTAACTTCTTCATCGAGACCACCTATTGGTCGAACCATCAGTAATTCTTCGTTAGAACCCGGCAATACGACCCATTCCCGACCACGGGCGCTGACCAGAGTGCCGGGTTGTAAGATAGTGGCTGTTGTCATTTATGTTCTCCTGCTATGGGCCGAGGGCTATTTTTTGGCCGGGACACCGAACACATCGGGGTATTTGCTGAAAATTTCGGGCCAGTCGTCTTTGTGATGAAACCTGATTACGATAATCCCGGCTTCCTGCAACTTTGTGGTTATCTCTTCATCGGCTTTTATCTGATCGGGTTCGTCATGTGGCGGGCCATCTACGTAGATGGCTGCGGCGTATTCCCTGTAATAGAAGTCGGGTCGGGTTGAACAGGCATCGATAAGATACTGGGCATCACTTGGAACCCTTAGTAAAAGGCTGTCGAGCTGGTCAAGCCATCGCTTTTCGAGTTTGCTGTCGCAACGACCGCGCAAGGCAGTCAGGCGTTCAGCTCTGGATCCAGTACCGCCGGCAGGCATGCAGGAAGCACCGGCAAGTCTGCTTAAAAGGTCGCGTATGAGAAAACGGTCAAGATCCTTGTGTTCCATCTGGTTGCCGTAATCGAGAAGACATTCATAACAGGCTTTGCCGCAGGTTGTTGCTGCGCGGTCTTCGAGAGTCTCAGGGTTAAAATGACAAATTTCGAGTGCTACGCGAGCCAGGGCAGGTAGTATGGCAGGATCTTCGACAATCTGGCGCAGCACCCCGGCGCCGCCCTCAGAGGCTTCGTAAAAGAGAATCTCATGGCGGTCTTTTGCGGTTGGCATGGGTTCGCAGGAAAGCTCACGTGGTTCAAGCTGGAAATACTTCTGGATAGCTTCTTTTAAAGCAGCCTGAATGCCTGCCATCTCGGCAAGCGGGAGTGGTTCAATAAACTGTATGACAAGAGCATTTTTTACATCTCTGACGTATGGGACGACGCGCTGCATTCTGCCCTGAGTTGTGGCATCGTCAGTGTCGTCGGCGTCTGCCTGGTTGCGGGTCCAATAGCCGCGTTCAAGGTCAAGGTTAAAACCGGGAGTTTGCTTGGCAGCCTGGTTCGCCCAGCCGAGGTTAACTCGGTAAAGGTCAGTGGCATCGCCATAACTCAGCTGCATAAATCTGGAGCCATCACAAAATACCTCGGCATCTTTTCGGTCAAGAGCCCCGCCAACCTCCGGGAAACGGTAGGAAGTAACAATCCTGTAGCCAAAACGCTGGCGTTCTTCTTCGTCGCAGGTAATTCTTTGAGCCAGCTTGAGGCTGACATTCTGCAGGTGTATAAGATTTTCGATCCTTGCTTCGGCTTCGAGAGAGGAGCCACAGCGATCACATATTTCAGTCAGGTTCTTGCCCTGTTCAAGATGTGCATAACCGCATCGGCAACATCGTTTCATAACGGCAGTTGAAAGGTCGTGGGTCGCTTCGATATCGTCGGTGCCAAAGTCAAGATTAACCTTGTAAACGCGATAGCGTGCGCCTTCGTGATATATAAGAGCCCGCGGCCCAAACTCTGAGATAGCCAAAAACCGTGGTCTTGACAAAAATTCGTCGCGGCCCTTACGTCGACTTCGTCCTGGAACATAAGCAGAAAGCGGCAATCGTGGAAAGTTGTAGCCGGGCAGGAAACCTTCAGCTGCAAAATAACGATAAGAGTAGAAGTCGCCCTCATAAATACCTTCGGCTTCAGTCAACAGGCGAATCTGGCTTTCGGCCTGGGCGCGGAGACGTCTTGAGTGATTGCGTTCCGTCTCTGGCCTGGAATGGTCGCCGATAATCTTGTGGTGAAGTTCTCTCTGCCGCACGGCGGCACGATAAAGTGCCCGCCAGCGCTCGCAGGCGTGGTCAAAGGCCAGTTCTATCTGGTCAAGAATGTCTTTTGCCCATGAGTCGTTGAACCAGCCTGTGGTTTTTAATTCTTCAGCCAGGCCGGCAAGAAGCTGCATCGCTTTTTTACTCGCGGATGCCCGGTGCACCGGGTTTTTCAGTTCAGTAACAAGACTTGCTTTAACCGGCAACGGCAGTTTTCCAGCTTCGTTGGTAAGTTCAATTATCTGGGTAAGTGTTTTACCCAGATCAGGTTTGGCAACTTCCATCCAGATGGCGTGGAGGTGTGAACGCAAAAGGTCGCGGTTGCGGATATCGATACGAGGCGGGGCAACTGCTCCTGCTACCATTCTGGTTGGTTCGCGGAAAAAATACTGGTCATGCGGACTGCGCCCGGCGCAATAGGTAAATACAAGGGCAGGTTGTCCGCCGCGGCCGGCCCGTCCACTGCGCTGAGCATAGTTAGCTGGTGTGGGCGGTGCGTTGCGAAGATTTACGAGATTCAACTGGGCAATATCGACACCAAGCTCCATGGTTGGTGAGCAGAATAATAAAGGCAGATCGCCGGTTCGAAAACGTTCTTCGCGGTCTTCGCGATCTTCAGATGCAACTTGCGCAGTGTGTTCCCTTGCCTCAAGAACGCATTTAAGGTCAACGAAGTGGCGATAACACTCTACGAAATACTTGTTGCCCTCGGGCGGTATTTCGCCAACTTCGAGCAGTCGGGTGCGGTCTACCGGGCGGATTTCGCCGTTGCCGGGCAGCCAGCGCAGGGCATCGGCGTTGAGCTGGTAGCCTGGAATGTCACCACTGCGAACCTGCTCAACGATACCATAGCGCTTAAGCGCTTGGAAAAGGAAACGTATAATAAGGTCAATATCTTCGCGCGAGATATTTTTGCCGGGTTCAAGGTGTTTGACCAGGGCTCGTTTTAAATAACGACCGAAAGCTCCGTAGGATGACAGAAACAGGCCAGTCTTATCACTTCTCTGCCTGGAGCGCGGATAAGCGACGACGGCTTTAACCATTTCGCGCGGGTCTTCGAGATACCAGACGGTATCTTCCTGGAGGCGGGGCTTAGTCTGTTCAACGAGGTCAAGTTGCTTCTGCGGATCGAGCGAATCAACCTTGACGGCCAGAGAGCGGCGAAGAACATCGAGCAGGGTTATGAATATTTCTTCACGTGCTTCTGATGGGCATAAGCGAAGGGCCGGATGAATTTCTACAATCTCTTCGCTGTTGCGGTTAACTTTTACGGTGAAACCATTTTCCCAGAGTTCTGATTCATTAAGCAGGCTGTCTTCACCTTTAAGGCCATCGTAGTCGAAAACAAGAAGACCACAGTCTTCGAGGTTCGGTGCGGTAACACGCCAGCCACGCTGCAGATCGCGGTAAATGTAGTAATCAATAACCCGCCGCAGGGCATCATTGGTGGCGGCTCTGGCTGGACCTCTGACTTCTGGATCAGCCGCATATTCGTCGAATCGGAGCTGCATTGCTTCGAATACGCTTTTGGAAAGCTCGCCGTGTGTAATCCCCTTGCTCCCCTTAGCCTGAGTCGCTTTGTAGAGGGCTGATCTCAGCAGGGCAACCTGAGTGAAGTCGTTGAAGTGCCCGGCTTGAAGTGAAGCATCCTGGCGGTTGTCGGTAAAACTGAGCAGCTTTCTTGCTTCTGGTTTGAGGCTTGTATCACCCTGCAACTCTATCAGCGAGCGCACCGCGAGAATGGTGGTAGCAGTGCTGCGGTTGTCTACGCCCAGAGTTGCAAGTTTTGCCTGTTCAGACCTCTGGCTCTTTGCATGGGCCACCCCGCACGATGGTTCGAGACAGAAAAGAAAAGAATCATAAATCAGGGCGGCCTGAACACCCTGACCTTCGGAAACAATACGGCCAGTTGCATCGACAAACACTTGAACCGGCACGTCTTTTCTTGATTCAGGTTTAACTCTTTCAATGCCCTGTGGGGTAGTTTCTTTCATCGATTCGGGGAGTCTTTCGAGCATGGCCGGGCATTCTGCCGGATACCATGGGTCTGTCTCTGAAATGTAAAGGTAAGCATCGCGTGGGCCCTCGCCATCATCGCTTCGTCGGTTTTCACGGGGCAGCAAAAATTCGCCCTTGTCGTCAGAGGTCACACTAACCCGGTAATATGCGGTGCCGCACTGTCGGCAAAAAACAAGCGGGTATAGCGGCTTGTTGTGGTCTTCGGGATCCGCAACTTTTTTTGACATTTCGAGGTGTCTGCTAGCTTCTGGTTCAATTGTTGACCATACAGTATCACCGCGGGTGAAAAACTGGTGTAGTCTGAAGGCAAATATCGGGAAACGGCTGGATTTGTCGCGCCGGAGTCTGGAACCAACAGTAAGAAACTGCCGGAGGGTTGTAGCACATTTCTTTGCGTCTGTTGCAGTTAATTCGGCTAGTTCGGTCGCAGCACTTTTTTTGCCTGACAATGGTCGTGGAATCTGGCGGACCAGTCGGCCTGTTCCCTGCTCGGCCTTAATGCCGAAAATCGTTTCTATCCAGGATGAAAGGGGATGTATACGAAAACTTTCGTAGTCTTCGGGAGGTGCTTTTTCTAAATTTATGGTGTCGCGGATAGTAGCAACAAGCTCGGGGTTTTCAATATTTATTTCAGGTGTCGCTCGTTCGAGGGTTTCGCCAATTATCTGGTTTGCGGAGAACGGGACACCAAACAATGTCTGTGCGACTTTTGCCACTTCAGCCTTCTGCTCTTCGGTTGTGCCGGCACTGGCCATGGTGGCAGACGTGCCGATACATACGATGTCATGTCCACCAAAAGCGAGTCGGCAGCGTCGAATCAGCAGTGCCACATCGGCTCCCTGACGGCCGCGGTAGGTATGCAGCTCGTCGAAAACCAGATATTTGAGGCCTTGAGCGGCGCGGACGAGCTCGCGATCTTCGCGACGTGTCAGCAGGAGTTCGAGCATCATGTAGTTGGTGAGCAGAATGTCTGGCGGATTGCTGCGAATATTTTCGCGCTCTTCACCTTTTTCCTGACCGGTATAGCGGGCAAATCGAATCGGAGCTTTGCCTTCGGGGTAGCCTTTTTCAATGAACTTTCTCAGTTCTTCGTTCTGGCTGTTGGCAAGGGCGTTCATGGGATACACGACGATTGCCTGGATGCCTTTGCCGGAACCGTTTTTTAATATGTGATTTACTATCGGGATGATATAGGTCAGGCTTTTGCCGGACCCGGTGCCGCTGGTGAGGACATAGGACTTTTTTTCATCTACTGCCTTGGAAATAGCTTCATGCTGGTGTGCGTGAAGCTGCAGCGGCTTACCCAACAGGTCGGTATCGGTCTTATCTATCCGGAATATGTTTGAGCATTCCGGGTGCAACTTACCTTTTTTTACGAGATCGTCAATGGTGCCGCCAGAGAAAAATGTCGGGTTCAGCTGTAGTAGCGGTTCTGGCCAGAATGCGCCGTCATTCAGGTCTTGATCTACGCGCTCTTCGACTCGTTTGTCGCGTATTTTGATGAAACTCCGGGTGTAGTTTTTGTAGTCATCTACAAGACGGTTGCGCAGGTCAAAAACGTCCATGGTTTGCTCCCGACAATGCTGTGATAATAGCCTCATTCGGCATTTTATGCCTCTCCAAGCGGCTGAGTCATGTCAGCCTGTGCCTCTGCAGTATTTCTATGCGTATAGTGTACAACTTGAATGCTATACTTGCGCGATTATAGAAAATATTCATGCTCCTGTCAAAGAATAATCACATATGAGCCACCGTTACGGACCTCAACATGTCTATCTATAACAACAATGAAGATTCGCTGGGCATATCGAGAGTTACTGGCGCTCCGTAGCTCGCGAGCAACATTCGAAAAGTTGACTTAATCATACATAGTTGCTAGGTTTGTTCTGTGTGTTAACACATCAAAATTTTACACACATCAGACTTTAGTAAGGTCAACGGGGATTTAAGCCATTTATTTTCAACTGGACCTGAAGGAGATTTTTTTATGCCTGTTTCAAATACTTTGCCAGCCAGGTCTAGAAGGCCACCCAGAAAAGATCAGCGAGTGTGGAGAAATATGAATGTCGACAAGCAACTTGAAGATGCTTGGCTGGAAGCTTTTAACAGCCTGACAGTCTACAAGTTGATAAGTATTTGCGCAGGGCATCCCGCTAGCGACAGGAACTCCGGTACTCATTTAAATTTTAGACTGAAAGCTGAATGGTTCTCTCAGGATAGCCAAAACTTTGAAAAATCATTGAAAAAACTGCAATTGTCTCTGTCTGACCTGTTTGAACAGCACAGCTGCGTGAGAATGGATTACACAAAGACTTATTCTGCAAATCGAAGTAGCCAGCATGATATAAGGCAAAGTCTGACAATTTCTATCAGGCCTCGTGTAAGGCGCGAGATAACTGATTATGATGATACAACCCGAGCTTGGTTCGATAACATGGTATCGGCTATGCAGGAGTTTGATTCGCAAAGTCGGCAGATAATGGATGGTGATAAGTCTTGCGGTAACTCACACGTAGAGATACAAAAATGAACAGATACTTTGCATATGGCTCGAACATGGACTGGGAGCAGATAAACAGGCGTTGTGCTTCTGCCAGGTTTCTTACGGTAGCTGTGCTGCCCGATCATGAGCTTGCATTCTCACGATCTTCAGTTAATCGGGGATGTGGAGTAGCGGACGTGATTTCCTGCCCGGGAAGTAATGTGTGGGGCGTAGTTTATGAGGTTTCTGACGAGGATCTGTGCAATCTGGATCGTGCGGAGTTCTACAAGCCTGGCAGGAAAAAAAACAGCTACATTCGCGCTGAACAAACTGTGTATGAAGTATCAGTTAATGGTTCGCCCCTGAAGGTGTTAATCTATGTTGCAGTGCCTCAGCCAGGAGCGCATTTGCCAAATAAAGAATATCTGGGCCTGATTATCGGTGGTGCGCACCATTGGAAACTGCCAGAGCATTACATCGATCTGCTGAAAAAGTTTAAAACAAAGGATAATGAAGATCTTGAGTAATCTCAGATTTTACTGCAGCACGTGCCGCAGCGAAGTTGTTCAAGTAACGGGCTGTTGCGGTTATTGTTGCCATACTGTCATATATTGCTTTGAAGATCGTAGCTCTCGCGTTATCATATTTTAAATATCTTTTGAGGTGACAGTATGGCGTTATGGTTAGTGCGCTGCGGGCGGCACGGTGAGTATGAACAGCGGTTTCTCGGGGACAACCGGATCTACCTGACATGGGAGCAGGTATCTAAGGATCTTGCAAAAATTGAGCAGCAAAACGAGATTTATAATCTGCTGTTGAATACAAACTCTGGTGAAAGCTCCGGTAAGTGCAGTAACCACGCAGGCCAGATATGGGCTTTCAGCCACAGAATGCAGCTCGGAGACCTGGTTGTCGTGCCTTCTAAATTTCAGCCGGTCATAAATATTGCTGAGATCACCGGCAATTACGCCTTTGATAAGAAAGCAACACCAGAATATCGGCACTATCGCTCAGTTAAATGGTTAAAACGGGATATCCCTCGCAATCGTTTTGATCAGGACCTGCTATACTCATTCGGGGCCATCATGACCATCTGCCAGATTTCCAGAAACGATGCCGAGAACCGAATTAGAGTAATGCTGAGTCAGGGCTCTGTTTTCCCACCACCACCACCTATACCACCGATTGAGAATATTGATCTCGAAGAGACCGGCCGGGACCGTATCGCAAGACTTCTTGAACAAAAATTCAAGGGACACAATCTGACGCGACTTGTTGAAGCTATTCTCAAGGCACAAGGTTACACGACATATATGAGCCCGCCCGGCCCGGATAAAGGTATAGACATACTTGCAGCTCCTGGCCCACTTGGCTTTGGCAACCCCCGTCTGTGCGTTCAGGTAAAATCCGGCAACGATCCTGTAGATTCACCGACTCTTAATCAGTTGATTGGCTCGATGCAGAATGTTCAGGCAGACCAGGGTCTTATAGTTTCCTGGAGCGGATTCAAGCAAACTGTGGAACGAGAGAGAGCAGTGCAGTTTTTTAAGGTGCGTTTTTGGAACCAGGAGAACATAATCAGTGAACTGCTGGCGCATTATGAATCGCTGGACGAAGATCTCAGGACAGAAATACCTCTTAAACGCATATGGACCGTAGCATTTCAGGAAGAAGACTGAGCCGAGGGCTCGATTATATAGTAATCTTGTTCGGGATGATCAAACATGAGTAAAGCTGAATTTCCTATTTCACTTAAGCTTCCAGATGGTGATGCTGAGCTTCTTGGCGCGGCGGGGGAGGCTGTAAGGCAGGAGTATCGAGACTCGGTGCGATGGAAAAGGCTTAGATGCCGTAAGGTTTCACGGTTGACGGGCGTGGAAGACGGCATTTTTATAGTTGAAGTCGGGCATACGATTGACCTTGACTGGACCTGGGAGGGCGCGGTCGCCTTTCGACCTGCCGAAGTGAGGGAAACTCAAGGCGACATCAGCCAGATCGAGAAGCTTCTCTCGTTCACAGAAGACTATCAGTCAGGAAAAGCTTCACACTCAACTTGGATTGGTGAAGTGGTCGAGATCGATGAAACCAACGGAAAGATATTCGTATATATTGCTGATCCAGCAAAAACACCGTGCGCTGGGACTTTCTATATCCGACCGTTTGATTTTTTGTTTCATCTCAACAGTGTCTATAATCATTCTGATTTCACAAATGTCAGGTCTCGTTTGCCTGAACGTCTGAATGCCTGCCAGGGCGGCATAAACTCACACCCCAATCTTTCTGCTGACCATTGTCTGGAGGAATTGAGGCAGCTGTGGTCTCATGCCTGGAGTTTCATGTGGGGTCCGCCAGGCACAGGTAAGACCACGACGATTGGTAAACAGGTAGCGGCCAACCTGCCTGAAAGCACTGGCCGTATTCTTGTAGTTTCAACGACCAACCGGGCTACAGATGAGGTTGCTCTTGCCATAGGCCGGTTTGCCAAACAAAATCGATCATCATACCTTTCAGAAGGTAAAATCCTGAGAATTGGCAAGAGTGCCGGTTATGCCCGTTATCGGGAAAACGGTCTGGTAGACCTTTTGAAGGGTACTGAGACCGATCTTCTTCATCAGATATCTGTACTACAGCGACAACTCCAAGGAGTTGAGACTCCTGAAGAGCGTGCAGTAATCCGTAAGGATATACAGGAACTGATGAAAAAAATGAAAAGCAGCGCGCTTGAGAATTTCATTTCTCCTGATGTGCAAGTCGTTGTTGCGACAGTATTCAAGGCCATATCTCTACTCAACGACGAAACTGTTCGAGACTTGCTTGGGTGTGGGAAAAGTTGTTTTACAACAATCATCATTGATGAAGCTGGCCTGATCTCGCGTGCGGCCGGGGCAGTATTATCATTGCTTGGTTCGCACCGAGTCATGTTTGTTGGCGACCCAAAGCAGTTGGCTCCGATAAGTCGTGTCAGTAGAATTCTACCTACAAATCAGGCGGTCTGGCTGGGAAGTAGCACACTGAATCATTTGCAATCAACAAGAAATCTTCATGGTGGAGTGCATCTGCTCAAGGAGCAGTACCGTATGAATCCAGAGATAAGCAAGGCGATCTCGCATTACCAGTATGATGGCAGCCTCAGAGATTCCCAGCTGGTAGTCAATCGCCATTGGGACCTGCCACAATTGATAAAGGATCAACCCCGCACTATCTGGTGTGTGCTTGATGAAGAAGACGACCTGCCGTCAATAAGGCCAGAGCGCGGCCCCGGTCACAGAAGCTGGAAACGCCCGGTCACTCGAAAGATTCTAAAGAGGTTTTTTTCTGACGACTCTTTAAAGAGCGCCTCAGGCATATTTATTAGCCCATTCCGGGCACAGGCAAAAGACATCGCACAGTTTTTCATAGAAGAAGGCTATAAAAGCTGGACGTCTGCTACTATTCATTCTTTTCAAGGCACTGAGGCGGAAGTAGTAATCCTCGATACAGTGAATGCCGGCAGTTGTGGCTGGTCTACTCCCGAATGGAAACGTCTTATAAATGTTGGTCTTAGTCGCGGCAAGGAATTTGCGATGATTCTTGCCAGTCGTGCAGAAATGAACCAGATATACCTTAAGCCTCTTCTGCCATTTTTCAAGCCAAGGTTTCTCAGGGAAAGAAGCGGCCGGGCTTTTTTCGAAACCGTCGACGCAGAAGTTGTATGGGACAAGTTCCAGGAGACCCATTCTGACTCATCTGCTCTAGGCTCACAGATCGTTCAGCGTAAATTGCAGAGGCCAGTTCTCAGCCGTGAGCAACAGAAGCTATGTGGCTATAGAATGGATGGTAAGCCCCGACTTGTCAGGGGCGTAGCTGGCAGCGGCAAAACCTACGTTCTGGCTCACTGGCTGGGTAAGACTATAAATTCGATGCGTGAAAATTCAGACGCAAGATTTTTTGCTGTGTATGCGAACGCATCCTTGAAACAGCTCATACAGGACACTATTGCCACTGCCTGGGAAAAAGAAAACCCCGACAATGCCTTTCCATGGGATAGCGTAACATTCATGCATGTCAAGGAGCTGCTTGACTTGAAGCTGCCCGAAATCGGCCTGCGTCTGGACAGAGATGATTTTGACTATGACCGGGCTGCCGCCGACTATTTACAGCGAAAGCGTTCTGAAGACATACAGCCGATATGCGATGCTGTTTTTATTGATGAGGCCCAGGATATGGGACCGAACACTCTCAAACTGATTTCATATCTCGTTAAACAGTCCGACCCGGCAGACCCGAACAGCAAGTCAGTTAATATTTTCTATGATAATGCCCAGAACATCTATGAGAGGGCAACTCCGAAATGGTCAGAGATGGGTCTTGATATGCGTGGTAGATCAACCGTTATGGAAGAGAGTTTCAGGTCAACTCGCCCAATTTCTGAGTTTGCCCTGAACGTCTTGTATTCAATTCAATCACCGGAGAGCGACCCTGATTACAGGGAGCTGTTAAAACGTGGTCTGGTAGAGAAGACGAGAGTTCATGGCTGCACCTGGTGGAAAGTCAGGTTTAATCAAATAGAAGGCCCGCAACCTGTTTTTAAAAAATTCGCGAATATTGAAGACGAGTTTAATGCTCTCGGAGACCAGCTTGTGCACTGGATCAAAAGCGACGGCGTTAAACCTCGGGATATAAGTATTTTATACATAGGTCGCAACATTCCATGGCGAATTGAGCAGCAGGTCGCTCAAAAGCTCAAGCCTCTTGGTGTGCAGATTTCTCATCAGACAAGCAGAAGCTTTGAACGTGATGAAAGATCTATTCTCGTCACCACTCCACATTCATTCAAGGGTTTTGAAACTGAAATCGTTATAGTAGCAGGGGTGGACCAGTTTTATAAAAAGGGTAAGGGTATTCTCTGTAACACATTATACGTAGCTATAACGCGTGCGCGTTCAATATTGTATGTATACGGCAAGCAAAGCAGTGACAAGGATATAGTAGATTTATTTGCCGTTTTTGACAGAACGCTTGATTTGCTGGTAAGGCGCCCTGATGTTCAGTTTGATCTGAGTCCGTTGGATGATTTTGAAGACATCGCCATGAGAATTGGTAAGGAAAACCGCAACTGGCTGGAAGGTCTATGGCATGATGGCATACAGCAGGAGCCAATTGTAGCAGCAGATGGAGAAATATTAGCCGAGCCACTATTCTGGTTCAAAAATGGTAAACAGCTGGTCTGTTGTTTTGAAAGAGATTCTCTTACTACCCATATTCGGAACAGAATTGAAGATGGTAGTGGCCGGGTCATTTTTCCGGGGGACAGTATTGAGTTGAATGCCTCAGCTGCTTCAAGGGCTAATGGTTTCCCATATAGTCAGGATGAGGAGCCCGTCGTTTTGAGCGGGATTGTTCTAGAAAATCAACAGGTTAGAAAAAAGCCAGAGGCCAAAATTCAAACACAAAAAAATCAATCAGGTCATAATTTCTACGTCGTTAAGCCGGATCGAGGATGTTGGCTGATTATCGACACAAGAACAAACGGAATTTATAAGATTAAATCAGACAAAGACGCTGCAGACATGGAAATACGTGCTTTAAATAGCTTATCCGCGCCTGTAGAAAAATCAGGGGTGTGTGTTGTGGAACCATATTTTGGTGGGTGGCGTGTAGTAAATTCAGTCACTCAAGAGATAGTAATGAGCTACTGCAATACCAAGCAGACTGCCCTTGACCGTGCCGAAGAAGAAAATCGTAAGCGTTTTTAAGTTTTATGAATTCGAGAAATGCTTGCCAGCTATTGGAGGAGTATTTTGAACCAGTCAGAACAGCCTGGCCGATTACGTACTTGGCTTGGAGATGCGCGGCCGGAAATCGTGCCGCTTTTTGCTGTTAACGAGCATCTTGAAGTTGCGACATGGGTTCGTTCCGGCACGTCGCCCAGGCGAATGCTGCGCCGGTCGCAGCTTATGGAAGAAGCCATAGTAAGCATCGTCGAAAAAGGGCTCAGGCAGGATGACTGGCATGGACTGCTATATATTATGGGGTGGGGCGACCTGCCGGGTTTTCGGCCGCTGTATGTTGGCAAGGCCGGAAAGCGCGGAGTGAAGAACCCGATCAGTGAAAACCTTAAAAACCTTGCGGTCGATAAGACCAAGTTTGCCAGATGGGGTGACGGTCTGGCTTATCACATTGGCGATTTGAGCCAGGTTCTTTTTCGTTGGCAGGCCTATCGGCCTCCACAGCAGAAGTATGAAAAGTGGGCCGAAATGCTTTTCGTCGAACGCGATCCGCCCCACCTGCGCGAAAAAGTTAATCTCGCGCTCATTCCCTGGTATTCGTCTTCGGTCGGCCCGGCAGGCAGACAGCTCAGTCTCGAAGATGCCGAAAATGAACTTATTTCCCTCGCATCTCACGAATTCAGCGATATTCTGCTCAACGTTCAGGGGGAAAAGTTGTGTCGGCCGGCTTCAGCTGATACTGCCCGTGCCCCGCAAACTGTCGGCAAAAAGCCATTGCATATCATCAGTGACGGCAAGGCTCTCGAAGTCCTGGTCGGTGAACTCGAAAAATGTGAGCTCGTCGGCCTTGATGTAGAAACCTGCATGCGCACTCAGCGGCTTTGTCTGATACAGATAGCCACGGAGCAGTTTATTGCGATTATCGATGCGTTGGCGATATGCGATCTATCACTCCTGGCCAGGATTTTCGGTTCCGAGAAGATTGTAAAAATCATACACAACGCGACCTTTGAACGCGGTGTGCTCAGATCTGTCGGTCTTGAGCTCGCAGCAGTTTTCGATACTCTCACGGCATCACGGCGCATTCGCGGCAAACAGCCCGATGGGCACAGCCTGGCCGTTGTCGCTCGGCGTGAGCTTAACTGTGACATGGATAAAACGCTGCAGACTTCTGACTGGACCCGCCGCCCGCTGACGCGTTCCCAGATCGGCTACGCGTCTCTGGACGCTGATGTTCTGATCGACCTCTACAAAGTATTCAATTCTTTCTCAACAGGTCGGCTGTTATGAGAACAATCGGACTGCAGAGGGTTGTAAGTGCAATTGTCGTCCCAGGCTGGAATTATGACAGATTTTTTATTATAGTGGTTAAGAATAAACATGGTCTTAGATTCTAAAAAACGAGGTTCAGAGACTTGAGTGGACAAACAGTAAAAATTTCATATGCATATGATACTGAACGTGATTGTCTAATTTCTGTCGCAAAAGCTGTTAAGGGTAAAGATTATGAATGCCCTGGATGCCGGTCCATGCTAAGAAAAAAAGCAGGCGAGCAGCGTCGAGAGCATTTTTTTCACACAAAGCCCTCTGACTGCTCTATTTCTTATGAAACAAGCCTGCATTTTGGTGCCAAGCTTTTTTTGAAAGAAAGACTGACAGACTGTCTTCCTGTCGAAATTTATTTTCCGACCAGCATATTGCCGAACAATGAATTCAAGCATCTTCTGGCAAAAGAAGAGGTTGAAAAGATTCAGGTGCCTGTCAATCGGTTGATTCAGATCCCTCTGTGTGTGCATGAGAACGAGGTGGCGATAGACAGCAGCCGTTTCAAGGCAGATGTTGTAAGTCGAAGTCCGCAACAGCAAACTGTAATGGTTTGGGAAATAATGGTTACACATGAAATTGATTCTGAAAAGAGACGCTGGCTATTAGATAATCGGCTTTCATATATTGAGTTAAAGCCATCAGAAAAGGGGTTTGACGAGTTTGCATTCGAAGTCGCATCTTATGGGAATCTTGATTGCTTGAAGCCTGAGGCCTTTAAACTGGCAAGCTTGCTGGATGTGTATCAAAAAGAGCTGAATGAAAAGTTTTCGTGGCTTTATATAAGGCAGTTTCTGGACAATATCAATGACCTGGTGTTTGATCAGCTTATCGAAAACACGAACAAAGCATTATTTGATGTCTCCTACAAGCTGCCTGACCATGTTGAAGATTCCCGAGCCTTTTTTGCTCGCGAAAAGTCTTTTGAAATCAAGCATGATTACTGCAAGGGAAAAATGCCCGCAGAATTTCGCTATGAAAGATTGCAGCGGATTACCTTGAAACCAACAAAGTATGATCCTGCCCCATGGTTTAACGAAAAATACTGGGCTAATTCCCCACTGACTCTTTGTGGCGAGTTTTTTGTTAAGTTTTCAAAAAAAATAGATGCGATGATTGCTTCAGTTGATGATTCAGGAAGGCTTGTTTCAGCAAGAGCTTCAATGTTTACTTCCGATTTCAGGCAAGTCTGTATTCACGTTTCTGAAACTGAAACAGAAGGCGTCAGCCAGATGCTTAACCTGGAATTTCTGGTTTTTGATAAAACGAACCCTGCCGACCCTCATTATCGAATAGAGTTTCCTGAGTGCGAAGAAGGCGATGTCATAGAACAGCCTGATGCACGATTGGCTTTTCCTACTGGTCTCTTTGTTAAGTTTCTTGCCGACCTGATGCAAATTGCTCAGATCGATTTAATCATAGGTAGAAATGAAAAAGGCTATGAAAACGTGTATGGGCTGAAGATCGAGGGCGTTTATTCGATCAAAGCTTTCAACCTTGAGGTGCGCAAGTCTGTTGTTGATTCCTTGAAAGACATCTTTTTCAACCCGCCGACGAAAATCCCCGCCGGCTAAAGGCTCATTAAGCAGTGATTCGTCAGATTTTGATTCCTCTGCGCTACGTAGCGCAGAGGAAAACAGAGTGCGGGGCCAAGGTGAACTGTGAACCTCAATGCTGGGTTTGAGATGAAGCGGCGCGTAAAGCTAGTCGATTTTCTTTTTAGACACCCTTAGCCAGGATTTTTTGCTTTCACTTCCCATTGTAGGGGTGTTTCAATGAATGCCTTCTCGATTTGACGCCTTTCGAGAATTGTCAGCTTGGGCGTGGAAAGACAATTCGTTACGATTGCCAGTCTCCATCTAGGGTTAAATGAATAATTTCTTTCGTTTCTTGTCCAAATGAATGTTTTTTCTGATAGAGAGGTCCCTTTGATTTCTACGTGTAATTCTCCTCTATCGCTCCTTGCAATGATATCGTAACCGCAATTGTCGGCTTGCCGGTCAATTATCTGATATCCCTGTTTTGAAAAATAATTCATTGTAAATGCAACTGCTACTTTTTCAACTTCAGGATTTGGTTTTGGGCGAACTTTCTTTATGCTGCCAGCTGTTAACTGCGATGCGCCTTCTGATTTTACTTGCTGAAAAATTTTGTAGAATTCATTTCTCCAAGGCTCGGAGCTGTTTTCAGGTAGGATGTAGACTATGGACGTTCTGGCAAAGTGCTTTCCCGGAACAGTTATCTGCCGCTTTTCAGGGTCGATGAAAAAAGCTTTCTTACCTTGAATGCAATAGTAGAAATTGGACCCGTCTGAGTCTAATTCGAAATCAATCCCGGCTTCATACTCTGGCCTCTCGCACCAATCGTGCTCAAATAATGCGTTTTCATACCAGCCTACGACAGTCAAAGGCCCCGTGCCCTCATATGCTGCAACAAAAACAACTGTCCAATTCTCGCGGTGTTTGGGCTGCGGAACCGAATGCTTGCTACCAATTCCAGGAATATAGGCATAGAAAAGCCCATCGGGGCCCGGAAGAAAATTATACTTCTCATGAGGTTCCTTGTCAGATACAATGTATTGGTGGCGACCGGCGACTGGGCCACCTTGATAAAAGTCAGACCAACCTGTCTTGGCAAAGGCGATTTTCATCCTCATCCTCCTGCATGAAAAAGATTTTGTAAATTGCTGTATATTATAACTGCTGTGGACAGAAATGAATAGTATGTTAGTCTCTAACAGAGGCTTCATTTGCGCCGACCTATATAAAGTTGACCAAAGCTATGATAAAGGATTATCAGGATTCTACCGGCAATGTATTTCTGGATCTCGGCTATTCTCTCGAAGATGCTGAGCTCCTAAGATTGCGTGCCGATCTGATGGCGGCGGTAAGAAAATGGATCAGCGAAAACAGGTTAACCCCGCACGAAGCTGCAGAAATTCTGCATGTCAGCCAGCCAAGGATTACTGATCTTCAACGTGGCAAATGGGACAGGTTCAGCCTTGAAAAATTGATCGTGCTTGCCATAAGATCAGGGTTCAAACTGGCTGTCAGTCGCACAGTATAAAATTTCAGCTCGCTGCGCTACGTAGCGTAGGTAAAACATCCAATTAGCGTCTGCAAATGTTCTGATGCATACGTCTTGTTTATCTCCAGAAAGTATCATATAATTATACTTATTGGAGATAAAAATGTTTAAAGACCATGCCATGCTGATGCACGAGCTTCGGGAGTATGCGTCTCCCAAGGCAAAGATCACCAGGTTAATCAAGTCTGGCGAGATCATCCAGGTGCGCCGGGGTATTTTCCTGCCGGCCGCTGATCGTGGGTATTCGCTCAAAAGCCTGGCTGCGATCGTCTACGGGCCCTCATATATTTCGTTTGAATCGGCGTTGAGCTATTACGGGCTCATTCCCGAAAAGGTCAACGCCATAACCAGCGCCACTTTCAAAAAGAACAAGAATCGCATTTTCCATACGCCGCTGGGTGATTTTTACTATTATTATCTGCCTGCGGCGGCATATCCATACGCTGTTAAATGTGAGCAGGAGGGTGGGGCGACTTTTTTGATAGCGTCGCCGGAAAAGGCCCTATGTGATCTTCTTTTCCGTGCCGGCCGGGTAGGCAGCTGCGAGGCTTTGCGCAAGCTGCTGCATGAAGACTGGCGAATCGAGCCGGGCAGTCTGGAAACTCTCGATTTTGCCACTTTTGAGTTTCTCGCACCACTTTACCGGAAAACCGTTTTCAAGCATCTGCTCAGACTTCTAAAAAAGGAAGCATGATTATGAACAGCGCCATACAAAGCATGCTGGAACGCTACACCTGTGCCAGTATCGAAGATTATCGCAACGCGCTCAAGGAAATAGTTCAGGAACTGGCTTTGCTTGGGCTATATCGCGGTGGCTTTTTCAGTCATGCCGCATTTTATGGTGGCACCGCCCTGCGCATCTTTTATGGTCTCGACCGCTTTTCAGAAGACCTTGCTTTTACTCTGGTTAAGCCTGACAGGTCTTTTCAGTTTTCAAAATATTTCAGGCCGTTGCGCGATGAACTTGCATCATTTGGCCTTGAAATGACGGTTGAAGAAAAGGTCAAAAGCAATCAGTCGGCAGTCAGATCAGCTTTTATAAAGGGTGGCACCCAGCTGCATCTAATCAAGATCGCTGCGGTGAAGCCTCCTGTCAGTGGCGTCAATCCTGATGAGCAGCTGCGCATTAAAATTGAGCTCGATACCGATCCACCTGCCGGTGCTGGATTTGAGCTAAAATATCAACTGTTGCCCGTGCCCTATTCAGTCAGAATGTATGATGCCCCCTCCCTTTTTGCCGGAAAAGTTCATGCACTGCTTTGTCGCAGCTGGGAAAACCGGGTAAAAGGGCGCGATTTTTACGATTACGCCTGGTATCTCTCCAGACGAACGCCATTGAACATGGCACATCTTGCCGCACGTCTTCGCCAGACCGGTCATCTGGCAAAAAGCGAAGAGCTTGCCGGCAATGATCTGGTAGAAAGACTGTTAGCCCGCTTCCAGCAGGTAGACTTTCAGCAGGCCCGCAAGGATGTTGAACTGTTCGTGAGCAATCCCGAATCATTGGCCCTGTGGTCACCAGACTTCTTCACCGGAATCACCCGCGATTTCCTGCAAACAGGTAAGATCTGATCCCAAACGGAGAAAGAAGTTTCGTTATAGCATATTTTATAATATCGCGATTCGCGATTTGAGATATGCTGCTGCGAAGAAACCTGGGCTACGTAGATTGCCCACGTAATCTGACGGTTGTTGTTCATGCCTGGCCAGGAGCGGCTAGCTAAGTTTGTGTTCAAAAACATGCAGTGTTCAAAAAAAATGAACAAGGATAAAAAATGAACAAAGCAGGGAGCAATAGCTGGGTTAGGCTCATTAAAACCTGAGTCGCCATACTTTGATTTCTCTGCGCTACGTAGCGCAGCGGACAGTATTACTGCCAATGTCGCTGCCCATCCAGATATGATTTGGGAGTCGGTGACTCCCGAATTGAATCAGGACGTTGATCACAGAGAAAAAAGTGATACACTATAATTCATGGCCGGCGGCCTCCCGGTGTGATAACATACAACAGGGTTAAAAAGATGACTTTACTACGCAAACTTACTGTTAAAGGCTTTAAGTCAATCAGGGAACTGGTTGACTTTGAGCTGACCAATTTGAATGTTTTTATCGGTGCCAACGGCTCAGGCAAAAGTAACTTGATCAGCTTTTTTAAGCTGGTTCAGAAAATTGCTGAAAACAATGCGAACAGCTATATACAACAGCATGGCGGCATAAATGATTTTTTGTTCAATGGCCGGAAAGTAACTGAAAGAATTAACGTCAGGATTGGCTTCGAAAATCATCAATACAGCTTCGGTATCATCGAAGTTACCAGTCCTGATGGTTCATGCATGGTTGACGATGAAGAAGTTACTGGTAAGCAAGTATTCCCGGTTGCTGACCCAGATGATCAGGCTGTGATTCTGGCAAAAGACTCTTTTGATTTTATTTATAAAAGCATTCAATCATGGCAGATCTATCATTTTAACGACACCACTAAAACGGCTGGAATTCGCAATCTTGAAATAATTCAGGACGATAAACGTCTGCGCGGCGATGCTGCCAACCTTGCTCCATTCCTTTTAAAGCTCAAAAACAGCTGGCCCGATAAGTATCTTGAGATTGTCAATGTCATTCGGCTGGTAATGCCATATTTCAGCGATTTCAATCTTGAAGTTCGAAAATTCGGCGAAGCAGAAAAGGTAAACCTGTCATGGTTTCAAAAAGGCTCTGATTACCCATTCCAGCCATACCATCTTTCTGATGGCTCCATTCGTTTAATTGCTCTGGCAACAGCTTTGCTGCAGCCAGAACCGCCATCGCTTGTCATTATCGACGAACCTGAACTGGGCTTGCATCCCGAGGCGATTCACATTCTTGCAGAATTGATCAAGGATGCTGCGCAACGAACCCAGGTGATAGTCGCTACCCAGTCGCCAGCATTGCTTGATAACTTTGCGGTAGAAGATATTGTTGTGGTTAACAGAGAAAACGGCGCATCAAATTTCAGGCGCCTGAGCGAAGAGGACTTCAAGGTTTGGCTCGAAGACTATTCTGTTGGCGAACTCTGGACAAAAAATGTGATAGCCGGAGGCCCGGTCAGTGAGTAGCGCAGTTAACCTGATGATTCTCACCGAAGGGGCAACAGAATCGAAATTCGTAAGAGAAATCCTGGCACCTTATCTGGCTCACAGGCATATTATCGCCTGGGCGACCCTGCTTTCGAAACCTGGCCAGAAAGGTGGCGACGTAAAATTTGCGCGGGCGATCAATGATATTGGTAATCACTTAAAACAGCGATCTGATGTCTATGTGACCACCTTTGTTGATTACTATGGATTGAACAAAGACTGGCCTGGCTTTGAGGCAGCTAAACGCTCCAAAGAGCCAGCGCAAATATCTGAAGCTCTCAATGAAGCCACTAAGGAAGCTGTTTTTAAGCAATTTGGTGAGTTGAACCCGGCCGAAAGATTCGTTCCATTCGTTGCCGTGCATGAGTATGAAGCGCTTCTTTTCAGTTCCCCGGATATACTGGCGATGGAATTAAAAGTTAAAGAATCTGACATTCTCAAGATAATGAATGAATGTGGCGAACCCGAAAAAATCAATGATTCGGTCCATACAGCGCCGTCGAAGAGAATCATAAGCCTTTGTCCGAAATATGCGAGCATGAAAACCATAACGGGAATTACCATAGCAAAAGCTATCGGCGTCGAGAAAATGCGCGAAAAATGCCCGGTATTCAACCGCTGGCTGACCAGGCTTGAAAAATTGTAGTCACAGTGGAGACTTCTTCCCATTTCATTGTGCTACGTAGCGCAGCGGAAAAACGGATAGCAGATACACGTAGATCTTGATTTTTTCGCAGCGGAGACGTGTCGTGTTCTTGAAGATAAAGATTGGTTCAGGACTTGAACCAGGTCAACGAAACCCGGATGGTATAGATTTGGGTATAGAAAATGCGGGTTTATTTTAAAAAGCCCTCATTTTAAAGGGTTTAAGTGGTATATTCAAGTCCCTCCTTGGGAGCTCTATAAAGGTTCGCAAGAGCCGTTAAGTTTAAAAGACCCGCGAAAAGCGGGTCTTTTGCTTTTCCTCTGGTTTCTATTGTCGAACCTTATCTATGAAACACTCATTGAAAAAATAAGCCGACAGGTGGCCCAGCCGGCTTAGGCTGTAAGCGTTTCAATGCGCTACTATGCAGAAATCAATTAAGTGCAAGTTGAAAAACGAAAACTGTATATGATTGCTATACAATTGTTGAGTTTTAGTATACAATTATATTATGAACCTTTTAGTAGAATTGTTTTCATCCAAAACCAGGGCTGAGCTATTCCGGATTTTTTTCGGATTGAATTCTGGCGAATTTCATCTTAGAGAAATTGAACGCCAGAGTGTGGTTACTATTGGCGCTGTAAGAACGGAAGCCGAACATCTATCCCAATTAGATTTGCTGGTAAAAAGAATTGACGGAAACAGAACTTACTACCGGGCAAATTCTAATCATCCCCTTTTTAACAACCTCAGGGAGCTTGTAATCAAGACTGTTGGAGCAGGGGATGTTTTGAAAGCAGCTTTTGTTGGTAATAAGGTTGATTTTATTTTCATTTTTGGCTCAACAGTTACCGGAAACCAAAAGTCTCAGAGTGATGTCGATCTTTTTGTGATAGGGGACATTGGCCTTAGGGAAGCCAGCAAAATTTTGAAAGAGCCTGTTGCCAAAATTGGCAGGGAAATTAATCCACATATAATGACGCTTGAAGAGTTTTCGAAACGTGTTAAAGAAAAAGAACATTTTGTAACCAGCGTGTTAGAATCAACGATCCTCATGATTACTGGAAATGAAGATGAGCTTAGAAATCTGGGCTGAAAACGGCTGGTTAAAGCCACGCAAAACTACTAAGCAGGAAATACAGAATCTACTGGCTATCGTCGATAGAGACCTGGAAGATGCCAGTCAGAGTAACCTTTCCCCCGACTGGAGATTTGGTATTGCATATAACGCCGCCTTGAAGCCTGCACAATATTGCTTTATTCTTCAGGTTACCGACCAGATAGATCCTTGGCTCATTATAGAACATTGCATGCCCTTCCGTTAATCCTGGGCGAAAAATGGCAGGATGATGCCAATTATCTTGATGCCTGTAGAATAAAAAGAAACACTGTCGAATATAATTATGTAGGCGGTGCTACAGATAAAGATGCTGATGAATTGATAGGGTTTGTAAAAGAGTTGAAGACCGAAGTTGTAAAATGGCTTGAGAATAAATGATTTAAGTCTTTGAGCCTGCTTCATTGACGGTGTGCGCTTTTGAAGTGCCGACGCCGGGAGCCTGTCGTGTCGGTCAAAGTTGCTCGCCGGGCTCTGAAAGGTCAGGATTTACAGCTTTTTTGATGATTTCTTCAGTCGCCCTGTTAATAAAACCGATCAGTTCTTTATCCAGAGCGAGAAATTCCGGCCAGAAAACCTTATCGCAGTATTCGGGAGTCATTCTTGCCATTACCGTCGAGCCTTTTTGGCGCGGTTTGCGATAGGGTTCGATTTTATGCTTGCGCAGCAATGCAATCAACAACTGGCGCGACCAGGGGTTGTTCGTGCTGAACTTGAGTTCCTCGACTTGTGGTTGCGGCTTAACGTTTTTAAGCTGCTCGGTAATTCGGGTCATGGCCGCCAGTGCGGCGTTTTTTTCTCCTTGCGTTGTCGCCTGTTCGTGTAACGCCTGGATTTTAAGCAGTTTTTCAATCAGCTTTAATTGGTCGATCATTATATGAGCTCCAGTCAGGGTTTCGGGAAATTGGGCGTGCGGTAGATTTTGGCTGCCAGCCCGGTTAACCGGTAGTTGTCGTCGAGAGAGCGTTCCTTCTTGACGTATTCCAGGCAGCCGAACCAGCTCAACAGCCGGAACAGCCGCGAGTCAGCAATACACTGAGCAATGGTGAATTGCGAGCCTCTATATGCCGGCTGTGCACCACTTCGAAGTGTCTCAGGGTGTATGACTATGGCAGCGAGCTCGGAAGCTGAATACTCTGCGCCTTGCCGCAGATTCGCTATTCTCCAGAGAGAGTAGGGCAGTGTGTAGCGAAACCCGGGGTCAGGAGGATAACCGTCGAGGTTATCGAGATCGAAAATTTTAAATGTTGTGGCGAAGAGTATGACGAGAAGTTCTGCGGCAGCACCCGGTTCCAGCAGATTCTGCCCATGCGGCGTAACCTGCCAGTAATTGCCGACCAGGTCGACAAGGTTGGCGGTCCAGGCGATGTTTCTCGGCACGTAGAGGCCATACAGATCGGTTTCGTTGATTACTTTCTTATCTCGGTTGAGTGCGAAAGTGTCATGACCCACAGGATCTATAAGTGCCGGTGCAACATCGTTGACGACAGAACGCGGAAGATTACCGCTGACCGTTGCTTTCAGGCCCTTCGGGCCAGATCTGGCGAGAATCGACTTTAGCATAAGGCGCACGTTGTTTACGATTGGCACTGCTTCTGCTTCGGCTTCGCTGATGTCGATCGACAGTTTGACCGGCCCGCCGGTTTGCCACCAGCCCTGGGTGAAAAGGCGCTGCAGCTGGTTTGCGGTCAGATTACCGAGATCGGGTTGCGGCCGTTCGTTGATGCCGGCGTTGCGGGTGGCTATGAATTCCTGCAGCTCGGCTTCCGACGAAAAGTTCCTGCTCTGCAGTTCTTCTTCGAACTCTTTCATCATCGGATGCTTTGCGCCGACGGGCATGCTGGTTTCGGCGTCTTCGAGTTCTTCCAGCAGAATCGCGAGGCGTTTACGCATCTTGTTGTTGAGCCGCGACTGGTCTACCTGTTTGAGGTCTTCGAGGAACTTGACGACCATGTTTCTGCCGATATCCATCTGCGAGATTTTGCTGGCTTTTGCCGAGCGGATAAAGTCCGGTGGTAAGTCTTCAGGATTGAGAATTTCAAAGATGAAGCACATATCGTTGATGCTGATAAGCATTTTGTTGCCCTGCCTTTTGCGAATTGTCAGCAGCATTTTCCCGAAAAACCAGCAAAATTGCAAGAACACATTTGATTCAGGCAAAGTTGTCGCAGATTGCAATAACAAGGTTGGTATTCACGAACTTGCATCCGCTATCACCTACGCGCGGAGAATTGCACTCGGTAGTCTTCTGGCGATTTACGCAGACGATGATGATGGAAATCTCGCGGCAGAAATGCCTCCGGCAGCAGCAAATGTGACCTTTATCAAGGATACTGTGGCTGTTCCGATGAAACCAGCTACGGGTGCCTGCGCAATTATCGAAATCAATTCATTCATCAGGATATGGGAAGAGCCCTGTAAAGCAATTCATCGCTGAATTGATTGCAATAAAATAGCTTCACAGCCTTATTCTAATTTTCAGCAGGGAAAACAAGGAGAACAACTTGAATCCGTCCTGTTTCCGTGCCTGGCTTGACAATTTGCAGCCGGAAATTGTGCCGCTTTTTGCTGTTGATGAGCATCCTGCCAGATTGTAATACCCTTGCAGGGTCTGGGCATTGGCCAGCAGCTGGCATGGCTGAAAAAGCATCGCTTGATCAAGGCTAAGTGTAATTTCATTCCGCTACGTAGCGCAGCAGAAATCTGGCGTAGCGACACGTGGAGCAAGCGAGTGGTTCAGGATTTTAACCAGAACAACGAATGCCGTTGAGTATCGCTATGGACAACATCGCCAGCTTCAATTGTGCTAAATGGGCAATGGCGTGATAATTCATTCTAGAGCGGCAGGGCTGGAAGCCGGAAAACTGCTCCAAGCCTTGGCTCTCGATGCCACCTGATAAACTCTTTTGATACTTCAGGTTGCCCATTTAGAGGCGCTCTTATTGTAACTCCGTGCAAGGCACGAATGCGCTTTATCGTCTCGTCACTACCAGTAAACTCTGCTGAAACTATTACTCTTCTATCATCTGTCAAACTCCAGGCTCCGGCATCAAAAAGCTTATGAATAGTTGGCTCAAGCGCCAGGCCGTTCTCAACTATGTCTGGCCCATCGTATGCGTGCCATTGTATATGAGCTGCTTCGCAACCAAAATACCGTCCAGCAAGGGCTGCTCTAAATCCAGAGACTGCGCATTTATGCTCATAGGCACGCAATACTTGTATGCTAAATCCAGGGTCTCGTGCTTTTCTTGCTGTATACATAGCAGCTAAGTCGGAAACTTTGTTGGACTGTGGAAGTGGCAGGTTAACAGCCTCAAGAATGTCTTCATGACGAGTTTTTGGGAAGTATCCTTCTAACAACGAGCTAACAACAGCACCACGAAATGAATGGTCTGATGTCAAGAATTTTGCGAACTGTGAATCAAGAAACCCTCTCGTATCGCGAAGACCCTGCATTCTTGGAAAACCTCCTGCCTGAAGTGGCAGTAAATCGGCTCCCTCGACTATCCACAATCCATCGCTTTGAAGGTGCCAATAGGGCAATTCCGGTTGATGTCTGGCCTTAACACTTGGAGCATATGCCTCAAGCAAAGGTATCAGACTTGCTTCTATTTCGGGGAAAGCAATTTGTTTGTCACCCTCAAGTAACTTCGAGATCGCCAATAGAAGCAAGAGCGGTTTATGAGGTGCTCGTCGTTCACCACGGTGATACACATGCAGCTTTTGAATTGTCTTTAAATATTGCTCTTTTGCTTTCATTCAATTTCCATGTGCCTAACTGCTATTTCTATTATGTTTTCCGCTGAATTATGGGCTTCTGATTTTTTAATGTCAAACAATATGAATTAAAACGGCTTGCTCTTTACGTTCGATGAGCATCTTGAGGTTGTTATTCAAGACCGCAAAAACTGGGCAGGCTGTTGCTGGGCAACCGCCTCAGGAAAGATCCCGCCGGAAAAGTTGAAATACTGGAAAAATTCTGGGATTCTGATTATAAGAACACCTCAAATGACCTGGTTCACCCGTTACTTGTTTACGCCGACCTGATTGCATCTGGAGACCCAAGGAACGCCGAAGCAGCAGAAAAGATTTATGAACAACACATCCTTCAACTTGTCCGGTAAAATTGATTCTCAGATAACAGAAGTCCTGGCTAGCTTACATCTCGCAGCGGCTGCGCTTGATATTCCTTTGTTTGTTATACGGAAAGCTTGAATTTGCAGGTTTAGATTCCGCTGCGCTACGTAGCATAGTTGATACATACCATTAGCGTCTGCAAATGTTCTGATGCATATGCCTTGTTTATCTCCAGAAAGTATCATACAATTATACTTATTGGAGATAAAAGTGTTTAAAGACCACGCCATGCTGATGCACGAGCTCAGGGAGTATGCTTCTCCCAAGGCTAAGATCACCAGGTTAATAAAGTCTGGCGAGATCATCCAGGTGCGCCGGGGTATTTTCCTGCCGTCCGCTGATCGTGGGTATTCGCTCAAAAGCCTGGCTGCGATCGTCTACGGGCCCTCATACATTTCGTTCGAATCGGCATTGAGCTATTACGGGCTTATTCCAGAAAAGGTCAACGCCATAACCAGCGCCACTTTCAAAAAGAACAAGAATCGCATTTTCCATACGCCGCTGGGTGATTTTTACTATTATTATCTGCCTGCGGCGGC
>JAHISQ010000052.1 GCA_018818125.1 Candidatus Rifleibacteriota bacterium
TAAGGCTATAACTCAGACAGCACTTAACATTCAGCCTTCTGTCATCCCAACCTTCTCATGGCAGGACAGTGACAGCACTATGCTCATAGACTTTGCCACACCACTCGCTGCCGACACAACTTATGCGTTTACCCTGAGCACCGAAGCTACCGACCAAACAGGATTAAAGCTTGCCCAGCCATATACGCTCAGTTTTAAAACTGATGCCCCGGACAGCCCAGACCCGGCAACTCTAACTGAATATGAACCGGCAGACACCTCTACTCCTGTTGATCTTTTTGCCCCCGTAGTCTTGCGCTTCTCAGCGCCAATAGACCAGAGAACCCTGAATTTCGAGATTTTACCAGCTATTGCCGGAGATTTCAGCACAACCTGGAACGAAGCCAGCACCGAAGTCAGCGTCAGGTTCAACAGTGGCTACGGCAGCGGCATAAGCTATACTTTCAGCGTATTGGCCACAACAAAAGACATTTACGGACAGAACATCGCAGAGCCTGATGATTTTAGTTTTACTGCCAAAACCTACGTTGCCACCCGCCTGATTGGCGTCAGTCCAGCCTCCGGCAGTGCCGGAATTGACCCCGGCAGCACATTTGAATTGACTTTCGACCAGGCCATGAATGAAGGCGATGTTGTAAGCGCCATCAGCTTTTCTCCTGCTCTGACCGGCGCAGTTAATTATGCCTGGTCAGATGGCTCGAAAAAATTGACCATCACCCACACAGATAAGCTTCTGCTGGGTACAAATTACCTGCTCACCATCGCCCAGAGCTATGCCAACCAGCTTATCAGCAGTTACGCAATCAGTTATAAGGTCGCTGAAGCGCTGCAGATAGTCGAAAACACACCGGAAAACAATAGTGCAGGTGTTACAACCAACCAAGCTGTTGAATTCAAATTCAACAACCAGATTAACACAGAAACACTGGCACTTTCTTTCAGTCCAGAACCAGCCAATGGCTTTACGAAGAGCTGGAGTGACAACAACAGAACACTGTTACTCACTCCCAATAGCCCCGGCCTTGCAGAATCGACCAACTACCAGGTTAGCGTTCTGGTTGCGACAAAAGACATCTATGGCAACAGTCTGCCACAGAACCACGTCCTGGCATTCTCAACCGGCGCGGTAACCCCGCCAGCAATCAGTTCTACCTTTCCGCTGGCCGGATCTTATGATGTTGCAGTGGATCAGCAGATTAAAATCTATTTCAGCAAAAGCATGGATAGGGAGAAAACTCAGGCAGCGGTAAGTCTCAGCCCATCCGTCACACCGGTCTTCAACTGGCTTGATGGCGACACAACCATGATAATAAGCGTCGGAGACGCACTTAGCTATGACACTTCCTACCAGATCACAATAGGCACAGGTGCTACCGACAAATACGGACTCAGCATAGAACAAGGCCACTTGTTTGGCTTCAAAACAGTAGCCAGGCCGACAGTGCTGGTCAGTAAATCCTACCCACTTACCAATTCAACTGGCATTCCACCACAGGCTGTCATCAAAATCGAATTCTCAAAGACAATGAACAAAGAGAGCGCACAGACGGCATTCTCGCTCAAACAGGTCAGCACATCAGTAAATGGCAGTTTCAGCTGGAGTGGCAACATAATGAGTTTTACGCCATCTGCCAGTCTGGCATACGGCGCGACTTACCAAATCAGCATAGCAGCCAGCGCAGCAGACAGTCTCGGCAACAGCCTGGCTGCAGCAATCAGCTGGAGCTTTGCCACAGCAGCAGACGAAGGCAAAGTCTGGGCACTTGAACAGGCGAACACCGAAAACACGACCACATTCTCGCAGCGTTCAGAACACGTCATGATCAGCTTTAACAACAAGCTGTGGGTCATCGGTGGCTTTGACGGAATCAGCTATTTAAACGATATCTGGAGCTCAAGCGACGGTAAAAGCTGGACAAATGAAACTGCGGCAGCAGCATTTCCGGCCAGATCAGGGCATGCCTGCATTGTTTATAATGGAAAAATCTGGATGACAGGCGGTTATTCCTATACCGACACTGACAAATTCTTTGATGACGTCTGGAGTTCCAGTGATGGCAAAAACTGGGTCCAAGTAAGCAATTCAGCCGATTATTATGCCCGCTCCGCACACTCAATGGCCGTGTTTGCCGACAAACTCTGGATTATCGGCGGAGAAACATTTGATGAGAGCAACAATCTGATGCTGCTTGACGACTGCTGGAGCTCAAGCAATGGCAGCAGCTGGCAGCTACGCTCTACTATGGTCAGCTTTTTCCCACGCAAACTGCACATTTCTGGCGTTATTAACAATCGCTTATGGGTCTGGAGTGGCTATGGCGAAAACTCAAACTCGGTAGAGGGAGCCCTGAACGACGCCTGGTCTACTGCTGACGGCGACTACTGGCGGCTAGAAACCAGCAACACAGCATTTCCGGCTCGATGTGCTGCAGGTTATGCCACATTCAACAACCGAACTTGGCTTATTGGCGGCGCCAATGGCGATCCGTATCAAGCTGGAACGACATACTACAACGATATATGGGCCAGCAGCGATGGCACGAACTGGGTGCAGATTCTAGGCAATTCAGCAGGCAGTGCCACTCAGTTCTCTCCCAGAGTCCTGCATAGTGCCGCCGCACTGTCAGACAAGCTGTTTATCAGTGGTGGTGAGCTCGCTAGTTACTACCTGAACAACGAGGTCTGGTCTACTAAATAATGAGCAAAGAATTTCCGGCATATTCGGTAGACAACTATGTGCGCGAGACCGAAAAAATCGACGATAGTAGCAGTTTCGGCATCGACGAATATAAACAGTTGACTGACCGACTTACCAGCTCAGAGGTTCGCTGGTTGTGGTTACCAATTGGCATTTTTACGCTGGCCTATCTGGGTTGTTATCTTGCCAATATAGAATATGGATCATCAAAACATGCCACTCTGCTGTATCTTATATTTGTAATATTCAACATAACCGCTGCTATTATCGCCGTTAACAGCTGGAACCAGACACCAAGCCGCAGCATAGCAAAAGATTCAATGTTGATGCTGACTTTATCGCTGTGCAGTGCCGCCATAGGAAACACTTTCGACACGATTTTCTGGTTAACCAACCTTTCACCTTTTAAGCAGAACGTTTTTACGAATTTGTTCTTCGTTTTTGCCATTCTTTTTGCCCTGCCTGGCGTGCACCTTCTCGCACGCATCTGTCGCGTCAAATTTGGCAACCGACCAATTATCCACAGTATCGGACTCACCCTGGTGTTCGTGAGCATTCCGATCTTCATGAATTCTGCGCTCATAACCCAGCGGCATGAGCTTAATAATCTCAAAGAGTTTATCTTCGGCATGCTCTATGCGATTGGAATAGGTTACCTCGCGGCCCTGAGCCTGCATTTATGCCGTTATGCCCAGGGCCGGATGCAAAATCCGGCCAGGCTTATCGGTATAGGGCTGATATTGTTAAGTTTTGGCTGCGCAATATATGCCGGCTTATTCATGAACACACCAACATCTGAGATCCCTTCGAGCCCTGTTCACCTAATAATTGCCATGGGCTATATTCTGGCAGCGATGGGCATTCGCCGTACGGAACTGACCATAAGAATTATTTTCAACCTTAAAGACCCCAAATTACCACCGTCACTGCCACTGATAGAAATTTTCGGACCAAGTCAAGGTCTCGAAGTTTACCAGAAAATGGAAACTCGAATAAAGGGCGCATTTGAAGAGCTTTTGCGCAGCAAGGCTGAGGCCGAGGTCAAACAGAAGATTATCAGCGAACTCGAATCAGAAGTCAGATTGCGCAAGGAAACTGAGCTGGCGCTGATCCATGAGAAAGAGAAGGCTGAAGAAGCCAATAGAACCAAATCCCAGTTTTTGGCAATGATGAGTCATGAACTGAAAACTCCGCTTACAGCAATTAAGGGTTACGGCCAGCTACTGCAAAACCCTCCTGATGCAACAACGCCCATTCCAGAACAAAAAACCAGAGAAATTGCCGAACAGATAGTCTTCAATTCACGCCACTTGCAGGTCATGATCGATGGAATCCTCCGGTTTTCGCAGTTAGAGAGCGGCAAATTCACCTATCACAGGGAAGAGTTTTTTTTGAGTGAGCTGACAGATTATCTTGAAACGCTGCTAAACCAGCAACAGCAGTTTTCCAATGCAAAATTCTGCTTACACGTTCCAGAAAGCCAATTAAGGCTGTATACCGACAAACTTTCGCTTCAGCATATAGTAGTAAACCTGTTAATGAACGCGATTAAATTTTGCAAAGAAGGAGAAATATCACTTAAGATAACGCATTCCGGCAGCGACCTGGTAATTGAAGCAAAAGACACCGGCATCGGCATCGCAGAAGATCATCTTGACAAGATTTTCGAAGCATTTTATCAGGTAAGTCATGGGCATCGGCGCAAATATGGAGGCGCCGGGCTTGGGCTAAGCATTGTAAAGAAACTGACCGAAGAATTGAACGGCAAAGTAATTGTTGAAAGTAAACTTGATCATGGCAGTCGGTTTGAGGTGACACTGCCTGATATAGTAAGGGAAAAAACATGAAAGACGTAAAACAGGTAGAGTTATATTCAGATGGCGCATGCAGCGGGAACCCTGGACCAGGCGGATGGGGTGCGCTACTGCGTTTTAAAGATATAGAAAAAGAGCTTTCTGGCGGCGAAAGAGAAACAACCAATAACCGCATGGAGCTCATGGGTGTAATATCAGGCCTTGAGTCACTAAAAGAAAACTGTAGCGTCAGCGTGTTCACAGACAGTCAATATATTGCCAACGCCTTTTTAAAAGACTGGCTGACCAACTGGCAGAAAAACGGCTGGAAAACCGCAGCGAAAAAACCGGTCAAAAATCGCGAACTATGGGAGCGCCTTCTTGTGCAGGCAAATCGCCACCAACTCAGCTGGAACTGGATTAGAGGACATGCAGGACACCCTGAGAACGAGCGCTGCGACGAGCTTGCAGTTGCTGCCCGCGATAAGTTTGCAGGTAGATGTTGAATAAAAAATCACTTTATTTACTATTCGTGTCATTGCTGCTATGGTCACCGGCCATGGCCGAAATTGACCCCGAAGAAATTCTGCGGCAACTGCCGCCACCAGAAGTAAATTATACTCTGCCAGAGATCAGGACAGTTAAACCGCCGGTCTCACTTCCTGATTACTCAGCAGTAGAACACTACGGCAGACCCAGACCATCAAAAAAAGAGCTTGATCGTTCATTAAACAGTGTCAAAACGTTTTTTGAAACACAGGCCATAACCTCTACCCTGAAACTTCTCGGGAATCTCACGAAAAAGTCTGTGAGAAGCGAGCAAAGCCCTGATCATGGCATGGCAAATGAAGGGCAACCAGGTTCATCCATGGCGATGCAACAGTCCACAGTTTCTACGCAGCCCAGACCAGTTAAACCCCCACCCATAACACTGCCAACATTGCCTGCCGTGCCGCCGCCAACGGGCAACCTGCTTTCGGCATATAGAGTTCTCCGTCAGAACCCGGCTCTGCTTGAGCTTGAAGAGTCGTTTGAACACGACAGACAACTGGCCGTAGACGCGTTTGAGATGACACTGCAAATGGCAGCAAAGTCGCCTAAAAAAACCGCGGGCGAAGGCGAGCAAGAAATCAGCGCCGACGAAGAGTCTGGGGACGACAAAAAGGCACCTGCCGGCGCTCATGATGCCGTTTTGGCAAAGGCCATCGGTCTTTACAAAAGCAAGAACTGGAAAGGACTAAAAGATCTTTTTGCAGAGAATCCAGAAGCAGGCGACAGCAAAGATGGCCTCAATTACAGAGTTGAGGCTGAAATAAATGAGGAAAAGCCCAATTACATGCAGGTTCGCCGCATAGCTGATCAACTGGCAAAGATTGACAAAGAAGATGCAATGGCGAACTTTGGACTGGCTCTTTATTATTTCAATGCCAAAAAGCCAGACATAGCCAAAGCACAAGGGCACCTCAGCATAGCCATGAAAGCTAAAAATCCGCCAGAAGGGTCATCATCACTATACTGGAGCATGACATTCAAAAAATTTATGATTCCGCTGATTATTCTTATTGCCGCTTTGATCGGCGGTATTAGCCATGTAATCAAAAAAAGGAAAGCGTCAATCACCCTCGATCTGGATCAGATTGAGGAGAGGATAAAGCCAGAACCAAAGAAAGCTGGCAAGCTCATGCAAAAACTTTCCCCACTTTTTGACAAACTCAAGGCCATATTGTCGCGCTTCAAGAAAAAACCGGTCGCCACTGCAGATGCCGAATCACCTGCCGCTGCAACAGAAGAAGAAGCAACAGAAGAAGCTGAAGAAGACGTTGAGATCGAAGAAGAGGACGAAGAAAACGAAGTCGAAGAAGAAGACGAAGAAACTCTCGAAGAAGAAACTGAAGAAGCTGAAGAAACCGAGGAAGATGAAGCCACTGGTTCCTGAGGCTCACCCTTCATTTTCACTCGCAATAAGCCGCAAAGACACGAAGAATGTCATCTCGACCGCAGGGAGAGATCTAGTATTCTTTGCGCCTTCGTGACTCTGTGAGAGATACCCCCTGGCTTTTAACCACGGATGGTCTTATGCAGTTTTTTTAGAATTGGTATAACGTAGTAGCGATGCTCATGAACATGAGATTTCTCCCTACGGTCGAAATGACAGCGCTATGCAATACAGTTGCAATATAGGCTCGTCAAGCTCTAGTTATAGAGTTTAAATATTTCGGGGGCCTCTTCGGCAACTTCTGGCCAGAAATAGAGCAGCAGATTACGATTGCCAGGTGCCTTTTTAAACCCACCAAGAGGGCCAGCGTGAGTTCCACCGAAAACAACTGCATCAAATGCATGACGACCGGTATAAGCATGCATATGCCGCAAATATTTGGCAATTATCGCGCCAGTACGGTCACATCCCCACATGCAATGCACATAAGTACCGGCTTTTATCAGCTCAAGTGTTTTTTTGAACTGTTCTTCGTCCGGAACCTCATGGTCGTTCATGCGCAGCTTGAAAAGCTCAATCTGTTCTTCGTCACACAATTTCTGCAATTGATCAGTAAAAACATCATTAAGCGGCACATGCAGTAAAATCAGCGAACTGGCACCGAGCTCTCTGAGCAATCGGAGAAATTCTCGAACTTTTTCCGGACTGTTGCTTTTATTGACGGGATTGAAAAGATAACCACCAGCAAGCAGTCGCCCATCTATGATTCTTGAATTATAGGGATATTTGCCGCTGCCACCTGCATCATCAAATTTTATTGATTGACTGTCAGCTCTTTCTGGCGCATTTGGCTCACAAATTACTGATTGCATAACAAATACAAAAAAAAGCAGCAAAACAATACGGCGCCCACAAAGTGAGCGCCGTAAAAGTTCAAACAAAGCTTGCACCGCAGTCTATTTCTTGCGGTAAACGTTCAGACCAACCTTCTCTTCGCGTCCTGGAATCGCATAGTTGCCTTCAGAGGTGGCTATGATAATGGACTTGCCAGAAGAAGACGTGCCAAAATCCTTAGAAAGATCGACTTTAAGGGTAAGAATATTACCTTCGATGCTCATATCAACATTCTTCATTGCTGTTCCTCCTGCAATACTGGTAAATCGTTAATGCCTGAGAGGTTATCACAACAACAACCACTTTGCCAGTATTTAATTAGATTTTAGAAAATTTCTGCAGCACACGCGAGTATTGCAAAAACAATTCAAACAATCAGGGAATTCTCAAAGTCATTCCGACTTTAAGCAGTTTGGGGTTGGTAATGCCATTACGTTCTGCAATCTTCTTCCACTTGCCAGTTGTTCCATAAACCTTCTGGCTGATTTTGCCCAGGGTGTCGCCTGATGTAACCACATAGGTTTTTTCCTCAACGACAGGCTCGACAACGGCTTCGTCTACATCTGTATCATCTGATACGAAGGACGGTTCAGCGTCATCTTCATATTCGTCGTCAGCGACAGCAACTGGCTCTGCTGGAACGTAAGGAGCTGGTTCTTCAATTGGTTCGGGTTCGATGTAAGGTTCGGGTTCACTGATTGGTTCAGCAGCAATAACAGGAGCTTCTTCGAGAACCTTGAAACTTCTCACCTGAACGGCACCATTGGGATACTTCTGATCCGGCTTAGAAACATTACCGAAAACCCTTATCTTAACACTTCTGTTTTCGCCAACTTTGGCGGCAGAATCGCCAATCAGCAACAAATTCTGGCCATCAAGTGTTTTGAACATGATTTTGCCATCAGCTACTGAATCAACTACGCCGGTGATCGTAGTTGAGCGGCTCTTCTTGTTGAACCAGCTGCCTGGCTTCCACCAGTCAGCTGACTTTGCAAAAGCGCCAGCAGGCAGAGCGAGAATTGCCATTATTACGACTGCAATCAATTTTGTCCTCATGAAATACGTTGCCCCCTATAGAGATTATAGATACTAGAGGAATGTATAATACTTTAATTACACAATTTCAAGAGGGAATTTGAAGATTATTACAAATCCGCAATAATTCAGGCTTAAAACTATTTTTTTGCAAGCAGTCTGAAGCTGGCAACTATATGGTTGGCCATTTGCGCATAGACACTATCGGCTTCTGTGCCAATAAAAAACCTCACCATAAAAAACATATCATCCTCTAAAACCAGATAATCAATTACTGAGAGCGGTCCACCAGCTGAATCGATGAGCCAGCGAACACGATAAGTGCCTGGTCTGACCTGATCCAAAAGTTCAGGGCCTCGCCGCGAGTGCAAAGTAATCTCACCAGTGTTCTCTATCTCTTTAGTTCGCTGTTCAACATATTCTTTCAGAACATCCTCGGCTGGCTCGCTATTGAGGCCAATGAGAACAGATACTCGCTCTCGAAACGGACCAACGGCCTCGAGACCGAGCGTTCCGTCTTCCTGCGGGTCTACTTTCCAGCTGGTGGGAAGCTGCAAAGCAAAGGTTGCAGATGCATTGCTGACTTCTGCGAATTCTTTGATGTTGCGCGGGTAAAATCCACGATTACCAGCGCTATACATCTGCCAGGACGAGAGACCAAAGATAAAAATCACCGCCCAGACAGCAACAAAGCCGGCCAAACGTTTAAGCGTCTGCGACTTTAAAACTGGTAACAGCAATACTGCCAGTATTGCTCCGCCCAAAAGACCGCCAAGATGAGCGCTATTATCAACACCTTTTTCAACCGCTCCGATAATCAGGTTTATCACCAGAATAAACAGCAATGTCGAAAAATTATTGCGTTGAGTCAGACTCTCTGCGCCTTTAACCTTGAAAAATTCAAAAACGATTGCAATCGACAGCAGGCCAAGAACGGACGCCGAAGCACCAGCCGACAGCGCCTGGCCAGTATACGCAGCCGCCATTCCACCAGCAATTCCAGAAATAAAGAACATCGCTATATATATTGGCCAGCCCGTGATTCGTTCAACAGGCGGGCCAAAAAATTTCAGCGCCACCAGATTCATCAAAAGATGCACCCAGCCAATATGAATGAACTGATAGGTAAAAAGCCTGAAATATTCACCCTCTTTAACCAGAAACGAGCTATTGGCACCCAGATCTATGAGACTGACAATATCTTCTACATTTTGCGTGACAATCAGTATAACCGACACGATCATTATCAACCACGACAATACATTGGTCGCGACTGGAGCTGGCTGGGGCGTCTCATTCTTCTGAACGTCTTCAAGGATCAGGCTATTGAATATTGCGGCATTCTTCTCATATAGCTCCTTGAGATGAGATAAAATTTTGCGGTCAAAAAAATCTCGATTCTCCAGCAGCGAATGAAAGCGTTTGCGCATAAAAGGGAGCCAGGCCTCGCTGTGTTCATCATTTGCAGAGGCGCTGATTACCTCAGCCATTTTTTTTTCGCCGGCAACATAATCGCCTGAATTAAAGAGGCAAACACCACACCAGAAATCTTTAAGACTGGCCGGCAAGCGCTCTATTCCCTCTTCTTCAGCCTTCACAAGAGCGTCAAATTCCAAGTTCCAACCAAGAAACGCGAAGAAAATCATTCGACTGATAACAAGATTTGCTCGCTTCTCGAGCGAAGGGTCTTCTCCATCAGCCAGCAATTTTTCGAGTGCGATCTGTGCTGCCGCTGCCTCGTCATATCTGGTAGTCTCAAGGTATGCCCTTACCAGATAAAGCAACTCTTCAAAAGACTGCTCAGAAAATGGCTTATCTGGCAATCTCAGATCATCTATCAACCCGGCAAAATTGCGATTATTAAAGTGTATGAGTCCCAGAAACACACGGGTGACACCATCGAATGGTTCTCCGCGATTCAGCATTGTCCTCATCTCGTGCTCTAGCTGAGCAGCGTTTTCGCCGAATTTTTCAGCGATAAGAGACAGTTCGTGCAGATGAACATTCATTTCCGTCCAGGCCAGGTTGGCTTTCCAGCGCGCGTAAGGCTCGATCTCGGCAAAACGGTTTTCGGCCATGAGAGCATCAATATGGCGCTGCAGATACATTGGCAGCAACACGAGCAGGCCTATTCCGCACAGTGAGATACTGATGGCCATACCGCCACCGACATCGCGTGCCAGCATGACTATCATCAGACACAACAGAAAAAACAGTTGTGAAATATAGCCGGAATAGTGTTTGAAGCCCTTTTGAAAGAGCGAAAACATCATATAGCCAACGTTGGCCATAAGAAGATACATCAACAATCTGTAGGCAATATCCATTCGCAAAACCTATCTGTTTTCAGCAGACTGTAAAGAAATACAGTCTGCTTCAACTATTCTTTGTCGACCACAAGTTCGATGCCGCTGCGATCTTCTTTCATACACAGACGGCCGGCGGCCACTCGACCGTCTTCCAGGGTAAAGCCCTTGATCAGACGCGTGGTCTTGCCTTGAATAAGGAGATCAATAGCAGCCTGCGTCAGTTTTTTTCCGTAAAATTCTTTCCAGACAACATAGTTGCAACCCTCTTTGAATCGGTTACAACCAAATCCACGACTACCCTCAATGATCTGTCCCTTGCCGCAGGCCGGGCATTCACCAAAGGTTTGGCGAGAAATCACTGGCTTTACAGGTGCAGTCAACACCTTGGGCTTCTTTGGTGGCATCGGAAGGCCCTCGGGATCGCCGGAGGCAGCAGACGGTCGACGGGGAGCCTGTGGAGTTGTGTAAACCGACAAGTTACGCGCGCTTTTGATTTGTTCGATAATTGTGCGCACAAAACCGGCAATATCGCCCATAAAAGCATCAGCATCATCCTTGCTGCGGGCCATATCAGCAAGACGTTTCTCCCAACTGCCGGTCATTTCGGGACTCGTAATCTCGGGAGCCGCCACTTCAATAAGCTGAATGCCCTTCTGCGTCGGCACCAGCTTTTTTTTATCGCGCTGCATGTAATCAACGCGAATCAGCTTTTCAATAATCTCAGCACGGGTTGCCGGGGTCCCCAGTCCGCTGTCTTTCATGGCATCACGCAGTTCTTCGCTATCAATAAGTTTGCCGGCTGTCTCCATTGCCTGCAGCAGGGTCGCTTCTGTATAAGCAGCCGGAGGCTTGGTCTTTTTTGTAAGCAGAACGGCATCCTCAATCAGGCGGGCATCACCCTTTTTGAGATCAGGCAAAGACTGTTCATTCTCTTCGTCATCGCCACCTGCGTCGCCGGTCTTGTCAGACGCCTTTTCAGACTGTTGCTGGCGTTTTGCATAAAGCGACCGCCAGCCTTCTTCGGTTACTACCCGACCGGTGGCTCTAAAATTCTCCTTGCCGGAACGCATGATTATTGTTGTAGACAGGTATTCGTGATCTGGATAAAAGGCGGCAAGAAAGCGGCGCACAACCAGATCGTAGATATTCTTCTCGGCCTGTGGCCAGCTTGCAGTATCAGTCACTCTCTTCTCGGTTGGAATAACCGCATGGTGGTCGGAAACTTTTGCATTATTGAATATTCGCTTATCTTTTGTCGGGCGGTTTTTACGCAACCAGCCAAGACATTCGTCATACTGCTCTGGAAGCGAGGCCAGACGTTTTTCTATTGTCGGAAAGATATCATCTGACAGATAGCGGCTGTCTGTTCTCGGGTAAGTTACGACCTTACGCTTCTCATATAGGGTCTGCAAAGTTGCCAGTGTATCAGCTGCGGTCATTGAATACTTTGAGTTCGCCTCGCGCTGAAGTGTCGTAAGATCATAGAGAGACGGTGGTGACTGCTTCTTCTTGGTTTTCTTGGCGCTGTGCACGACCGCCTTTTCACCCTTAAGCCTCTCAGCCAGTTCTCTTGCCTTCTCTGAAAGATCTATTCGACTCGGGTATTCATCGGCAGTCGGGTCAAACCATAAAGCACTGAAATCTGAGAATACTGCGTTTACTTCCCAGTAATCTTTGGAAACGAAGTTCTGTATCTCAAGATGGCGATTAACAACCATTGCCAGCGTCGGTGTCTGCACGCGACCCAGCGTAAACATGCTGTTAAGACGCTTCGTATAGGCCCTGGTAAGATTCATGCCAACCAGCCAGTCGGCACGACTGCGGCAGGCGGCAGCCTGCGCCAGAGGATCATACTTTTCACCCGGACGTAGGTCTTCAAATCCGTGTTTTATCGACTCGTCGGTCATACTTGAGATCCATAGTCTTTTAAATGGCTTATTACAACCGCTATGTTGATAAACGAGGCGAAAAATCAGCTCGCCTTCGCGGCCGGCATCGGCACCATTTATTATCAAGTCAACATCTTCACGGTTAAACAGCGACGCAACATTTTCATACTGTTGTTTTGAAGATGGTAAAACTGCTAGTTTCCATATCTGCGGCAGCATCGGTAGATTTTCCAGACTCCACTTCTGCCAGGCCGGGTTTTGCACCTCGGGGTGCCCCAATGAGACCAGATGCCCGAAGCCCCAGGTCACTATGTAATCCGGGCCTTCAAGGAAGCCCTCGCCGCGGCGGCCAGCTCCCAGAATCCGGGCTATGTCCTTCCCTACTGAGGGTTTTTCTGCAAACACAAGAGTTTTCATGGGATTATGCTAACTCAGAGAAAAATATCTGTCCAGTTAAAGAGTTTTTCTGATTGTTAATTAAATATTTGCTCAATTTTACCGATTCGTTTTATACTAGGTCTTGAAATAATCACATTTTTGCCCGGACTATTGCCGGGTGGTTCTGTTGGTATGCAAGCAAAACTGAAGGAGGGGTTGTCATGGCGACCTTCGCTTATAAGGCCAGAAACTGGGATGGCAAAATAGTTTCAGCCGAGATGGAAGGCGAAAGCAAAGAAGTCTGTATCGCCAAGTTGCGCGAAAAAGGCTATTTCGTCACCAATATTACGGAAAAAAAGGGTTCTGGCGGCATTTCGTTCAGCTTTCTGCAACGCGGTGTCAACACCCAGGAAGTATGTATCTTTGCGCGGCAGTTCGCTACCATGATTGGTTCAGGCGTTCCGCTCGTACGCTGTCTGACCATTCTGCAGGCTCAGTGTGAAAACCCGACCTTCAAAAAAATCATCAGCCAAATCAGGTCTGATGTTGAAGGTGGCGCGACTTTTTCGAAATCACTTGAGAAACACCCTCGCGTCTTCAGCGACCTCTTCTGCTCGCTGGTAAAAGCCGGTGAAGTCGGCGGTATTCTTGACCAGATTCTTGAGCGTCTTGCCGACTATCTCGAAAGCTCAGAAAACCTCAAATCAAAGGTTAAAGGTGCGTTGACCTATCCGGTAGTCGTATTCGCTATCGCCGGCCTGGTTGTTCTCGCACTGGTTCTCTTTGTTCTGCCTCAGTTCAAAGAAATCTTCATGGGCATGAACGTCGAACTGCCTCTGGCTACACAAATTCTGCTCGGCACATCTGACTTCATGATTAACTGGTGGTTCATTGTCATACCAGCTATTGTGGCTGTGCCAATCCTTACCTGGAACTTTTTTCAGACCAAAACCGGATCCAGGATTTATGACACAAACATACTTCGCATGCCAGCCCTCGGGCTTATGATGCGCAAAGTTGCGGTTGCCAAGTTCACACGAACTCTCGGAACTCTTATCGCTTCAGGTGTTCCGATTCTGCAGGCACTTGAGGTTACATCGCAGACTGCTGGTAACGTGATAATCGCCGAAGCGGTCGATAAAACACGCGTTTCGATTCGAGAGGGTGAATCTATTGCTGATCCGCTGAAACAATCAGGGGTTTTCCCACCGATGGTCGTTCAGATGATTGCTGTAGGTGAAGAAACGGGCGAACTCGATAAGATGTTGTCAAAAATCGCCGACTTTTATGACACTGAAGTTGACAACGCTGTTAAGGGCTTGACCTCTATCATCGAACCAATTGTTATCGTGTTCATGGGTATCGTAATCGGTGGTATCGTTCTTGCCGTTTTCATGCCAATGCTCAAACTGGTTAATGCCAGCTGATCTGACAGGTCTTCCAAAAACCGCCGGCACACAATGCCGGCGGTTTTTTTATGCGAGCTAATTATAACTGCCTTTGCCTGCAGATCTGGGCAATCACATGAATTATGTAAAAACGGGAACAACTGCTCCAAACTGACCAACACCATTCGGCTATTAACAACAAACATTCGCAAAAAAAGTCGCCCCCGGCAACTATGCTCAGGGGCGACTTTTGTGTCTTTCGTCTTTAGATTTTGTCGAGAGCCTGCCACAAATCAGCTTTAATATCTTCGAAGTCTTCACAGCCCACGGAAAACCGTATCAGACCATCTGAAATGCCGGCTTCTGCTCTGGCTACCGCGCCCATGCCGGCATGGGTCATGCTCGCCGGATGCTGAATCAAGCTTTCGATTCCGCCCAGAGAAACTGCCAGAGTGCTCAGATTGACTGAATCCATAACGGTTTTGCCAGCCTTAACCCCGCCCTTTACTTCGAACGAAATCATGGCGCCCGGGCCTTCCATCTGTTTCTTAGCAAGTTCATACTGAGGGTGAGACTTCAAACCGGGGTATTTAACCCATTCAACCTTCGGGTGCTTTTCAAGTTCTTCTGCCAAGCGCATTGCACTGGCCTGAGCGGATTTTACGCGCAACGCCAGGGTTTTAACACCACGCAACACAAGCCATGCCTGATGCGGATCAATAGTCCCGCCCATCTGACAAAGAACCTTATGCATTTTACTTCTTAATTCAAGATTTTTGGCAACTACAATGCCCGCAACAACATCGCTATGACCGTTAATGAATTTGGTCATGCTGTGCAGTACAATATCAGCACCAAGCTTGAGGGGTTTTTGCAACAAGGGGCTGCAGAAAGTGTTATCGACAACCAGCGGTATGCCAGCTTCCTTGGCAATTTTGGCAACAGCAACAATATCGGTAATGCTCAGGGTCGGGTTTGCAGGGGTTTCAATGTAAATGAGCGCAGTATTGCTTTTGATTGCAGTCTTAACGTTCTGAGCATCAGAAGTATCAACAAAGGTCGATTCGACACCAAATCTGCCCAGTTCATTTTCTAGCAGGGTTCTGCTTGGACCATAGACCGAGCCCGTCGAAATGGCATGCTTGCCAGCCCCAAGAAAGGTCATAAAAACAGTAGAAATCGCAGACATGCCAGTGGCGGTAGCCAGACCGGCAGCGCCGCCTTCAAGCTCGGCAATACAATTCTCAAGAACCGCCGTTGTGGGATTACCAATTCTGGTGTATTTATAACCATCATCTTTGCCTGAAAACCTGGCAGCTCCCTGATCAGCGTCTTCGAAGGCAAACGTAGACGACTGATAAATCGGAACGCTGACTCCACCAAACAGTTTATCTGGTGCCTGGCCTGCATGTATGCAGGCAGTATCGAATTTAACAGCTGAATGCTTCATAAAAATAGTTCCTTTTCCTTGTTAAACTGATTTTTCGCCATAATATGCCTATAAATATACTTTGTCCAGAAAGTTTTTGCCTTGATGCAAAAA
>JAHISQ010000053.1 GCA_018818125.1 Candidatus Rifleibacteriota bacterium
CTATTTTGTCGATCCCGGATTTTTTGCCGACATAGCGACTGCTGAACACTTCTTTGAAATATTTTGCGCCGCCAAGCAGATTCTGAGCCGGGTCGGTAGCGTCAACTCCCAGTCCTTTCGCTGTTCCGGGCATCAACTGCATGAATCCCATTGCTCCACAGTAGCTGGTTGTTAATTTTCCGCTTGAGTTGCGGTGTGTGCCGCTGCTTTCGATGTAGATAATGGCTTTCATGAAGGCTTCAGTGGTGACCTTTTCGCCGTATTTGTTTGTTACATCCGGAAATGCCCATTTGGTCGCATATTGAGATACAGCGTTGTTAAACCATTTTTTGAAGTCCGGTGATTTTGTGTTGACTGTCTGTCCGCTCGGTGAACTCTGAGTCTTAGGCGCTGGAGTTTTACCGTTGGCTGTTTGAGTTGTTGTTGCAGGTGTTCCGGTGCTGTCAGAGGTGCCCGCAATTTCATTTGAACTGCTTGTGCCTGACTTTGATGTGCTGATTCCTTCGGCTAGAGGCAGATGCCCTCCGTCTCTTGTGTCGCCTGGGTAGCTTGGAATGTTTCCAGACGCAGGTTTTCCAGGAGTTGAAATATAGCTTTTATGCATGTAGCCTTTCTGGCCGTCTATTTCTACGTAATAGAATTCGCCGGAAACGCCGAGCACGTTTAGTGAAGATCCACCGTTGAACATTCCCTGAACTACTCCCCACGGCCAGGATCTCATTCTTAATCTGCCGCAACCAATTATAGTGCCGGAAACTGGAAAGCCTTTGCTTTCTGGCTGCACAATTTTATTTATTGCTTCAATCTCAAGACTGGCAGAATCCTCAAGCAGAACGTTTTGCTCTGCAAATGGTGTAGTGGCTGAGAGCGGTGTCAGGGTTGATAAAAACAAAGCCGCGATCAACAAAACAAAAAATTTATTCACAGCATGTCTCCTAATCACTTTTTTAAATACTACCACCACAAGCTTCGATAAGTTTATCATTTTGGGAAATTTCTAGACGATAAGCTCTGAAGAAAACTTTTTTGCTGGTATTCAGGTATTCTTTTTATAGTTGTGTTTTGAGTGTATTCAATACTAAGTATGTCTAATGATATTTCTGAACTCTCGATAATACAGGTTTAAACATGGGGGGATCAGTATGAGAATAAAATTTTATGTGATTGCCGGACTTGCATTAATGATGACTTCTAATCCTGTTTTTGCAGATCAGGAAATTGTGAGTCCGTTTGCAGATAATACTGTTTTGTTTGTAAATACCGGAACTTCAGCTGACGTGACTGTTATGCAGAATGAAGTGACAGGCATTGTGGCTGCCAAGTGGAAACTTAATGTTCGCATTTCTCCGTGGGGCACAATTATAGATGGTTTCAAGCCGGGCAGAGAAGTTTCCATTGTTGCCCGCGAAGGTGACTGGTATCGTATCCGTTATGGATCAGGCTTTGCCTATGTTCATACCAGTCTGATCAATACAGATGGATCAGACTCAGCTCAAATTCCTTCGGATAATGTTGCGCAGTCTGCTTCATCTCAATCTTCAACAGATAATCCTTCTACCGCTGGCAATACGAATGCCTCGACTCCATCTGCCACCGCAATAACAGCATCTGGTGGTATTAACGGCCCGGCAATTCCGGCAGAATTGACTAAGGGTCTTGCGGCCGCGAAAAAATCCGAGTGGGCCCGGTCGCATAAATGCCTGCAGTTTGCCGGAACAATTGCCGCAAAAGCTGGAGCAACCCCCGGTAAAGCTGCGGCTTCCCAGCCTCAGACAGCTTATCCAGCCGACAAAAGTCTGCGTGGTTATCAGATCAATGATCTTGGTAAGGCTGTAGATGCCGGCCTACTCAAGCCGGGCATGCTCATTCATGTGAAAATCCATTACGATAGAGACCCGGCGTATCATGTTGGTGACGATGCCCACCACTGGTTTGTCTACATGGGCAAAAACAGCGCTGGTGTGCCGATGTTTGCCGATAACACCCACAGTGGCAATCTGCAGACGGCTCAGCAGGTGTATTCGAACATGAAGGGCTGGTCAAACTCAAAAAAATATGGTGACTCCAAATATGGCTATGTTCCGCGTGTAACTGCTATTCATGATCCTTTTGCCGACAAACGTTGATCTATGTACCAACACACTTTCTGAGCTTTTGAAACTCTTATGAATAAAACGAAAGTTAGTGATCTGCCTTGGGCTCCTGTAAGAGCGTTTTCGTCATGCGTATCGGGTGCTATTGTTATTGCCACAGGGGTGTTGGCTCCAGTGTTGGTTTTGTTTGGGAAGAATGGCAAAGTGACTGAAGCTCTGCTTGCGGCTATGTTTATCGGTATTCCAATGATTCTTGCCGGTAGATATTTAATAAAATCCAGTGGATACCGTGTGAACGAAACAAGACCCGCCTTGCTTTTCACTCATGACGAGATGATCAATCCAGATGAAAGTCTCGGGTTCAAAAGAGTTCTATGGTCTGAAATTGAAGAAATAGAGGCTGGTGGGTGGCATTTTAAAGGAGTCATGATTCGTCTGACCGAAGAAGGCAAACAACGTCTGAGTGCTGAAAAAAGAAAGGCACCATATCCATTTATGATTATGCTTCCACAACGATACCAGATCTTTATCAGTATACTTGATGTCGGGAAATTTATGACCGACGCCAGGCTGAAAGAAATTTTGTTAAGCCACTGGGAAACTGGGAAAATCCAAAGAAAGTCATTGCCTGTGATACGAACTCAAGATCCGCAAAATGCTGTTGATTTTAATTCTGATAGTCAAGGCTAATAGAAACACCCGCATTACCAATCTGGCAAGCCTCAACCAGATGACTTCATCATAATGATTGTTGAGCGCAGTTTTTCATCTCAATACTCATTTCATATTTTATGTTCCACTTTCAATTTTGGCTAACTATGATGGGTATATAGCATGCCATACTATTCTGCTCGTTCTAACGGCGCCTCTGATAAGCTTTTCCACAAGATTGCCGATGCCACTCATGGACTGGTCGTAGAGCTCTGCCAGCTCGAAAAACAGCATAATGCGCATCTGGCAATGCTTGTTCACATGCTCGATTCAGTTGGTTATACGGCTTTACATGCCGCAGATTATCAGCATGAAGCCGAAGGTAAGACAGACAATCTCGCTCACCAGTTTCTGGCGATACAGATTTTTCCGCTTCAGGAGTGTCTGCCGACCGATCATAAGGCTCAGGCTCTTCATGCAAAAGGTTTTGGTATAATCGTTAACGATGTACCTAACATACCTTTTCTCGCAGCATGGAACGAAGTGCAAAAGCGTAATCGGCGTTAAATCAGAGTTTGGCCTGTCAGAAGCCTGAAAGAGCAGGTGCACAGTCTGCTGTTTTGCCTGTTGTTTTGTTGACTTTGCTGGCTGGTAAAACTATTATAGGCGCTGACAAATCAACGATACGGAGCAAAATCATGGCAGAACGTTATGACCCGCAAAAAGTTCAGAAAAAGTGGCAGCCAATATGGCAGGAAATGGGGCTGTATAAGACCTCAGAAGATCATAATCGTCCGAAATTTTACTGCCTCGACTTTTTTCCATACCCGTCGGGAAATGGCCTGTCAGTAGGTCATCTGCGCAACTATGTGCCGACCGATGTGGTTTCGCGCATGAAGAGAATGCAGGGCGTGAATGTGCTGCACCCCATGGGCTGGGATGCCTTTGGCCTGCCCGCCGAGAATTTTGCCATCAAAATGGGTGTTCACCCGGCTATTACCACCGAAAAGAATGCCAACAATTATCGCCGTCAACTCAGTCTGGCTGAATGTGGCTACGACTGGAGTCGCGAAATAAATTCGACTGACCCCGGATACTATAAATGGACGCAGTGGTTTTTTCTGCTTCTGCATAAACGTGGACTGGCTTACAAAGCCACCGGCGCTCAGTGGTGGTGTCCTGATTGTCGCACCATTCTGGCCAACGAGCAAGTCGAACAGGGTCTGTGCTGGCGCTGCGAATCGCAGGTCGAGAAAAAAGACCTCAATCAATGGTTTTTCAAGATTACTGATTATGCTGATCGTTTGATAGATGATCTTAAGACGGTAAATTGGCCTGATCGCATCAAGAAGATGCAGGAAAACTGGATCGGCAAAAGTATCGGCGCCGAAGCTAATTTTAAAGGCATCAGCCCTGTAAGCGGCGAAGAATTCGCTATCCCTGTTTTTACCACCCGCGTCGACACTATATTCGGGGTTACTTTCATGACGTTGGCGCCTGAGCATCCGCTGGTTGAGAAGCTTACTCACCCCGACCGCAAAGCCGTCGTAGCGGCTTATATTGCCGATTCTAGAAAAAAATCAGAGATCGATCGTCTCTCTATCGAAAAAGAAAAAACAGGTATCGATCTGGGTAGTTTTGCGATTAACCCGTTCAACGGCGAAAAAGTTCCGGTCTTTATTGGCGACTACGTTCTTTATGGTTATGGCACTGGTGCGGTAATGGCGGTTCCAGCGCATGATGAACGCGACTTCTCCTTTGCTCGCAAATACAATATTGCTATCAAGGAAGTTATTACACCGGCAGGCATTGCGCAGGGTGACCTGCAGCAGGCTTATACCGAATATGGCATACTGATTGAGTCCGGCCAGTTCAGTGGCTTGAGCAGCAAAGATGCGATCGAAAAAATGATTGCCTGGCTCGAAGAAAACAAACTTGGTGCTGGTCGGGTTAATTACAAACTGCGCGACTGGCTTATTTCGCGACAGCGCTACTGGGGCGCACCGATTCCGATAGTTCATTGCGACAGCTGTGGCGAAGTACCGGTACCAGATGATCAGTTGCCGGTTAAACTGCCAGAAGTCAAAGAATTCAAGCCGGGTTCAGACGGCAAATCGCCGCTTGCCTCCATTGATGAGTGGGTAAAGACTGCCTGCCCGAAATGTGGTAAGCCCGCTCGCCGCGAAACTGACACCATGGATGGTTTTGCCTGTTCTTCGTGGTATTTTCTACGCTATATCAGCCCCAAGCTTGACAGTGCGCCTTTTGATGCTGAAGCCGCCAAATTCTGGTTACCGGTCGATCTTTACGTCGGTGGTGCCGAGCACGCTGTTATGCATCTGCTTTATGCTCGCTTCTGGACAAAGGTCATGTATGATGCCGGCCTGGTTGATTTTTCTGAGCCGTTCAAACAGCTGCGCAATCAGGGTATGATGCTGGCCGGCGATGGCAGTAAGATGAGTAAGTCCAAGAACAACGTGATCACGCCCGACGAAGTGGTCGAAAAATACGGCGTAGACGCGCTGCGCGCCTTTATCCTGTTTCTGGGTACCTTTGAGCTCGAAGTTGCCTGGTCGGATGAAGGAATGCGCGGCATGCACCGCTTTGTAAATCGCGTTTACGAGCTGATCAGTGAGAATCCCGGTGGTGGCAATGGCAAAGCCGAGGGCAAGGATGCAGAAGATCTCCATCGCATAATGCATCGCACGATCAAGATGGTCAGTAATGATCTTAATAACTTCAGTTTCAATACAGCGATTGCCCGTTTGATGGAACTTACCAATGCGATGGTCGATGCCGCAAAAAAGACCCAGCTGGCTTCAACGACGCTATGGCGTGAAGTGGCGCAGACTATGCTTAAACTGTTGGCTCCGATTACGCCCTTCCTCGCTGAGGAATTGTGGCAGACAGTTGGTGGTAAGGGCTCTGTGCATAAGCAGGTCTGGCCAGTGCATGACGAGAAAGCGCTGCTGGAATCGGCTGTAGTTATGCCCGTGCAAGTTAATGGTAAGTTGCGTGATCAGATTGAGATGGCGGTAGATATCGACGAAGCTGGGGCTCGTGCCGCTGCTGAGGCAAGCGAAAGAGTTCAGAAGTTTCTCGAAGGTAAGCAGATAATGAAATTCATCTATGTGCCAAAGCGCATGATAAGTTTTGTGGTTAAATAGTGCAAATTTGCATTAGATAACCAGGGCAAACGCATTAAAAATGCTCTTGTACTTTTTTGGGAAACGTGATAATTGGGGACAATCTGCTTTGAAAGGATTCTCCCTTGTCTTCCAAAACCCACATAAAATCAATCCGCAAACATTTTACAACCCTTAAAGATCCTCGAATAGAACGAAAAAAGCTCCACTCTCTAGCTGACATTCTCATTATTGCCATTTGTGCTGTAGTTTGTGGAGCTGAAGAGTGGTCAGAGATAGAGTTATTTGGAAGAGCAAAGAAAAAATGGTTCAAAAGTTTTTTATCTCTTCCAAACGGTATACCCTCTAAAGACACATTTTCCAGGGTATTTGCCAGACTTGATCCGGCAGAGTTTCAGAGATGTTTTATGAGTTGGTTGGATTATCTCAAAGACTCAACCAGCCTTGATATTATTGCAATTGACGGTAAAACGCTAAGAAACTCTTTTAACAAAGCTTCAGGCAAGGCAGCGATACATATGGTTAGTGCCTGGAGTAGCAATAACAGTTGTGTTCTTGGACAGATAAAAGTAGATGAAAAATCTAACGAAATTACTGCAGTCCCAAAACTGCTTGATATCCTTGAGCTGACTGATTGCGTTGTAACAATGGATGCAATGGGTTGTCAAAAAGAGCACGCAACAAAGATAATTAGCAAGGGTGGCGATTACATATTGGCTCTGAAAGGCAATCAGGGGCACTTTCACGAAGAAGTAAAAAGTTTTTGCGAAGATGCTATCGGCAGTAATTTCGATGGCGTGGAGCAGCAGACTTGCAAATCAACGGAAAAAGATCATGGCAGAATCGATGTTCGCAGTTATCACTTAATTACCGACCTGACATGGTCTAAAAGAGCCGGAGAATGGTGTGGGTTAAAGGCAATTGGCATTGTTCAATCAACCAGAAAAATAGAGGACAAGGAAACAAAAGAAACAAGAATGTATTGCACCTCTTTAAACGACGTAAAAACCTTTGCCAGAGGAGTTCGGAAGCATTGGAATGTCGAAAATCAGTTGCATTGGGTGCTGGACGTTGCCTTCAGAGAAGATAAATGTCGGATTAGAAAGGACAATGCACCGGAAAACTTTGCAATTCTGAGGCACATAGCTCTAAACCAGCTAAAAAAAGAAAACTCTATCAAAAACGGAATCAAATCAAAGCGTTTAAAGGCTGGTTGGGACGAGCAATACCTGCTTCAGGTGCTACTTGCATGAATTTTAGTGCGTTTGCCCTGATTAGATAACAGGTTGGTTGGCCGTATTTAGCCCAGCCAGCTTGTTATTGAGCCGCAAATTATTCTATGTTACAATCTGGTAGAGTTGATTTGCCATATACATACCGGGAAGGAACGAGATGGATCAGCCCGAAAAAAAGATGAAGGTGCTTATCGTCGAAGACGATACGTTTTCTCGGCAGTATATGGCTTCTGTCGTTCGTTTGGGCAAGTATGAGCTGATGGAAGCCCGTAACGGCGTCGAGGGCTTGAAATTATTCGAGTCTTTTGCCCCTGACCTGATTTTTTCTGATATTTCGATGCCGGTCATGGATGGCCTTGAGATGCTCGAGCGCATTCGCCGTCGTTCACACGACACCATAGTTATCATGACAACGGCCTTTGGCAGTGCCGAATTTACCCTCAAGGCTCTACGTCTGCGGGCAAATGATTATCTGGTCAAGCCCATTTTGCCCAAAGATATCAGCGCCATTCTTAAAAAGTATGCTGGTGTGCTGTCGGCACGTTCGGTTGAGCGTGAGGTGGTCGGTTTGATTCTTGAGCGCAATCTTAAGATGAAGCTTGATAATCGTCTGGAAATGCTGGGAAAAGTCGCTGACCGCCTTATGCAGGAATCCGAAGGGCGCATTTCGCCGGCAGATCGCATGGGTATTCGCCTTGGCCTGCTTGAGATAATGATAAATGCTATAGAGCACGGCAATCTGGATATTACTTACTTTGATAAGACAAGAGCTACCGAATCCCGGGAGTTTGACCTGCACGACCTTATTGTTGAGCGCGGAAATAAAGAGCCCTACAAGAGTCGCCGCGTTCATATTCAGTTTCAGATGACCGCCGAAATGTGTGAGTGGGTTATCACTGACGAAGGCACCGGCTTTGACTGGCGCAGTGTGCCTGATCCCAATGACCCTGCCAATTTGATGAGCATGCATGGTCGCGGTATAATGCTGGCCCGTCTTAATTTTGATGAGGTTATCTACATTGAGCGTGGTAATCAGGTTATTCTTCGCAAAAGGCTGCAGCCAGCAAATTAACCATGGTGCTTGGCTAAGCATTGAGTGGCTGTTATAATACTTTTATGAAAAAAATAATCAGCGCAGCAATCTGTGTTCTTTTTGTTTCTATAATGATGCAGGGAAGCGTGTTCGCGCAGTCAAGTGGCTGGACGGGCCCGTCACCCGAGGACGCATTTAGCAAGCCGAACCTGCACACAGCTAAGGAGCTGTATCGCATGGCCCGCGAAGCTATGGCTTCGGGTTATCTCGATGCCGCCAGGCTTTTTGCTTTGCGCCTGTTTTTTGATGGTAACCGCCATCAGAATTTGCTTAATCTGCTTGGAATAATCGAATTGCAGGCTGAACTCCCGCTGCTTGCCTCTGAGTGGCTGCGGCGTGCCAGTGCTCTGTCTTTGACCAATAAGGTCGGTCAACGCTATCTGAGCAGATTGCCGTCAAAGCCAAGGCCAATACCGGTAGACCAGACCAAGCTTGCTGACCATTTTTCTGAGATTTCTGAAGCATTGCCCAGGCTGGAAGAGCGTCTTGCCAACTCAAAGCTTCATTTTGGCGCCATTATGAAAGCTCTTGAACGTGGTCAGGTCTATCTGGCGCTGGCTTTGTCCGAAGAATACGAAAAAAAGTATCCAGGCCCTGATGGTCCGGCGCTGACAGCTTTATGCGCATGGTATCTTGGGCGTAATCGTGATGCACTTAATATTATAGATAACCAGCTGAAAAAAACTCCGTATCATGCAATCCTGCTTTTTGTAAAGGCTATGATTGATGATACAAATCCAGGCAGTTCGTCTGGCAGCTATTTTAGAGCTCTTTATGATCTGGATCAATGGACACGGGCACTTTCGCTGGTTGAACAATACAGCAAAGCCAATCCCACTTCGCCTGATGCCTATATCACTCAGGCTCGCATAATGCTTGATCTGAACAAGGTGCGCGAGGCCGGCCAGGCTTTGCAGGAAGCAGGAGTGCGCGACCCGGGAAACCCTGAGATAGACCTGCTCTGGGTTGGTTACCTCTTGCAGCGCAAAGAGTCAGATAAGGCAGCTACCAGACTGGCGCGCGCTTTCAGGCGAGGCTATAATATGCCTTCAGTAAGTCTTGCTGCCGCTCTGTTTGCTATGCAAAACGGCAGAATGAACGAAGTAAATGTGATACTAAGCGATGCGGCGAGCTCGCGCCCTTTTACCGACCCCGAGGCTTATCCGGTTTACATCACGTTGCTGCTGCTGACTGATCGCACTGCCGAAGCGCGCACAGCTTTAAATGAGTGGAAAGCTCGGGGCACAGAACGCAGTATGGTGTGTTATCTCGAAGCTTTTTATTATTTTAAAACAGGTAATAACAAACTTGCGCTTGAGTGGCTGCAAAAAGGGTTCCAGATGAACCCGAACCGTATAAGCATGCTTCAATTTCTTTCTGGTTTTCCGGCGCTTGGTGATGACCCGCGTTTGTTCGCAGAAATAAACAACCGCCTTGCCGATGCCTCTTTGCTTGGCTATGGCGAAATTCCAGTGCCGGAAGCCTTGCCTGTAGATGCTGCGACTGCGGCAAGCAGCGCGGCCTCTTCTTCGCAGGGTTCGACAGAGATATCTGGCGATGGCAAATTTCAGATCACGCTTGGGCCGGGCATAGATTCTTCGGCACGCAATATTCTCGGCTCTGAACTCGCAAAAATGTATGAACGCATCGCATCCCGTATTGGCACTCTGACTGTGCCGATTTTTATCAACTTCATTTCAGCCGAGGGCCTTGGCCCGACTATTGCGATGTATGAGTCGACTAACATGGTGGTTACGGTTACCTCGATTTATTATGACTCAGAGATGATAAGGAACATCATTCTCTCCAATTTTGATGCGCTCGGTGACCAGGAACTGGGACTGCTCATTGAAGAACTTCCAGGGCACCTTCTGGCGGGCGAATTAACCAGGCTGATAATTCAGATTTTGATTCCTGAGGCAAAAACCAGTCGTGCGACCACAGCCTGGATGCAGCATGGCCTTGCTGAGATTCTTGCGGCCAGCCCGATGACTCAGCGTTATCGACTTCTTATCGCGCAGAAAAGCCTCGAATCAGCTGATGCCAAGCTTGCCTCTTCCAATATGCTTAACAGCATCTTTTCTGAGGGCTACACGTCGCCGGCTGTTTTCGAAACTGCTACTGCGCAGGCTTATCTGATGACGGCGTTTCTGATTAAACGCTCTGGCTCTCTGGAAAGAGGTTGCCACAATATGATGAGCTTGATTGGACTTGTCAGCAAAGGCGTTGCTTATGCTGATGCGCTGAACCAGGTTTTTAAAATCAGCGAAGCCGACTTTGAAAAAGACTGGAAAGAATCAGCCTATTGGGCCCTCAAACAGGCCGCTCCCTACGAGTGGTAATAAAGATCGACTTCGCATGAATTCTTTGTGATTGCTATGCTTACGGCAGCTTGCAGAATTCTTCGATGTTTTTGGCTAAGAGTGTCGGGTTAAGCTGCTTTTCTTTGCCGAGTATTCGAGTTGGCGCTGGGCCGTAGTTATGCCCCGGACAGACAATCAGGTGATCTGGCAGTGCTTTCAGGCGTTGCAGGCTTTCAAATAATGCCTTGGGGCTGCTTCCAGCCAGGTCAGCCCGCCCGCAATCATTAATGAACAGGGTGTCGCCAGTTATCAGCCATTTATCGCTTACTATAAGACAAAGCGAGCCGGGTGCATGCCCTGGCGTGTGCAAACATACGATTTTGCTGTTGCCAGTTGTGAAACTGTAATTGTCGTCGATAAGTCGATCGTATGAAGCGCCACCGTGCAGCAGTGGCGCTGTTTCTCGGTGACAGATTATCTCGGCGCCGGTTTGTGATTTTATTGGATTAGCTGCATTGATATGATCAAAATGGTGGTGAGTTAGAATAATTCTGGTGAGATTGATTTTAAGCCTTTTGACTGCTTCCATGATTACTACATGGTCGAATGCCGGGTCAATGATAAAGCCCTCGTGAGTCAGTGAGTCGGCAAAAAGGTAAGAAAAATTTTGCATGTTTCCAAGATTGAGTTGCTCAAAAATCATTCTGTGTTTCCACCCATATTGGTTTTAGTAATATTACCACCAGTATTTCTCTTATATATACTGCTTTTTTGAATTCAGGCTCACTTTAAGCGATATTTACGGCTGTTTTGGCTGTAAAAAATCAGATTGTTATATAATAACAACGGAATGTAAGTTAATATATTACAGTCTTGAATATTTTTTTGTCATGGAGATCGTTTGTGCTGCCGGGCTAAGGGTGTTTGGCGCCTGCTTGAACTGCACATAATGCTGATTACGATGAATATTATCACACATGCTTTGCTTGGCTGGAGTGCCGGAACCCGCCTCAGTCGGCAAGGCAAAGATGTGGCCCTGATAGCCGTAGCGTCGATGCTTCCGGATGTTGATGGGCTTGGCGCGGTTATAGATATTATCAATGGCGGTGCGGCTCATTATTTTACTGAGTTTCACCATAAGTTTGGACACAGTATTCTGTTCTGTCTTCTGTTAATGCCGATTGTGTATTGGTTGAGCCGCAAAAATATACGATTGACCGCGTGGTTCGTTGGTATTTTCCATCTGCATCTTTTCTGTGACATAATTGGCGCGCGTGGACCAGATGGTTATCAGTGGCCAATTTATTATCTCTGGCCTTTTTCTGACATTGGTTTCAGCTGGTTTGGGCAGTGGTATATCAATGCCTGGCCGAATATTCTGCTGACGATTCTGCTGATTTTTGATTTTCTCAGACGATCGGCGCGGCTTGGTTTCACACCGCTGTTTCTGGTTTCACGTGGAGCCGACAGTGTACTGGTAGATACTCTTCAGAAGCGATTTGGCGGGCATAGTGAGTCGTAATATTCTAAAAGAAAATCTACCTTTCGCCGGGAACGGTCTATATGTGCACGTTCCATTTTGTTTGAGCAAATGCGATTATTGTGGATTTTATTCGGTCGTGCCTGGCCCTTCCACTGTTGACAACTACCTGGCCCATCTTGCAAAAGAAGCTCAGGAACGTCTCGGAGCGCAGGAGTTGTCATTTGAAACAGTTTTTATTGGTGGCGGGAATCCGACCAGCATCGGACTTGATAATCTGAAGCGACTTGTAGATATTGTAACAACCTGTCTGCCAAACCCTGCGCTATTACAGGAATGGACTTTTGAAAGCAATCCGGAAACATTGACTGCTGAGATACTAGATTTTTTTGCCAGCTTACCGGCGATCAGGCTAAGTATGGGTATCCAGCGTCTGCATGATCATGAATTGTCAATTCTTGGCCGCCGCGCCAGGATTGATTCTGTGTATCGTGCGCTCGACCTGGCATTTTCCAGAATTCAGAATGTCAGCGGTGATTTTATCATGGGTGTACCTGGATGCCCTTCATTAGCTGATGATCTCCATCATCTTGTGACAAAGTATCCTTTTAAGCACGTGTCTGCATACTTTCTGACTGTCGAAGAAGACACGCCGATGCAGAGGGCGATAAACGGCGGTTTGCTTCCCGATCCAGCCGATGTTGATGCCAGCGAGCTTTACGAAGTCAGAGATGTGCTTGCTGCAGCCGGGTTTGAGCATTATGAAATATCTAATCATGCCCGATCTGGTTTTCGTTGCCGACATAATCTCAACTACTGGGAACCCTGCAACTATACCGGTCTTGGGCCGTCAGCGGTGACAACAACTGATGATATACGTTTGTCTAACGTTGCTGACCTTGAACGCTGGTTGACCGGAGAGATACCTGCGATTGAGCACTTATCACCAGTAGATCGTCGTAACGAGTATCTTATGTTACGACTGCGGTTGCTGATAGATGGGCTTGATATCGCAAATCTCGAACGTCATTTTGGCGCACAGGGTGATGAATTTTATATGACTCTGGGTGAACATATTGATTCGGGTAATCTGCTGCGCCATGAAAATCAGGTCAGATTAAGTGATCAGGGGTTGCAGATCGCCGATGAAGTCATGGCAAGTCTGTTTATATGAGGCGAGAGGTGCTGGCAGTGCATAAAATCTGGTCGAAAATTATTGTTTTGCTTATGCTGGGTGTTTTTTGTGCGAGTACGATTGAGGCTGCCGTTGAAATAGATGCGGTGGTGCGTTCGGTAGTGGCAATGAGTGGCACAGACGACAGTGGTGAACGAATATTTGCCAGCGCTTTTCTGGTTGAGACAGGCCGTCGCAATACTGTGTGGCTGGTTAGTACCGCTCACAGTTTTAATAATGTTGCAGCTGACCATATTCGTATAGATCTGCGTCATTGCAATCGCGGTATTTATTCGGCTTTGCCTTTGCAGGTGCGTATTCGAGAACGAGGTCGCCCATTGTATTTTACCCATTCACATTTTGATCTGGCGGCGATAAAGATCGAGATGCCAGCTGATGCAGATTGTTGTATATTTTCGCGTGATTTTATTGCAGACGAGACCAATTTGAGCCGGTTACCGGTCGGAGCTGGCACTCAGGTGTTGATTCCTGGATATCCCTATGGTGAGGCCTGCAACGAAGCTGGTTTCGCCTATACCCGCAGCGGTGTTATTTCGAGTTTTCCGGTGCGCCCAGCGAGCATGTATCCAATTTATCACGTGGATTTTGAAGTGTTTGCCGGTTACAGTGGTGCTCCGGTCATTTTTTCCGGTTCAACCGGCGTGATAATGCTGGGTATGGTGCTTGAAGAGGTGTTTCTCGAAGAACTGCGCCCACAGAAGGGCAAAAAACAGCTGCGAACAAGGCGAGGTCTTGGTCTGGCACGCGTTCTAAGTGCACCTTCAATAAGAGATTTCATTTCTGGTTTGCGTTAATTTCAGCCTGCAGTGCGTCAGTGAAGCTGACAAGGTCAATTAGTTTATCCTCGCTGTTAATTATCTGAATTTTTTGGTCAGTATAGAGCTTTTGCGCAGTTTTCACTTCTTTTTGTGCCAGTTCTGGCTGATTTTTACGTTTAAAGGCTCTGATTCGATATAAATACATGTGTGGTGCCATAATGCCGTTGGGAGTGCTTTCGAGATACTGAGAAGTCCAGTAGAGTGTCTGGTCAGGGCTGTTGAGTTTGTCGGAAGATAGTCTGACCAGACTGGCAATAGCTTCGTCAGACCATACATCATGTTTGCCGAAGCGTTTGATAAAGTTCTCGTAACTATCTCTGGCTTTCTCGAATTCATTGAGTCTGCGATCCAGTATCCAGGCCATGCGGTAGGTTACTGAATCTATATAGCGGTATTCGGGAAACTTTTCGGTCAAATGTCTGAGGGTTTCGTAAGCCGCAGCCGGTTCAAGAAAAGTTCTTAACTGGATTTCAGCGCGATAATATAGAATCAGAGCTGGTTTGAAAAAGATTATCCAGCCGGCAAAAGTCAGACTCAAGATAAAAATGCCAAGCAGGGCCATTCGATTAAGCCTGGTGGCGCGTAATCTATTGGTTTTTATCTGTTCACCATCGTAGCGTAATCGTTCAAGGGTGCCGCCGATATCGGGCTTTAACCCGTCACTGTTTTTTACCAGTTCAGAACTGATTTGTTGCACATTGCCTCGTGATACCTCAATTATCCATTTGAATACGTGAACAATCGAAGAAGCAAATTGTAGAGATACAACCACAAGCATCGAGGCAAAACAGACAAAGAAAAACGAAGTGGTGTCTTGACTGGTCAGGCCGAGCCAACTGCTCCAGAAGCCTCGCCCGAGCAGCCAGTTCGATAAATCCAGAAACAGCCAGGAACCCAGTGTTACCATGCCAACAACAGTAATCGGGTAACACCAGAGAATAACTGTTGGATAATTGATCTGGATGGTTGTTGAAAACCTGTCGGTGATATAACCGGCAAACTTGCAGGTGGCAATGAATAACATGAAAAAAACTGTGATGATTATTGCCGGCCCGGGCAGTTGCAGCAGTATATTTTGCGCACTCAGTATCAGAACTGTCACAAAAATGCTGGCAGAAAATGGCACCAGCCATTTCAGGTGCAGATCAAAAATATTTTTGGTAGCCAGATGAACTTGCTGCATCACTCAAAAATACACCAGAATTTCTCTCATTGCGCAAAAAAAAAAGAGGCATGAAGTAATCTGCAAAATTCGTAAAATAATGAGACCGCTTCGTTACGCTCGCAATGACAAAGCAATCTCTGCCAAAAAGTAATTTTGCAAGAATCTTCATGGTTTAAGCAATTTTTACATGCCAGTCACAAAATCATAATTAAATCCTGTGCATAAATTCTCAGATTAAGGCCCTGACCATAAGGGGCCGAAGAAATCAACCGATTGATCCGGTTCTTTTTACACGGCTTCTAAATTTTGTTCTTAAAATATCGGTGGAATCTGTCGATAAAGGAACTGAGCATTCATATCCCACAAGGAATAGATAAAAAAAGAATGAGGCAAACAAAGAATAATAGCGTGTTTTCCCTGCTCGGAGGGTTACTGGTAACGCTTCTGTGCCTTGTGCTGCCTGCTACGGCAATAGCTCAGTCTGCGGCTTTTCAAGATTTGCCGCGCGATCACTGGGCCTATAGTGATGTAGAATTCCTTATCAGCCAGGGCTACATGGAAGGCTACCCGGACGGCACATTTAAAGGCCGCAAAGTTACTACCCGCTATGATGTAGCACTTATTCTCGCTCGCATACTCAAACGTATGGAAGAGAAAAAAGCAACTATTGATGCTGTCAGCGAAGAGGAGCGTGCCGCTCTTTCCCGCCTCACCAAGGAATTTAGAGATGAGCTTGGCCTGCTTGATGTGCGCGTTGACTCGCTCGAACGGCGTATGGTTGACAGCGAAAACAAAATGAAGACGTTTGAAGATCGTTTGCCCAAGGTGCAAATCACCGGTTTTTATCGTGGTCGCGGTCAATACATCATCGACCCCGAAACTGTCGGTAGAGATGATTGGGGGGACGAAGCCACCTTCACTAATCCCGGTCTGGTTACTTTTTATCAGCAGCTATATTTGCGTTTTACCGGTAAACCTCTGGGCGAAAAAATCGAAACATTTTATGAACTTTATGGCTATGTAAAGGGTCGTACCTGGAATCAGGTTGTTTACAACGAGGCTGGCAGTTCAGTCCCAAATCCATTCGACAAAATTGATAATTACGTGCGCTATGTTCAGAACGACAATTATGTTCGCTCTAACAAGCTGCATTTTGTCAGTAAAGCCAAATCAATGAAGGTAAGAGTCTTTTCGGGAGAATCAATTTCAGGTATTGATAACCCGATGAATATTTTGACTGAAGATACAGATGTTGTTTACCCATATCAGGGTGTCGAAGTTTCTGGCTCAGAAAGCGGTGTTTCGTATCAGGGTTCAGTGTTAAAAAGTGATATCAGAGATACTTACAGTGATACCAGCGAAATGATCAGCGGTCGCATGGTTTGGAAACTTCCTGAAAAATTTAGCGAAGACAGTTTCTCGGTTGGCACTTCTTATGCCGAAAAAATTCTTGATTATAAGACCGTTGGTAATTCAAATACAGTGCGCGGTGTTGACGTTAACTACTCTACAGAGCGTGCCGGCAAAATTCAGGCCACTGCCGAGTTTCTTACTTCGGCTGCATATTTATTAGACACATCTGACAAGCAAAAACGCAATCTCGGTGACGAGGGCAGTCGCTTCGACCTCAGCATTCAGGAAGGTGGCCTGACCGGTACGGTGAAGCATTATGATTATGGTAAGGATTTCAGGGCAATGATGGCCCCGATTTGGGCCTATGATATTGGTGATGTTGATGATTATCCAAACAATTTGACTATGAAAGATGCCGATGGAAACTATGGTCGCCCGGATTTTGCCGGTGAAAAGCTCACCCGTTTCGGAGTGAACTACGATTTTGGCAACAAACTGCTGGCAATTGCCAACAATTTGTCAGTTGAGGCTACTTATCTCTCGAAAACCTGGGAGGCCGACCCGAAGGAACCCCAGCCAACAGACGGCTACTCTGGTCGAAAGTTTACTTTTCAGCTGCTTTCAGATTTTACTGACAGTACCACTCTAAAATACGACTTTATCCAGAAATGGGATGCGTATGAAGGTGAGCAGGGCTGGCGGTCAAACGCTGTTGAGCTTAATCTGAAGTTGAGTGATTCTGTCAGTTCCAAAGGCAAGATGTATGTACTCGGCGATCCAGACGATATTTTTGAGCAGGATGGTCAGACCCATGAATATAACGAGCGCATCGGCTATTTTGAAGTCAACTCCGATATTAACCCGAGAGTATATGCCAAAGGCAGTGTTGAGCACCAGGTGCGCTGGGTCAGTTCTCCTAAAGAGAACACCCGGGTAGATTATATTGGCGAGGCGACCTATAACCTTACACCAACAACCAGTTTTACTGGCGGTATACAGCATGTAGATTATGTTGACAGCTATGACAGCAGCAAGTCAAGTCTTACTAATGCAATTCTGGCGGAACTTAAAAAGAACTTTACCGACAAGTTCAGAGGTCGCGCCTTTTATTCAAGAGGTGTGCTCGATTATAAAGATGGCAACAAAGACTCGCTGGATCGCGAAAATATTTATGGCGAGCTTATTTATAATGTCAGCAAGGATGCGACTATCACGCTCAAGTTTGGTTATGACTATCCCTCTGAGTGGCGCTGGGCAGTCAGCAGCCACGATAATGGCAGGGACCATGTAGATATTCACACTCAGAAGATGTTAATCTTCGAGGCCAGATCGAATTTTTAGGAATCGAATATGAAAAAGACATTGATGGCAATATTTCTGTTCCTTATGGCTGCTATGTTCAGCGGTTGCATTCAGGAATCCCTGGTAATGCCGGTTGCTGTTGTAAAAGGAAAAGTTGCTGTGCCGCCTGGTCAGGTTCCGCTTGGTGTAAAAATCACCGTTGCCGGTATGACAAGTGCTTATGCTTATGCAGATGACAGTGGAGCGTATTCTTTAGAACTGCGCAAAAGTGGTCGTTTTCTGCTCGTAGCACATGGTCGCGATTTTGAGGTTAACTACACATGGGTGGATATCGAAATCGAAAAGACAGTAACCGCGCCAAATATTTCGCTCGATACCAAAATTGTTGGTGAAGCGCTGTGGGTAGCTTCTATCGTAGATTTTCCAGATGCAACTGCATTCAGTATTAAGTCGATTGAGCCGGTCTGGTCGCCTGCAAGCGCAACTATGTATGACGACGGCAGTCATGGCGATCTGCTTGCTAACGATGGTATTTACATGCTGCGTCAGACCAGACTTACTACAGGCTCGCAACAGTATGCTATCGAATACAAAAAAAGTGACGGCTCAACAGTAGTCGCCAAATCTGACCCTCACGAAGAAAACAAACGCAACGGCAATTCAGAACTATACATAATCGAATCAACGGTTAAACTGGCGCGTGGTGATGTAACCAGCGATTTGAACAGTGTAGACTATTCAAAAGTGAAGCTGGCGACCAAAAAAGGTTCGCGCTCAATGTTCCTCAACACTGATGGCAGCTATAGCTTTGCGATGGAAGGAAACGGCATCGAATACCTGGTCTTCCGCAGCACAAATTTCCATATCAGAGCAATACCGATAGATCTTTCGACTGTAACCCTGTATGACGTGCCAACCACAACGCTTTCTTCAAAACGTAGCGGCGAACTCAAGGTAATTCTTGTGGCCTCCGACTTTGTTGATGTCAGCAATCCGACAGTTGTCGGCACCTTCAAGGGCTGGAGCAATCCGCAACAGCTTTATGACGATGGCACTAACGGTGATGAAGCAGCCGGTGACGGTGTTTATACCCGACTGTTTACCGGTATAGCGCCTGGTACTTACGAATACGCCTTTAACATCAATAAAGAAAATCAGGTTAAAGACCCTTATCAGGAATCAGGTAATCCTACCTATTCAATTATTGAGGTTAAGCAATGAAAAGCCTCAGCAAAACAATTTGTGTTCTGGCCATATTGCTGGCGCTGTTCTTAACGACCACAGCGATTGCCCAGACTGGCGCTGAGCCGACAAACTATTTCTACGAAACCGGATCCTGGCTCGATATTGCCGATAACGTTGGTGATGACAAGGGGCCAGGTTACTATCAGTACCCGCTCGATAAAAGGCTGCGCCGTGGCACATTCGATCTCAAACGTTTCACAGTCTATGAAGAAGGTGAAGTCGTGGTATTTGAAATTCAGATGCGCAATTACATCATGCGCGAGTGGGCTGATAGCAGACATAGCTCGGATCAGGGATTTGTCGCCAACATGTGGGATATTTACATCGATATAGATGGTCGCGAAAATTCTGGATATCAGATGGCTCTGCCTGGTCGCGACCTGATGATGGCCGGCAATATGGGCTGGGAAAAAGTAATCATGGTTACCCCGCTTTCTGAATTTGAGCTTTTCGACATTTTACGCAATAAAACCGACGAACTGGACTTTCAAAACAGTGTTGATGACATAGTTTACCCCGATTATATAAGGGTGCAGCGTGATAAGGTTATTTTAAAAATCTCTAAACTCAAGTTGCCAGGTATCTCTGTGCGTTCAGGATTTCAATGTCTGGCGATGGGCTATAAAAAAGTAGTTTCGCCAAATCGTCTGCTGAACGCTGACGTAAGAGGGTTTCCGACACTTGATGATTTTGGTGGTGGCCATGACACCTACGGCGATCCGCCGGTCATGGACATAATCGTGCCCGAGGGCGAAGATCAATACAAGATTTTGCGAGATTTCAGGTCAGAACCATATCGCGAAAACATCAGATATGCCTCTGTTCCCTTTGTTTACGCTGGCGGTAAAAAACACAGTCCTGCTCTTAAACCTCTGGTGAAAGAACCTACAGCAACTACAGGTATCAATATTCCTCCACCGGCAATTGTGCCGCCGCCAACTGCAGCAGTAAAGCCAGTCGTGCCGGTTGCTCAAAGCTCATCTGGTTTTGTTCCACTCAAGCCAAGCGAACCTGCTAAAGCAGATAACGGTTTTAAGCCGATACCGCAGGCGCCAAAAGGCTTTATTCCAGTTAAGAAGAAAGATTAACCATGCTCCACAGCAAAAAAAACAAGCGAACCTCATATTTTGCTAGCGAAATGACGATTAACATAAAAGCACACATATTAGTTACAGTTTCCTCAAGGAGGGCACGCCCATGATTCGACAGAAATTTTCGCCAACAGCAGGTTTATTGCTGTTGCTCAGCCTGTTAATTGTCGTTTCGAGCAGTGACGTATGCGCGCAATCAACGCGTTCTCGCGGCATGGGCGGTGCTTTTATCGGACTCTCTGATGATGAATCAGCGATTTTCTACAACCCGGCTGGATTATCGCAGATTCAGGGTGGAGAAGCTTCGATTCAGGCAAAAGTTAACGAGCGCGATGTCTTTGACTGGACAAGCCTGGCGTTTACCGGTCATATTTACGAAGATCAGGTAGATAACAAGTTCTCGATCACAGACTATCTCGAACACAATATTCTCGAAGAACCGATTCCGCGCCGACCCAAATACAGTTATGGTGTGGCTTACACCGAAGACAACCGGTCAGAGCAATTTGGCCAACTGGTAGGCGGTGAATTCCTTGGCACCAGTCGCAAAGTTCAAGATCTGCAACTGGCTTTCGGCACCAGATTTCCAATTGCCAGGCGCATGCTGGCCCGCGAACAGCTTTATGGCGGCATCAAGCTCAGACACTACAGTGTTGACCGCTGGATCAGAAGTTTGCAGCAGCACAGCAAGAAGGACTCTACCTCGTTGGGTATCGGCCTGATGTATCACTATAACGATCGAGTTACCGGTGGTCTTACTGTCGATAACCTCATTGAAGATACCGATGGTACCTACGATCGTCGCGACGGTGTAAGTCTCAATCTTGGCACTGCAGTGAAGCTTACCAAAGGCACCACTATTTCGGTGGATGCAATCAATGTAACTAACTCTGCTCGTGCTGATGAGCAGCAGTATCGTATTGGCGTCGAGAAGAAGTTCATCGAAAACGATCTGACCATGCGCATGGGTTCGCTTAACGGCACTCTTACACTTGGTTTTGGCATGTATGTTCTGCCTAATATCAGAGTAGATTACTCATACTATGATGGCGATGTCGTAAGCGAACATCATGTTGGAGCGCATGTAACATTTGAATAATTGGAGAATCACTCTGATGAAATTCAAAGTGAAGCTGGCAATAATCTGTTTCTGTATGTTCTCCGCCTGCAGTTTATGGGCGGAGACTTTTATCGAACCCGAAATTTTTATTGAACAGAAGCTTGAGGTTTTCGGGCTTGCCGGTATCCCCTGGGAAACTGAATCATCTTATGATGAAGAGCGCTCCCGCGCCTGGATGGATGCCTTGCATCACGCATACGAAAAAGTGTTGAGCCTGCCGCTGATGGAAGGCAAGCTGGTTAGACATGTAATGCAGACTAATTCATCCTTAAAAGAACGACTGGGCCAGGTATTAATGTCGGCGCCAAAATATTTCCTGCAGGCTGATACTTCTGGTTTAATTCGCTGTCGCTTAGAGCTTCCATTGTCCGGCAAACTTAGTGTCAGATCTGCGTTGTATCTGGCTGCTCTGCGTCCGCAACCACAGGAGCCATTAAGCTTGCTTGCCTCGTGGAGCGCAGGATTGAAAATTGACGAAAAAGCGCCGGCTCCTTCTTTTAAACGTGTAATTCTTGATGCGCGTAGTTTTTTGTTTGAGCCTTCGCTATTTCCAAGATTTTTTACTGCAGCTGGTATGTTGATTTTTCAGGAATCCATGGTTCCATCTAAGGAACGTTTCAGTCGACCGGCTGTGCTCTTTGAATCAGACATCAGACGGGCACGCAAAGAACTCAAAGACGAAGAGGTCGTGACGATAGCGGCTCATATCAGCCCGCTGGCTACGCGTGATATATGCATAGAGCATACAGATGTCGATGTTTTTGCGAGATTTTGTCGCGAGTTAATCCGCAATCCGCTGCAGGAGCGCGAAATAGTTGTGGTGTTTAATCCGCAGGTTTTGCACCAGCGCGGCCGTCTTGCTAAGACTGAAGCTAAGGCAGCAACCAAAGATAAATTGAAATAACATGCAGGAGGCAAATCCAATGAAACCATTCCAGATATTGATCGCAATTTTGTTGATCTGTTCGATTACCAGTGCCGGTTGGGCCTCTTCGGACGTTGTTCGGGCTCAGGAAAAGAAACTAAGCCGCCTTGAGCGCTATATTTATGGCGATGAGCAGAAAGGTGCAGGTGCAGATCGTTTGCGACAGATAGAAGAAGATCTTTTTGGGCGCAATACCGGTCGAAAAGAGGCCGAAAAGATCAGCTATCTGCATGACTTTGTATTTAAAGGTTCGACCAGCAATCCTTCTCTCGATATGAAGCTGAGTTTCCTTGAATGGCGACTTTTCAATCGAACCGGAGAAGGCAACCTTGAAGCAAGACTGGCCGATATCGACAGGCAGGTTTCCGGCAATGTATCTATGGAACCAATGGCTTTCAGGCTTGAACAGCAGATTCATCTGATTATCGAGAATGGGCTGATTTCGTTACATCAGGTTACCATTCCGCGTGGCACTGAGATCAGGATGCGTCTTAAACAAGAGCTTTCGAGCCGCACCGCAAAAAAGAATGACATCGTACCCATGGTTTTATCGCATGACGTATTTATTGACAACAATATTCTGGTCATGACCAATGGCGGCATTGTAACTTCGACCGTTAAATCAGTGCGCCGTGCCGGACGCTTTGGTCGTACCGGCTATGTAAACCTTGATGTAACAAGAATTGAGAGCATGGATTCAACTGAATTGCCGATTCAGATTGATGCTGCCGGTGAAAAATTTGATAAACGCAAAATAGGCATGGCAGCTGGCGCTTCTACTCTTGGCTATCTGGTTCTTGGGCCAATTGGGCTTGCTGGCGGCGCTTTTATCAAGGGTGGCGAGGTCAACGTGCCGGCTGATACCGAAATTACTGTGCGAACAACCGAAGATTGCAAGGTTGTCGGGGTTCTGGTTAACCGAAAGTGACCCTGTGCGTTGCCTGAAGATTTCAAGGCGCTTGCCAAACGAAAATAGTTGCTTTAACCCTTACTGTGAACTGGCCGGGTAGTTGCCCGGTCAGTTTATTTTTGGGTTGTCGAGAGTAATTCAATGTGTTACTCTTGCTGGCATGCATCCATATCTATTTTCAATTGGCCCGCTGCATATCGGCTCTTATGGCGTCTTATTGGCCATCGCATTTTTCAGCGCCTTCATGGTCATTAACTGGCAGTTTCGCAAGAACGGTTGCGATGAAGAACTGGCCTGGGATCTCCATTTTCTCGCAATTTTTGGTGGAATGGTCGGTTCGCGCCTGATGCATATCATTGAGAACTTCAAGGAATTTCTTGGTAATCCGATGTCGATGATTTTTTCGACCACCGGGTTTTCGGTTCTGGGCGGTTATGTGTTGGCTCTGGCGCTTTGTATCATCAGGGTGCGTTATGCCAGACAGCCATTTTTTAAAATGGCTGATCTTTATGTTCCCGGCATGGCAGTTGGCTATGTCATCGGGAGGCTTGGCTGTATCGCTGCTGGCGATGGTTGTTATGGGTTGCCATGCCATCTGCCCTGGGCGATGAATTTTCCGAAAGGTCTGGTTCCGACCTTGAGTGCTGTGAACAATACGCTTGCCGACACTTATCGCAGTCTGTTTCCAGGCGAACCAGTTCCGGTTGATATCAGCGTGCATCCGACGCCTTTGTATGAATCGCTTTCCACAGTCATTCTCCTTGCCATCCTTTTGTTAGTTGATTGGCGCATAGGTGGCGGCCGGCGCTTTGCGTTTTTTCTGATATGGTTTGGCGTTTCACGCTTTCTTGTAGAATTCATCAGACTAAATCCCTTTATTTACTGGGGCATGTCTTCAAGCCAGCTGGTGTCGATATTTTTTATCATCGCCGGTATTGTAATAATGCTGGGTTCGAAAGCACGCCTGCAGAAGATGAGTCAACCGACTGCCGGAGATTGAAAACATTCGATAACTGGTATATGCTGTTGCCGTAAAACTTAAGGGAAAGGTCATAAATAAAAATATGGCTCTGATTCTAGTCAAAGAGATTGTACAAGATCAGGGACTGATGATAGTTGCTGGTAAAGAAGGGCTCGACCGCAAGGTTATATCGTCAGAAGTGCATCGGCCTGGCCTGGAACTGGCTGGTTTTTTCGAACATTTTGGCTATGAACGAATAATCGTGCTTGGGCGCACTGAACTGGCCTATCTTGGTGAGCAGACTGCCGAAATTCGCAAGGTGCGATTGCGCCAACTGCTGTTCTTTAACATTCCCTGTATTATCATAACCGATGACCTGCTTGTGCTCGACGAATTGCTCGAACTATGTGATCAGAAGAAAATACCGCTTCTGCGTACACCGGCTCGCACCGGCGAGTTTATTTACCAGCTTTCGCGTTATCTTCACAACCGCTTTGCGCCTCGCAAAAGCGTGCATGGCGTTTTTGTCGAGGTCTACGGGGTTGGCATCCTGATCATGGGTTCTTCTGGAATAGGCAAGAGTGAGTGTGCGCTTGAGCTGATCAAGCGCGGTCATCGCCTGGTTGCAGATGATGCCGTGCAGCTTATGAAAATCAGTGATACCAAGGTGGTTGGTTCTCCCGATGAGATGATACGTCATCACATGGAAATCCGCGGACTGGGCATAATAGATATTCGCTCTCTTTTTGGCATCGCAGCGACAGCTGATGAGAAATCGGTCGATATGGTTATAATCCTCGAAAAATGGGATGACCAGAAGGAATATGACCGTCTTGGCATTTTTCAGCGTACGGTCAAATTTTTAAAGGTTGAAGTGCCCAGCACTACCATACCAGTCCGCGAAGGTCGCAATCTGGCCGTAGTTATCGAAACAGCGGCAATGAATTTTTATCTGCGCCGTATGGGCATACTCAGTGCCGAAAAATTCTCAAAGCAGCTTCGGGCAAAGATGAGCGGTGATTTTTAATGTTGCTGTCGTTTCGGCGAAAGTTCAGTCATGAGATAAGGGCCCGTCGCTGGGTAGCTTTTTTGCTGCTGGGGCTTTTTATGATGTGTTTTGGCTTTGTTTTTGCTGCTTTAGCGACAATCGTTCTGGCTCCAGCGAGTATTGAGACTGTTCGCAGTTTTCAGCCGACCGCTCTGGCTTTATCGGCGCTTTCGGCTTTGCTGATCAGTTCGTTCTGGTTGTATAAAGGATTCAGGACAGCGTTCAGGCTGCTTGATAGTCGAGATTTTGGGCTTTCCACCCGTCTGCGCGAGTTTGTATTTCAAAAAAGTCAGACCTCAGTCAAACTTTTCTCGATGGTGGCACTTGGTGGCGGCACTGGCCTGAGTTCACTGTTAAAAGGTCTTAAAGAACTGCCGGTAGATTTGACCGCTATAGTTACAGTTACCGACGATGGCGGCTCGTCAGGGCGTCTGCGCAAAGAACTGCAGATTCTGCCGCCCGGTGACATCAGAAACTGTCTGGTAGCTTTGTCGCGTTCAGAAAGTCTTTTATCACGTCTTTTTCAGTATCGTTTCGGTGAGGGCGGCGAAATCGAAGGACACAGCTTTGGCAACCTTTTTATCGCAGCCATGACTGGTGTTATTGGCGATTTTGGGAGCGCAGTGCGCGAAGCCAGCAATATTCTCGCGATCAAGGGCCATGTGATTCCGGTTACCAATGATAATGTTCAGCTGGTAGCGCAGTTTGACGACGGCAGTGAAATAACCGGTGAAACTGCAATCTGCAGTGCCCGTAAACGAATTTTAAAAATAGACCTGAGTCCAGCGTCGCCGTTGGCAAATCAGGAGGCCCTCAGTGCTATCGACGACGCCAATATGGTCGTGATGGGTCCAGGCAGCCTTTATACAAGCATTATACCTAATCTGTTGGTGCCCGGTGTGGCGGAGCATATCAATAACAGCGCTGCTAAAGTTGTATATATCTGTAACGTCATGACACAGCCTGGTGAAACAGATGGCTTCAATGCGGCTGACCATGTCAATGTCATACTCGACAAAACTCCTCTGAAGCGGATAGACATTGTGGTGGTCAACTCCAGGCGCGCTTCCAGGACATTAATGGAAAGATACGAAGCCAAGGGACAGTTTTGGGTGCCGCCTACGGTTAAAAGGATTGAAGATCTTGGCATAAGGGTTGTCGCTGCTGATATGCTTCTTCAATCGGATCTGCTGAGGCATAACCCCAACCTGCTGGCAGTAATTCTTATCAGTCTGATTAACGAAAATCGTCTCGAAGAGCCAATTGTTCAAGAAGAAGAAGAAGAAGAAGAAGAGGAAGAAGCGAGCTTTTTTGATGACTGAGCTGACGCATGCCGACTACTAATTATGCTGTTAGTCTAAAGCGCGAGATAATTTCAGTTGCTCAACAACAGCTGCCATGTTGCCTGCAGTCATTTTTTACCGGGCTTTTGCGTGGTTCCGCACGTCAGCCACAGATAAAGGTTCGCCGATCCTTGCATCGGTCTTTAAAGCTCTTTCTGCGCCAGGTTTTGCCGGCAGACACAACCATAGAGGTTGGTGGCACCGAGATCCTGGTCGAAAATAATTTTGATCAGCTCGAACTCAGGAAAAAACTTGTTGAACGAATCAGGCGCACAAATGATTCTTCTTCAGGCAAACACTGCCAACGCGCTTTTTTACAGGGATTATTCGTAGCCAGAGGCTACATCCAAAACCCTGGCCGTGGTTACCACCTTGAGTTCAGATTGCCCGGGCATTGGTTGCCGGCTGCATTCAAAACCGTGTGCCATCAGTTGCGCATGAAATTCGGTAGCTATAAAACAGAAAAGGGCTTTTGTTTTTATCTCAAGAGCAGCCGCCGCATTATTAAATTTTTAAACCTGTTGGGTTTGTTCGAAAAATCTCTCGAATTGTCTGATTTAAAAGCTACTCGTAGTCTGCTTTCTATGGTTAATCGGCAGGTCAACTTTGAAACAGCCAATATAAACCGACTGATTGGTGCTGCCGAAGAGTCTATCAATCAGATAAAGGCTCTACTTGCTTTGGAAGATCAGGAAATCTGGACCGAGAGTCTGCGTCAGCTCTCGCTGATTCGTATTAAATACCCGCACGACAGCCTCGAAGCATTGGGACTGCGATTTGATCCACCGCTTAGTAAATCAGCGGTAAATCACCGTTTGCGTCGAATAAAAAGTTTGCATGCCAAAGTTTTTGGCATAGTTCCAGAAAAAGGCGATTAACTGTCAGTGCCAGCGTCGGGTAGACGGTGTGCAAACAGCATAAGTCCAGTCAGATTTAGCATCAGTGCCGAGCATAATAGTGCAAAACAGGCGCTCATTCCAATTGCAGGTAACAGCCAGAGACCGCTTAAAGCACCGGTAACTAACGCCCCGCTGTTATCAGCAAAGATTAGCAGACCGGCACTGTCAGCAGCCTGACGGCCAGTGCTGCGCAGTATGCTGTCTGAAACCGGAAACTCAATGCCATCAAGAAATGCAATGGTGAATACCATCAACCCAGTAACAGCAGCTGAATGCAACTGGGTCATTTCAACAAAGTAGATGCAGAAAGCTGTGAAGAGAATCTGCAGTAATTTTACCTGCTTTAAACGTGAGATTGCATCCTTGCGCAGCTGAATACGGCCAAAAAGCATAGCGCCGGCGGCGAGTCCCATCATGTAGAGGCCAAAGAACAGCGCGGTCATCTGATAGGCCGCACCGTAGCGATTCTGATATAGAAGAATCAGAATAATCTCGGATAGAATTCCGGTTGCGCCACTAATCGCTACTCCGCCGGCAATAACGGTTTTAACTGCAATACGGGTGCTCAAAAATGCCGGCAACAGCATAACCAGAAAACCTGTTGTCAGAAAGGCAGAAAGAAGCTTAAAGAAGGGAAGCTGTTGCAGAAATTGGAGATAGGTATTGAGAGTTGTGCCGCTGTAAATGTTCCACAGTACAAGCTGTTGCATAAAACTGACTGGGTGGGCATCGGTATTCAATCTAACTTCGATGTCTCTTTTCAACCATTCATTGAGCTCGTTTACTCGATTTGGCATGAGCAGGTTGTAAAAGCTCAGCGGAAAAAATGTTGTTGTGCTTATCTGGCGAGCTGCCAGGCGATCAGAAAACTCGCGCGCATTGCGCGGCAATACCTGGTCTGATTCACTCGCAAAGAAGGTGATTATATTGCCAGGTATGGAAAGGCAATGCGCAAATTCCTGATTAAGAGCCCGCCAGGTCGAAATGATTATCTTGCCCAGGGTTGCATCGAGGTAGTTCTCGCTACCCTGAACCTGTAGTGAGATTATTCCTTCGGGATTAAGAAGTTTCCGCGCTGCTCTGAACGACTCAAGGGTGAATAGTCGATTGCCTGCAAGTGTTACCGGCGATATTGAGTAGAACATTATTCCATCATACTTCTCGGTTGCCTGATTGAGATAAAAACGTGGATCAACTGTTTTGATCTCGACTCTGGAAAGTTGATCTGCCGGGTAGGCAAACAGAGATACAAGGTCTGAATCGTTTTCGACAATGGTCAGGCTGAGGTCGGCGTATTTTACGAACTCATTGACCAGATCAGGTGTGGGCGCCCCAATGATGAGAATCCGACGATAATTTTTGAGTGCGCTGACGAAGGTGTGAACCCTGCTTTCAGCAGATTCCGGAACTGGCCAGGAATCTGCCAGCATACCATTAGAAAACAGGCTCTTCTGGTCCCAGTAGCTGCTGAGCTGAAGTTTCTGATAGGGTGTCTCGATTGTTGCTTCAAGTTTTCTGATGTCGCCATGCATTTGCTGCCAGTAGGCCATCTCAATTTTTGCTGCTGCCGCTGGAGCTAAAAAATAAATAGCTGGTATAGATCCAAATAGAAGCAGTGCCGGTAAAATTTTGCGCCGAGACTGAATGAGAACGCCGGATAATGCGAGTATCGGCAGACTAAGCAGGCAGACAATCGAATCGGCTTTTCCACCGATGATAAGAGAAAAGAATACTCCACCGACAAAACCGCCAACTGCTTCGAGACTGTAAAAGTAACCTATGCTTTGCCTGGTCAACCTGATAAGTGCTGGTATGAACATGCCGATCAGCAAAGCAGAAGGAGTAACCGTGAGCAACATAAACAGTGCTGCTGGCGCAAAAGAGATGAATTTGCCGCCTGGACTGGGCAACCAGCTGGCTGCCTGATAGAGAACAAAAACCAGCAAAACCGGTGCGACAGCCAGTGATTTAACCAGAGTTTCTGGTCTGATTCTGAATTTGCCGCCGATATAGCCACCCAGAGCTATTCCTAGAAGCCAGACGCTCAAAAACAGGCCCAGGTGGATTTCTGTGCCGTAGAATTGCCCCATGAAAAATCTGAACAGGGCGACTTGAGTGAGATTGGCAATAAAACCGACGATGGCAGAAACAGCCGCCAGCTGATAGCTTCTGGCAAAGACCTTAGTCATCTACATGACGTCCGGTTCTGGTAATCTTCCGGATCTGCTGGAGTTTCTTACTGGCTGGAATATCCTGAAAGTCAACAATGTTGCCAAGACACTCGATTTCGATAGCTTCTTCGTTGTAACGGCGCAGTCCTTGTATTGCTTTGATGCCTACGTTTTTAACCTGATAACTCATGGTGTAGGGGTAGCCATCGTCGTTAACACCCCAGCTTTGCTCGGTTTCCAGAGCTCTGGCTTTTTCGGTTGCCAATGCGGGTTGTAAAATTTTACCGTCTACCAGATCGTTTGTGCAGTCTCTGAAGAAATAAGTAAGAAATTTTTCAGGCGCAGAGCCGGCGTTTGAAGTGTTGTCCGGGCTGATATACTTTTCTGGATTGTTTGGTGGAGCCAGGCCGGGCGCGAGATATCGGTAGTTCGGGTTGTAAAAGCTGGCGATTCTTATCAGTATTTCCGGCTCTGATCCCTGCATTTTGAGAGGTATATAGAAGAATCTTATGCGTCCGCTTGAATCTGATTCTTCGGGAATGATCCGTTTGTAAACGCCAGAAAGGCTTTGTATTCGTTGGAAAGCCGCTTGTCCGGCTTCGTTGCGAAATGAAAACTCGGCAAAGTCAAAATATGGGTTTTTGCCCTGTTGAAACTCGACGGCATCATAAAGCTCAGTCGGGAAAAGGCGGGCTTTGAGCAAAAAGTGCTGCATCGCGGCGCGCGCGGCAAAATAGGCCTGCTGGTCGCGCAGCGATAGTTTGGTGCGGCCAGCGACGCTTCGATGATGAAACGTCATTGTGGTAAAGAGTATCATCAGGCAGAAGCAAAAGACTATGACGATAATCAGCGCCATGCCCTCTCTTCTTTTTTTTAGAGAGTTAAACATCAATATCTGCCTTGATAGTGATAAGATGAATTCGCCTTAAGCCGACCCCGGTCTGGTCAGGGTCTTGGAGATAGGCCTTCTCAATATTCCATTGCACCTCGATAATCAGGCGTTTAAGGCCGCAATATTTAAAATTTTCGTCGTTCGTGTAACTGACCATGCTTTTTGCCATGCGCTGTGTCATCCGCGTAGCAGTTGGGTTTGAAAACCTGAATGCGCTGGCCTGGTATTTTTCGTAACCATCATCGCGATAAAAGTTCTCATGGTTCTCTGAGACTTTGCCGGGCAATTCCGTTTCGAAAAGAAAAGTTGTGCCGTCAGACATCTGGCTGACAGGATTAGGAACGTATTTTCTCTGATGCCAGGCCTGACTTAACAGCTTTGCTGGATTTTTTAAGAAGCTGAAGGTTGGCTCAGGTGCCGGAAACGCGCCAAAGTCGCTTGGCGCCTTGCCGGGATAATCTGTACCAATCTGTTTCATTTCAGGCTTAAGATTAGTCGTCGCCGGCAGCGAGGGCATGTCTTCTACACGCAGCGTAATCTTGTAATATTGTCCGCGTGGATCCTTGACTATATTCTGGCATGGCCAGCCTGCTGCAGTTTTTTCACTTCCTGGAAAGACTGTGGTAACAAATTTGATGGCCCAGGCTTCGTCATATTTTTCGTATCCATCAACAGCGGCAAGATCATCAATGCGGATAAAGCCGGGAATTCCGGCTCGCAGTGCCTGAAATGGCACATTGTCGAGCATGGCGTTGAGAACTTCTGATGCGCGACTGACTGCATACATTCGCGATACGTTGATATCTGTGTCTGAGGCGCCCTTGGACATGAAATAGAAAATAGGAACCATGGTGGCAGCCAGTATTGCCATGGCCAGAATTATCTCCAGCAGTGTAAATGCACTGCTGCGCCGTGAAAATATATTGTTTTGACGCATTGTGTGTGCTGACATATATTGATTAAACTAACAGAACATTGCCGCGAGATGCAAATTAATACTAACTCTGAGCGGTTTTTAACGTATAATCAGTATACGCGATTACAGGGTGAAAAAGTAATGAAAAAAGTGCGCAACTATTGGTCCATAGACCGCAGATCGTTTATTAAAAGATCTTCACTGCTTGCTGGTGTTTGCATGCTCGGGCGTGGGACAGAGGTGTTTGCCGGTAACGAGAGTGATTTTCCGGCAGAATATGTTGCCCGATTAGATGATGGTCGTTTGCAGTGCACTCTTTGTCCAAATCTATGCACTCCGGTTGATGGCGAAAACGGCGCTTGCCGAGCCCGTGGCATCAGAAACGGCACATACGTCAGTCTTGTTCATAGCTTGCCCTGTGTTATTGCGGTGGATCCTGTCGAAAAGATGCCACTGTTTCATTATCATGTGCATGGCCCGGCGTTGGCAATTTCTACGGCCGGTTGCAATCTGTTTTGCCAATACTGTCAGAATTGGCAGTTCTCGCAAAAATCACCAGCCGAGACTTCTAATTTTGCCATGAGCCCTGAAGATATTGTTATGCGTGCCATCGACATGCAGATACGGACAATTGGCTTTTTTTATACTGAACCGACTATCTACATCGAGTATATGAAGGATATCGCTCGCCTCGCTAAAAAACGCAATATTAAAACCGTTATGGTTACCGCTGGTTATATTAACCCCGAGCCTCTCAAGGATCTCTTTGAGCTGATTGATATATTTGTTGTTGGCTACAAGGGTTTTACCGAGGAATTTTACGCCGAAACGATTGGTGGAAAGCTTGATCCGGTAAAAAAGACTTTAATCGCGATAAAAGAATCGGGGCGCCATCTCGAAATCGTTTCTCTGCTCATACCAGAAAAAAATGACGATATGAAGGCGTTTCAGGCAGGTGCAGAATGGTTTGTCGAGAATCTCGGAACCGATGTTCCGTGGCATTTTTCGCGTTTTGCGCCCGAATTTATGCTGAAAAACCTGCCACCGACGCCGAATGGTGTGCTGGAAATGGCGCGTACACTTGCTATTAAAGCTGGTGTTAAATATGCTTACACCGGCAATAATCCCGGCCAGGAGGGAAATCATACCTATTGCCCGGGATGCAGTAAAAAGGTGGTCGAAAGACTCGGTTTTAAAGTTCTTCGCAGTTTTCTATCGGCAGGAAAATGCCCGGATTGCGGGTATCAGATTCCCGGAGTCTGGCTTGACGACCTGCCAAATGGCAATATCTGATGATCAGGAGAGTATGAGAAATGAAACAAGCCGCAATTCTGTTAATGATATTGATGTTTACTACAGTCGCCTTTGCTGAACCCGGCAACTACATAGACGAGATGGGTGCCATTGTAGAAGAGATTTCCCTGCTGAATTTGTTGCGCGGCCTTTATTTAAATGAAGAGCAGGCAAAAAAAATTGCTGAGTTGGCGATTGAAGCCGAATCTATCAGAGAGACTGCCAAAGAAGAGATTGCGCAGCTCAATGCTATGACAGTTCTCGCACAATTGCGTGATGAACTGTATACCGCTCTTGCCGAAAACCCTCCAGCGGTTCGCACCAGTGTTGTCAAGCTTGACAATCAGGCTCACAAAATTGTCGGCGCTGTTCTTGACAGAATTGCAAGACTGGAAGACGAGGTTCGCACATCTCTTACGCATGGGCAGCAGAAAATTGTCTGGGAATTTATTCCCTGTATAGTTCCTGAGGTTGACTTTGAAAATCCGGTGAGAACCGGCCAGGCCGCTGCCAGTAGCCGTCTGTTGCCAGCTTTGAAGCTGATCAGAGAAACCCCCGAAGATATGTGGAAAAAGCATGGCCAGAATTATCTCGATTATATTCTCAAGGTAACCGAGCAGGAAGCTGGCATAATGACCGATGATACCCGTGAAGACCTGCGTCGCCGACTGGTTAAGCATGCCTGGAAAATCAGAAAAATGAAAGAGCCTGATTTTATGATTAATCGTGATAGTCTTGCCAAAGATCTGCTGCTGGTAAATCGAGAGCGCACATTTCGCAGCGGTTATCGCACCACTGGCAAAATCTCGCGTTTCCTTCTTTCTCCTGCCGCCACGAAGGTATTGCCCCGCTGGGTCGAGACGCATTTTGGTAAAGAATCTGTTGGCGCGAATGCCGTCGAGGCATCGTCGACGTCTTTGATAACGCAGCCTGCAGTTGTGGTGCCCGTCGTCCCCGATCCCAACCAGTCGTCGCTGCCGGCCGGTGATGCAGATGCGCTTTTCTGGTCTGAGCTGGTGCCAAAATCATTGGCCAGATTGGCAGAAACACCCTATTATAACCAGGTTTACGATGCTTTCGGCAGGCCTCTCAGCCAGTATTTTTTTGGCGAAGAAGACAAATACGTTGATCTTACAAGCCTGATTGTCAACGCTGGCGTGATTCTAGAGGGTTCCCGCCCCGGGTATTATACTCTGACTCCTGGTGAACCCTGATCGAGATTATTGCTGCCTTATAATAATCGCAGCGCCTCTACTGGTGCCGACCAGCAGGTTGCCGTTTTCGTCAATACACATGGCTTTTATGTGATTTGACGGTAGTCCATCGCTTTGTGTGAAAAATCGGCCGGGCTGGTTTGTGCTCCAGAGCTGCAGCCCTACTGGACTGCCCAGCCAGATTTGATCGCCGCATCTCTGAAGATTAGTTACTGGCAGTGCCTTAATCCCATCATTTTTGCATAGAATCGACCAATTCTTGCCATCAAAAAAAGCCAGGCCGCGACTGGTTCCAACTACAACCTGATCGTCGGTAAAATCGCAGATACTGAATGCTTCGCGTGCCGGGAATTCAGGAAAAACCCAGCTGTCAACGTTGAGCTCAACGTTTGAGCTTATTTCGCTGCGCAGTCTTACTATGCCGTTACTGCTACCGATCCATAGGTGGGTGAGCTGCATAAAGACGGACAACAGAGGATGATCGTAAAAGTGCATTAACTTGTAACTGCGAAAACTCGGATTAACGGTTTCGACGTATCTGCTTACACCGTGTTCACGATGTCCGAGCCAGAGGTAGTCATCATTGTCTACATACATGCAGACAACTCTATTGTTGAGCAGCCCCGGCGCATCAGGAAACCTCAGGGCTTCCCATTTGGAAAAGTCATATCTGCAGACGCCAAGACCACCAAATGTAGAGTTTTGTGCAACCCATACTTCACCATTGCAGATGGCAACGGCGGTAATATTGCCGGCATCGACCAGCGGAGAGTTTTCCGGGGTAAAAGTCTGAATGTCACCAGCGCTGGTTTCAACAAATAAACTGTTGTTCAGCGCCCAGACGCGCAAACCCTCGCGAGCTGCTACAGCAGTGATTTCTTTGTTGGTAAGAAACGGGTGAGAGACCGGACTTATCACAAAGCTTTCCTCGCCCTGGGCACTGGCTTGAGCAAAAATAAGCGTCAGTAGTAACAGTAATTTGATCAGTCGTATCACATGGAACCTCACAAAGAAAATAAAAAGCCCCCACGCGGGTTATGATAACCGCATGGGGGCTTAAGTTCAATCTGTTATCTCATTCTTACCTGTTGTCGATAGATCTGGTTCTGAAACTGGCCGGCAGAACGTTGATATTAAACTTGAGTTCACGGGCTTCACCAATACCGCCGGTTTTGGCGCGGTCATAGGCCTTAACTCTGAACTGATACCATCCGGCGGCTCTGAAAATATGATAAAAGCTGACTTTGGGGTCAAATTCGTTGAGTGCGAATTTGTCGAGATTGCTGCCATCTTTTACTATTTTGTTGCTGCTGACGATCTGGCCATCCTGTTCGTATTCGATATCTTCGAATTTACCTGTAGGTTGCTGGTTTTCGTTGAGAGCTTCAATTTCGACCTCAGTTTTGAGGATGCCACGGAATGGAGTCAGGCTGTCGATATTGTCATAGGGCGCAATATTGAAGCGCATGCGCTGGTCTTCAACCGGAATGCCGTTTTTGTCGGGCCCTTCGGGGTCAGTCGGGAAAGCCGGGAGTTTTTCTTCAGTACCATCTGCTTTGACCACCATCCACTCGCTGCCGGTCATGTCAATGTCGCCGCCAGCGCCGTCTTCGCCATGATTCTTAATAGCACCGGTCTGGATATTTTTGCTTACCAGCTGACCGCCTGCTTCTATGGCTTCTACCGGAGGAATACCGATCTTATGGGTGACGCCATTGTTCATGTCTTCAGCTTCAACATTAATAAGGGGCTTGCTGAAGGCTGCCATATCTTCGACTTTGATCAAGGAGCCGGCTGGAGCAGCGTTGCCACAGCAGTTTGATACTTCCTGAGTCATCAGACAATCGGGCGGGTGGGTCATTGAATCCCCATAGTAGAGTTCTGAGAGAGTTTTTCTGTTGGCATCATCGATACTGGCATTGGCGAGCAGAGTGCGTTCTGGGCCCGAAATCTTCTTGCCAACCATAGGTGCTGCGCTTTGATCGTTCCACTCGATTGAGTTGGTGGCGAAATGTCTGGGCAGAATTACGCGTTTGCCGGCAACGGTCCAGGAACCGCTGGTTACTTCGATGGTTTTGCCGGTTTCGGGGTCAACTTTGCTTATGGGTTTTTCTTTGTGTTGGGCGGGGATGTTCTCAAGCGCTATTGGACCAACAATACAGCGGCCAAGATGTATTTCAAATCCGATTGGCGCAAATCTGGTTGCGGCGCGGCTACCATCGCTTGAACTGTCGATATAGCTTTTGAGTTCCTGCATGGCGACTCTGGCTTCTACTGCAGCTTCAGAGGTCTTTCCGGCAAGTTCGTCCACTATGTCGGCAAACACAGAGAGTTCTGCCGAGTCTTTCTTTTTCCAGGCTTCGTTAAGCTCGTTGGTGCGGGTTACCGGGTCGCCATTCTGGTAGAGGCAGTAATATACTACGCCTTTTTCCCATGGTTTCAGGAACTTGCCTGGCCAGCTGTTGGTATAGCGGTCAGCAATAAATTTGTCGCGTTTATTCTGTTCCTGTTGCTTCCAGTAGGCATGGTGACTTTCGTAGTATTCACGTTCGCGTGAGCTGTAAGCGCGGCCTATATATGGACCGTAGGTATCGTTTGATTTGAGGAAGTAAAAAAACATTACTGCCTCAAGATTGCTGGCACCGTCAAAGAATGGGTTGGGCAGCTGATAGAGTTCGTCTGGACTGAACTGATATTCGAAGTTACTGGTGATTGCCGGAGAAGTCGGCTGCAGTTCAGAGTTTTCGTTCTCGTAACCAATGGTCATGCCGTCTTCGCCACCGTTGTAGCCAAGGTATTTGCCAACCACGCCGGAGTGCACTGCACCCTTCGGGTCGAGAAAATCTTTTTTGATCTCCGGGAAGGAATAGTCTTCGACGTAAACGACGTTGTAGTCAGTAAATTCGTTAAAGGTTTTGTCGTCGATGGTTGCAGTGAGGTTCCAGGTGTCTTTGAGGGCATCTGGAACCGGCTTGGTCGTTTTATTTGCGCCTTCCGGCCCGAATTTCACAAACTCACTGTCGGCTGGTACGGCACCAAGACTGGCGGTGCCAGGAATTTCTCCGTCCGGGTTTGCGGTGCCAACAGCTGTTTCTGGGTATCCGTTGCCTGAGGTCGCCGGCACAGTGCCTAAAGTGGCGCGCTCATAGGTCATGATCATGCCAACCTGTTGCAGAAACTTTGATCCGGCAACGTCTTCGCGGCCACGGATACCTGAGTCGAAAGCAGCAGTATGTCTGTTTACAAACAGCTTTTTGTCTGGTACATCGCCTTCGCTTTTGGTGCCGCTCACCATTTCCTTGAAAAACTGGCCGTTAACCAGGTTGGGTCGCAGAAACGGGGTCCAGACTTCGCCGCCAGAGGTTCCGTTTTTATTGCCTTCGGCCAGAGCCTTTTTCTTATCAGCCGGCTGTTCAAAGAACCAATGGTATTTTACGTTGCGGTAAACGTAAAACTTGTTGTTTTCTTTGACAATGAACGGAAACTTGTCTTTGCCGGCTCCGGTATTGCGATAAATTAGGGTGGAATTGGTGAGCATGTTAGCCTTGTTCTTTACCACCGGATTTGGCTCATACATTGGCATCCATACGGCGATTTGTGCTTCTGGTTTGTCAGAGTGCCCTGATACGCGCTCAATATTCATGCCGTCTGCGAGTGGACCATTTGCCTCAAATTTTGAATCAAAATGTCTAATCATAGACTGCGGAAAATAACTCGACTCTTTTCCGGGGGTTACCTCAATAGCACACAACGGGACTGTGGCTATCAGGCCGATCAGTAACAGAAAAACAATACAGAACGGTCTTTGCAGGCAATTCGATCTCATAATTCCTCCTGGGAAATATTTAACTGACTAGTTTGTTTTTAACTGGCTTTGAATCAAAGCCTCAAATTCGCGAGCTCTTCTGACTCCTTCTTCGTTTTCGTAAATCCAGCGTTTTACTTCTGGAGCCTCCGGCGAATCAGGCATTTTTGCGAGAAAATCTTGAAAATAGCTGTAGGCAAATTCCTGATTGATCATGGCGCGGTATACTCGGCTGAATCTTGGTCGATCTCTTACCAGAAGGTTCCCGGGGAATGATTCGTGGCCTTTGCCGGAATATAGCTGGCCAAGTCTCAGCTTAGCCTTGTAGGCAATATCGTCTTTATATAATGCAAGTCGACTGTATATTAGCATTGCCTTTGCCGGATATTCGTCAAACTCAAGAAAAACAGCTTTCCAGAACTCTACACGCGGGTCACCTATGACAATGCTTTCACATTTTGCCAGGTGTTTATTGGCGCGATAGTCGGCGCCCTGGGCAAGAATTTCGAGCAGCCCGAGGTTTACATCGAAGCTGTCCGGATTCATTTCGTAGGCGAGATTGAACATGACGAGAGCAAAGCCTTTGTTGTCGTTTTCCAGATAGGCTTTGCCCAGGCTGACCAGCGGTAATACGCTGTCTGGCCACATTCCCCTGGCCTTTTGCAGGACTTCTATGGCTTTGGGGAACTGTTTCATGTGCTGATATACATCGCCAAGTCCTAGATAAGCGGGCATATTGCCCGTGTCGAGTTTTATTATTTTTTCGTAGGTATTGACGGCTGGTTGAAATTTTTTGTTCTCGGTGTCGAGCTGAGCGGCCAGAATCAATAGTTCAACGTTTTCGGGCTCATTTTTGAGCAACGCGGTTATTATTGATTCTGCTTTTGCGAGATCTGGTTTGCCTGCAAATATGCTGGCACGGGCATATGCAGCCTGCTGCTTAACCGTTTGTTTGCCAGGGTTGGCTGTTTCGAGTTCGGCAAACACGCGCATAGCTTTTTGATAATAGCTGCTGCCAATTTGCTCAAGCGTTTCCGCTGTTTTGGTGAGCAGTTCGATGTTGCCTGGCTCGGCTTCAACTGCTGCGAGGAACTCATCCGCGGCGGTCTGTGCCTGACCGGTTTCAAGCTGCACCATGCCATTGCGGTAGTGCTTGCGCGCCTTTTCGTTTTTAAGGCTGGCTAGATTGTAAACGTTGTTTTCTGGCTCGCTGGCCGGTTGTATGTCTGTAGTAGTCGCGCTGGCAGGATTTTTATCTGCAGTCACTTCGCTTGTCGGTTCGATAAAATCGGATTCACTTGTTTTGGACTCATCTATTTGTGGTGGTTTGGTAGTCTGTGCGAGTTCACGCAGCTTTTTGGCGCGTTCAAGAGCCTTGTCAGCGAGGTCGGTGCGCTCGAGTTTTCGCAGTGAGACACTGAAAAGATACCAGGCTTCGGCATGGCGCGGATGATCTTTGATTTCGTCTTTATTTTGAGTCAGAAGTTTGTTGAGCAACTCTGCTGATTTTTGAAACTCACCGGCTTTCATGAGTGTCCTGCCTGATTCGATCTCACGCGCAAGGTTATCTTCTGCCAGCATCCCTGTGGTGATAAAGAAAAAGAGACTAGCAAGCATTATGCCAAATTTTTTTGCCACCTTCATTATTTCTGCTCCTCAAGACCATTATCGCTGAAAAAATATTTTAATCTAAAGTCTGTACCGCTCTCAGATAGATAAATTTTACCATCAGTAGTGCCAATAAAAAATCTATTTCTTGCGTCGAGGATTGCGCACTTGGCAAGGTCTGGAGAATCTGGCAGTTTTTGTGTTTCGTCGTTTGTCAGTTTCCACATGGCTTTATCTCCGATAATAAGGGCAAATCCGTCTCCAGGCAGAATGAAATGAATCATTCCGTTAAAGTCTATTGCCTTTTTTGGCTCTTCACTGGCTTTCAGTGAGTATAGCCCATGTCTTGTGGTTGCTATCAAAAGTCTGTCGCCAGATATGGCAAGATGGTTAACCCCGCGATTCAGCTTTTCATACTGTGGGCGCCAGTCGGACAAATCGTTGCTGGCTGAATAAAGGCCGGTTGAAGTGCCAAGCCACAGACGATTCTGCCACTCGACAACTGAGTTTACCCAGGCGAGATTAATCGACTGTGAATCTTTAACCGGTTGCCAGAAATTGTCTTTAAGGTAAGCGGTGCCGCTGCCCACGGAGCCAATAATAATCTGCCCTGTAGTCGTTCTGGTCAGCGCATGCAGCTTTTCAAAGCCTGCGTGCTGGCCAACGGGCTCAAATTTGTCGGTCAGTGTGTTGAGCTTTATGCATCCTCCGCCGGCAGTAGCCACCCAGAGATACTGGCCATCGAACAGCAGATTGTTGATCATCGGATACGGCAGTTGAGTTGTTTCATCATAAAACTTGCGGATGCCGGATTCATCTATCAGCCACAGTCCTCTGCCAAAGGTGGCAACCCACATTCTACCGTGCTGGTCAAAGGCGATGCTGCGAATCGTAGCATCCTGCGCCGAAAAATGCGTATGGGCAAAGCCTTCGTCTAAAGTAAGAAGCATAAACAGAGTTAGGGCCGCTGCAATTGCCAGTAGCTTGTTAAACAACACTCTCATGGCCGCCTTGGACGATTGAAATTGTGATTTGAACTTGTGTTGGCAAGCATTATTTTCGCTCTCCCTTGTATGTTCAGTAAATCATACGAAAACGCGACCGCAAAAGTTACAAAAATTAAATCGTTTGAGTTTTGCAGATGTTTTAGTGTATCTTGACAGCGACGGGGGGGTATGCTAACATTTGCTACCCTGATTATATCCGGGGAAACGCGTCTATTCCTCATCATTCGGAGGCATTCTATGCAATTTGTTATCAAGGGAAAAAATCTTCAGCTTACTGATGCGCTCAAAGAATACGCAGAAAAGAAGTTGACAACTATCACGAAATACTTCGATCATATCGTCGAAGTTGATGTAACTCTTTCTGTGAAAGATTCTAAAGATCTAAGCCGCAGCAGGCTATGTGAAGTTACCGTATGGGCTAAGTCAGTCGGTAACCCGATTCACGGCAAGTCCGCTTCCGAAGATCTCTACGCTTCAATCGACATGGTCGCTGAAAAGATCGAGCGCCAGGTTAAGAAGTTCAAAGAAAAGATCACCGGTCGCCGCAGAAGCAACAAGGGGCTCGATAAACAGGCAACTCACAGCGTTCTTTCATTCGGTGACGATTTCGCCAGTCGGACTGAAGATGCGCCAGAAGACAATAAGCCCAAAATCATTCGCAGCGGTACTTTCCCACTGCGCCCGATGTTCTCGGATGAAGCTGCTGAACAGCTTGACATGTTTAACCAGGATTTCTTTGTTTTCTCTAATGCCGAAACCAACAAAATCAACGTGATTTACCGTCGCGGCGATGGTAATTTCGGCCTTATCGAACCTGAATACTAAATACGAGATTTTGCCCCTGACGGGGTTGCAGGAGGAGTTTTGGAACTAAGCGAATTTATATCACCCCAGCTGACAAAGTTGGAATTGAGTTCCACCACCAAGCTTGATGCCATTAAAGAGCTTATCGATCTGCTTGACACCGGCGGTTATCTAACCGATGCCGATGCTTTTCTAAAGTCTGTTCTTGAGCGTGAAAAAGTCGGTTCAACCGGAATCGGCAAAGGTATTGCGATACCTCACTCCAGAACTTCGACTGTCAGAGAGGTTGTTGTTGCTATTGGCCGTTCCAGCGCCGGTATAGAGTTCGAGGCACTGGATAATCGTCCGGTGCATCTGGTTTTCCTGATTGCAGCTCCGATAGAGTCTGGTGGCCTTTACCTCAAGGCTTTGGCAAGACTATCGCGCCTTCTGCGCTATCAGGAATTCAGAACCGAACTCATGGAAGCCGAGTCGGTAGATGAGATTATCAAGATTATCTCAGCCGAAGAAAAGTAAGTTTTTATCTGGCAAAGTTTAGGCTGAAACGGCTTAGGCTCAGGCTAACCGAAGACATCTGGCGCGCGCCTTAACTGAGGCCGCGCTTTCTATTTTGAAAGGGGTCAGCATGTTCGACTGGCTTTTTAAATTCATCAGGTTTTTTGTTCCTGATTTCAACGCACGCGAATTGGCACGGCTTGACGATACTCTCGAAGAGATTAACGCTCTCGAAGACTATTACAAGAACCTTTCTGATGAAGAACTGGCAGGCATGACCCTCAAATTCCGTCAGCAGTTGTTTGACGGAAAGACCATCGAAGACATCAAGGCCGAGGCATTTGCCACCGTACGTGAAACCGCGCGCCGCGTTCTGAATATGCGGCACTACGATGTGCAGATTCTTGGCGGTCTGGCATTGCACGAAGGCAGAATCATCGAAATGAAGACAGGCGAAGGTAAAACACTTGCAGCTACACTGCCGCTTTACCTGAATGCTCTCGAACTTAACCCGGAATGGGTCGCACTCGCTGAAGAAGAATACAAAGGCAAACCCATTGAATTTAAGCCGATTATTGACAAAAATGATCTGATGGTCCCGGTTGGTCGTGGAGCTCTGCTGGTAACTGTTAACGACTATCTGGCCCGTCGCGACTCCGAATGGATGGGACAGGTGTATCGATATCTCGGTCTGTCTGTTGGCCTGAATATACACGGACTGACATCGGAGCAGAAGCGCGAAGCCTACGCGTCCGATATCACCTATGGCACCAACAACGAGTTTGGTTTCGATTATTTGCGCGATAACATGGCTTTGAGCCTTGCGGAATGCACGCAGCGCGGCGAATACAACTATTCAATCGTCGATGAAGTCGACTCTATTCTTATCGATGAGGCGCGAACCCCGCTGATTATCTCGGGTCCTGCCGAAAAAGCAACTTCTTTGTATTTTGTCTTCGCTAAAGTGGCGCGTGAGCTACTAAAGGCTGATGTTGATTACGTAATAGACGAAAAACACCATGGTGTGTCAGTTAATGAAGAGGGTATTGCCAAGGTCGAAAAAGCGCTTGGCGTAGAAAACCTCTACGACAACAACAACATGGATCACGTTCATCACCTGCAGAATGCGCTCAAGGCCAGACACTTCTTTCACCGCGATAAAGAATACATTGTCAGGCCGCGCGAAGATGGTCGTGGTCAGGAAGTCGTCATTGTCGATGAATTCACCGGTCGCCTGATGTTTGGACGTCGTTATTCAGACGGTTTGCACCAGGCCATTGAAGCCAAAGAAGGCGTGCCGATACAGCAGGAAAACCAGACACTCGCTTCAATTACCTTTCAGAATTACTTCCGTCTCTATCGAAAGCTTGCCGGTATGACTGGTACTGCCGAGACTGAAGCCAAAGAATTTAATGAGATATACAAATGCGAAGTCATCGTCGTTCCATCGAACAAACCCTGTGTCCGACTGGATCTTGCTGATGTTATATATAAGACTGTTCTAGAGAAATTTGAAGCGATAGTTGATAATATTATCGAAATTCATGAGCGCCGTCAGCCGGTTCTGGTTGGAACTATCTCAATCGAAAAGAGTGAGCTTATCGCGGCGATGCTGCGCAAACGCGGTACTGAATGCCAGGTTCTTAACGCCAAATATCACGAGCGCGAAGCTGATATTGTTGCTCAAGCTGGTCGTGAGGGCAGTATAACCATTGCCACAAATATGGCTGGTCGTGGTACTGACATTTTGCTCGGTGGCAACCCCGAGATGCTTGCAAAAGACGAAGTTGGAGAAAGTGATGGCGAAGAATACGCCGCCGCACTTGCTAAGTATCGTCTGCTCTGCGAAGCCGAAAAAAAGAGAGTAATCGAGGCTGGCGGTCTGTTTATTCTAGGTACAGAACGTCATGAATCTCGGCGAATCGATAACCAGCTGCGTGGTCGTGCAGGTCGTCAAGGCGATCCGGGTGCCAGCCAGTTTTATCTGTCGCTCGAAGACGATCTTATGCGTCTGTTTGGTTCGGTCAATATCGCCGGCTGGATGGAAAAGCTTGGCTGGGAAAAGGGTGAGCCGATTGAGCACCCCTGGATCTCAAAGTCGATAGAGAGCGCTCAGCGCAAGGTTGAAGGCTATCATTTTGATGTTCGCAAGCACGTTCTTAAATATGACGACGTAATGAATCAGCAGCGCGCCGTGGTTTATCAGGAACGCCGCAAAGCTCTTGAGCAGGATAGCATCTATGATGATATTCTTTCGATGATCGATGAGGTTATTGAAGATGCTGTGGCCGGTGCTTTCAATCCTGAAGTTGACTCCGATGATTATGATTACAATGCTTTGGCAGACCAGCTTAAAAAGGTCTTTCCGATCGAAGTTGAGGGCGGTGACCCTCATAACGGCAAACCAGGCCAACTCTGCACCTATTCGCGCGAAGAACTGGTAATAGAACTTCGCCAACGAGCTCTCGATAAACTGGCTGCCAAGCGTACAGAGCTGGGTGAGCACGACTTTTTCCAGATGCAGAAATTTCTGCTGTTGCAGATTGTCGACAGCAAGTGGAAAGACCATCTGCACAACATGGATAATCTGCAGGATGGTATTCATCTGCGTTCATGGGGACAGCGCGATCCGCTGGTAGAATACAAGATCGAAGGCTTTCAGATGTTTCAGAACATGATTGACAGCATCAAGGAAGACTTACTTTATTATCTCTACCGCGTTTCTTATTCTCGTGCTGAAGAAAAAGAAGCCCAGGAAAAGAAAGAACAGGAAGTTTACTACAACCGTGGTGACGAAGAAGCCGTTGTTAAGTCTCCGACACGTGCCGACGAAACGGTTGATCGTAATGCGGCATGCCCCTGCGGTAGCGGTAAGAAATACAAGAAGTGCTGCGGACGCTAGTCTTTACCGTGACTTCGTTCTCTAACTGTTCGTGTCCTGATGCTATTTTGTCGGGCAGGTTGTATAATGTCTGTACATCTTATGTTTCAGGTAGGCAAAATGTTGTGCATCACCAATAAACGCTCGGCCGTTTCACTTGTCGAAATAATGATTGCAATGGCAATCCTTTCGACACTGGCTTTGCCAATGGGAATGTTCCTGGTGGAGCAGATGCGTGGCAGCTCTCAGCTAGGCGATTACTACCAGATTCTAAATCTGCTCGAAGAAAAACTTGAAACGGCCATTGAAATGCGGTTTCATGATATTCCTGCTGGCGAGGTCAGCGATGTTCTGATCGAATCAGAAGGCGCACGCGATCTCGACCTGCGACCAGCCGAAGTTGCCCGCAATCTTGTGCATTTTCGTATGAAGACCGAGCTTTTGTCAGTCAATTTATCGGCAATGAAAGATGCCATGTCGGGTGAGTTGCAGTCAGTGGTTGTCGAAGACGGCATGAAAAAAATCGAAATCATTGCCGAATGGGGCGAAAAGGGCCGACATAACCTTAATTTAACCGCTTACAGGTCGAATCTGTGATGCAGGCAAAAGTTAAAAGCAATAATGGTATGGCCCTGCCGATTATTCTGGCGCTGGTGCTTCTGCTGGCGATCTGGATTAGTTCACTGGCATGGCAGATGACCAACGCCCGTAGCAGGTTCCAGCAGGTTCATAAGGCGCGTAAGGCTTATTTTATGGCGCGCTCGGGGCTTCAGCATTTTCTGCTAAAGCTTAAAATGATGCAGCGAAACGGCACTGAGTCTATACGAGCTCTCGAACAGGCTAATGAAGACGAAAAAAAAATTCTCTATTCTGTGTTTGTACAGGATATAATAGTACCGGCGGATAACCTTTATTCTGGCGAAAAATATGAATATCGAATCAAGGGGTTCAATATTGAATCGATAGACTATGACAGTGCCATGGTAACCATGCAGGTCGAAGCCGAGGGCCGCTTCGGCGGACAGAAAAACAGTATCAGCAGGCTTATTCGCATCAGCAGATAAGCAATTATTTCAGGAGGTATAGACCGTGGATTTCGATATCGTCGAAAAATTACGCGCAATGAAAACCCGTCTCTCTGGCATCGGGAGCCATCTTTGACCTGCCCAATAAACGGCGGGAAATAGAAGAGCTTGAATCAGCGACCTTGAATCCGAATTTCTGGAACGATCACCAGCGGGCGCAGTCGATCAGCCAGAAGATTGCCGAACTAAAAAAGGCATGCGACTCCTGTGAATCAGTGCAGAGGGAGTTCAGTGACACGATTGAACTGCTTGAGCTGGCTGAGGCAGAAAATGACGATGCCATGTTCCAGCAGCTGCTCAGGCAGCTTGATCCGATTAATAAAATTATAGATAGCCTTGAATTGACTGTGTTTTTATCAGAACCATATGATATCTCTGATACCTATCTGTCTATCAAGCCAGGTGCCGGTGGTACCGAGTCGAGCGACTGGGCCTCAATGCTTTATCGCATGTATTTGCGATATATCGAGAACGCAGGCTTTAAATACGAAGTTCTCGATCTGCAGGAAGAAGAACAGGGTATAAAGGCTGTCACAATAAAGGTTAAAGGCTCTTATGCCTATGGTTATATGAAGGGTGAAAAGGGAGTGCATCGGCTGGTGCGCATTTCGCCGTTCGACTCAAATGCGCGGCGGCACACCAGTTTTACCGCAGTTGATGTGTTGCCGGTATTGCCGGATGATGTTGATGTCGAAATCAGAGACGATGATCTAAAACTGGATTTCTTCAGAAGCTCAGGAGCTGGTGGTCAGCATGTTAACAAGACGAGCAGTGCGGTGCGCATAACTCATATGCCAACAGGTCTGGTTGTATCCTGTCAGATAGAGCGCAGTCAACATCAGAACCGTGAGGTGGCCCTTGGTATGCTCAGGGCCAAGCTGTATGAGCTGCAACAGCGTGAGAAACAGAAAGAAATCAAGACTCTGCAGGGCGACCAGAAGGGAATTTCCTGGGGCAGCCAGATTCGTTCTTATGTTTTTTGTCCTTACACCATGGTCAAAGACATGCGAACCGGTGAGCAGACCTCGGATGTGCGTCGGGTCATGGATGGAGATCTTGAGCCTTTTATAAAGGCTTATCTTAACTGGCACGCTAATGGTGAGAGGTCTCTTAACATAGGTGATGCCGAGTGAGGTGCAGATAATGAAGTTTAGCAGGCGGATTTGGGGCAGTATGCGCAGAGGTAGTGCCATGTTCCTGTTGATGACTGTTGTCGGCGTTCTTTACATTTTCGGTATGATGCTGATTAATTACATGACTCAAGAACGTACGCAAACTGCCAAGCTTGGTGAAAATCTGCAGGCCTTCTATCTGGCTGAGGCAGGCGTAGAGAAGGCAATGATAAAAATGCGGGAGCTTTTTTCCGAAAAGCTTCTGTCAGATGACGGTGAAGTAAATGATAGAATTTTGGCTCTGCTCGACATAGATCGTGCCGAAAATTTCAGTATGATCGTCAGAATCGAAGATGGCGAGATTATAGACGGCGGTACTGCCGAGGTGAAGATTGAAGTCAACAACTTGCGCCTGACCCCTTTTAAGACCTATATAGACGAATACGAAGATGTGCCATCTGCTCTTAAGGTTTATCGCAAGGAAAACCGTGACACATATTCGGATAAAGCTCTTGGGGGCTGGGAAGGTCTGTTACGGTTTGAAGCTGTGGGCAAGTTTAAGAATGCCGAGAAAAAGTTTGAGGTTATTCGTGACCTCAAAGTGACGGATCTGACGCCGCCAGCTGAGAACTACACTCTGTTTGTTTCGAGTCGCAAAGATGAATATTTACGCCACGGCGAGTTCAGATGCCGTAACTGGAGCGAAGTCAGAGCGCTCAAGGCACTGATCGACGATCTTGCTGCAAAAACCGGCAATGCTTTTCAAGAAACGATGGGCAACGCTGCCAACGACTTTTTCTGGGAGCCAAACATGGCCAGCAACGTAAGTTTTGAGGGTGAGATAAAGGTAAAGACTCTCAAGGTTATCCGCAAGCTTGTCATGGCAGCGTCTGATCTCAAGATCAAGGACTTTGTTGACCTTTCGATCCAAAAATTGCATCCCTATCTATGGGGCAAGATCCGCACAAATGGCCGCCTTCACGTGTATCTGCCGTTTTTTGCGGCCGATGATATCATCAACTATTTCGAAGACAACTCGATTTTCTCACATCAGCGCCCCGAGATCGGTTATCTGTTTTGCAGTAATCAGATTCACGACCCGTATTTGAGTAAATATACATACTACGAAGGTGAAATAATAAGGTATTACCAGAAGCTAAAACCGTATGTGCTGGGCATAACTGAGACTCCTTACCCGAGCTCAGACCCCTATACTATCAATACCAAGTTTGACTTTGTGTCGCGCAATTCTGATAAGCTTGAGCCCATGCAGCTTGATCGCATAAAGAAGAATGCCAAAGATTACTGTCACGAATTTGTTGAGCGCGATCTCACGCTGCAGGGCACTTATGGAAAGCCGGCAACTGTGATGGGACTGGTTTATGTACAGGGAAACCTTATCATTGGCGGCAGAATTTCAGGTCAGGCAATGATAGTTACCGAAGGCGACATAGTAATTACCGACAATGTGGTTCAGGATGGTGGTGCATCGTTTCTTTCGCTGGTTTCGCTCAATGGCTCGGTCAAATACGCGCGTGAACTCAAAAAAGCCAATATTGAGGCGGCAATTTATGCAAAAGAAAGCATTATTGGCGGCGAACAGATAAATATTTTCGGCAATCTCGTTGTAGAATCGCTCAACCGTCAGAAGGGTGAAGAAGGTCAGCTTATCATGCCGAAAAAAGTGATGGTCAACTATGACTCAAAACTCAAAAGCGAAGTTGGCAGCAACGTCTGCTTTAATATTTCAGACCTGATAACTACCATGCGTGATCTCTGATTTAGGTTTTCAATCAGGATAAGCAGAGACGAATTCAAACGACGGCAGACTAACAGTCTGGCCGAGATCGTTAATGATGTTGTAAAATTGCCAGTCAGTGGTGCCATTAAAGGTAATCATCTGGCCTTCCCGCGCAAACGGTGGAAATCCACCGCGCCGTGTTGCCAGCAGGAATGTGGGCTGATTGTTAAAGTGGCTGTTTAGCTTATAATCGTTGCGGTCACGATTCATGTATTCGAGTTCATCCTGGCTGAGCTCTTTTATCATCAAAAGAAAATCGCGCCCATACCTGGTGATTTTTCGAGAAACATAACCACGCCATTCAACGGTAATAGGTCCGGTAAATCGGGTTTTAAAGCTTATATCGCTGAGTTGAAAATATTTAAGATTGGTGCCGGCAAAATTGTGGCGGGTTTCAGCAAAACCTTCACGTGCTGGTCGCTGTTTTTCTTCGGCTTCGCGAATTTTGAAACGGGCAATTTCGAGTTTGCGTACGGCATCACGACGTGAACCTTCCTGCAAATTGCCGGTTTCCAGTGACTGACTGAACAGGTTGGCAGCCTCTTCGAATTGATTGACAGTAAAAGCATTATTGCCACGAAGGTATAGATCATTGGCCAGATTGCCTGACGATTCGCTCAATCGCATCTGCAAGTTAGTGTTGCCGGGATTCATGGCGTTGGCCCGCGAATAATATTCTTTCGCTTTGTCAGGATTGCCCATGGTTTCGAATATTCGCGCTATCTCAAGAGCCACTGAGGCCTGTGGCTTAACCACGTAGTAGATCTGATAGTTTTTTATTGCATCTTCAAGCAGATTTACCCGAGAGTAGTTGCGGCCGAGCAGGTAATAGGCATCGTAAAATTTGTCATCGACCCGCAGACATTCTTCAAGGTGCTTGATCGAGGCAAATAGATCACCCTTAACGCTTAATGCTTTGCCCAGCAAAAAATGGGCTCTTGGGCTGTCGGGGCTGTTTTGAAGAATTTCTTCCAGGGCAGAAACAGCTTCGTCGGTTTTGCCGCTGTCGAGCAATGCTTCTGCGCGTTGCTCTCCGGCTGGCTTAGACGCCTGGGCCGTAGCACGCAACGGTAGTGGTGGCAGTCTTATGTCCTGTGCCGCGGCACGATTTACCGGTTGCTGCATTGGTGGCAGAGTTTGAGTCGCTGGCTGGCTGATTACTCTGGCTGGTTGTGTTGGCTGAGCTGGCTGTTGAGTAACGATGCGCGCCGTCTGCGGTGGCGGATTATATCTGACTACTGGAGCAGCAGCTGCAGGTTGTGTCTGAGCCTGCTGCTGTTGTGCTTCGAAAGACTTTGTGCGTTTGAGTTCAACACTGCATCTGGCCATGCCGCGTCGGGCAGCAACCATAGAAGTGTCGAGTGAGGCAGCGAGGCGGTATTCCTTTAATGCTTCAGCGAAATTGCCGGTAAGTTCGAAGAGCCGGCCGAGGTTGAAATGTACGCCGGGATGACGAGGCGACTGTTCATATGCCTGTTTAAGAGACTGATGCGCCAGCTTATAGCGCTGCTGGTAGATGTGGTTAACCGCCTCTTCGACCAGAATGTTGGTGTTATCAAAGGCCATAACAGGCGTGCTGCCAGCAACTGCCAGAATGGCCGATAACAGGAGAGTTTTCAGCTTGCCGGTTTCTTTCATTGGCAACATTCCTTTAATTAAAGTCAGGGTTTTTGACTAGTTTTCAAATTATATGCTATTATCGTTTTCGATACAAACCTGATGGAGGTCAGCATGTCTATTTTTCGTTTTATCTGGTGGGCGGTAATAATAAGCATTTGCGCATTTGCAGGCTACGTTTACGGTTATCTCGCAGAATAATTTTTGCAGACGACCCGGCTCGCTTCGTAACTAAGAGGCTTGACGACTTGGCGCGAAATGGCGGGCTATTCTGTTTTAGTCAGGTGATTGAATCGGCCGTGCTTTTTTAGCAGCTCGGCATATTCGGCCTGCAATTCTGCAACACCAAAAAGTGCTGCGGTAACAAAGTCGTTGCGGCTGTAACCATGTTTGCGGGTAAGCTCACTAAAACTTTGCCCCTCAGCGAGCAAATCGAGTATTTTTTCTGAGGTTGTCAAAGTTTGAGACATATTTTCTCTCCTGCTTGATAATTCATAATTAAAATATCGGCAATATGCAACCAATTTGCCGCGTATTTTTAAGTTATTATTAGTGTGAGCTTGTGATATTATCAGAATCTGAAAAATAAACTTCGCATGGAGGAACCCATGGCAATTACACTCTATAACTCAATTAACCGGCAGAAAGAAGAATTTGTGCCGATTGAGCCTGGGCATGTCGGAATTTACGTTTGTGGACCCACTGTTTATGGTCCACCGCACCTAGGTCATGCTAAGAGCTATATCACTTTTGACGTGCTGGTTAAGCACTTGCGCCATTCCGGGCTCACGGTCCGCTATGTACAGAACATTACCGATGTTGGTCATCTTACTGACGATGCTGATTCGGGTGAAGATAAAATCCAGAGACAGGCACGTATTGATCATGTACACCCCTGGGAAATCGTCGATAAATGGACGCGCCAGTATATGAACGATATGGAAAAACTGCGCATTGCCCATCCGAACTTCTATGTGCGAGCCAGTCAGCATATTGGCGAGCAGATAGAGGCTGTACAGAAGCTTGTTGAAAAAGGTCATGCCTATGAAGTAAATGGCAATGTCTATTATGAAGTGGAGTCGTTTCCAGAATATGGCAAACTCTCTGGTCGTCGCCTCGAAGAGCAGAAAGAAGGGGTCCGGGTAGAATCGCGCAGCGATAAAAAGAATCCGCGTGACTTTGCACTTTGGAAAAAGGCAGAGCCCGGCCACATTCTTAAATGGAACTCACCTTGGGGTGAAGGTTACCCCGGTTGGCATATTGAATGTTCGGTAATGGCCACGAAATATCTTGGTAATACCATAGATATTCATGGTGGCGGTCTCGAAAACAAATTTCCGCATCATGAGTGCGAGATAGCACAGTCGGAAGCCCTCAACGACGCGCCATTTTGTCGTTACTGGGTTCATAACAACATGGTTACTGTCGATGGCATAAAAATGGGCAAGTCGCTGGGCAATTTCAGGACCTGCGAAGACCTGTTGACAAGCCATTCACCAGAAGCTATACGGGCATTTGTTCTAACTACCCATTATCGCTCGCCATCAAATTACACCGAAGAAGCTATTTCGGCCGCAGCCAGTGGACTGAGCCGTCTTTCTCAGCTGCAGACAGCTTTACTTGAGATTATCGAAAAGAACGTCAGCGCCGGCACTGCAGACAACGAAGCAGAAAAGCTTTGTGGCGAAGTTGACGCAAAGATCAGAGAGCGTCTTGATGACGATATTGATACACCAGGCGCTATCGCGACTCTTTACAGCTTTGTAACCGAAGTGAATCGCTTCATTAGCGCGAGCGCTCTTTCTGCTCGCGTTGCCGCAGCTATTTTGACGGTTGTAAAAGAGTGGGGCAGCGAAGTTCTCGGTATATTGCCAGCAGTTTCGAACAAAACCGATGTCGATATCGCGCCGATAATGCAGATGTTGATCGAACTGCGGCAGGAAATGAAGGACGCTAAAAAATACGATGTCGCCGATGCGATTCGTAATCGCCTTAAAGATGCCGGGATTCTGATCGAAGACACTCGCGATGGAGTCCGCTGGAAGCGGATTTAAGTTGATGGAAGTTAACAAAAAGCGGTTTGGCGGTTCCGACAGTTTCAATCTTGTTGCACCATGGAATGCAGATGAAGTTGCCCGGTTGCCGGCGCGCACTCTTGCTTATGTTGGCGATTCAGTTTATGAACTGGGATTACGCATGGCGCATGTTCGCATTGGTATAGACAACGCTGGTCGCCTGCATGATTCGCTGGTTGGCCACGTTAACGCTTCTGCTCAGGCCAAAGTTTTTGACACGGTTTTTGCCGGGCTCGAAGAAGCTGACCAGCAGCTGTTAAAAAGCTGGCGAAATGCCAAAACCCCTTCTCGATATGGCTCAGGCACCCGCGCTGAATACGCGCGAGCCACTGCTCTTGAGGCCTGGGTGGCCTACCTTTTTTTAACCGGACAGAATGAACGGCTTGCACGGCTGTTTGACCTAATTACCAGCCAGGTTATAGCACCTGGCCAGGCAGATGAAGACAGGAAAAATGAAGATGAATAAAAAACCAGGTGGTTCAAAAGATTTCGGTAAACGTGGGAATTTTTCAAAAAAGCCCGGGCAAGGGCCAAAGAGGTCAGAACGACCTGATAAACCGACGCGTCCGGTCCGAGGGCCGAGACCAGATAACTCAGATCGCCCTGATCGATCTGGGCAATCTGATAAGCCGGTAAGAAAACCGAAACCGGATGGCCGTGGGCGCCCTGAGCGACCCGCTAGAGGTCCAAAGCCAGAACATTATGAGCGGCCGGATCGCCCTGAGCGACCAGCCAGAGGTCCAAGACCAGACCATTCCGAGCGTCCCGATCGCTCAGATAGACCGGCCAGAGGTCCGAGACCAGATCGTTCCGAGCGTCCCGATCGCTCAGATAGGCCAGCCAGAGGTCCGAGACCAGATCGTTCCGAGCGTCCTGAACGCTCAGGTGACACTTCTCGACGTGAGAATTCAGGCCGGCCACAAAAAACTGCCTGGAAAGATCGCCCGGCACGCCCGACGTTTGAACGGCCGGCTTTGCAGGATGACAGTGAACAGATAAGTGCGCAGGCAGAAGATGAGCGCCTGGTAATAAAGGGTCGCCACGAGGTTGTTCAAGCGCTTGAGAGTGGCCAGACTATTGAAGCGGTCGTGATTTCTACGACAGTCAAAGGGCCGGTTGGCGGTCAGCTGCGCGAGCTGGCTACGGCGCGCCAGATCCCGGTTAAAGAGATGAATCCAGACCTTTTTGAGCGCAAATTCGGCGAAAAGAGTCAGGGCGTTGTCGCGTTAGCTGGCGCATTCGATTACTGTTCACTTGAAGAACTGGTGAAAAAGGTTAGTCCGGGGCGCAAAGTGCTTATTGCGCTCAACCACGTTGAAGATCCCCGCAATCTTGGCGCGATAGTTCGCACGGTTGAGGCTTCAGGTTGTGGTGGCGTGATTATTCCAAAACATCGCGCGGCCGGCATGACAGAATGGGCTATGCGCACAGCTCAGGGAGCCGCTTCCTATCTGCCGGTTGCCCGGGTAAACAATATGGGTTCTGCTCTTGAGCAACTCAAAGAAATGGGTTACTGGATTGTTGGTCTTGATAGTAAAGCAGAGAAGCGTTACGACGAGGTCGTGTACAGCAACGACGTTGTTCTTGTTGCTGGTGGCGAAGATGCCGGTCTTGGCGAAAGGATTCAGCGGGTTTGCGACGATCTGGTGGCAATTCCGCTCTGTGGCAAAACCCCTTCTTTAAACGTCTCAGTAAGCACTGGAGTGGTTTTGTACGAGATTTTGCGACAGAAGCAATTTTTTCAAAAATAATTCAAAAAGTAGTTGACAATATGTCTGAGCTGCTTTATAATCGCCCAATACCGTTAGCACGGTACAGTTCTTTGTGAACTGAAGCCGCCGGCGTAGCTCAATTGGTAGAGCAGCTGACTTGTAATCAGCAGGTTGCGGGTTCGAGTCCCATCGCCGGCTTGGTAAACGGAGAGATGCCCGAGTGGTTAAAGGGGGCAGACTGTAAATCTGTTGGTTAACGCCTACGCTGGTTCAAATCCAGCTCTCTCCAGTGAAGTGCCCGTGTAGCTCAGACGGTAGAGCACTTGCATGGTAAGCAAGAGGTCACCGGTTCAATCCCGGTCGCGGGCTTTTAATTGTGTCTTGGGTTGCATTACGATTTCCCATAATTTCTCAGGAGGACAACCAAATGGCAAAGGAAACCTTTTCTAGAACCAAACCGCACTGTAACGTTGGAACCATCGGTCACATTGACCACGGCAAAACAACGCTTACCGCTGCTATCACCATGTCATCAGCTCAGGCTGGTGGAGCTAAAGTAATGAACTATGCGGACATTGACTCGGCTCCTGAAGAAAAAGCACGTGGTATCACAATCAACACCGCTCACGTTGAATATGAAAGCCCCCTGCGTCATTATGCTCACGTTGATTGTCCAGGCCACGCTGACTATATTAAAAACATGATCACCGGTGCAGCTCAGATGGACGGCGCAATTCTGGTTGTTGCCGCTACTGACGGCCCGATGCCACAGACTCGTGAACACATCCTCCTGGCCCGCCAGGTTGGCGTTCCCCATGTTATAGTTTTTCTTAACAAGTGTGATCTTGTTGACGATGAAGAACTTCTCGACCTGGTTGAACTCGAAGTTCGCGACCTGCTCAGCAAATACGAATTCCCCGGCGACACTACACCGATTATCCGCGGTTCAGCTACTAAAGCTGTTGCTGCTGGTGGTGTTGGTCCTGATTGCGAATGTATCTTAAAGCTTCTTAACACTCTTGATGAATACATTCCGCAGCCAGAACGCGCTCTTGACAAGCCCTTCCTGCTCCCGATCGAAGACGTATTCACTATTACCGGTCGCGGCACAGTCGTAACTGGTCGTATCGAACGTGGTATCGTTAAAGTCGGCGAAAAAGCTGAACTGGTTGGTATCCGTGACACACGCGAAACTACCGTTACTGGCGTAGAAATGTTCCGCAAACTTCTCGACCAGGGTCAGGCCGGCGACAACGTTGGTCTTCTCCTTCGCGGCATCAACAAAGATGACGTAGAACGCGGCATGGTTCTTGCCAAACCCGGTAGCATCAAACCACACACCAAGTTTTATTCTCAGGTTTACGTTCTGAGCAAAGAAGAAGGTGGTCGTCATAAGCCATTTTTCTCCGGCTACAGACCCCAGTTCTATTTCAGAACCACTGACGTAACCGGCGTTGTACAGCTTGGCGAAGGTAAAGAAATGATCATGCCAGGCGATCGCGCTGAATTCCAGTGCGAACTCATCGCTCCGATCGCCTGTGAAGAAGGTCTGCGCTTCGCGATTCGCGAAGGTGGCCGCACCATCGGCGCTGGCGTCGTTACCAAGATCGTATCTTAAACTCTGTAATTCCGGGGGCGGAATTTTCCGCCCCCTGTTTATCTTTAACAAGCCGACCCTGTCGGCTTTTTTAAGCGAGGTACTGTTATGCGTGAAAAGATTACTCTGGTTTGCAGTAGCTGCAAGCGCAAAAATTACATGTCTATGAAAAACAAGCGTAACGATCCTGACCGCATCGAGTTGAAGAAGTATTGCAGCACTGAGCGCAAGCATACTGTTCACAAAGAAGGCAAGTAAGGGTTGGAGCTGGTTTACATAGGCCAATAGCTCAATTGGTAGAGCACCGGTCTCCAAAACCGGGGGTTGGGGGTTCGATTCCCTCTTGGCCTGATTGAATACCGCAACAGGAAGAACGAGGGTCACAATGAGCAAAATTGCATCTTGGTGGAAAGATACCTCCCGCTTCTTACGAGAAGTCTGGATTGAAGTAAGGCCAACTAACGGTCGCGTTTCCTGGCCAACGTACGAGAATGTGAAAGTATCGACCAAAGTGGTCATAGTTTCATCTATCGGTCTTGGGCTTTTTATTGGTCTGCTTGATATCTTGTTTGGCAAGGTATTGACCATGATCATCGGTGGCGGAACGGTATAAGGGCTAATCGTGGATATTTTAAAAGCAAAATGGTATGTCATTCATACTAACTCTGGTTCAGAATACAAGGTTAAAAAGAACCTTGAAAACCGTATTGAGCTTCTCGGAAAGAAAGACAGCATCTTTGAGGTGATGGTTCCAGAAGAGAGTGCCGAACGGGTGCAGAATGGCGAGCGTGTTACTCAAACCCGCAAGATTTATCCTGGTTATGTTCTGGTTCAGATGAATATGGACGACGACACTTGGACAGTTGTTAAAAACACTCCTGGCGTAACCGGGTTTGTCGGACTCGGCAGCAAGCCGACCCCTTTGCATGATAAAGAAGTGCAGACCGTTCTTCGTGCTGCCGGCATCGGACCGCAACGATCTGCGGCAATGACCCCGATCGGATTTACCGAAGGGCAGACTGTTAAGATCATAGACGGGCCGTTCACCGACTTTATCGGCGTTGTCAAGGAAATCAATCAGGAAAAACGCAAAGCCAAGGTTCTCGTGTTTATCTTTGGCCGCGACACAGCTATCGAAGTTGACCTTATTCAGCTCGAAGAAGCTTAATATTTTGTAGAACAAGTTCTCAGAAGGAGATCAAAGGTTATGGCCAAGAAATTAGTAGCTATGGTTAAATTGCAGATTCCGGCTGGCAAAGCAAATCCGGCCCCCCCGGTTGGTCCCGCTCTTGGCCAGCATGGTGTTAACATCATGGACTTCTGTAAGAATTTCAACTATCGGACGCAAAAAGAAGGCGATTCAATCATTCCGGTCGAAATTTCAATTTTCGCCGATAGATCCTACACCTTCATTACCAAGACGCCTCCGGTATCATTCTTACTGAAAAAAGCAGCAGGCATTCCTAAAGGCAACCAGACCCCTGGTCGCACTAAGGTTGGCGTAGTGACTCTGGCTCAGGTAAAAGAGATTGCTGAAAAGAAAATGCCCGACCTGACTGCAGCTTCTATTGAAGCCGCCATCAAGGTTGTTAAGGGTACTGCCCGCAGCATGGGCATGGAAGTTGTAGAATAAAGCCAGCCCGTAAATGGCCGGCTGACCTCTAAAGAAAGGAGGAAGCAAAAAGATGCCGAAATACTCCAAAAGATTCAGTGGTCTTAAAAAAGACCTGGTTCATCTGCAGATTTATTCTGTAGAAGAAACATTTGATAGAGTGAAGAAGACCGCAACCGCCAAGTTCGATGAATCAATCGATGTAGCGATCTGCACCGGACTTGATCCGAAGTATGCTGATCAGCAACTGCGTGGTAGTTGTGTTCTCCCGCACGGAACTGGTAAGACCACCCGTGTTATCGTTTTCGCAAGCGGTCAAAAAGCTGAGGAAGCTAGAAGCGCTGGAGCAGACTTCGTAGGTGCCGAGGACCTCGTTACCAAAATCGAAGGAGGCTGGGTTGATTTTGATGCCGCCGTTGCTACACCCGACATGATGAGATTTGTCGGTAAGCTAGGTAGAATTCTTGGTCCCCGTAACCTGATGCCCAACCCCAAAGTTGGAACAGTCACTCAGGACGTGGCCAAAGTAATTACCGAGCTCAAAGCTGGTAAAGTCCAGTACCGTGTAGAAAAAGCTGGTATTATTCATTCATCCCTTGGGAAAGCTTCTTTTGATGCCAAAAAGCTCAAAGAAAATTTTCTCGCCTTCTTCCAAGCTATAACCAAAGCTAAACCATCTGGTGCCAAGGGCGCCTATATCAAGTCAGCAACTGTCAGCTCAACAATGGGCCCAGGTTACGGACTCGATGTGAACGAAGCAAGAGTAGAATCAGAAAAGGTCGCTTCCTGATCTGATACTGCGACTGGTCGAAGACCGCAGGTTTTAAGTAATTGGCTTAACTGCCTCCCTGCCGAGACTGGACAACAGGACGATTAATAAATCGAACCGTTTCCGGTTAAGGCTGGAAACGGTTTTTTTATTCCTCTGAAGGAGGTGAAAACATTGAAGGACATTTCTCACAAAGAAGCTTACGTAAAAGAATTTGCAGAAAAACTGGCAAAATCGCAGGTTGTCGTTCTCGCCAACTGTGAAGGTGTTAAGGTTTCTGAAATGACTGCGTTGCGCAAGGCTGTGCGTGAAACCGGCTCTGAGTTGCGTGTTGTTAAAAACACTCTGCTGTGCCGCGCTCTGCACACAACCCCGATGAAAGACCTCGAAAGTCACATGAAGGGTTCCACAGCTGTAACCTTTGGTTACAATGACCCGATTGCTCCGGTCAAAGCGCTGTTTGAATTCGCAGATAAAGCTAAGAAGTTTTCTTTTAAAGCTGGTTTCATGGATGGTCAGACTCTTGACTTAGCTCAACTGTCCGCCCTTTCCAAGATTCCAGGCCGCAAAGAACTTTATGGTATGCTTGCATCTGCTGTCCAGGGTCCGATCCGCAAGTTCGCCATTGTTATCGATTCTCTTCGCAAAAAAAGAGAAGAAGAAGAAACAGCTGCTGCCTGAACTTAGTATAAATTTCATAAGACTTAACAAGGAGTTGTTAAAATGACTAAAGAACAGATTCTCGAGTCAATCGAAAAGATGACCGTTCTCGAACTTTCTGACCTCGTAAAAGCTATCGAAGTAAAATTCGACGTAACCGCTAATGCCCCAGTAATGGCTATGGCCGCCGCTCCGGCTGCTGCTGAAAAAGATGAATTTGACGTAGTTCTTGAAAGCTTCGGCGCCAACAAGATCAACGTTATCAAAGTCGTTCGCGAACTGACAGGCTTGGGCCTTAAAGAAGCAAAAGACATGGTAGATGCAGCGCCCAAGGTTGTTAAAGAAGCCCTGAGCAAAGCTGATGCTGAAGCCATGAAAAAGAAACTCGAAGAAGCAGGCGCAACTGTAGGCCTCAAGTAATATCGAGTTAGATCTAAGATTTGTAAGGATTGCCCCGCTTGTCGGGGCAATCTTTTTTTTAGGGCCATTTGACACTCATCAGTATCTTTCAGGTGGAAGTTGCAGCACGCGTTTGTTAGAATTGCTGAGCAAAGTCAATTTTGATTGGAGATTACAGACATGGCTGCAGTGGTAAATCCCGAAAAAGTGGATGTTTTTGCGCCTCTTTCCGGCTTTATTTTGCCTTTGGAAATAGTGCCAGACCCGGTTTTTGCGCAAAAGCTTGTTGGCGACGGGGTTTCGATAGACCCTACCAGTAATGTCCTCACTGCACCGGTTGCTGGCGAAATTATTCAGCTGCATGCAGCTTCTCATGCCCTGACGATAAGAACCTCCTGTGGGGCAGAAATTTTGATTCATATCGGCCTTGATACGGTAAAGTTGAGCGGTAAGGGATTTGATGCGCTTGTCAGTAAAGGCGCCATGGTTACTGTTGGTCAGCCGTTGATAAAATTCAACGCCGATTTTATTGCCACTAACGCGCGCAGTCTTCTTACTCAGGTGCTGGTTACCAATATGGAGTCCATACAGGAACTGAAGCGTGAATCAGGTTCCGTCGAAGAAGGTTCTGATGTGATCTTTTCGTTTCTGCCGGCTGCGGCGCCTGTTGGAAGCGAATCTGCTCTGAGCGCCTCTGCTCATCGCGTCGTTTCTGAGACGGTTGTGGTGGTGAACCCATCTGGTTTGCATGCTCGACCTGCTTCAGTGCTGGCCGGTCTTGCCCGTCAGTTCAGCTGTGAGCTTCAGGTTCAGAGAGGCGATAGAACAGCGAATGCCCGCAGTGTCTCTGCTTTAATGGCACTTGAAGTAGAAAAAGATGACAAGATTGTGCTTGTCGCAATCGGCGAAGACGCCGAAAAGGCAATCGAACATATTGTGCCGCGCCTCAAGGATGGTCTTGGTGAAGATCTCGCCGCTGCCGCAGCCGAGCAGAAACAGCAATTTGTCAAAGCCGAGACGACCAAAGTCGGGCAACTCGCCGGAATCGGCGCATCGCGCGGAGTCGCGATTGGCAAAATACTCAAGTTGCGGAGCGAAACATATGATATTCCAGAAGCTGGCCGTGGCCATAAATATGAACAGTCCGAGTTTGGCAACGCCGTAAAGCGAGCTAGTCTGCAGCTTTCTTCACTGCAGGACAAGCTAAAACGTGCCGGCAACCCGGAACGCGCCGCTATTTTTTCGGCTCATGCCGAGTTGCTCGATGATCCCGAACTGCTTGAATTGGTCGAGCGCGGTATCATGGCCGGCAAAAGCGCAGCCTTTGCCTGGCATGCCGCTTTTACCACTCATGCTGATCGATTGCGGGGGCTGAATAATCAACTGCTGGCCGCTCGTGCCAACGATTTAAAAGACCTTGGCTACAGAGTCCTGCGCGTAATCCTGTCAATTGAAGAGAAGAACTACAACCTGATCGACAAACAAGTTATTATCGCCGAAGATCTCACTCCTTCGAATATCGTAAATATCGACAAGGAACTGGTGGTGGCCTGCTGCACTGTCTCAGGCGGCGCGACTTCACATGTCGCAATTCTTGCTCGATCCATGGGCCTGCCGGCGATCGTCGGGCTAGATCCTGCCGTGCTGGACCTCGAAGATGGCACCATGGTAGTGGTTGACGGCAATAAGGGCATTTTAACAATTCAGCCAGACGAGGCTGAGGTTAAAAATGTTGAAGATACCATGCAGATCGAAGAAAAGACCCGCGAAGAAGAACGCTCCCATGCTTCAGAACGTGCAGTCACTTCTGATGGAGTCGAAATCAACGTGGTCGCGAATCTCGGTGATGTCAGTTCGGCTGAGCAGGCTGTCGAGCTTGGTGCCGAGGGTATTGGACTTCTGCGTTCCGAATTTCTGTTCATGAACCGCGCGGTTGCCCCTTCTGAAGATGAGCAATACACGGCCTATCTCGCAGTAGCAGAAAAAATGGGAAAAAAGGCGCCGATCATTATCAGAACGATTGATGTCGGCGGCGACAAGCCGCTGCCTTACCTGCCAATCCCGCAGGAAGAAAACCCGTTTCTCGGTGAGCGTGGCATCAGGGTTTGTCTGAACCGTCCCGAGATTTTTATAACACAGCTGCGCGCTATTCTGCGAGTTGCGCAGGATTATGATGTCAGAGTCATGTTTCCGATGATTGCTGAAATAGATGAATGGCGTCAGGCCCGCAAAATTCTGCATGAAACTGCTGCCAGAATGAAGCTGCCGATGATCAAGGCAGGCATTATGATCGAAGTGCCCTCTGCCGCCATGCTGGCCGATAACTTCGCGGCTGAGACCGATTTCTTCTCGATCGGAACCAATGATTTGAGTCAGTATATGCTGGCAATGGACCGCGGTCACCCGAAGATGGCCGGTAAAATTGATGCCATGCACCCGTCGATACTGCGCATGATGAGCATTGTTGCCGAAGCTGGTCGTAAGCACAAAATCGAGGTTGGTGTCTGCGGCGGTCTGGCCAGTGATATTGAAGGCATAGCCGCGCTGATAGGTCTCGGCATTAATAAGCTGAGTGTCGATATTCCGGTCATTGCAACGGTTAAGGCAGTGGTGCGCAGGCTGTCTGCTGCAAAGTGCAGCGCTCTCGTGCAAGAGGCGATTAAAATGAACGATGCAAAAACAGTGCGGCTGGCGTTTAAAAAGCTGATGGCGGCAGGGAGAGGTGAGCAGTAATGAAAAAACTTATGCAAAGCGTGTTTGTTACTCTGCAGAAAATTGGTAAATCAATGATGCTACCGGTTTCGGTGCTGCCGGTTGCTGGTATTCTGCTTGGCGTCGGCAGTTCGAAATTTGCTGCTCTTCCAGAAATTGTCTCAAAAACCATGGCGCAGGCTGGTGGGGCTATTTTTACTAATCTGCCGGTAATTTGTGCTATAGGTGTCTGTCTTGGTCTGACCAACAATGACGGGGTTGCTGGTCTGGCCGGTCTGGTTGGTTATGCTGTAATGGTCGCCACAATGGGAGTTATGGCCGAAAATTACCACTTTCAGACCAGCAATGTCATGGGCATGCAATCTATAGATACTGGTGTTCTCGGCGGTGTGTTGGCAGGTGTTGTCGCTGCCTGGCTTTTTAACCGTTATTATCGGGTGCAATTGCCGGCTTATCTTGGCTTTTTTTCAGGCAAGCGACTGGTGCCAATTCTAACTTCGTTTGCTGCTATCGGTCTGGGGCTGATTTTAAGCCTGTTATGGCCTCCGATTGGTGATTTAATCGGCAAATTTTCACGCTGGGCTGCGTCCGAAAGTCCGGCGACAGCTTTTGCAATTTACGGTGTGGTTGAACGTGCCTTACTTCCTTTTGGTCTGCATCATATCTGGAACGTGCCATTTTTCTTTGAGGTCGGCGAGTATGTTGCTGCTGGCGGCGAGACCATAAGAGGCGAAATTTACCGATTTGTCGCCGGTGACCCAACTGCCGGCAACATGGCCGGTGGCTATCTTTTCAAGATGTTTGGCCTGCCGGCTGGCGCACTCGCCATCTGGTATACTGCCAGACCTGAGAACAAGGCCCGGGTCGGTGGCATTATGGGTTCTGCTGCCCTGACCTCTTTTCTCACCGGGATCACTGAGCCGATCGAGTTTTCTTTTCTATTCCTGGCTCCGTTGCTTTACGGAGTTCACGCGGTGCTTGCCGGTGGCGCCTATTACCTTTGCATCATGCTGGGCATCAAGCACGGCGCGACCTTTTCGCACGGCTTTATCGACTACGTGATTTTGTTTTCTAAATCGACAAACGGGTTGTGGATTCTGGTCCTTGGCCTAGCCTGGGCTTTTTTGTATTTTTTCGTGTTCCGCTTTTTTATTCTCAAATTCAATCTTATGACACCTGGACGTGAGCTGGTGTCAGAAGTCGATGTTGCTGCTGTTGCCGAGAACGAATTTGCCAGACAACTGGTGCTGGCTTTTGGCGGCAAGAGCAATATCATCAGTCTTGACGCCTGTATTACCCGTTTGCGCATGGAACTGAAAGATTCGCGTCGGGCTGATCCTGAACGTTTGAAACAACTTGGTGCTGTCGGCGTTCTTGAAGCGGGCAGCGGTTTGCAGGCGATATTCGGTACCAGATCGGAAAACCTCAAAACCGAGATGGAAGAGTATCTCGCAACGGCTGGTGACGATGCTGAACTTGATAATGTCGGCGCAGTCGGTCACGCGCGTGCAGCAGAGGCCGTTGCCGGTTTCCCGACTGTTCCGGCAGATCCTGCCGCCCGGGAAAAATGCGAAAAGTGGCTGACATCGATTGGTGGTAGTGAAAATCTGTTAGAAGTGTCTGCTTGTGCGGAAACCCGTCTGCGCATAAAACTGCGTGAGCAAGACTGGATTGATCGCGAAGAGTTGTTGAGCAGTGGTATCAAAGGTATTATGATTCTCGATGACGGTATAATTCACCTGCTGACCGGCCTTGGAGCTCGCCAGTATGAGGTAGAGATGAAAGGCATTCTCAGCAGAGAATGACAGTATTTGGCATGGGGATCGTGACCTCTGTTGCAAAGGTTTCATGTCGAGCGCAGGTGGCTTCGTATGGCTCGAAGAAAGTGTGTGGGTAATGTTGAAAATGAGTGATAGCGAGAATGAAGAAGACAGCGGCCGCCCATTTATGGTTCCAGATCGTGAAGTATTCGAAATCACCCGAATGGGGCTTCCGCTTGATTTAAAAGATAATCTGATCTGCGGACTGGTAATACTACTTGCGATATCCCTGCAGATCAGGCTCAGTGGTACTTTCTGGGCAGAGGGACTGATCGGTTTTGGCGGCTTTATTGGTTATGTGTCGATGCGCTACTGGCTGCTGCGTCGGCGCTATGCCGAACCTGGCGAACTGGTCATCGACGCTGCGCGACTGCATTTGCCCGCCAGCGTTAATGGCGGTGTCGATGATTCTGTTGATCTGGTGAACTGCACGGCAAAGATCTATGTCATGAGTGGCCGCAGCACGAGCTATTCTTCTATCGTTATCAGGCACGGTTTTCAGCAGGTAAAGATAAACTGGCTCGGTCTCGAACTCAGTAAGCTCGAAAAGGCTTTGCTTGCGCGCAATGTCAGGGTTCAACAGGAAATATGGACTCCAGCCCTTTATGCGCTTGCCTTTGCCGGAGTGGCCCTGGCATTTCTCCTTGTTTATCTGGTGTTGAGCGGTGCCATGCGCTGATCTGCATTTAAAAGCATCTAGTTTTTCGGGCGATTCATCGAGCCCTTCCGGTAACCGTCGATGTCAATACAGATATGTTGGTAACCGAGCTCTTTAAGCTTCTGTGCCAGATATTTGGCAGTGTCGAGCGCGCGGTGGATCTGGTCGGGCTCAACCTCGATGCGAGCAAGATTCTTGTGATGACGCAGTCGGCAGTTAGTCAGCCCAGCTTCGTGCATCAGTTCTTCGCCTTTTTCGATTTTCAGCAGAATTGCAGCTTCGATGGGCGTGTCGGTTTCGATGCGCGTAGCCAGGCAGCTTTGTGCCGATCTGATCAGATTGGCTGCGCCCCACAACTGCAGGACTTCCGACACCATCGCTTTACTGAATCCGCAGTCGAGCAGTGGGCTGCAGATATTCAGCTCTTTTAGAGCTATTTTTCCAGGGCGGTAATCAGTGTTGTCGTCAGTGATTGAGCCTTCGCAGACTTTCTGCTGTGGCTCGGCTTCAGCCAAAATACGGGTGAAAATCGTCTTTTTGCAGTAATAGCAGCGTAACGCCGGGTTGGCTGCAACCAGTGGCTCATCGAGCGCTCTTATTTTGATTTCTTTGAGTTTAAGACCGTGTCTTATCGCCGTTGCCCGTGCTATACGCATTTCACTGGCAGCCATGAATTCAGAGTCGACGAGGATAGTCTGGTAACCGTCGGGTATGAAACGCTGTGCCGCAAGTGCCAGCAGTGAACTGTCCATGCCCCCAGAAAAAGCGACGAGAACATTCCTCGACTCCAACATATACCGTTGAAGTTTTTCAAGCGCCCGTGCCGTTTCCGGCAAAAGAATGCCAATATCTGTTTTCACTCTTTTCTCCAATAATCTCGTCAGCCGATTCTACCAGATTTTTTTCACTTCCAACAACTTTGGATCTAGTTCTGATAATTGCTGGCGTTCATCCATTTCAAAACTGTCAGCAATCGTGTCACAAGGATGGTTTTCTGTCAGAAACTTCACTACAAGCGAATATGCTAAATATAAAGTCCAAACACTATTGAATTCAATAACTATCTTTTACTCATGCTATGTTGTTTTATTGTTCTTTAATTAATTGGCGTAATCTGAACAATTTGGCCATCCATTCTTTTATCTGCTGCTGTGAAACAGGCTTGCAATCTTTTCCATGACTGACTTGCGTGGCATTTCACAGTTGACTATTTTCACGGTAGAATCAGGGCCATACGCAACTTCATCGGCTATGTCAATCGACTTGCATTCAGAGAACACACAATTCTGAACATTTCCAGAAGAGTCTTTAAATGCAATTGAATGGCCGGTGCCAGTAGGACTTTGCTTGGAACATTTAATGAATTTACAACCCTTGATTTCACTTTCGCAATCACGACTGAAAGCAATTGCACCGCCAGCCACAGACGCTGAACAGTTTTCGAATTCGCATCTTTCAAGTTTGAGAATTCCACCGATAGGGCGAATCGCGCCGCCAGCCTGGGCATGGCAATCAAAAAAGCGGTCACCAGAAATCTTTGAATTCGACTTTTCAAAATAATGTGCGCCACCCTGAGTGTCGTCGCGTGTTCCAACACAGGCCTTCACAATCGACCGGTTTAAGTTGACAGTTGAAAACCTTGAGGTAATCGCTCCGCCAGCAACTTCAGCCTTGCAATTTTCAAACGAACAGGCGGTAGCATTCAGTTCACTGTAATCATACAGATAGATAGCGCCGGCACTTTGCGCCCGACAATCTATAAAAGAACACTTTAAAACCTCTGCTTTGGCCCGATGGATTAGACTCAGTGCTCCACCATTACTAGCACTGCATTTCTCAAATAGACAATTCTCCAGGATAGCACTTATTTTAGGAGAATCTGTTGCACCCGGCATTAAAGTGCCATGAATGCAAACACCGCCACCCAAATTGCCGACATTGTCAGAAAAAGAACAATTCCTGATCTTAACCGGCTGATCTTCAACTCTTATAATTGTTATTGCTCCACCGCATTTTTCATCAGAATTTTGACTCTCTGCATTCTTAAAAACACATTTGTCAAATACGCTGCCAGCCGCACCATCTTCGTTCAGAGAAATGCCGCCCCAGCGCTCATTTGGATTGATTGCAGCAAAGCTTGAGTTTAAGAATTTTACTGCTCCTTCGCAAACAATCGACGCGCCTTTGGCAAAAGAAAACTCCGAATTCTCGATAACAAGCTTCCCCGAAGCTGCAACTTTCATAACACCCGAAACCGTAACTTTTCTTGAGCTGATAGTTGTTTGATCAACAATCTCAATGGATTCAATGCAGTCTTGTTTTATATTCATAATATGATGTATACGGATCAATACGTATCCTTTCTTATACGGAGTTTACTTTTTATCCTCTTTCCATGCCTGTCTTTTCCATGACTTTAATCGAGCTGATATTCGCTGGAACGGTAAAAGCACATGTTCATTAAATCCAAATTGTAAAAACCGACTTTTATTACTTTTTTTGTTGCTTCGGTGGCTAAACCTTTTCCCCAATACCTTGAATCAAGTCTCCAAATCAATTCAGTAGATGGTTGAAGTTTATACATTTTGGTATTATTGAAAAAGCCAACCATTCCTATTACTGTGCCATCAGCTTTTAGCTCACATGCCCATGGCCCGAAACCGTTCTTTTCCAGATAACGTTTTACTGCCTTAAACTGCTCCTGGCTTTCGGAATTGCTCAAAACTCTGGGAAAGTGTTGACAGACTATTGGATCAGCATTCATTTTGCAGAATGCGTCCAGGTCAGTGTCTTTCCATTTTCTTATAAGCACTCTATCAGTCTGTAATTTCAAACACCTCCATAAAATAATCAAACAGATATGAGCAAAAGTGTAATACAACATTATCTGGAATTGGTTTGCGATCTGTAAGTGGTTATTTTGCAAGGCCAACGCTGTACAATAGTGTTGAGAATAATTGCAACTAGGAAGCTCTAACTGGGCGTCGAAGTGAAAACGATATACTGTTGTTCGGACTGTCTTTAAATTCGGAACAACTTTTGTTTCAGGTTGTCGCTAAATCGATCCTTGGCGGTAAAGACTGCCATTTGAAATAAAGCAAAGTTTTTATTATTACTGGCTCTAAGAATAGGGGCTACTTTTTTCAAATTCCTTCTCAATTTGAACATCAAAAGGTAAGATTGAAACAACACACAATTCATAGGGGAAAAAATGGGCAATAATTTTAAAATACCAACGACTCCTGTTTCAAAAAAGGTGATTCTTGCATACTTTGATCTTCGAAAGTTTTCGCAAATTGAAGGCTCTATGGATGCCAATGGCGTGTATGAGATTTTGAATGACATGCACGAAAAAATTACAGATAAGGTCGAAAGTCTCAACGGATATTGCCTAAGATACATTGGAGATAATGCCTTGGCAGTATTTGAGGCTGAAGATTTTAGTAATGTTTTAATGGGAGTTAAAGAAGTTAAGGTTGAGGTTGATAGTTACTTTTCCAAGCTAAACAAATCAAGTGTTCTTCACATTCTGCTTCATACAGGTCAGGGAAATATTGGATTAGTTGGTGGAAGAAGAAACAAGAGGCTTGATGTAAGTGGACCAGTGTTGAATGACATGGGCTACTACATGATGCGGGTAGACACGAGCGGAAACATTCAACTTTTTAACTCGCTTTGTATTTCAGATCAGTATTATGAGAACTTGGGTGAAGACATTGCTCTGATCGATATCCAGGCAAGTGACTGTAAATTTCATTCTTTTATTGAAGCTGATCTAATTTAGATGAAGCTCTAACGGGGTGTCGAATTGGAGCGATTGTATGCGTTGTGGGACGGTCTGAAGAGTTACTACGACTACAATTGAATTCCAAAGAACGGATTTTTGCAGGTTTATGAATCTGCGAAAATCTATAAGGATTATGCATAAGTGAAGATTCTAGATCTAAAGGGTTTAAACAAGGATTTCTACAATTAGTGCCTATGTTTTGAATTATCTATTGGAGGTAAATTTGAATTTTTTGGATCACTTGGCTGTAGAGAGTTTTGTTTTATTTGTTCCGCCTCTTTGGCAAGGTGATCTCTCTTTGCAAGTTGCTCTCTGACCAATTCTGGTCCACCCTGCCTTAAGTTCTCTAAGAGCATTAAAAAAGCTAAGGATAAGAATGCAAGTGTCAGAATACTTAAAACTAATTTTGTAACTGATATAAAGGCTAAAAAATACTTTCCTTTTTTGTTCGATGCGAATTGACGAATTTCTTGGATATAAGCGTGCCCTGCTTCTTTGGAACAAAAGAGAAACCAGAAGAGAGAAAATAGGATGCAAATCGCTTGCGAATAGTCTTGAATGGGTATCGGAAGGGATTTGTTAAAGTAGGTTAACGAAAGAATAGCAATAAGTGAAATAAGAAATGAGTAGAAAGGATTTACGGGCATATTTTGCTCTCTGTTGGTACAATTCTCTTTTTCCGTCGGTTTTAACGATCAAATCGATTCAATTTTACCATAAAAAATCAATTGAATCATTTTTGTTCTTATGCAAAATCTGCAAAAATGGCAAAAAACTTTCAGTATAAGTGAAGAGTTCTAACGTGGCGTTCAAGTGGAACTATTAATTGTGGCTCGGAACTGTTTTTGAAAATTAGAATAAGCGCAATCAAAGCAAAATGATCAGTGTACTCGTAATCGGTGCCGGCTCAGAAAGATCATTCAGCACTCAGGGCCATAGTTGGTATATGGGCAATCCAAATGTGCTAATAAGCTTGCTATGATCGTTTTTTTGCGTTCGTTTTTGCCCCTCATTGGCACATATTTCATAAACACCTATGTAAGTTTGATATTATTTTGAATCCTACAGTTTTATGTAGTAAGTTCAAAATAAAATGGTTTAACATTTGATCATAGAGAGTAATAGGAAGAGATCTTTTTCTGCAGAAGAATTTGGGCAAGAGAGAGGTTACGAAGTGCAAACAAAAAGAGAAACATTTGCCATACTGCTGGTTTTCCTGATTTTCATTCTGTTGTTTCCTTGTATGAATACGGGCAATCCTGTTGCTGGCCAAACACTTGGCAGCGTAAATGTCTTGAAAAGCCCAACCCAGGAGATAAAGAAGTTTCCTCTACCTCTGGAAAATTACAATGATTCAAAGGAAAAGGAAATCATTTCTATCCTTAAAAGCCGAATCAAGAAGGAACCTTTCAATCTTGTTGCTCTTATCATCTTTTTTGTCGCCATTTTGCACACGTTTATGGCCAGTCGATTTATCGCAACAGCAAAAAAATGGGAAAAAGCGTATGAAGAGAAGCAAAAGGCCGGGTTAAAAGACCGGAATTCGGTTCATATGGGTGCGGCCCTGTTCCATTTCCTGGGTGAAGTTGAAGCAGTATTCGGGATATGGGCAATTGCATTAGCTGCTGCAATAGTAACATTCTACGATTGGCAAACCTTTGTTTTGTACATTGGCCATTCCGTTGATTATACTGAGGTGATGTTTGTTGTGGTAATCATGACCCTCGCCTCAACCAGACCAATTCTGAAACTTTCTGAGCTGATTATGTGGAAAGTCTCCGGGATTTTCGGCGGGATGCTCGGGTCCTGGTGGCTAACCATTCTTACTGTGGGTCCACTTCTTGGCTCTTTTATCACCGAACCGGCTGCGATGACTATTTCAGCATATCTCCTTGCTGACAAATTTTTTGCTCTCAATCCGAGTTCAAAATTCAAGTATGCAACCCTTGGCTTGCTGTTCATAAATGTTTCGATAGGCGGAACCTTGACCAGTTTTGCAGCTCCGCCAATTCTAATGGTGGCAGAAAAATGGTCCTGGGATAGTATTTTCATGATCACCCATTTTGGTTGGAAAGCAATTCTTGGCATCCTGACGATCAACATAGCAACATACTTTTTGTTCAAAAAAGAACTTTCGGAACTCCAGGATGTTTATGTAAAAATCCGCCGTAAACGCCAGATTCAAAGGACCATTATAGACAACAAGCTGCTTGAATTGCGATTGGAAGCAGCTGAAATGGAAGTAAATGAGGAATTGGGATTCATTCAACGACTTGAAGAGAAATTCTGGCAAATGAAGAGCGAACTTGTTAGAGAGGGTTTAGACCAATTTTCCATTTCTGATCCTGATGAACAAATCAACGTGGAAGGAGCAATAGAAAGCCGTTTCGATGACGTTAAAAAGAAAGAGATAAAAATGACCATTCCCGGCTTAATCCCCAAGGACAAAAGACCTGTTTTGCGGGACCCGGAATGGGACAACAGGGAAGATTGGGTCCCGAAATGGATCATGTTTGTTCATGTGCTCTTCATGGCCTGGACCGTCGTGAATGCACACCACCCCGCGCTTTTTATTGGCGGCTTTCTTTTTTTTCTTGGCTTTGCAAGAATTTCTACTTTCTACCAGAATAGAATAGATTTGAAGCCCCCGCTATTGGTTGGTTTTTTTCTGGCCGGACTGGTCATTCACGGAGGTGTTCAAGCCTGGTGGATTGCTCCAATTATTGCAAATCTGGGAGGAATACCGCTTATGCTGGGTGCGACTTTTCTAACTTCCTTTAATGATAATGCCGCAATAACCTATTTAAGTACTCTGGTGCAGGGTTTGTCACCGCAGTTGAAATACTCAGTAGTGGCTGGTTCCATTGCCGGTGGTGGCTTGACAATAATTGCCAACGCCCCTAATCCTGCAGGACAATCCATTCTAAAAAACTATTTCAAGAATGGAATTTCTGCCCCCAGGTTACTGCTTGCGACAATAGTTCCAACATTGGTCATCTGGCTCATTTTTCTAATCCTCTAATTAGGTCATTTACCTTGATGACAATCGGGTTTTATTTTGGCTAATCTTTATTGTTTTTTGCTTCAATTTAAATGCAGGGCAATGGGTGTATGGGTTGCCTGGACAAGCAATTCAATACTAGACCAACGCCGATGAAACTTACCATAGTCAATATTTTTTTCTATTAGTAAAATTGTCTCTTCCTAATCGATTCCCAATTATTTTATTCTGAGCGGTGTAAGATTGCCCACGGGTAGAGCTTGCCTTTGCTATAGAGTTTGCTCTGTAGATTCATAATCCTGATTATCTCCAAATGCGCTTTGAGTATGGTTGTCGACAAAGCTTCGCCTGTTAGATTTCTCTGAAAAAGCTGGACAAAAAGCCAACTCAACTTGACAATAAGTATGTTAAGATTGACAAAAAGTAAAACAAACTTGACATTAAGTATGGTATGGCTTACATTGATAATGAACGATTACGATAGGCAAGTGGAGGTGGCTGTGTTGAATGAAAAGATCCTGAAGAATCAGATCCGGGCTCACCGTTTCAACTGCGGGGAGATGACCCAGGAAAGCTTGTCTCAACGAGTTGGAGTTTCGCGCCAGACAATTGTCGCCATTGAAAAGGGTAATTACAACCCATCGGTGACTCTGGCTCTTGAGATGGCACGGGTGTTCGGCGTGTCGGTGGAAGAAATCTTTTCTCTGGAGGAAAAATCATGATCAAACGTTTTATGTTTCAGATCTTTCTCGGTGTTTTTTGCTTTTCTTGTGTGGTTATGTTTGGGCAGATAGGGTTCGCCAGTTTCGCCCTCTACGCCCTGATGGCTTTTTTTGGCCGGCAAAAGCCCGATGAACGCGAACTTATGCTGTTCTATAAGACTGGTAATGCCACGATGGGACTGATGGTTCTGTGTCTGGTGGCTATTCATTTTCTTCAGGATCAGACTATTGCAGGGTTTCGCGTTGGCGACCACTGGTTGATTATCAGCGCCAACGCAATTCCGATAATTCATGGCGTGGTTGGCCTCTACTTTTTCATGGGTGACAAAGAGGCGTGACACGCCAGGAAACAGAAAACAGATATCTTTAAACCACAAAATCCGGTCTAGTCCTCCGGACTGGTCGAGGAAGAAGGGGTAATAGCGGGATAGGTTTTGAAGAGCTCGGCGCATTCATCAAATTCTTCAGCTGGAGAGTCTTTCCGTTCAGCCTTCCATTGAGCCAATCGCTTATCGATGATAACAAGATCCGCGGCGATTAGTGCCAGACGTTCCATGGCTTCTGTCCCAAAATCTGGCCAATCCTCATCCATTTTTGTTTTTTCCAGGAAATCAGATTCGAGATCAATCAGTCGTTGTTTGATCATTTTTAGATCGCCCCCGGTTGCCGGGAATTGATCTGATTTAATGGGAAGGCTAATAAGGTCGTCAAGCAGGAATTTCGCGATCTGGGCGGTGGAAGCGGCCTCCCGGCAGGTGCACCACCATGAAAGATCGATGGGAAAGACTCCCGAACGATAACGTGGCAGAGCAAGGAGTTCGCAGACTCCTTGGATTCCGAGCCGCAGGCTTTGGAAACGAGCAGCAGAAGTGCTATGACAAGAGGTAGGAAGATATGGGCCCAGAAGTTCCAGGGCCTGCGCCACTCCAGTGTTTCGGCGCTCATTGTCGACCAGGCGATGTTCGCTGGCATGCAATTTAGTGCTGCGCTCACCCGTTGTCAGTTGTTTGATCGCGAGTTGAAGCACTTTTTGAAGATTTTGTTGGGTCTTCGGCTCGTCACGAAGCCAGGCAATAAGCTGATTCCGGACATAGTCTGCCCGGGTGTCCAGGCAGCTTGCCCACGCTGTGATTCGTTGGTTCCTTTCTTTTGCAGGCAAAGAACCAAGTTCCAGGTCTTCCCATACGCTCTGTAACGCGGATGACCAGACATGCAGTCTGTCTCGCAATGCCAGGAGACAGCGGGCATCTGAGGCCAGACAAGGCTGGATAATGGGAATGCAGACTTCCGGATAAAGATTGTAGATTTCCTCAATCCGTTCTCTTTTCGCCAGGTATGCGGAAATGGCGTAATTCCGTTGATATTCGGTAATGGCCGCAAGAAAGTCCGGGGCTAGTGCTTCTTTAGCCGCGCTGATTATCTGATCCAAATAACGAGCCGGTGCACAGAACGGTGGAAGGTCGGGATCAGTCGGTATCTGAGATTTCCGTGATTCGCTGCTTCCAAGCCCGTCCGTTCCAAAACTAACTTGAGGTTGAGCATTCGATATCGTTCCAGCAAAGAGCGCCGCCCATGCTAAAATTAGACAAACCGTATATCTTTTCATTATTCGCATTGCTTTTTCCATTTCAACAAATATTGGAATTATTGCTTCTCCTCGGCTGCAGGTTTGTCTTGAAATTCTAATTTCACAATATCTTTTACCGGAATACTCATTTTTGCTTTGGATACCTGGTGTTCAAATGTGATTGTTTCAAAGGCAGGGACAACCTGAAGGCGGTCGTCGTTGCGCAGAAGAAGTATAGCACTGTCTTCAAAATCGACTTTTTGAATGTCGTCAACCTTGGCGTTGAATTCTGATTGCATTACTTTAAATTTCAGGCTGACATCGGTAATATTCCCGGCTAGAACCTCATCGTTTTTTAAATAAATTCTGACTTCTAAATCGCTCGCAATCGGCTCTTCGCTGGTAATTAACGGTTTTTCTAAATTTTCGATGTCAACCAGCGTGTCTTGTGCGCAGACAGGCTGACAGAAGGCTGCTGCCAGAACCATAGAAAACAATAGAAAAACTTTTTTTACGCTGAAATTCATAGATTTCCTCCTGCAAAATATCTGATTCTACTTTGTTTGTAAACGTCAGTTTCTACTGACAAAAATAAGACCTTAAGATTTGAATTTAAGACATTTTGCGCTTAACTGCAAGCTCCTGTTTTAGCTTTTGATAATGCAGATGTTTTGCGATGCTTACAAGCCATGGTATTCGTTATCTGTGTTTCTGTTATAGCATTGAGCTGGTGTTGCGATATGATATAATCGACGCTGTTGTTTATGTCATTAAAATTTGTGAGAACAGAGTAAGAGGTTTAATTATGATGCGGAGCTCATTTGCCAAAATTGCATGTTGCCTGTTATTTCTAAATTGCGTCTGGGGACTTCGGGCTGCTGAAGCACCTGCGACACCAAAAGAGCCAGTCAGCAACACCTATGAAGACCCAGGTAAGTGGCAGCGTATGCCAGAAAAAGCATTTTTCTTTTCAGTCGATGGAATGGTAAATAACAGCTATCTTTCGTCTGAAATTGATACCTCAGCTTCGCCTTTAAAAGATTATATTGCGACTAATGAGTGGAAAAAAGTTGCTGATTTTTGTGAGAATAAATCAGAAATCAAGAAGGGCATGATTGCACACTTGTTAGCAGCATCTGGAACGGAGAAAATCGAGATTGATGAATTCCGGTATGACGTTCCTCCTTTTGCCCTGTTTTTTAATTATCCTGAAAAATATTTTGCGGAAAATGGCCAGACATTGTTTGTGGTTAGTCAGAAACCAATAAAAAATACTGCGATTCTTTCTCAGGATGAATGCAGCGACGATAAATTGAAAGCCAGATTTGAAAAAGAATTGAGACAATTTTTTGCTTCTGATACAAGCTTTATACCTATTTTACCCTCTTTAGAAGAAGGAAACCCTCTGGAAGTTGCGAAATCTCTGGAAAAGAAAGAGTTAGAAAAATTTATTGAACAGAAGATGAGAGTTCAGGCCGTTAAAGTTCCTTCTGGCTCTATGTTTAAGGATATTAACTTTGTGCGTGGCGAATTTGAAGTCTGGGGTTCCCCTGAGGAAGACAGTAATTATTACGCAGTAGAATTTTCTGCCGTCTTTTTGCCTGGTGGCAATTTGCAGGTCATTCCAAATTTTGAAATCCAGGACCTGTTCAAGATTGATGATAAGCTTTATTTCTGGGGCCTCTGGTCTTACCCGGAAACCGGCTGGATAGAATATCGCATCTTCAAGATTGAAGGCGATCAGTTGGTGATGGTATTTGAGGAAGATGGCTTTGCTGACTGAGCATGGGCATAAAATTCATCAGGTGGCGATATCAGAGGATGATTCGGTTCTTGTCTGCAGTGACAAGAAATTTTCTTAGAACATTCTCGTATCTCCTGGCATACGTGATTCTTCGTGTTCTCTAAAAATCTGAGAGTGAAAACGATCTTCTTCTTTCATTGACAATGGTGTTGTCAGCTCGTGTTGAGGTTTTTTTTGTCTTTTGGATGCATCTGGCGTTTTTTTGTGGTAGGGTAATTTTAGGATCTTTAATATCAAAATTTGTGGCAATTCTCCTGAAATAGAAAGTTCATTCATGGGAGGTACCGCAATACTATGCTCGGTTCAGTCGTCCATGGTGTAAAACTGCGGAATGTTGCTTTTTTCAAGGATTTCTCCGAGGATTCCTTGAATAATATTGCTGCTATAACGTCCGAACAGACCTTCCCGCCCAATACGGCGGTGTTTCGTGAAGGGGATTACGGCGACGCCCTGTACATTGTGAAGTGTGGGCGGGTAGCTATAAAAAAAAGAGATCGGCACGGGGCCTCCGTGATTATTGCCACCTATAGTGAAGGTGAAGTTATCGGAGATATGGCTTTGATCGATGATCAACCGCGTTCGGCTTCTCTGATGACCCTTGAAGAAACGACTTTTTATATAATTCAGGGAAGTCACTTTCAGCTATTTCTCTACGGTCAACGTGATGTCACCCGTAGCACCCTGATGTTGCTGACTCAACGCATTCGTAAGGCCAATGAAAGACTGATCTTCAATGCTCTTGATGATCACCCTGACATGGTTATTCTTACTGATCAAAACTTTCTAGTTTCCCATGTCAACAAAGAAGCACAACAGAAATTTGGTATCTCCGCAGATTTGTCTGAGGACAGTTGGGTGCTCGCAAGTCTGAAAGTGCTTCTGGGAAAAATCCAGAAGCAGGCTCCCGAATTTGTGCCCATGACCTGGATCTTGTTAAAACCAGAGAGACTTTACCTGGGGGTTCATGTCAGCCCGATGGAAACAGAGACGGGAGCTATTTTTGGTTACCTTCTTGAGTTTCGTGATGTAACTCGGGATCGGGATCGCGCCCGTCGAAATCTGGAGGTAGCCAGTTTTATCGTTCATCGGATTTCTGCGTTGGCTGAGCACATTAACACTTCCTCTGCAACCGCAATGTGTCAAAATAAAGAGCCTGACCTTGCCCGGGCAATCTCAGAAGAAGCCCTGCTTCACCAGATTGACAAACTGGTCGCTTTTACTGATATGGAAGCCGGGCCCTTGCGCATTGATCGAGATCTGGCTGATCCGGAGACAATCTTGAAGAAAATTGGGGAGAGCCGCTTTTCGCTGGCAAAATTGAAACAGCAGACACTTGATTTTCATTTTAAGTTTGGTGAAGCCCGAATTAGCGCCGACACGGAGTTGCTGGGAAAGCTGTTTTCCCTTCTGATCGACAACGCGATCAGGTATTCCCCGTCAGGCGCCACAATCAGTATAGGGACTTTTCAAACACCTGCTGGTGGGTTCTGTTGCCACATCGATAATCCCATTGTTGGCACTCTGAATGAGCATGACTGTGAGAAATTCTTTGATCTGGGGAAACAGCTGGATGAATTTGAAGACCGGTCAATCTCTGAATTCGGTCTCGATTTACCTCTGGCCAGGCATATCGTCGAAGCACATCATGGAAAGATTCATATCGAGCCGAATCTGGTCGACCGTTTTTCGATAGTTGTGGAAATTCCATGAACGACATCAAACCAGAAGATTTTGAGAACAAGCTGATTCTGAAATCAGATTCTTCTAGTATTCACCACGCCCGCAAGCTTGTTGAGCAGTATCTCAGGGAGAGCCGGGTTCCTGATTCTTTTCTATTCAACATGTGTCTGATTGTCGGTGAGGCTGTCGCTAATGCCGTTTCTCACGGCAGCAATTCAACCGCCAGTGAAGTTTTTTTATCCTTTCAGATCCGGGATGGTGTTTTTCAAGTCCTTGTGGAAGACTTTCAGGGCAGGATGTTTGATCCAGAGTATTTCCGTCGTATCGCCATGGTAAAAGACTGGGGAAAAGGTGGGCGAGGAATTATGATGATGGAACTAATGGTAGATAACATGTCTTATCTGATCGAAGAAGGAAAACACACTCTTTTGCTTCTGGAAAAGGCTTTGCCGGTTGAGTGTGCCATTAAACTGGAAAAAGCCTGATCAAGACCCCCGTTAATTTTTGCAATAGAATCCCCTATATCACGGATTCATTAAGTGATAGAGAGGATTCTATTTTTGTTTAAAAGCCCTTTTTCTATTTTCATCTTATCATGCGTATTCAATTGATAAAAATTAACAATTTGACAATCTAATCATTAATCATTATTATAGTCAATGATGATTAATGATAATTTGAAGGAGGAGATTATGACCAACAAAACGAACGGCAAGCTACTGACCATGAACCAGGCGGCTGAGTTTCTCAAGATCAGCAAACCAACGGTCTACCGTCTACTGGAACAGGGAAAGATAAAGGGGATGAAAGCGGGGAATCAATGGCGATTTCAGCAGTCCGATTTGTCGGAATACCTCGACCGAGGGCCTTTAGCCAATGCTTTCGCCGATGTTCCGATTGATCTGGCAAATAAAGAAATCGCCTACTTCACCGGGCAGCTAAAGCAGCTGGGCCGGGAAAGCACGGTTGAGCTTTCAGCTTTACCAACTCAGGAAGAGTTGATGGGCCGCCTGGCCTCAGACATTGTCGTTTTTGCCCTGATTTCAAGAGCAAGCGACATTCATCTCGAAGCTTTTTACGAAGACAAGAATCCATTCTATCTACTGCGACTTCGCGTTGACGGAGTGATGCATGAGGCCAGAAAAATTCCACGAGCAGTTGGCGAAGGCATTCTTACCTGCTTCAAGACCTGGATGGTGATGCCTCTCGATAGCCGTCTGCCCATGGACGGCCGAATCAAGATGCAGGCGGATGGTCGCAGTTTCGACATCCGAGGCTCACTAATTCCAACAATTTTCGGAACTTCTGCTGTTTTCAGAATCCTTGATGCTCAAAGCATCACTCTTGGCCTGGATAAGATTGGTATGGCTACCGAAGATATCAAACGCATGCGGGGCTGGATAAAACGATCCCACGGGCTCATTCTGGTTACCGGTGCAACCGGATCTGGAAAAACCACCCTGATTTACAGCATGCTGCAGGAACTGGCCAACGCAAAGCTCAAGACCATGACTGTAGAATCACCTGTTGAGCTGGCACTGCCATGGACTACCCAGATGCAGGTCAAGCCAGAAATTGGATTCACCTTTCCTGCTGCGATTCGGGCTGCTCTGCGCCAGGATCCCGACATTATTATGATCGCTGAAATTCGCGACAAAGAAACTTTGAATCTGGCTCTACAGGCTGCACTTACCGGACACCTGGTTATCAGTGTTCTGCACACACCCGATGCGACATCCGCTTTATCATTAATGGCAGAAATGGGCGTGGAACCTTTTCTCATCTCTTCGGCACTGATCGGAATAGTTGCTACCCGCCTGGTTCGCAAAATCTGTGCTGAATGTGGCAAACCAGCAGCCTCACCTGACGGAGCTCTGGCGCTCAAGGTGACTCAAGCCGAGGCAAAAACCGGTTTCAAGTGTCCGAAAAAGGCCAATTTCCTTTCTGGTGCAGGCTGTTCTGTGTGCAACAGCACAGGCTACAAAGGTCAAATAGGACTTTACGAAGCATTCGAATTTTCCAATGATCTAAAAACCGCTTTTTTGAAGGGCGTATCTGGCGACAATCTGCAGGATGTGGCACGCTTGGCTGGAATGATTCCTCTTCTGGGTGATGGCTTACGCAAGGTCACAGAGGGTAAAGTCAGTTTCGAAGAGATATTTCGCGTATTCTCTGATTTGGAAACCAAAGCTGAGTAACTTAAGCAATCAGCCCGGAGGGAATTGATTCTCCCTCTGGGCTTACACAAATTCTGCTATAGTTCTTATGCTGAAAAATAGAATTCAATAAAGGTCGGCCTTTTCAGAGGCTATTATCGAAAAATGAAACGAAAATATCTGTTCGTAATGCCATTCCTTCATAGCGCTCAGAACCGTAATCGCCTGATCTCTGTGACGGCAATGATTGTTGCTATAGCTCTCGGGCTTGCTTCTAGAAAATTCCCGGGTATGTTTCCCAAAGCGCTGGGGAAATATCCTGGCGATGCTTTGTGGTCGCTTATGGTCTTTTTCTGCTACTGCATTTGTTTTCCTCGCGCGACGACATTTAAGATTGCAGTTCTTGCACTCGTTACGTCCTACATCGTCGAGTTCAGCCAGCTTTATCAGGCGCCTTGGCTCAATTCAATTCGAGCTACAACCTTTGGGCACCTGGTTCTTGGTTCTGCGTTCCATCGACTGGATCTTCTGGCATATGCAGTCGGTGTATCTATTGGCGCGGCCTTCGACAGAATCTGGCTTGCCTTTTGGCCGTCGCGTTTGTAGCCTGGCACGCTTTATTCATGGTGCAATGCGGCCAGTGAATTCAATTTCTGAGAAGCCACAGTCGGGATCGGCCTTGGTGGCGTCATGAACCGCCAGAATCTCGATTTTTACCGTGCTGGTGATATCTCCACTAAGGTTGATTGTCTGTGAGCCACGCTCGTCTTTTAGCTCGTGCTCAGATGTCTTGCCGTTGATTGTAAGACGAATTTTGGAAGCGATTTGATTAGCTTTAAAAGGGTCGCGTTTGCCGGTGGCTGTTTTCTGGTAGCCGTTCCAGATGTTTATGGCAGTAATCTCCACGGGCTGGGCAAAATCGAAACTGATCGATTCACCGACTCCTTTACCTTTGTCACCTTCTATCCAGGCGGTAGTAATGTTGTTGTCGAACGCATTTTCTACTTTATAGTCGATTGCGCCGCCTTTCGCCGGTGGCAGGCAACTTGAGGCTTTTGCCGACTTGATTTTGATTGCGTAAACGCCAGTTGTTCCAGCTTTTTTGCCAGTTATCATTGCGCTGTTGGCGACAACACTGCCGTCTTTTCGGATGTAAACTTCTCCGCCGGAACTAAGCTGATCGTAAACACGCGCCAGGCCGCCCGAAAAGCTTTCTGCCATTTCGTATACAGGCTTAATTGCCCATTCGCCTTTCTGGTCGATATAGCCCCACATTTCTGGTTCTTCGTATTTGGGATCGAAGGTTGATGCCGCTGCCAGTCCTTCTGAAAAATGGGAAGCCTGTGAAAATTTCTGACTGATGACAAAATTACCGCTTTTATCAATAAAACCGGTTGGCGGCACTTCATCGTTCAACATTATGCTTACTGGTGCCAGGTCATCGACAAATTTCTCGGCAACGGTGTATTTAGGAGTGATAACTGTTTTGCCTTCTTTGTTGATGTAGCCAACCATGTAGTCGCCATCGTTATTAAGGGGCAGCCAGGCAGCGGCCAGCCCTTGCGAAAACTCGCCCGGCGACGAAAAATACTGATTGTCGAGACAGCGCAAAAACGGCTTGATCAGATACTCGCCATCTTTGCCAATATAGCCGTAGAGGGCCGAATCATCAGCCGGGTCGCCGATCATGACGCAGGCCAGTCCCTCAGAAAATCTGAATGCCCGTGCAAATTTAGGTTGAATTGCTATTTTGCCGCTCAGGTCTATGTAACCCCAGAGGTCGTCGGTTTTTACCGCGGCCAGACCTTCTGAAAAGGCCTTAACCTCATCAAAGTCTTTGTTAAAAGCTTTTTTGCCGGATTTGTCTATGAAATGCCATGAGTCAGAATCGCTGACAGCGGCGAACCCCTGCGAAAATTCTTCAGCGAGAATTTGTTTTATGGTAAATAATGCTTTGCCATTACCGTCGATGTAAACATGGTATCCGTCTGGTTCTGTACGCAACGGAAAGGGGCCGTCCTCTTGCGCGTATGCGAATGAGTTTGCAAGCAGAACTGAGCCGCAGATTATGGCAAAAAGCTTTTGATAAAGTGTTTTCACGTCTTTGTCTCCCATTTTTTTAGAGCTGTCAGCAATTTTAGACAGCACATAAAGTTGTTTGTTTTCTATGTTCGACTAATTATTACCATCATCCCGGTTCTCTCGGCAACAGCAATTCTCGGTCAAAAAGGCCTCCCCCATAGATACGGATTTTAGCTTTGCAAAGCAAATATAAAGAGACGCTAATTGCTTCCCGATATTGTTGGCCCGGCAAACAAAGCTTGCATTGGAGGCTTATTTTTACTAAACTGATAGTAACTTAAAAATACTCAGGCTTTTGGCCAGGTTGGGGCTAATTTTTGCCTTCGACCCACTGTAAATCACAATCTACAGATATACAACGTTGCTTTGCCAAGATTACCTGATCGTGAGGAGATATTATGGATCTGCTTAAACAGCGCATTGGTCGGACTGTATTGTACAAAACTACGAAGCTCAATTCTGACTTTGGAGTCGAAGATCTTTACCTGAAGATGGAAGGGCTTAACCCTACCGGTCACATGCACGACAGAGTGGCTTATTATCTGGTGAAAGAAGCAGTGCAACTCGGCTTCAAAACCATTGTGGTCGCATCACTCGGCCAACTTGGCGAATCTCTGGCCTTTGTTTCCGAAAAATTTGGGATTGGTTGTCGTGTTGTTATGCCTGAAGGCTCTGTTGATCGAAAAAAACGCTGGTTCAAGAGACCAAACGTTGAAATTATAGAGGCTGGAAGTAGCTATAACGAGGCTTACCAGCGCAGTCGTCGACTGGCAGCAGATAACAACTGGTATGACGCCAATCACGGTTACAGCAACTGTTGTATAACAGACAACGTGTATGCCGAAATAGCTGAAGAAATCGTGGCTAAGCTTGGTGACAGCCCGAAAAATATTTTTTGTTTTCTTAGTAATGGCGCTCTGGTAACCGGTTTGCATTATGGTTTCAGATCTTTGTGGCGCCGCGGTCTGGTGCAACGCATTCCACGAATGCTGGTGGCATGTGCCGGGTTTGATAATCCGCTTTATCGAGCCTGGAAACAGAACGAAACCCGTCTGCAGGACAGAAAATCTCTGAACCGCTACAAGGGCATGAGCAAAAATACCATCGAATACAGTATTATTGATCCGCAAAATGTTCTTAATGCCGTATATGACTCAGGTGGCGCATTTATAAGTGTTACTAACGAAGAAATTCGCCAGATGATTCCCCGGACGAAGAGCTCGGAAGACCTTAAGGTGGCATTTAGAGGCGCGGCAGCATTGTCTGCCTGTGCTGTCGCGTTGCGGGAAGGACTGATAGATGGCTGCGGGGCAAATGTGGTCGTTCTCGAAGAAGGCAAGAATGAGCTTAATATCAGACAACTTGGTGATGATGATTTTGAAAACATCGAGCAACTAGCTGATTATGTTGATACCTACCTTGGCCAATATGGTGATGACCGGCCGAGCGTTCTTGAGGCACTCAGAGTCGCTTTTGAAGGCGGTTTTGTCCTGGGCGCCTACATTTCTGGTGAAATGAAAGGCCTTGCCGTGGTTATAAAAATGCCGGTGGGCATAGTTATGCCACAGTATCACCTGGTCTACATTGGCGCAGATATTACCGCCGGATCGCGCGGAATTGGCACCAGGCTCATGGAAAAAGTCAGAAAGCTGACCGACGGCAATTTCTCTCTGCACGTCGATGTCGAAAATAAAAAGGCCATCAAACTCTACGAGAAAATGGGGCTTAAAAAGGCCTATTATCGCATGATTGCGATCAAGTAGGACTGCTGCTGATTATGTCGGTCAAGCGGGTCAACTGTCCTGAATAGAGCTTCTGCAACTGTTCCGCTTTCGGATTTTCCATGTTGTTAAGATTCTTTAACAGGGCAAAACCAGCTTTCAGCAGGATCGGAAAAGTCATGCAGGCAAGCCGGTCATCAGAACTTTCAGGCACTCTGCTTTTAAGAAAATTTCGCACCGGAAAGGCTGCATTGGCAATTGAGCGAATCAGCCACCAGCGAATCTCGTCGGTCCAGCTTTCGGAAAGCATTTTGTCGAGCTGATCCCGTGCGGCTTTTTCTCGAACAACAAGGTCCTGAAAAGCTGGCGAAATAGTCTGCTGATACCTCTCGACGTTGCCTTCGAGCAGCTGGCAGAGGAGCTCAAGACTGGTCGGATCGGCAGTGCAGAAAAGCGTCGAGATCATGCCGGTCTGCTCGGCAACACTTTTTGCTTTGCTATATTCGCTGGTAATGCTGTCAAAAAGATCATTGTCGAATTGAGCGGGTATTTCAGCAAAGCTGAGCACCGGTCGCCACTCATCCGAGTTTTTCGCCAGGCCGTTAAAAAAGTTGAAGTATTCGTTCTGGCTGTCAGTATTCATCGAGCCAAGACGCTGAAGGCAGTTGCGGCAACGGCTGTCCGGGCTGTTCTGTGCTTCGTCGACATAACTTAGAAAGTTCTGCCAGGTTAGCAGTGGAAACTCTTCAATGTTAATCACGCAAGGCGCGCTAACATCAGCCTCGCCATATTTGACGGCAGCTTTGCGATCGCGCAGTTTTGACAGCTGCTGAGATATTTTTCTGATGAGTTCCATGCTGTAATTATATCATAGTCGTTCTTACAGTCACCAGCAATGATTATGACCGGTAACTGTTTACTGTCTTTTGTGGTTTGGCGTATCATGACTTCTATGAATAAAAAATTAATAGCCAGCATTTGTATATTTTCCCTTTTTGTTCTGTTGCTGATGGTCGCAAAACCTTTATTGGCAGGGCAGACCTGGATGACCTGGAACACCCGCTCCGGGCTTCCCAGCAATAACCTCAGCTGCCTGGCCATTAAAAAGGGCATGATGGCAGTTGGCAGCGACAAAGGCATCGGCCTCTATCTTGATAATTACACGAGCTGGTTTAACCTCGGCAGTTATAACCCTGCGCTTTCCGATGTCGCAGTGCGCTCGATCGACTTTGACGATTACGGCACCCTTTGGGCAGCAACGCCGGGTGGGCTGCTTGCCATCGGACTCGAGAAATTTCCTGAAGCCGTTCCGGAAGTTAGAAAATACGATCATCAAAACGGTCTTTCGACCGTAGACGTTGAGGTTGTACAAGTCTGCGACAATAAAATTTACGTAGGCTGCTTTGGCGGCTGGTTGTTCGTTTCAGAGATTTCGCCGGGCAGCGGCGTTTCGAGCTTTATGCCGGTCAATTCGGCCAATCTTGGCAACGAAGACGTTAACAAGTTTTTGTCTGTTGGTATTACCGCGCTGGCCATGGATTATCCGGGTGGTGGTATTTATTCGACCAAGGGGAACGGCTTGCTGCGGGCTGATGATGGTACTAATCTGGTTGGTGGCGATGAGCTTTTTTCCGACTGGGTAAATGACTTCTGGGCCTTCAACGAGGGAAACTACAACCGCATAATTGCCGTAACCCAGAATCAGATGAATCTGATTTCGAATAACCAGTCTGTTGGGCGCTGCACGCTGCCGACCGAAGACTGTTGGATCAGCTGCGTAACCACTGCGCCTGACGAAGAAACTGACGAATACAAGCGAGAAAAGCCGAAAGGCTATCTGCATCTCGAAACTTTTCTTGGTAAGCGCATTTTATATGCCGGTACCCGCGGTAATGGTCTGTGGGTGTTCAATGACGGCCGCTGGAGCAATCTTACCAGTCGCGACAGTCCGCTTCCGTCAGATAATATCAACAAGGTTTACTATCTGCCCGGCCCAAAAAAGCTGGCGATTCTCTCTGACGGCGGATTGACCATGCTTGGTATCTCAGAAGATTATCAGTTCGATATTTTTCAGGTTAGTGGATCAGACCCATACTGGGCCAAGACGTTCTGGCCGTTTTTGCAGAGCTGGGGGCCGTATGTTTTTGGCAACCCATATCACAAGGCTTATCCGATTGAGCCTTATATCGCTTATGGTAAAATGCTGCGCGGCAAAGACCTTTGGCTCGCGCATGATCGGGGCTTGTCGCGGTTTGTTTTTCCGGTTGCACCCTTCATCGGGGTAATGCAGTATCGTTTTCAGCTTTCCGGGCGCTTTGAGACAAAGGCGAACGACCCGACTAAAAATTTGCAGATCGAGGATAACACCATGGTTGGCGACCGGCCACCGACTGGGCCGGGTGAAGAGCTCTGGCACCACTATTGCAAGGAACAGCCGGCCGATATCTGTACGGCGCCAATTACAGAAATATATGTCTCGCTTGACATGAAAACCATGGCCGGGCCCGAAAATGAAGTGCTTATCTACGTCTCGTCTCTCGATGAAATAACTCCCGGAGCTGCTGCCGAAGCCATAAGAGCGCACGGCGGTCAGCCTGTCGGAGACACCTCAGACGGCGAAACCGACGACGCAACCGAAGGTTCTGACGGTGCCGCGACAGACGCAGGTTCAGGCACGGATACCGATACCGATACCGATACCGATACCGATACCGATACCGATACCGATACCGACGATGCAGATGCAGTAGTTGCCAGCGCATCAAGCTCAGGCGAACGTGCTGCCAGCCCTTACCCTCTTGTTGCGGTGTTTGTACTCGGCAATGACAGATTCGACGTTCGTGTTCATCAGTTGTTCTCTGTTGCTTCGCTGATGCAGGAATGCCCGCTGCATTCTATTCCTTCTGAGAATATCAAAGATATGGTGCTTGATCTGTCTGAGCGTGTCTGGACTATATTCGATGGCAATGTGCTGGCCTGTCTTGACAACCGAGTCGGTGAGACCGTTCCTGACCCGGCCAATAACGATTGGTATGAGTTTTCTTCTGGACAGCTCCCCTGGGAAAAATCCGAAAAGCTTCTATGTGTCCAGCGGGTTGGTTCCGATATCTATGTAAGTGCCGAGACTACCGGTGTATATTTTCTGCCAGCCGCACACGGCACCGTGTTGAATGATCTGCGTGCCTCTGACTGGAAGCGCATTGAGCTGCCAGGAGGCTCCGACGAACCCGATCAGTTCAAGAACATAGAGGCGATCGAATACTGGAAAGCCGAAAAGGGCGCAGTCGCTGCAATGATGCACAAAAAGGGACTTGCAACCTTTGATGGCACCAGTCTTACCTTTGTGTCGGTTCCTGAGCGCAACTATACCTGTATGGTTCAGGATCGCAATTACAACCTCTGGCTTGGTTCGTTGGAGGGCCTGCTCTATCTGACGCCCGCCGGAACAATACACGAGATTAATGCGAAAATGAACGACTTTAACAACGAAAAAGTCGTATGTATGGCTGCGGCCCCCGACGATGCAAAATACCCATACGTTATTGCGGTGGCAGTAGACAATCAGGCACGAGAACAAAGCGGTTCGCTTAAGCATTATAAAACATCAGATGTGCCACCATTTATCGCAAAGGGCCGCGACAACCCATACCGCATGCGGGTCAAAAATGCTGATGTCAGCGCCTCCCAGATCATGCTCTACGATGGCGAAAAATGGGAACCGATGTTCCGGCCTGGCGTGATGGCAATGATGTTCGATCAGTCGTTTCTCTGGATCTCTACTTCGTGCCGCGTCATGCGCCTTTACATGCCGACGGTAGTGCAGTCATACTGACGCAGCTCAGCGTGGTATGCGCAGCCGGCGCACCCTGATGTTGGTGGTAACCCAGACGAATTCGTCATCGATAAATATGTTTCTGATACCGGCCATTTTCCATTTATCCCAGGTCAGCCCGTCAAAATAATGAAATGATGAGCCGCTGATCTCTGCCTCAATAACGTGTTTTTTGCCTTGTGCGTCAGTGATAACGGTTGGTGGCTCATCTGAACCCTCAAAAAGATTGGCTGTTAAGGTGTTTCCGCCTTTTTGGTCGCAGGCAACCCATACTCCCAGCGGATATTCAGTGCTCTGCGGAAGAGTGCCGATTGCAGTGATTATGTCTGAATCAAAAAAAGCGTTGCCAGAGCTGTAAGAAAAAACCAGACCTGCCGGGTTGACGCGAAATAATCCCCCAACCGAACCTACCCATAGATTGCCTTCGGCGCCGCTGTTTATACAGGTATAGCGTCGCCGTCCACCGAGGTCGAGCTTAGTGTAAAATTCGCCATCCCACAGGTTGATTTCATTGTTGTGCTGAATGGCCAGAATCTTGCCCTGTTCTGAATTCCACTGCGCGAAACCGCGCACGTCAGAGTCGGGTAACCCGGTATAGGTGTTTTGATGCTGCCATTCAAAGGGGTCTTTCTCAAGATCTTTGCTGCCAGGATTTTTGAGTATGTAAAAGCCGTCGCTTCTGGTTCCGACGTAGATGCTGTCGGGCGTGTACCAGACAACATTCAGTTGCGTGCCATTGCTCCAAGGCACATATTTGTCGAGCAGTTGCCAATCTGCCACCTCAATCTTCTGTCGGCGCCCGTCCTTTTTGACGACGCGTTTCTTGATGCGCATACGTGCCAGTTGTTTATCGTCAAAAATTAGCCAGAGATAATCGGTGCTGTGATCCATAACCATCCAGGTTATCTTCTGTGATGGAATCTCAAACAGTTCGGTGTTGTCGTAGGTCAGATATTCTTTTGTATACAGCTGCCAATATCCGCGCATAGCCTCTTCGCCGACACCATCGACCGGCAGTTCTGGCTCTTCATTGTTGAGGTCCGAAGCGGTGTCTTCCTTTGTTGGCTCAATCCGGCTGCTCACATCAGGCAGGGTCTGCTGGTCATAATTTTTGGGAAAGCTGCCAGATCGCCATCTGGTAAGGCCATACTGGTGCGAAAACCAGTAACTACTGCCTTTTACAATCTGAAAGTTTAAGATCTGAGCAGCATACATTGGCGGAAACGGGAATATCGTCTTGAAATATGCCGTGCCCAGTCCTTCTTTCTTAAACTCATCATACTGGTTTGAATCAAGATGGATCAGCACAAGACCTGCATCGGTGCAGACAATCAATAGACGATCAATTGCGTAAAGGCGGTTAATGCTGTTTGACGGTAGAGCGCTATTAGTGGTCAGGTATTGTGTCCATTTTCCTTTTTGAAACCGCCACAGGCCGTTGTTGCGGGTGCCGACAAAAAGCGAGCGCTTTGGCAGAAAGTCGAAAAGAGTCTGTTCGCTGTCGCTCATTTCTGGTTTGCTGAGCAGATCAAAGATCTCGTCTGGCTCTTTAATTACCATTACGCAGTTAAGCCAGGGGTCTTCCATTGGCAGACTGATTTCGTTCAGCGTGTTATTGTTTTTGATAAGGCTGAGATGCTGTGGCGTGGCCGCGATAGTGTGCATCTCACGTGCTTTGCCGGTGAAAATGTAAAAATCATTGATCCAGGACTCAGCGCTGCCATCACTGGTGTTGGCTGGAAACTGGCTGGCGCCAACAATTTCAATCAGCCCACCACCTCGCGTGCTGAACCACCCTCTACTCTGATCAATCATCGCCAGTCCAGAAATGCCGACTGATCTGATTTTAAAGCCTCCGGCGTCAGGCCCGTCCTGATAGTTAACCGGTGTAAACCTGGTGGTGCCGGATTGCGGAATGTTGGCGCGCGCTACATATCCGCCAAAGCAACCTATAAAGATTTGATTGTCTTTGATCTGCACGCGATCAATATCTATCGTCGGCAGGTTGTGGCTTGAGTCGTAAATTGTGATGTCTTTACCCTGAATACTGACCAGTCCGCCGGCTGTTGCCAGCCACATGTGCCCGTTTTCATCGAAGGCAATGTCTTTGACCGGTGCCGAGGCTATCTGTTCGGGCAGAGCAAGTGCTGACCAGGTGCCGGTGTCGCCGCTGTAAATGCTCACGCCCTGATCAGTGCCGACCGCCATAACCGTTTTGAACGATGCAAAGCAGTTGACGACGCGGCCAACTATGCCGGCCGTTTCACTGAAAACCTGCCACGACGCCGCCGCAAGGCTAGCTGGTAACAGTATCAGGAGCATGAGAACAGCAATCGCACAACGCAGCGCTTTTTGCATGTTTGTTTTCCTCTACCGGTTTGTCTTTATTCTATCAAATTTCCAGAAACCGTGCCGGAAATGAATGTTCTCCGACTCCAGGTGCCAAATATTCTTTGCAATCTGCACTGTAAGCCAGAGTAAGATAAAGACCAGCAGGTAATAGGAGAATTGCTGTCGGGTTAAAAAGAGACTATCATTACTCTGTTCTAAAACTGAATTTTAAATCAATCAAGATTGACTTTTTGGCATTTGCTAATTATACTGAATCTGGCAAATGCCAAAAACAAAAGGAATTACAATGGTTAGACCAAGATTGCGCCGCAGAGTCCATGGTGAATTCGGAGCAACCTACTTCAAGCCGGCCGGAATACCGGTGCGTGAACTTGAAACTGTTAGTCTTACTTTCGATGAGCTCGAAGCTGTTCGTCTGACCGACTTCGAAGAGCTCTATCAGGCAGATGCCGCCGAGAAGATGAATGTTTCGCGCCAGACACTCGGCAATATCGTTAAATCGGCGCATAAAAAGATTGCTGAAGCTTTGATCAAGGGTATGGCGATTAAGATTGAAGGTGGTACTGTTGAATACATGAAAAATCTCTACTATTGCCCGGCATGCGAAAGCACTTTCCCTGCCGGCGAAAGCGAAGAGAACTGCCCCGATTGCAACAGTGAGAAAATTGAGCCGGTCGATCTGCCCGGTATCAATAAACCGCGCAAAGTGCGATAAGCAAAAGGAGAGCTGTTATGAAGTATGCGGTTTCGGTAAAAGAACAGAGTGTTGATGCAAAGGTAGACTCACGATTTGGTAGAGCGCAGATGTTTGCGCTTTACGAAAGCACGACTGCCGAATGCAGCTGGCACCCGAATACCCAGAATTTTCAGGCGGCTCAAGGCGCTGGTATTCAGACCGCTCAGAATGTGGTCAATCTTGGCGCTGAGGCGGTTATTTCTGGCCACTGCGGTCCCAAGGCTTTTCGCGTTCTCGAAGCCGCCGGTGTAATTATTTATTCGATTGAAGGCGACCTGACTCTGAAAGAAGCTGTTCAAATGGTTGAAACAGGCAAGATTAAGGCGATGGAAGGGGCCGACGTTGAAGGACACTGGGTTTGATTCTTTGAAGGTAGCGATTTGCAGTGGCAAAGGCGGAACCGGTAAAACCACGCTGGCTTTAAGTCTGGCCTGGACACTTGGCCGTGCTGAGGAATTCAATCTGCCGGTAAGACTTCTTGATTGCGATGTTGAGGAGCCCAATTGTCACCTGTTTTTGCGTTGCAACTATGATGAACTCTTGCCGGTATTTGCAGAAAAGGCTGTTTTTGATATACAGCTTTGTAATGGCTGTGGTATTTGTGCCAAAAAATGCCGATACAACGCGATTGCAGTGGTTAAAGGCAAGCCGCTGGTATTTAATGATCTGTGCCACTCATGCGGAGTTTGTGCGGCAGTTTGCCCGCACAATGCGATTACGTTGAAACCAGAACGAATTGGCGAGATACTGGTTGACTATAAC
>JAHISQ010000054.1 GCA_018818125.1 Candidatus Rifleibacteriota bacterium
GGAAAAGGCCTTCGCGCCCAACACCTCCTGCGCAAATTTTGCCTAATCCCATTAACCCCCGGCCCTGCCCGTAACTTTGATTACATGCCCCCCCCCCCCTTTAGAGCTGGCATTGTAAGACAAACCCGATATATCGCCAAAGGATTCGATCTCCGACACCGGAATTGTCTACGGCCGCCACAAGCTTTTCAATGGTCGCCAGTCTGTCTTCCGCATGAAACTGGTATGGCCATAATTTTTCGCTCGTTTAACACTGAGTTATCGTCTCATGCTCTACAGCAGAAACTCCCCTCTTAAGAATAAGATCGTTAAATGATATAGTTATCAATAAACCATTTATACTCCACGGCCTTTAAGCACATTGATGATAACAATATCATTTATCAGATCAACAATACCAAATCTATCTGAATTATGATAGATATTAAAAGTAAGCCTTCATCCTTTTCTTCAGGCGCAAAAGAAAAGCCCGCAAATCTGATATTGCGGGCTTACAAAGCCTCTAAATATAGCCTTACAACTGAAAATTCTTAACCAAACGCACTCCGGTAAAAAATCAGCCAATCAAAGAGAACGCCGATAAAAGGGAGACAGCTTTCGTAAACATTAAACTGCTGACAAAATCATTAGACAAATACCCATCATAGCTGCGTATCGGCGATTCACACGCAGTCGGCGCAATCAGAGCATGACGTAGACTTCACGAGAAGCGAACGCGGTCACAACAAATAACAGGGCCGCGAAAATATTATTTCGCGGCCCTGTATTCTTGCGACCATATGAGCGTCCTCTCAGTAATACTACTTACAACTGAGACTAGCAAATGCCTGCTAAAAATTCGCCAACAAGCAGAATTTATCATTGCAATACAAACTGCTCTACAAAAAAAACAGTCTACTTCTGAAAATAAGCTACGAACTCTGCAGCTTAGCCTTCAGCGGTGCTTTTGGTGGGCTTAGCAGATCGAGAGCTTTCTGTTCGGCCACAGACAGACGGGCTCTTGCCTGGTCGAATCTTGGCCCAGCTTTTTTAGCAACAAACAGTCTCAAAAAATCGATCAATCTCTCGCGTTGAACTTCGTTTGCAGCAGAGGCGTGAGCTGATATCAGAATTTCGATATCCTCTGGCTCTAGAATTTCGAGCAGATAATAGCCAGCCTCTGTCACCAACTCCGACTTAACGCTGACAAAAGTCTTGAGCATGTTTTTGGCACCTTCTTCTCGCGGCATCAACAATGAAGCCAACCCCTGCGCGTTGACCGCAAGATTAAAATTATCAACGCTCGTAACCAGATTTTCCAGCGCCGGGAGATTTTTCTGAGAAAACAGCGCATACAGGGCGTTTAAACGAATCTCCAGCGATTCTCCCTGTCTGGCAGCAAGTTCTTCAAGCGTTACACCGGTCTGCTCTCTGGCAAAGCCACCCAACGAGGTTACGGCCATCAGCCGCACCTCACTTGAATCGTCATTAAGCATACGAGCAAGGGCTTCCGGGCTGACAGCTTCAGACGCCTTCTTCATTGATGCGACTGCAGCATGACGCACCCATTTGTCGCTGTGCGAAATGCCTTCTCTGATCATAGCTGCAAAGGGCAGATTAAAATCAGACAAATCGATTACCTTGAGCATAACCTGTGCAAAATCTGCATCTACCTGGCGCAATGCCGCGAGTGTATCCTGCAGCAACTGCTGATCCATTGAACGCCATTCCATACGCAACTGGCGAATAGCTTCATCTGACGCCGGATTGATCAACAACCTAATAACAGGTTCGCCGCCGAGCCTCTTGAGCGCCATTAAAGCAGTCTCAATAAACTGATAATTAGCATAATCGTCAAGGCGAGAAGTAGACTTGATCATTAATCTGATAATAGCAGGTATCCCGGTAATTCCGGTAGCTTTAACAACCAGCTCAACCGCCCTGCCCATTCTGACAAAGTCCATATCGCTGTCAAGAGCATCAAGGGCATCAGGAGCAAGCTTTCCGATGGTCATGTGATCGGCTTCGACATGCGAGACAACATCGGCAAGAGCTGCAAGCAAAAACGGGCGGCAGGTAACATCAACATCACGCATGGCAGCAAGCAGGCGGTCAAACAGCTTCGCCCCTTTTTCGGGGTGAAAATAAAGAAAATCTTCAATTTTGCGAGCCGCAACCATCTGCACCGGCACCGTCAGCGAACTGAGTTTCTCGAGCAAAACCGCGAGCGAGAAGCCACCGAGATCAATAACATCGCACACAGCGTTTTTGAGGCGGGTTTCTGTCTTTTTTTCCAAGTTCGCGACCATTCGACGCAATGCTTTGACATTTCGCGATTTACTAGCTTTTGTATTCATTATTCATTTCCTGATTCAAAGACATTGAAGCAAGCGGGCCAGCCGGGCCTTATCAACTTCCTTGAGCGCACCGATCTCGACCATTTTGCGGGTTTCAACCTTAAGACGCTCGCGCTGCGAAAAATTCAGACTGTCCTTGAGCACCATAGCCGGAATAACGGCATAAAGTGAATCGCAGTCGATGGCATGCTGCCAGAAATTCCAGAATTTGGCGGTTTTATTACGAATGAGCGAATTCATGGCTGACATCGCCAGTGCCTCCGCGTTGCGAGCTTCAAGTCGCAGCACCAGATCAAATTCTCGTTGCGCTGAAGAAAAATCACCAGCGAAGAAAAATGCTTTACCAAACAACATATGATCCTCAATAAATCGTGGATGATAATCACCAATTTTATGAAGATGCCGCATAATCCCCTTACTGTCCCCGGTGGCCAGCGTAAGCTCAACTCTGGCTATTATTTCTACCAGACTCTCTATGCCGTCGCTGAAGTTCTCCCAGATCTTAAGAGCGCGAGCCGGCTGTCCCTGCATGATTGCCAGGCGAGAATACCATACCGCAAGCTCTTCATCGGTCTTATTATTCTCAAACAACTGCAAGAAAGCGTTCTCGGCAGTTTCGAGCTCGTCAAGACGCATGGCGGTGTAGGCATAAAGGAACAGCGCATGCTGCTCAGAAGGATATTCCTTGAGAATTATTTCGAGTCGGCCAGCGGCGCGGGCAAATTCTTTATCGAAAAGATCAAGCTCAGTCATGGCAAGATCAAGCTCAGGCATATGACCAAGATCGCGCAACGAATCCTTGAGTATTGCACGAGCGGCTTCGTTGTCGCCCTTCATGGCCAACGACTTGGCAAGATCAATGCGATGCTTGGGATCTGATGGTCGGCTAAGATGCACCTCAGAATAAATCTCGGCAGCACGAGCGAATTCGCGCGCCTGAAAGAGCAGATTAGCAAGTTCATCGGCCACCAGCAGATCAGATGAGTCTTTTCGGCGCAGACTTTCGAGCTCTTTCACCGCTACCTCGAGCCGAATCCGGCCATCATAAAGAGCGTCCAGAACATCATAGACATCGGTTTCATGCCGACTCAAGCCTGCCTCTAATTTGGCTGCTGCTGCTTTTTTGCGCAAAACCGGCAGACGCCTGGCCATTTCGTTATATTTTTCCCGTAACAGCACAGGAGATTCGATAGTTTCGAGTCCTTTGTTGATAACCTCGACCGCTTCCTGGATTCTGCCGTCGCCAATATACACATCCACCAGCTTTACCAGTAGATCCTGATTAGCAGGTTCAATCATAATTGCACGCTTAAGAGCAGTTACCGCCTTTTCACGACTATCAAGCCGCAATTGGCATTGATAAATTCCGAGCAATGGCACAATCGAATCGCAGGCAATTGAACTGGCACGCCTGAATACATCCAACGCCTCATCAAAACGCTCCAACTGCATAAGATCATCGCCCAAACACAAAAGAGCCTCGACATCACCGGCGATTAGTTCAAGCAGTCCGAGCGTTATCGACACCGATTGATCAAGACGCCCAAGCTTTCGCAAACAGACTGCTATCAGTTTTTTGATATCAATATCTTCTGGCAACAGAACTGAAGCCCGGTTAAAGTGCACCAGAGCTATATCATATTCTTCGCGATAAACATAGGCCTTCCCTATGTTATAAAGAGCCATGCTGTTCTCAGGTTCTTTCTCGACAACCTTTTTGAGCAATTTTACCGAGCGATCGGAAAGCCCCTTCTGCAAACAAGCTGCGCCCAAATTTAACATAATATTGATATTATCAGGATCAAGCCTTAATGCTCGGTCGTATTCTTCGATAGCATGATCGAAAAGGCCGCGCTGCTGAAGGTCAACACCTTTTTCGAAAAGTTCCTGTGCTGTTTCCATTTAAAATTCCTCTGCCCGACCGTTATTTCGCCGGGCAATCGGGTTATTCTGCTGTTCTTTGAAGCGCTCAAGGTTTTCGATCATAGCCGTATAGTTTTCGACCTCCTGCGGAGCACATTCTTTGAATTTCGCGAAAGCCTCAAAATATCGATAAAAAATACGTGAGTTAGTGCTTCCCATCTTGTTTTTAGCAACATATGCCTCGGTAATAGGAATCATGTAACTGTCTTCCTTACCCCACTCCCATTCAAGGAAGGGTGTATCAAAGTTATTAAGATAATCTGAATATAAAAAGAAAACAGCGTAGGGGTCATAAAGAAGCCCCATGATTTCCTCGAGATCTTCCTTAACTGGGCGACGACTACTGATAGCCTTGGGCAAGCCAGCAGTAGCAATGACAGTAACCCCTTCGACAGCCGCAAGACTTTTAAGCTCTGCCGACAGCAGGTTACATCGTTCGTTAAAAGTCATTTGTGACTGATTGCGCATTAAAATCTTGAATATCGGGTCGATAATCACGGCCACATCACCGGTTCTTTCAAGTCTGATACGCTTAACATATTTTTTAACATCGTCGATAAAAAGGCGACCGCTGGATTCATCGACGAGAATCAGACGATTACTCATCCTTCCGACTGTCTGCATCGCTGCTTTACGCTTTTCCTCGATATCGCTTCGGATTACGTAAGGGTTCTTAACATAATCTATTGGAATCTCAGCCGCCTGCGAAACTATCTTAGAGGTAACATCGAGTCGGTTCAGATCGAGACTGAAAAAGATTACGGTCAAATCAGGGTTAAGAGTTGCAAGGTCCCAGGCCAACTGAGTCGCAAAAGTCGATTTACCCATGCCCACTCCACCCGTAACCAGGTAAAATTCCTTCTGAAAACCGTTGAGTTGTTCCATCAGTATCGGAAAGTTCGTCTGCAAACCCAGATAGCTACGTTTCTGCAGGCGACGATCTACAATCAACTCTTCCATTTCAGCCAGATGAGCGTCGAGGCTTCTGATATAGCCGGCACTGCCCTGCAAAAAAAGATTTCGCAGAGATTGTATACAGTTACCAAGTATCTCGAAAGCATCTTTATCACCATGAATTATACGTTCAGAAAACTGCACCATGGCTCTATGAGCTGCAGTTCTGATGTTGCGATCTCTGATTTTCTCTATAACCGGTTCGATATCGTCGACCATACTTACGCCAGGTTTAGAAAAAGGCGAAAGAAAAAGATCCCGGACCCGATCTTCGCCGCCAACAAGCTCAAGACGAGTCTTTTTGCCTACGCGCTCCTGCACCAGCTGAGCCATCATGTTAGCCAGATTAATCTGCAGACCTTCGTCGAGAAGCTCAATCATGGTGTTAAGCAGCGTCCGATTGGCTTCCGTTCCCTGAAAATCGGTTATGCTAAAATGGTTCTCTTCGAGCTGACGACCAATGACGACCGGCTCAAATACTAGATTAGCGAGAACACGCTCTTCGTCGAGCTCTATTTCTCGCAGATATTCGACCAGACTGCTTCTGATGTCAGAGCTGACTGACGCTTTGGTCTTACTTTTCCGTTTTACTGAGCGTTGGCCGCTTTTCTGTTCTGGCACAATTCACCTCCGGGTATTCTGAGACATTCTAATTCACCTTGCGTACCCTGTCAATGAGCATTACAGCGATAGAAATATAAGAGCTTGACTTGACCGCAGATATTTGCTACTCATTTTATATCATTATTTCTGGTGACAAACAATATGATTACAAGAGAAGCTGACTACGCAATACGCACGGTTTTATATCTGGCTCAACACGCTGAAAGAGGCGCTGTTGCAACGAATGAAATCAGTGAGAAAATGCAGATACCCTATAGATTTTTGCGAAAAATTTCGCATCACCTGGTTGAAGCAGGCATACTTGCTACCCATCGCGGCAAACAGGGTGGTATTTTTCTGGCACGTAAGCCGGACGAGATATCTCTTTTCGACATTCTCAAACTCTTTGATCAACGAGCCATCAACCTGAATATTTGTTGCCAGGATCTCAGCGCCTGCGACCGCAGCAACCTGTGCCCTGTACACGAACGTCTTGAATTGCTGCAAAGCCGCCTAAGAGCAGAATTTGACGCCTGCAGTTTCGCTGATCTGCTTGGCAATGATAAATGACATTAGAGCAACTTGCAGAATTCGAAAAAAATTAGATTAGCTCAGAACCAGCTTGCACACAGCTGCCTATATTCTGCGACAGCCGAGCATAAGCCACATCCATAAGGCTATGCCTTTTGAATACCGTTTGCCACTCAGCAGCCATGACAAAATGTCTTTAAACCTGCCGTGGCGATCTCGATTATTGGTAGAAATTCATGATTTTGCAAGTCTCTCATCGTTAAAGGGGCTTGAAAATCTCGCGCAATTTTTCTGAACGGCTGGCATCGACAGATTCAACCGAAAACCAGTCAACCTTCTGATTAAGCATAGCTTCGATTTTTTCGCGCAGTTGTGGGTCGCGAATCGCGGACCTGGCAAAGACAGCCTTGATTACAGTCATTGCCACCAATGCAGTGTCAATCATGCCCTGAGGCTCGATGAAGTTCAGCGAGATGGACGAGCTTGCCAAAGCCGCCAGCGGAAACATATCCGCGATTGGTTCTGATTCGGCATCAACTTTGATCTTTTCGATTTCGAGTATGGCAGTTGGCTCGTTCTCAATAAAGAGCCTGACCTCACGCAGGGCAAATTTTTCCTGTGCTGCTAAAATAGCAGTACATCTGCTTTTCTGCTCAGTATTTCCAGAAAACACCAAACTGCCAGCGGTGGCATTTTCTACTTTAAGATTTTCGCTGACACGCGAAAACATGGTTTTAAAATCAAGCTCGACATGATTGTTTATTTTGCCGTCGAGCGGCATATTGAATGCAAACTGCGCGTTATAATCGCTGCCCTGCGGTACAAAGTTGAAGGCAACGCCGGCCGAGGCAACAAGAGTCAGATTACTGGCAAACGGGTCGTTGATCATAGCCGTATGCCCAATTATGATCAAAATTGGCGTCTGATCATAATTATCGAAAACATGCAAAGCATACTGATCTGGTGCCTGATAACGCAGCTGACACAGTATACTGAGTGGCATCGGCAGGTTCATGCGCATATCAAAAGCCAGCGATTTCAGTTGATCTTGTGGCAGGCTGATGTTTTCTACCATCTGCGCAACCTCTTCTGGCTTCGGCGTCTGCGCGAACGTCATACCTGCAATGAACATCAGCAATATCGCTGACCTGACAAATCCGCTTCTCATAAACATTCCAACTTTCTCATACAATTTTTTCAGATTATAATACCAATCCCACAAGAAAGAAACATACTCGCTCTAAGCCGCAAAAACACGAAATACAAGTAAGAAAAAAACGAAATACAGGGGCTCCCCCTAAGGATTGCGGGAGGATACTCGGGCGCCGCAGGAAAGAGGCAGCAGGATGATTTAAGGAGCCTTGGCCCGGCGACTGCAATTCATCTATGCTAATCTGTGTCATCTGCGGACAACTTCGTGCGAAAATCAGAAATCAGCGGCCTGGATGGTCTGCGCTGGAATAAGCAGTGTCTTGGCGAGCTCAGGATTAACCAGTAAAGTTTTCTGGTGAGTATATGAGACACGACCAGGGCCACCGCCGGGAATTCTTTTTACATGGGCAACATCGGCACAATCTACCGGCACCTTACTGCTGTCGCGAGCAAAACTAAACCAGGCTGCAAGCAATGCGCCTCGATGCAGATCAATTTCGCTTACTTCACCTTCGGCTTTTCGCAAAATCACGTGCGCGCCCGGAACATCGTTGGCATGGAACCAGTAATCACCACGCCGCGCAAGCTGAAAAGTCATGGCATCGTTCTGTCTGGCATTGCGACCAGCATAATAGCGGCAACCGTCAATTTCCAGCACAGGTTTAAAATCAGCGCGCTTTCGGCCACCGCGCGCGGCCTGCTTATCTTTGCGGCCCTTGCTCTTGTCTACTTCTGGTTCAAGCGCTTTAAGGTCTGGCAACAGATCTGACTCATGCTCAGCAGTTTCGGCAAGCCAGAGCTGTTCACGCAGCCAGCTCAGTTCACCATCAAGAATTTTTATGCGCTTTTCCACCTCGGCAATGCCGCGTTGAGCCTTCTTGTAGAGGTTGAAAAAGCGCTGAGCACCGGCAGCCGGAGTTCTCGTCGGGTCAAGTTCTATACACACCTGTTCGGCAGTCTGCCAGTCTTCAAGTTCAACACTTTTACTGCCTGGCTTGATCCGATAAAGATTAGCCACAAGCAGATCACCATAATGGCGATAATGTTCAGATTCGCCATATTTTGTCAGCAGATTCTTCTGGTCATCTAAAAGTTGCTGCTTTTGTCTTACTTCTCGGTCAAGAACGGCAACACAACGTTTTTTCTGCTCAGTCAGTCGGCGTGGCAAAACAATACCTTCGCTTGCCCAGTTCAGCGCCTTATTCACCTGCGAAAAAACCGAGACTTCAGCCAATTCAAGATGTTCGAGTCTATACCCTGAAACAGCCTTGAGCTTGCCGTCTCTGCAATAAGCATAGGCCTGCTGGTCTGCAGATATCTCAGTGAATAATTGTCTGAAAACTTCGCTGGCATTCTCGCGCCCGCATGTTTTGAGGCGAAAAACCAGCTCGGCCTGCAAATTTGGCGACAAGGCACCTAGCTGGTTTTTCCATTCCTCGACAGGGGCTGCAAAAATTTGGCGCAGCTTTTCGGGCTCAACTGCATACGGGTTTTGTAGTGGGGAGCTTTCGGGAAGACGATAGATCGCACCGATCAGATTGTTAGAAGTTCGCGACAGGCGGTCGAGAATTTTATGGTCATCATCGCAGATAAACACATCAGCGATGCGGCCGGTAAGCTCGCAGAAGATATAGTAGTCGCTGCGATTTCCAAAGAAGTTGTCGATGACCACAAAATGAAGTTTTACAACCCGGTCGAAGCTGCCTTCGGCCTCGCGGCCAGCAAGCTCAATACCAGTCAGGTGACTGTCAATAAGAAGGCGGTTGGCAGTACGCACCAGCGACGAGTTTTTATCGAGTTCAGGAGTATTTTCGGTCAGGCGCAGCCCCTGGTCGGGGCTGTCCAGATTAATTACCAGATCAGACCAGCCGCCGTTTTTTCGCTTGAGACGCAAAGCAAAGCTCCGTCCACCACTATCTACAGCCCGGGTCAAAAGGGGCCGGTCAGTCAGCTGTCCGGCCAGCTCGGCAACATGTTTTTTAAGGGTCAGATAATCCATAACAGCAATCACATGAGAAACAAACATACTTGCACAAAGCCACAAAAGTTTTCATCTCGACCAAAGGGAGATATCTAACTTCGCATTCTTTGCGTCTTCGTGTCTCTGTGCGAAATCTCCTTAGCCCTGGCTTTTTTGACCACGGATGGTCTTATGCAGTTGCGATTACGTGAATCTCTTTCAGGATTGGTATTGGCCATTGCAAGAAGGATGTGCGATCAGCGGATTATGGCCGGAAAAATTATGCGGCCGGAAAAATCAAGAATCTGCTTTGCGGCTTTTCCATCATCAGCACGCCAGGCCAGACCGGTACTGCCTTCTGAATTCATGATTCCGTAAATCCAACAAGCGTCAATATAGAGCATCGGACCGAAAAATTCAGGATCGCTGAGCCCGATAACACCTTTTTCGCCACCAGGCAGAACTATCTTCATCGGCTCACGGTCAGTAGCACCACGAATCGCCGTAAACAACAGCGAACGACTGACATCCTGTTCGACAATAACCGACGGCATGACTGCCTTGAAGCCCATTGGCTCGCCCTCGAAGCTATAATAGCTTTCGCCGCCAGCAACTCTTATGTGCTGTTGCTTTTTCAGGTCATACATATAAAGTGTCGATTTTGACAAGCGCCCGACTTCGGGATCCGAATACTCTGCCAGTACATAAACTAGCAGGCTGTCAGAAACCCATACCGGGCGATCAACAAGCGTTGTGGTTTCACTATTTCCACTGGTTTTCAGTGAAATGCTGTCAACAAGTGTCTGTTGCACACGAGCATCTGGATCGAGAAGAACAATAGATGTGCTTGCATATACAAGTTCGGGGTCTGGAGCATACTGTACAGCGATTCTGCTGCCATCCGGCGAGAAGGCGGGGTTGGCATAAGCGCCCACTCCGGCGCTTATATTGGTTGGCACGGTTGCAGTTCCCGATAATGACATCATGTATAGAGAGTTGGCACCATCGCGATCAGAAACAAAAACAAGTCTCTGGCCGTCAGGCGATACCGCTGGCATAAGCTCTTCGGCATCTGTATCAGTAAGCCTGGAGATCTGGCCGGATTTGAGATCAGCGCGGTACAGATCAAACTGATTGTCGCTGTTTCCGCAGAAAACAATTTCTGCTGCTTCGCAAAGAAGCGGAGAAACGGCAATAATGGCTATCAGCAGAATTCTGGCTATTTTCATTTTTCCCCCTGTAGTAGAGCCCGTAAGCGACTGCACCCTGCCGGTTGACTTAAGACCCGGATATTATACCACAGAACGCGATTTGTTGTTTGCCTGACGGGCAAAGCTATGTTAGTATTGCCACATGGCTTACTATTATGTAATTCCGGCTTTTCTAACGCTGCTTTTTGCGTTCTGCTATCTACTGGTACACGTTTTGTTGGGGGCTTTCGACCGCCTCAACTTCTTCTGGGACTGGTGGGACGCAAAACGTAGGGCGTTTCCGTTTTTAATTGGCATAGAAATCGCCTATTTTGCGGCGATTCTGTATTACATCGTCTACTGGGAACTCTCAGGTAGCGTATAGCAGAAATCTTTGCCGCATTGCTAAAACAGCGACGGACTTTTATAGTTAAGTAATGAACCCCTATATCGGACAGTTCGAGTCATTTATTACCGCTACCGCAGGCGCCATTCTTTTCTGGGCGCTAGGCAGCCGGTTGACTGCCACAACACGCTTTGAATTGGGTCGCGGGCGCTATGTCGGAGCGTTTCCGTTTATTGGAGCATTTCTCGGGGCAGGCCTGGCTGGTGGAATCTTTACTCAGCAGAGCTATCTGGCTCTCGCGGTAGCAGCAGTTCTGCTTGCCATCATCGGTTTTTTAAGAGATCGTCAAAGATTCTCTTATCTTACTTTGCTGCCTTATTGCGGATTGATTATTGTTTCAAGCCTTTTTACGGCGATGGATAGCGCAACGAGTGGAGTTTTTGTCATATCAGCGACGCTCTGGGCAATTTTGATTATTTTTTGTCTCAAAATCGCCGAACTGGTCTACGAAATGCCTTTTATTCTGCTGGCGACCAGCGCGTTGACACAGTTTATCTATTTTTCTCAGCATCAATTCACACAGACTGCGGTTCTGGTTAATCTGGCGCTGCTTACGGCATCAGTGCTTATGCTTATCTATTCAGCGAGTGGAAGGCGCGTTCTGATTGGGAGCAGCGGCATTTTCACTGCCGGTTTTCTGCTTGCAGCTGTCTCGTTACTGGAAGGCTCAGGGCGCCTGTTGCTCTTTGGGCTTTTTGTGCCATCAATGGTGATCCTGTTTCCCTTTGCACTGATCACCGGTATGATTATCGCATCCTATTTCGGCAATCGGCTACACCTTGGCAACAGCCATGAAAGATTGTATTCATGGTCATTGCGCCGCGAAAAGACCGTGCTGTTTTCCGGACTGTTCTTTCTGTGCCTGAATTTTCTGGCACTCCTTGTAATGATCGAAGCGCCAGGTTTCGCATATTTTGCTCTTTTCCTGCTCTTCGTTCTCTCTCTGTTTGTTTTTGTCAGCACCTTCGCCCGCAAAGATGTTGGCAGCAGCACACCAGCATCCGGGCAGATCGAAATACTAGGTATTACTATAGACGCCGTATTGCCAATAGAAGTGATCAAGCGTATCGGCTGTTACCTTGACGCAGACGCCGAATCAGGCTCAATTCTGGAAATCTTTCATATAGTCACCGCCGACTCACTGGCGCTGGTAAGAGCAGACGAAGAAGCGGGCTTCAAGGCTCTGATGCGACGAGCAGCTCTGGTTGTTCCGGACGGCGCCGGAGTCGTATGGGCAGCAGACTTTCTTGGCACTCCCCTGCCCGGGCGCGTGCCCGGTGTCGCCCTGGTTTCGCAAGTTTGTGAAGCCGCTGGCAAAGCAGGCTGGAAAGTTTTTCTCCTGGGCGGCAAACCTGGCATCGCACAACAGGCAGCTGACAGCCTGCTACAAGAACATTCAATTAGCATATGCGGTGTTGAGCATGGCTATTTCGCGCCTGACTCTGTCGAGGAAGAGGCTACTCTGAAAAAAATAACCGAAGCCGCGCCTGACATCATTTTTGTTGCGCTTGGCGTACCACGCCAGGAATACTTTATTGCACGACTGCGCAACTGCCTTAACCGATGCGTAGCAATCGGCGTCGGTGGCAGTTTCGACGTAATTTCGCAGACCTTGCCCCGCGCTCCGGCCTGGATGCAGCGCTGCGGAATCGAGTGGCTTTTCCGGCTCTGGCTTGAGCCACGCCGCTTCATGCGCATGCTCGGCATCCCGATTTTCGTATTGCAGATCCTCCGGCACAAATGGAATACTGAAAGCTAGTCACCTTTTGCTGGCAGTAGATTGCTTCGGGTTGAATAAGCGACTCTTACCCTCAAGCTACAGAACATGTTCAGTTTACAAACAAAAGCCGGGAAACGCCTATGCGCTCCCCGGCCTGGTAGTAACTTTACTGAAAACTGTTATCAGTTTTTCTTGTTAGCCTTTTCAGACAGCTTAATCATGCTGTTTTTAAACTGTTCGGCGGGCACTGCAATGTATATTCTGGCCAAGTTTTCCTGATTGTCTTCAACCTTGGCGCTCTTGAGCAGTTCGGTCATTTCGGGAACTGATGCTGTCCAGCCCCGGAATGCGGCAAGCAGATTAATCATGGCATCAGCAAATTCAGGCAATTCAGCTTTCTTTTCGACCAGACCGGTAAAATCCATGGTGAATTCTTTGTCGTAGTCAACAGAGAAGAAAGCGCTTTTCATGTTCTGCAGACCAGCAACCGGAATTTCAACACGGCTCTGCCAGTTGGGAGTCGTTACAATTGCGCCCCAGAGTCTGGCATTTGTATTGACACGCTCCATCATATGAGCAAAAGCCTTGTTGTTACTGATATTTTTAACTTTTCCACTGCTGAGCTGTGAAACTTGTTTAAGAGCATCTTCAGCACCGAAAGCCATGGTGGTTTCGTTGATAAAAATCATGTTACCGTTGGCATTGAGTTTGTTTTTCACACCCTGAAGACCATCAATCGTTGCAATTTCAAAGCCCGCTGAGAGCTCTTTGTCGGTCTGAATGAGTTCAGATATCTTCTTGGCAGAAAAAGTGCCATTTACAAGAACGCAGGGGCGTTCATTGCTATCGAGAAAAAGCATTACGTTTCTGATATCGCGGGCAGGTTCAATGCCGGCACGTTTATAAAAGTTAACCAGATCGTTCGGGCTGGTCTCGATCTGAGTGTCGACCAGAGCCTTGATCTCGGGCTGAGCAATAATTGCAGCAAAATCAAAATTGACAATCAAATAGGCATCACTCGGAACGAGGGGCAACAGTACGTTGCTGTAAGCTGATATAGTGCTGAATACGAACAATACGGCGACCAGTAGAAATCTTGTTTTCATGGGTTTCCTCCTCAGTAATCGGTACATAATAAACTCTATATTGCAAGATAAGCCCAACCCGGCGCAATGTCAACTTTCCCGGGGGTAAAAAAAGTTTTACAGACTTCTGCTCAGGCTACTTTCTGCATTTGGCTGACCAGCATGCTTTCGATGCTGAGATGGTAGTCGAGCTCTGACCACTCGATACCAGTTTTGCCACAGATAAAACGATAATTTTTAAGCTGCTGCAAAGAAGCTGTCATCAATTCTTTATACCAGGAAATCGGAGTCATTATGACGCGGCCATCTTCGAGCTCAACACGAAGATACTGATCATCAAACCCAACATGCTTACCTTTTATTGAAATATTCATCCCATTTTCTCCCGAATTCAAATCGATATTGCTCTGCGATAGCGAGAGCCTTCTTCAGGTCTGCTGGCTTCATGAAATTTTCTGTCACTTGCAGCGAAAACAGCTCTATTTTGGCATACCCCTCAGCTTTTATGACATGAACATGCCTGGGCAAATGTTCATTCGCATAAAAGAAGAACTTAAAACCGTCTTTATCCAGTAAAGTTGGCATTGATTATTATAGGCCTTATTGCATAAACTTTGCAAATAGCAATTTTGTTAGTAAAAAACCCGCCGGGCGGGTGCCCGGCGGGTTTAAGGTCTGTGCTTAGTCTGAGATTGCTTGTCGGCTTACGCCTCCTCGCAATGATCAGATTGTGCGATTAGAACTGGCTATAGATTTCGGTCCAGAGCATGTTGTAATCGAAGTCATTGAAGAGACCGTTGCCGGCTTTAGTTTTGCCAACGCCGTCCCATTTCCAAGCGTCACCGTTGAAGTCAAAGTTAGTGTAGCCAACTCTGATTCTGGTGTTTTCAGCAAGCTGATAGCGGTATTCGAAGGTGAATACTGTAGCTTTAGCATCAGCAACGCCGAAGTTGTTATATCTGTCATAAACAGTATTGTTGCCCTTGGCTGCTGCTGCGGCAAGACCGTAAGCAGTGGTAAGACCATGGCCAGCCTGGTATTTGGTGAAGTCGTTAGCAACATTGTCTTTCAGTTCGTCGAGGAGGTCGCCGGCGATTCTGAAATAATGCTTGGTGTTGCGGGGGCGGAATTCAGCCTGGAGTTTGAGAACGCCCATGTTGGTAAGGCCATTGGCAAAATAATTGTTGCCGCGGCTGATATCTTCATAAGGAGTTTCAATACCATCCTGATATCTCTGGTCGTTGTTAACAGCGATGCCACCGAGTGTTTCGTCGTCAGCAAAGGTATAAGCAAGTTTGGCTGCCCATTCTTTTTTGCTGTCCCATTTTACTGCTACGTGACCCATCCAACCCTGCATTTCGGGGCTGATCCAAGGATTAGCTGCAGTAGCTGCTGTGTTTACAACGTCCAGTTCATAGTTGGTGTAAGCAAAGCCAAGGTCATAGTCCCAGTGACCGTTATTACCGATTGGGCCTTTTGAACCAAATTCTACGTCCCAACGCTTGTCACTCTTCTGATTGCCAGCAATGACATTACCAAGGGCGAAAGAACCAGGAGCCATGCGATTAACGAAGTTAGGTTCGTCCTGCATGTAGAGTCCCATATAAAGGTCATGGTCACGATACTTGGTGCCAAGGTTGAGGTTCCATACGTTGCGGAAGTCTACAGCAGAGGTGTCGTTGTAGCTGCCAACGTGGCGGTCATAGATAGCCTGGAAAACTACATCAACGTCGCCAGAGCGCTTGTAATAGCGGGCTGCATCAACATAGTCGTTGAGGAGAAGAGCATGACCATGAGTGTAGAAGTTGCGACCGAAAGTGAAGTCGCCACCGAAGCGGAACATGTCTTTGATATGCAAGTAAGCGAGGTCGATAGTGTTGTCAGAAGCATTAACAACACCGATACCAGCGGTACCGAAGCCACCAGCACCAAGTGTCGGATTAGCTGATGGATTAACGTTGTCAGTACCTTTGGTGAAAACATACCAGCGGGCTACAGCGGTGATATTCTCATCGATGTTAGCTTTGAACTTGAAGCGGATCTGGCTTTCAGTTCTGGCGTTGTCGTTATTGCCAACAAAACCGGGGTTATTGGTAGCAAGACCGTCATTGCTGTGAATGAGGTTGGTGTGGCGAACAAGCATGTCACCAGAAAGTTTAACTTTTTCCATGCCACCTTTGGCCATATAGTCTTTGATGCCGTCTACATCGCGCTTAAGCATGGAGACGTCTTCTTTAACTACCTGCATGTCGTCTTCGAGAGCAGTAACTTTAACACCGAGGAGTGCCAGTTCGTCTGCGAATTCAACAGTCAGTTTTTCGAGGGTCTGGAGGTCAGACTTGGTTACGAGGTTGGTGCCGATACCTGATTCAAGCATCTGCTCAACGTTAGCGATCATTTTGGCAGTTACCATTGCAAGAGCATAGCGGGTAACAGTCTGTTTGCCTTTGTAGGTTCCATCAGGATAACCCTGAAGAATGCCTTTGGCAGCCAGTTTGTTTACTGCGTCATACGCCCAGTGTGAAAATGGAACATCAGAGAAAGGATTAGCACTTGCTACTACGGTTGAAAGAACCATAACAGCTACGAGAAGGATAGAGATACGTTTCATAAATTCCCCCATATAGGTTTCGATTTGAGATTTTCGAACTATTTGGAGCTCTGCCTTCTGATTTTCCGTTTTCTGCTGACTGATTGGTCTCATTACAGTGTCTATGTTTCCTTTAATGTTTCCAGTCTGTCTCAAGAACCCGGTCTATCTTTGGACTTTACTCCAGGTGATTTTTCACCTTCTAAAGCTTCTGGCGTATCTTACAGGCTACCTATCTAGAGTTACACCCCCTTCCGTGATACCTGCTAAATACAATTTTGCCATATGCCTTAGTAGAGAGATAATAGTTGCATGTCTTTCGTTTGTCAAGAAAATATTTTAAAATTTATTTATTTGTGCAGAAAAGAACTAACAGCAGTCTCCCACAGGAATGTGGCCAGGACTTCGACCTACCGACTCACTCGCAACAGAAGGAGGTTTCGCAAGGACAAGAAAAAACCCGCCGGGCGTATGCCCGGCGGGTTTAAGGTCTGTGCGTTGTGCGATTAGAACTTGCTGAAGATTTCAGTCCAGAACATATTGTAGTCGTAATCGCCACGACCGTTAAGGTTACGGCCAGCGTTACCAGCTGTAAGTCCGAGCTTAGTCTCTTTGCCGCCGAAGTCAAAGTTAGTGTAACCAACTCTGATTCTGGTGTTTTCAGCCAACTGATAGTTGTATTCAAAGGTGAATACAGTGGCTTTAGCATCTGCCGTCATAAAGTTATTCCATCTGTCATAAGCAGAGTCAATCTTGGTCGCTGCTGGAGTAAGGATGCCAGCAGTAGTGTTGTCTCCAGCCACCAGATATCTGCTCAGATCGTTGCTTGAAATATCTTCGAGTTCATTGATAAGATCGCCGGCAAGTCTGAAATAATGCTTGGTATTGCGGGGGCGATATTCAGCCTGAAGCTTGAGAACGCCCATGTTCATCAGACCATTGCGGAAATAGTTGTTGCCGCGGCTGATGTCTTCATAAGGAGTTTCGGGAACATATTCGCAATATCTCAGATCGTTTACGATAGAAATGGCACCCATTGATTCGTCATCAGCAAAAGTATAGGCAAGTTTGGCAGCCCATTCTTTTTTGGTGTCCCATTTTACTGCAACATGACCCATCCATCCCTGCATTTCGGGGCTGATGAAAGTTGAAGCAACGCCGCCAACATTGTTAGCAATATCAAGCTGATAGTTAGTATAAGCAAATCCAAGATCATAGTCCCAGTGACCGTTGTTACCGATCGGGCCTTTTGAACCAAATTCTACGTCCCAGCGACTGTCGCTTTTCTGATTGCCATTAGTATTAGCAAGGGCGATACCGAAAGGTATTGCAACACCAAAGGTGTCAGTCATGCCAAAAGCCAGGGCTGGTTCTTCCTGAGCATAGATACCAACATAGAGGTCGTGGTCACGATATTTGGTGTCGAGGTTGAGGTTCCAAACGCCGCGAGAGTCAACAGCAGCGGTGTCATTGTAGCTACCAATGTGGCGATCATAAATGGTCTGGAAAACTACGTCAACATCGCCAGAGCGCTTAGAATAGCGGACGGTGTCAAGGAAGTTGCTAAGGAGAAGAGAATGGCCATGAGAGTAGAGAGCGCGACCAAAGAGAAAGTCTCCACCAAAGCGGAACATATCTTTGATCTGCAGGTAAGCGGTATCAACAACGCCATCAGCAGCGGTAAGATTGCCAATGCCAGCAGAACCGAAGCTTCCGCCTCGAACGAGTGAGGGGTTAGCAGAAGGATTTCTGCTGTCGTTTTCTTTGATGAACATGCGCCAGCGAGCTACGGCGGTGATATTCTCATCGATGTTGGCTGTGAATTTGAAGCGGAGCTGGGTTTCGGTTCTAACGTTGTCATTAACAAGATCTTGGTTAGTGATAAGGTTGGTGTGTCTTACCAGCATGTCGCCAGAAAGCTTAACTTTTTCCATGCCACCTTTGGCCATGTAGTCTTTGATGCCGTCTACGTCACGCTTAAGCATGGAGACGTCTTCTTTAACTACCTGCATATCGTCTTCGAGAGCGGTAACTTTAACACCAAGGAGTGCCAGTTCGTCTGCGAATTCAACAGTCAGTTTTTCGAGGGTCTGCAGGTCAGCTTTAGTTACCAGATTGCTACCGATGCCGGTTTCGAGCATCTGTTCAACGTTGGCGAGCATCTTGGCAGTTACCATGGCGAGAGCGTAGCGGGTAACAGTCTGATTGCCTTTGAAAGAACCATCAGGATAACCCTGAAGAATGCCTTTGGCAGCCAGTTTGTTTACTGCGTCATAAGACCAGTGTGAAAATGGAACATCAGAGAAAGGAGCAGCGGTAGCGACGATGGTTGTAAGAACCATGGCAGCTAAGAGAAGCATAGAGATACGTTTCATAAATTCCCCCATATAGGTTTTGATTAAAAAATTTCACAACCTTTGGGATTCTACTTTTCTGATCTTCCGAGTCTCGCTGGTCCAGCCGTTCACACTACAGTGTCCATGTTGCCTCTAATGCTGGCGGTCAGTCCTTTGAAACTTCTACTCGATCGTCTGAGCTTTCATCCCGGGCGTTTATGCCCTTAAGACCACTGGCGGATTCTACAGGCTACCTACTAGAGTTACACCCCCTTCCATGACGCCCATAAAACACGAATTCCAATCGTCTTTGCCGCAAAAGAATATTGCTAAACTGTTTATTTGTCAAGTAAAAGACAAAAAATATTTTCCAAGACCCTGTTTTGAGTTATGGGGACACCTTACTTAATTCTTCGAATTAAGTAAGGTGTCCCCATAACTCCCGTAACTCCAGAACTCCCCCAGAACTATATGTGGTAATGCGACAAAAGATCAGAGGTTGATATCGCGGTGGATGCGTGAGGTTGAGATGCGTTCATGAGTGAGCTCTTTAAAAAGGAACTCAGCAAACGCAACCGAGCGATGACGACCGCCAGTACAGCCTATCCCGATCTGCAGTCTGGTCTTTGGCTCGCTGATAAAAAGTGGAATCTGAAATTCGATGAATTCCTTGAGCTTTTGAGCATAGTTTTTTGCAGCATCAGAAGCAAATACGTAGTCGTAGACTTCCTGGTTGATGCCGGTAAGAGTCTTGAGCTGAGCTATGTAGAAGGGATTCGGCAAGAACCTGACATCAAACATCAGATCGCAATCGAGCGGCACGCCATGTTTAAAGCCAAAGCTGACAAAAACCACCGACATGGCACGAGGACCAACAAAGCCCTGTGAAAATCTGAGAATCTCTTCTTGAAGCTCGCGACCGTTCAGACTGCTGGTATCAATTATATAATCAGCTCGGTCACGCGTCTGTTCAAGCAATGAGCGCTCTGCGAGGATATCATCACTGATACGACCACCGTGATTAAGTGGGTGACGACGTCTGGTTTCAGAAAACCTCTTTATCAGCACGTCGTCGGTAGCATCCAGAAACAGCAAGCGCAGCTTGACTCCAAGCTTTTCAACCTCTTCAATCGCCTCAAAAAATTTGCGAAAAAAGCTGCCACCACGCGCATCGATAACAACTGCGATGCGCGTGAGCCGGCCATTTGATTCGAGACAGATCTGAATAAACTTGGGCAGCAAAGTTGGCGGCACGTTATCCATACAGAAATAGCCAGAATCTTCAAAAAAATGCGATGCAGTAGACTTGCCAGCCCCTGAAAGCCCGGTAATAATTATTAACTGCAGCGGCGAAGATTGTTCCATGTTCATCCCATCACGTCGAGAACCAGACCACGAATGTCATCAAGACTGGTCAGTAGATTCATTGCCTTGTTGCTGGAGAGCGCTTCGCGGGTCAGATCAGTTACCTCGGCCGCAGAAGTATCAACCAGCTGATAAACTTTCTGTTCGCCATCTTTCCTGCAGCCAAATTCTTCCTTGAGTGACAAAAATTCGTCTTTGAGCTTTTTAAAAAACAGGCGAATCGATTCTTTATACGAATTCAAAAGCCCTTCTTCTGGCGATCTCAAGAATTTTTCGCCGCGCTCTTTAACAATGCCAATCAACTCACGCATATCACCATCAAAGATTTCCAGTCGCGCACCTTTGATGCTGCTCTGAAAATCAGTGCTGGTCGAGCGACTGCCAGAAGCCGACTTGCCTGTGCCAGTGCCAGGATTGAGATTACGGTTGTCGATTTTTATCGGCATATCAGTCTATTCCACAGAGCACAACCTTGTTGCGGCCGCTGCCCTTGGCTTTATAAAGTGCGCTGTCAGCCTTTTGAATGAGCTGATCCTTGCTGTCTGCATTCAGCGGGAACCCGGCAACGCCTATTGAAATAGAACATTTGATGGGCGGCTGCCCCGGAATCAGCGATGGGAAATCACAATGAGCCACATCGCGGCGAATACGCTCTGCCACGATCTTAGCGTCGGCCTGAGTTGTCTCAGGAAGTATAATCGCAAATTCTTCGCCGCCATAACGTGCGGCAATATCTGTGTTGCGCACGTTTTTGCGCAGAATTTTGCTTACTTCCTTCAGTATCAGGTCCCCCTGCTGGTGTCCATAGTTGTCGTTTACCGGTTTAAAATGATCGATATCACACATAAGCAACGAAATTGTCGCGTTATAACGTCTACTGCGCGCGACTTCCTCGTCGAGGCGAAGCTGAAAATATCTGTGAACGTAAAGCTTGGTAATTGAATCTGTGATGGCCAGAGAATAGAGTCGGGCGTTCTCGAAAGCTATGACCGCCTGCGAAGAAAGGGTAGCAAAGAATTCAAGATCGTTCTCGCTGAAAGGCTCGCCGTTAATCTTAGGTCCAACCTTGACGACACCGTAGAGTTCGCCCTCTTTTAACATCGGCACATAAACCGCGAAAGGCAGAGTGCGGTTAACTGCCGAGTAAGTTTGATATGACGCCTTACCAGACAACTCCTGGGCAAAGATCGGCTTACCCTCTTTTTCTATGGTTGCCATCGCCCAGGTCTCGGCTGGATCTTTTTTGAGAGCATCAATCTCTTCCTGACTCATACCTTTGAATGCCTTGACCTCAAGTTCAGGACGATCCTCAGAGAAGAGCATTAGTACCCCCCTGTTGGACCATACAGTCTCAAGAAACATATCGATAGAAATCTTTATCAACTCGCTGAGGTCGAGTGTCGAGCTCAAAACCTTGCCCGACTGTTGCAGGGTCATAAGATTGAACACCTTATGATCAAGCTCATTTTTGGTTTCTTCAGAATTCTCGAAAAGCATGGCATTGTTGATTGAAGTGCTGGCCAGTCCTACTATTGCCTGGATCATCAAATAATCAGCATCTTCGAAGCCGTTACCATTCTTGCGATCAGTGAGAAGTAGAAGCCCGACCAGATGATCTTTTATGCGCATCGGAAATATCAGCTTGAGACTGCGAATTTCGTCGCTCTCCAATTCAGCGACCATCAGGTTTTTTTCCTGTTCTGAAGGAGCCCAGAAGCCTCGTTCAGAAAAAATATGGGCCAGAATCTGGTTGTCTGAATAAAATCGGAACTTGGCGAACAACTCTGGAGAAATGCCAATAAGATCCTTAACACTGACCAGATCGGTTTTATCGTTGTAGATCATAACACCGGCGCCGACAAAAGAAAGGCGCTCAGTAAAAATTGTAATAAAACTGCGCACCAGAGTATCCAGATTAAGACTGCCGCCCATGGCCTGGCTCGCGTAGTAGATCGCCGAAAGAGAATCAACCTTCTGCTCAAGTTCGCGGTTGATATCGCTGATCTTTTGCATGTAATCCTCGATTGCGGCGCGCGATTCAATCATACTGCCAACTATCTTGGTAAAGCTTCCCTGCACTTCTTCGAGATCGCTCATCCGAAGGTCCTGGAGACCCTCTTTTACATCGCCATCTGCTATTTTGTCGGCAATCTCGATAAACGCCTGCAAAGGTCTGAGCACTTTTCGCATAATGCTCAGATGAACAAACACCAAAGTGCCGACGCAAGCCACGATAAACGACGTGAGGTTCACGTCATAACCCAAACGCCTGAAAGCCAGATAGATTACCAGCCAGAAAATGGCCAGCATCAGGTCGAGCTTAATGGCTATATTGGCTTTAAGTTTGTTCATTTATCGCCATCCGGGATAGAAATGCGTTTTGTCAGACCTTCTATGATTCTTTCTGAAATCTGCAGCGGATCGCCTTCGGCATGGACCAGCACAAATCTTTCGGGTTCCTGCTGTGCAAGAGTGTTGTAGCCGTCATAAACTCGACGATGAAAAGCAAGATCCTCAGACTCAATACGATCATGTTGTTTGCGACCACCATGTCGTGCACGTTCGAGCCCCTGGTCGGGAGCAATCTGCAACAACACAGTACATTGAGGCAGAAATCCGGGTAGAAACTGTGCATGTATTTCGCGGATTTTCTGCGGATCGATACCACGAGCAAAACCCTGATAGGCCATGCTTGAGTCGAAATAGCGATCACAGATAACTGTTTTTCCCTGATTCATCGCAGGCAATATTACCTTGCGCAGGTGCTCGGTTCGCTGAGCCAACATAAGAAATAGCTCGGTTTCTGGCTCTAGACTACCCATCTCGTTGCCCAGCAGAACTGAACGAATACGATCGCCGGCAGCTGTACCACCAGGTTCTCTGGTGGTAACAACCTCAAGACCACGACTGGCAAGAAAATCTCGCAGCAGAGCTATCTGCGTCGTTTTTCCACTGCCCTCTGGCCCTTCAAAAGTTATAAAACTGCCTGGTGTCATCTACAGCTTTTCCTTAACCTTCAGCCAAGTTCAAAAAAATCATCAAGCTTGGTAAGCTTAAAAACATTGAGAACCGGCTCATTGAGCTTAACTATTCTGAGTTTACCATTATGTCTCGTTATTTCTTTTTTTAGATAAACAAGCATACCCAGTCCAGAACTGTCAAGATAAGCAACTTTATCCATGTTTAATTCATAAGTCCAGCCAGTAGACTCAATTGAGTCCATAATCTCAGACTTGAGGCTCTTAACATGATGCACGTCGAGCTCACCATCAACGTAGAAGACCTTCACTTTTTTTTCGGTATCAATCTGGCAATCTATCTTCACTTTGGCCTCCACTATTATCCTGCAGCTTCAGAATCTTAACCATCTGCAACCTTACACGGCCGCTCTCTCCGTCAGTAATATAATCTACGTGATCCATGATGTTTTTTATGATAAAAACTCCCAGACCGCCTTCCTTGATCTCGTTGAGATTCGGAACTGGAATATTGGCCGGAATAAAACCAGGATCGTTATAAAACACCTCTACCACAAATACTTCTTCACTAGTTGTAATTTTGAGATCAAACGACATTGAATCGTCAAACTTGTAGGCATGCTTGATTACATTCGTACAGGCCTCGGTCGTAGCCAGTTTGATGTCGTTAAGCAAAGCAGCGCTCAAATCGAGATGTTGCACACAAGCTGCTATAACACGACGGATCAGCGCCAAAGTTTCCGGACTGCCCTGCACATGCATTTTCATGTGTGTGGCATCAGGCGGCAACTCCTCGATCAATTGTTTTATTCTAGCGTGCAATCTACGATTACTTCCGTAACTCTTTATCTAAACTTTCTGGAAATACGTGAACAATCAGAGCTGAAACATTGTGGTTGCCAGCTCAGGTTCCAATAATATCATGTTATAACCAATCGCGTCTACTATAACAGACTTACCCAGTTCACGGGCGGTTCGTGCAAGCAATTCGCCGGTTTCACTATATTCAGTCGACAAGAACCATGACTTTTCGAGGAAACCAAGTGCCTTATCACTGTTAGTAAGATCACCAAAAGCGAGATAGCAGCGTGCTACAGCCTGAAAAGCCAGAGTGTTATCCGGCATCTCACGCAGAATTTTTTCGCAGGCTTTGAGATTACTGACTGCGGCTCGCTGTTTATCGGCATTCTTAAGATGCTTAAGCTGGCATCGCAGCATACCCCAGCGTATCCAGTGATTGCAGTCACTGTGATTTGCCGCCTTGTGCCAGTTAAGCAGTGATTTTTTAACCCATTCTTCCTTTTGAGCGGTATACTCAGCAAGCAGTTCCTGTCCGAGAGCAGTCTCATACAGCAGCCAGATCTGATCTGTCTTTCCCTGCATCGTCTGATGATGCTCAGAAAGAAGATTCATCAATTCATTTTTACTGCCACTTTTTGACAGCTCAGCGGTCATCTCGATATTTTTACGTCGATAATAGCCGTTTTCGGGAAAAAGATTGCGTAAAGACGAATAGCACTTGCGTGCCTCACCGTGTTGCTGGAAATTCTCATGCAAACGGGCGAGTTCATAGAGTCGCTGCGGGTCTGACGACAATTTAACCAGACTGCGCGTAAGTTCAACCGCTTTGGCAGTATTTCCACGGGCGCGTTCAATAAGAGACAAACCTCTTATTGCAGCCTCGTTTTCGCCGAATTTTGTCAACACTTCGTTAAAGGCTTTTTCGGCACTGGCAAAGCTTTCGGTCTGGAACTTAGAGCGACTGCCAAATACATACCTTGTATAAGCCCTCACCAGAAGGGGAACCGGAGAATCGCGGCGAATGTGCGCCAGTTCAAGTTCTTGATTCTTAATCAGCGCCTCAAGGACTTCGGGTTCAACACGAGCGCCACGGATCTGACTGCGCTTAAGTCTAAGCAGCATGAGATGGGCGATCAGCTCAGTCGGGTGATCACGACTTATCGTTGTCAAAAGTTCTATTGCGAGGGGAATTTTGTTTTCAAATTCGTAAACGCGGGCCAGATTGAAGCTGGTCTTAAAATCAGTTGAATCAAAAGAGCGCGCACGCGCCAACAGACCAGAAGCCCTGTCTACCTCTGCGGTTTGAAGAGAAACTTCGGCAAGAATTTTGATCCATTCAGGCTGGTTGGGTACAAGTTCGAGAGCACGTTCCAGTCGTTCAGCTGCGGTAAGAAAGAATTTTTTCTGCAGAGCTTCTAGCCCTTGGGCTGCCATTTTTTCACCCTCGGCACGGGCCTTTTCGATCTTTATGAGTTCTGGTGCCTGGTAGGCTCGCACGCAGGTTGGATCAAGCCGGGAAGCAGCCTCAAAAGAGTCCTGTGCGTCATCAAATCGACCAAGTCTGATCAAGGTTTCTCCATAATCGCACCAGTCTTCGGCACCGGATTTTTTGATCTCGAGCAACTTTTTCTGTGAACTGGCCTTAAGAGAAAAGGCATTGGTCTGATCAGCGCTGGCGATAATGCCCTCATGGCCCCATTCGCAGTTCGGGTATGTTTCGACAGCCTGCTGAAATATCGCAAGCGCCTCAGTATGCCGTTTCTGTCGAGCCAACGTCTGACCAAGAGTTTTTTGTATGTCTGGGTGATAAGGGCTAAGCTCATGCGCCATCTCAAGATATTTTAAGGCACGAGGCAGGTTGTTGCGTTCGACAAAGTGCCTGGCAATAACTAAAAAGCATTCACCATTCGAGTTTTTGCTCGTTTCAACCCGGGCAAAGGTCTGATCCGCCTGGTCTTCCATGCCCATAGAATTCTGTAATTTGCCAAGTTCAATAAGAATTTCGGGATTATCGCCATTTTTATTGAGCGCCTGCTCGAACTCAAGCAAGGCCTGCCCCTTTTCGTTCATGCCCAGGTAGGCACTTCCCAGGCCAAAACGCATCTGTGGGTCGTCAGGAAACGCACGAATTGCTTCGCGAAAATTCTTAACCGCGCCATCAAAAAATTTGCGGGCCAGCATGGTCTGTCCGAGAAGCAGATACATCTCAGAAGTGGCGCCGGCGAGCTCCTTGTAAGCTGCCAGAAATTTCTGCGCTTCTGAAGCGTTGCCGAGACTCAGATGTATCTGAGCCATGCGAATGAGCACTTCCTGACCACGCGGATTCCTTTTATGAAGCCCCTCAAGCTGAACCAAAGCTTCTTCTTTTTTACCGCTGTCATACAACAGTCCCGAAAGGCGAAATACCGCATCAACGTCACCCGGGCTAATCTCAATTGCCGATTTAAGACAATCTATAGCCTCTTCACGTCGATTCATAAGCTCATAAACCAGCGCACCAGTCTTGAGCACCTCTGGATTGTCCGGTGCGATTGCACGAACAGCGCGAAACGTCGAGTATGACTGTTCAAGGCGCCCGACACTGTTTAGTGCTGCTATAAGATTGAGATAGTTACAAACTTCTGCCGGTTTTTTTCTGAGGAGCTGTTCAAAACCTTCGATATCTGGTCGCGATGAAGGAAGTGCCGACACAGACTTGTTGGCCGCAACGGGCTTAGCTGCCTTTTTTTTACCAACAACAGCACCGCAGTTACCACAATAACTTCCAGCAACAGAATCAGAAGAACATTTCGGACAGATCGCCATATTTACATCTCCCTGGGAGCTGATATGCCAAGCAGTTCAAGACCTTTTGCGAGAGTTCTGCGCGTAAAACTGCTGATCATAAGGCGTGAGGCCTTTATTTTTTCATCTTCGCAGCTCAACATCGGGCATTTATCATAAAATGCCGAAAAACTGGCGGCCAGCTCATAAAGATAATTGCACAGAATGTGCGGACGTAATTCGTTTGCCACAGCCGCAACCGACGGACTAAACTCCATGAGCCTGATCATCAGATCGCGCTCTTCGTCCTGAGAAATAACCGCAACAGCCTTGAACTCTTCGATGTTCAGTCCGGCACGGCGAAAAATCGAGCAAATGCGAGCATGAGCATACTGCAGATAAGGCGCAGTATTACCATTTAGAGCCAGCATGCGATCAAATGAGAACACATAATCGTTATTGCGGTTCTGAGAAAGATCAGCATATTTAACTGCGCCAATTCCGACAGTCTGCGCCACCTGTCTTTTTTGTTCTTCGCTCAGACCAGGGTTTTTCTCGTTAACAACCTGGTAAGCGCGCTCAACAGCCTCAGAAAGAAGATCAGCAAGTTTTACATTTTCGCCACTACGGGTTTTAAGTGGCTTGTTATCTTCGCCAAGAATACTGCCAAATGGCACATGTTCAAGCTTGACTTCGGGCGAGGCCAGAATACCCGTAGCACGAGCCACAGCAAAGATCTGCTTGAAATGTAATGCCTGGCGAGCATCGGTAACGTAGATAATACGCTGACCACCGAGCGTGGCAGTGCGGTAACGCAGCGCTGCCAGATCGAAAGTTCCGTAGTTAAAGCCGCCATCGGACTTCTGGACAATTACAGGCAGCGGACTACCATCCTTACCTTTGAATTCATCAAGAAAAACACATTGTGCACCCTGCGATTCAACAAGTTTGCCGCTCTTGTTTATTTCAGCGACGGTATCGGCAAGCATGTCGCGATAAAAGCTCTCACCGCATTCGTTTTCTTCGGCCAGTTTTACATCAAGCAGGCGGTATATTCGATATACTTCGGCCATCGAAATCCTGGTGATTTTGTGCCAGAGATCGAGCATGGCCTGATCGCCCTGCTGCAGGCGGACCAGATAGTCATGGCAGACAGCTGCGGATGCCGGATTTTCCTTGCATTCAGCCGACACACTTTTATACAGTTCTTCGAGTCTTGGCAGCGTCAATTCAGCGGTCAGATCGCCGCCACGTTCCTCAATCGCTGCGATTTCTGGTTCAGCCTTCCAGATAACCATCGCCATGGGCAGACCCCAGTCGCCAAGATGGTTCTGGCGCACTACTGGATGACCAAGTGCTTCAATAGAACGCGCAAGCACGTCGCCGATTACGGTTGAACGGAGATGGCCGACATGCATCTGCTTGGCTATGTTGACACTTGAATAGTCGACAACGGTTTTTTCGCCACCGGAAGGCACCTGATCGATAATAACTGTTTGTTCGGCCAGCTCATTAAAGCTGTTTTCAATCACATGGTTGGCCAGATAAAGGTTTATGAATCCCGGGCCAGCAACTTCGACCCGACTGAACCAGTCTTTTTCGGTTTCGAGCAGAGCAACTATTTCAGCAGCCAGCTTCTGGGGGGCACACTTGGCGGCCTTAGCAAGCTTCAGCGCGGCGTTCAGCGAAAAATCGCCATTTGCTTTGTCTGGTGGCACCTGTACATCAATGAAACTGTAATCTTCGATGCCGAAGCGTGTAAATAATTCTGCGAGTCGTTGGTGAATATGAGAGATTAAACGCTTTTTCATGATAGTCCCCTTACCCGGTAAGCACTACGGGATACGTGGCTCTAATGGCCAAAGGCCATAAGAGCCACCTAAAAATAACGATGGTCAGGCCTTTGATTTGAAAATCAGCCATATACCTATCGCTCCGATCAAAAAATTTGGAAGCCACACAGCTATAAACGGCGGCATGATAGCACCCTTAGCAAAGGCTTTGCCAGCCGCAAAAAGAATATAATACAAGAATATTATTACCACCGACATGCCGATACCGATACCGGCACCTGATCGCGTTGTCTGCGAACCCAGCGGTGCGCCGATCAGCACAAAAATCAATGCAGCAAACGGAATTGAAGTCTTCGACCAGAATTCAATCCAGTGCTGGGTTATCACGCCGGGCGAGACGCCCTTGCTCTCTGAGTCCTTTATGAACGCATAAAGTTCGATAAGAGTCATCGTGCTGGCGTTCTTTGAATCTGGCACATGGTCTGGATTCACATAGTGAGTATCAATCGGATATTCCATATCTTCAAAATATGTATAATTGCTGTCGGCGCCACTCATGTGGATATCGGAAACCCTGCCATCCCAGAAGTAACAGACTCCTCCCTCAATTCTGGCGCGCTCAGCCTCAATAACTCTCGGAAAACCACGGGCCTGACCCTCATACATGACTACGCCATACATATCCTTGGTTTCTTCATTGAATTTTCGCACAAAGAACTTTCGGCCAGGGCCAGCCTCGAAAAAGCGGTTCTCAGCAATCTTTGGCAGAGGCCTCTTCAGAGTTACCTCACGCCGAAACAGGCGCGTAAACTTCTCATTGGCAACCGGAACCAGTTTTTCGTTAAACACCAACGTCAGAAGAGTTATGCACAAACCGGCGATTATCGCTGGCGCAGCCACGCGCGCAAAGCTGTAGCCGCCGGCTTTTAGAGCTGTTATTTCGGAATCTGAAGACATGCGGCCAAACGCAACCAGGTTAGCAAGCAAAATTGCCATTGGAAAGCTTATTACAAGGGTGGGCGGCAGGCTGTAAATAAAAAACATGCCAACGATCGAGGCTGGAACGCCCTTGGCGAAAATGAGGTTGATCAGCGTCATCATCAGATCAATCAGCCAGATTGCAACGAAAAAAGCCATGCCGAAAAGAAACGGCTCCAGAAGCTCTTTAAGAACGTATTTATCGACAGTCTTCATCGTTATTGCCATAGAGTGTGTATCCTACACTAACAGAGATAGAACTAGCAAGCAATTGCCATTTTTTTCAGGACTTGTCAATTCCGGGCGGGAAAGGTTACAATCTTACGGCATTTATCTAAAGAACCGGGAAATCATAATCAATAATGCAAAACCTTTATCAGCTCTTCGGTGCCTCAAACTTTGCCACGCTTGAAGAGCTTGCCGCTGCCTATAAACAGAAATACGCAGAGTTGTTCTCATCCGATTCGCCGCTGGCCAACATTCCGAAACTACGCGAACTAAAAGACGCTTTCGACCTATTGGCAGACGACGAAAAGCGCTCGGCTTACGATGAAAAGCTGGCAGATTTTCTTGAGGAACTGCACGAGAAATACGACGAGGCAGTCAATGATCTGGCCGAGGGCAACCTGCAGAAAGCGGTCGATAAAATCAACTGGTGCATCAATAAAGATCCAGGCGAACCAGATTACTATGAAACCATCGGATTGGCCTACCGCCTGGCCAACGATTTTGACAATGCATTACGCAGCTTTCAGCAGGGCCTCAAGACCGGTCAACGCAAAGCCTTTTTCCATAGAAATCTCGGCGACATATATCGCCTCAAGCACGACGAAGACAACTCCGACACCCATTACCTTGAAGCTGCCGAAGCATTCAAGAACATTCTGCAGGTCGACCCTAAAAATATCGATGCGATTGAGCAACTGGCAGACATCTACAGCCACATGAAGTTTTACGACGAATCGCTTGATCTCTACCGCCAGCTTCTGCGACGATTCCCCTATGAAGCTGCTTATCACCGAGACATGGGCTCTGTCATGTATGAACTAGATATGTCAGAGGAAGCCGAACAACACCTGCTTGAAGCTCTGCGCATTGCACCGGGCGACTCCGCTTCCCTGCTATATCTTGGTCTTGTCTACTTTAAGCGTCGCCTCCTGGGCATGGCGGCACAAACCTTGCAAGACAGCCTCAAAAACAGTCCCGACCAGCCAGAAGTAGCACAATTGATCGAGCAAATCGAAATTATCAGAGCTGAAATTGGTAAAACGGTCGAAGAAATCATTTATGACCCGGCACCAGATGCTTACGTCGAAGGACTGGTTAAATGGTATAACCCCGAGACCGGCATGGGCGTACTCACATGCAGCGAATACCCGGAAGTGTTACTGCATCATTCTGCGATAAAAAACGAAAGTGAGAGCGAACTGAAAAAAGGCGACCAGGTCAGGTTTGGCATTGTTAAAGACTTGATGAGTCCGATCGCTGTGCAAGTTGAAAAAATTGGCGAAAGCGAAATCTCAGAATCTATGCCCGGAAAAATTGAACGTTACGACATCGAAAAAAAGATGGGTATAATCAGAGGGCACGACGGTCGCGAGGTGTTCTTTTCCTTTTCAGCGCTGACCGAAGAAGTTCTCGAAAATCTCAAACCAGACCTCGAAGTCCTTTTTGAATCTCGGTCCATAACCGGCCTGTCAGACAACAACTTTGAACAGGCCAACCGGGTCAGACTGCGCAAAAAGAAGGTTCTTCCCAAACCCGCCTAAAAAAGCTTCTCATTTTTTATCCACAAATTTGCACAGATGCCGCAAATGTCAGTCGGGGGCAAGCCGGATGATTTTACACCTTACTGCTTAGTGGGGTCAGTCAGCTCGAAAAAAGCCTTTTCCAGGCTTCCCCAGGTCTGAGTCAATTTCTCCAGACTATCAGACAAACGTAAGTGGCCAGAAGAAATGATACCGACGTGTGTTACCAGCTTTTCAACAACTTCCAGCACATGGCTAGAAAAAATGATTGTTGTGTCGTTTTCAACCATCCTGTCGAGCAGTTGGCGAAAATCCCGTGTTGCCTGTGGGTCCAGGCCATTAAAAGGTTCATCGAGAATCAGCACCTTTGGTTCATGTATGATGATGGCCGCCAGAGCAATCTTTTTTTTCATACCAAAACTATAGTTGGCAGTGTATTCGTCGGCAACATCAGAAAGAGCAAACAAAGAAAGCAATTCTTCTATACGCTGCTTTCTGCCGCTCTTTGGCAGCTGATGAATATCGGCAACAAAATCAAGGAACTGATAACCGGTCAGATAATCATATAGAAAAATCTCGTCAGGGAGATAACCGACCCTTGCCCTGACTGCAATCGGGTCTTTTGACACATCAATTCCATCAATGAGAACTTGCCCGGAATCTGGCTGCAACAGTCCCATAAGAATGCGTAACGTTGTCGTCTTGCCGGCGCCATTCGGACCAAGAAAGCCAAAAACCGCACCACGCGGAACTTCAAGGGTTATCCCGGCCACCGCCAGTTTTTCATTGAAGCTTTTCTTAAGATCTTTAATGCTGATCATGATGGCCCGAAACTCGTTGGTCTCGCGACAAACGAAGATGTTCGGCGTATTTTGCAATCTCGGGAAATTCTTCGAGCGGCTTAAAGGTTGTGTTGTTATGCCAGAAGTCCGACAGGCCAGCAAAACCGGTTTTTTCATATTCGGCAGCTGTAATCAGCATGTCGAGTTTATCTATCGCCCTTACGAATCTAGCCTCAATGCTGCTACCTTCTTCGAACTCCTTGAACAATTCAAGGCTTTCACCAGTAATGAGTGGGCCCAGAGGCGTAAGCACATCTTCGACAGCCTGTTGCTCAATCTTGCTCTTGTCAGGAAAATATTTGAGCGCAGTATAGGGAATATCGCCGACACGGCTTTCTCCCAATTCGTGAACTATTGCAATCGAAACAGCGCGCTCTCGGTTTATCTGCACGCTGACAATATTGCCAGCCAGCATGTGAGTAAGAAGAACAACGCCAAAGCAATGGTCAGCGATAGACTCACCATTGCGAATGCCACGCAACTGCCAACCAGTGCGGCGCAGTTTTTTGAGCGTGAGAAAATCATGAAAAACTTTGTCGAGTTGAGAACTTTCAATCTTCATAGTAGATACCCGGGTGTTTAAGATTATTGTATTTATAACCGAAAAGCAGTTTTTTGGCAAAAAAAAGACCGGTTTAATCCGGCCCTGAAAATAAGGAGGCAAACAAATCCAAAAAACCTGTCGTCAAAAGATGCAGTTTAATTAACGAATATTTTGCAGATTCTCGGCAGGCGGGTTACAATCTCGCGCATGTATAAGCTCAGATTCATTGACTCACAGATCTGCGACGGGGCTATGAACATGGCCATCGACGAGGTTCTGACCAACAGCATGTCGACCCAGTCAGATCTGATTTATCTGCGCTTTTATCAATGGCAACCCGCCACTCTGTCGTTTGGCTACAACCAGAAAATAGAAAAGCTGATTGATGCTGATGCCGCACGCAACGCAGGAATAGATTTGGTTCGCCGCATGTCAGGCGGCAAAATGGTTTTTCACAACATCGAGCATACTTTTTCACTTGGTCTTCCCGGCGCTTTCATTGAAGACAGAATTGGACGCGGCAGGCCGTTTCTTGAAATATTCAAATTTGCGATAACCCCGCTGGTAGATGGTTTAATAAAAATGGGAATTCCAGCACGTTTTGCGGCCTCACGTGAAATGCGCCACAGTTCAAACAACCTGCACTGTTATGCCACGGCTGCCGGGCACTCAATTTATGCTGAGCAGCGCAAACTGGTAGGCGCAGCCGGAGTGTTCAGGCAGAACACTCTGACCATTCACGGTTCCATACCGATAAAGGCGAGCTTTCCTCCCGATCATATTTTTCCAGGCAACACAAAAATAGACCATGATGTTGAAATGGCAGCCTTAAGTGACTTTTGCACTCTCGAAAAAGCACTTGAGCTACCTCGAGTTATTGCCGATGCGTATAGTGAGCATCTCGGTTGCGAGCTCATATACCAGCCTATCAACAGGGAAGAGTTCGTCATGGCCGGTAAAATTGCCAATAACAAATACAACAATCTGTTCTGGAAGGCTTCTGACTAGCCCAGAATTTTCGCAATATTCTGCTTGTCAAAAATTACTGTTTGCGGTACATTTAGTGGTTGTTCGCAGGTTGAAATTTGTTATACTTAATATAACAGAGAGAACACGCATGTTAAGAAAATTTAAAATTCTCATGATCGGGCTTGTATTGGCGGTTTTTTTGCCGGCAGGCATTCTGCATGCCCAGAAAATCGACAATCTCGATCTGCAATTCAACCACACTGGCGACAAGCGAAGTAAGATCGTTCCTGTACCTGGCAACGACGAATTCAAACTCTCGCTTGGTAGTCAGCTTTTTGCAGAGGAGGAGAGCCGCACGCCCAGAACTCTGCCTACCACAGAAACTTCGCGAATAAATATTGCCGAGGGCTTTTCTGATTTTGGCAGTATCAACATTGAGCGGTTCCAACCACTGGATCCATCTCAGCTCAATTTGCGAACCTCCAGCCCAACTGAGCAACGCAGATTTTTGCCGACCATTACACTCAGCAGCGCCTATGAAGACAACTCTATCGGCCTGAACGGCCCGGATACAGAAAGCATTTCGATCGGCGGCACGTCTGGTCGCCTTAGCGTTTATGGGAAGTTTGAGCAACAACATATGACAACGTTCAACACTCCCGAAAGCAGCGCTCTTGGTGAAACTGTCGGCGGCAATGCAATTCGAGCCTCAATAGTAGATAGCGAAAACAACGGCCAGAAAAACCCTGAGCCTTACGAAAAAAGTGCTGCACTGGCTTCAAAATATTACCTTGAAGCCGTATATAGTTTCAAACCGACACTTAAAGGCAAGGTGTCGTTCAAGCGCTCAATGATTGACACTTTTGAATCAGAAGAAAAGCTGCAGGTCGAGGGTATTGTCGATGCCAACCGCAACGTGCAGATTAAAGCCGGCTACAAAAACGAGGTCCGGCCAGAAGTAACTGACACCAAATCCAGTAAAAATACCAAGGTCTGGACAGAATTTATTTTAAAATTCTGACCAATGCAAATCACCGACGTACGTATTCAACTCATTAAATCTCCGCGCAGCAAACTTCTTGCTTTTGCCGGCCTGACTTTTGACGACGCCCTGGTGATCAAAGATTTTCAGATTTTCTCATCACCACGCGGTTGTTTTGTCGGCATGCCAAGTCGCAAGATGCCCGACAACACCTGGCGCGAAACCGTTTTTGCCATTAACACTGAACTTGCCGATGAAATGAAGCAGACAATTCTGCGCGCATACGAAGACGAGCTCAGCAAGCCAGAAAACCGCCCTGAACATAACCCATAAATACCTTGTTCTTAAAAGCCTTACTTTGGCTTGCACAGCACGCCAAAATGTGCTATTTTCTTTCTGCCAGAATAAAATAGGCGAAGGGGCGTAGCCAAGCGGTAAGGCACCTGCCTTTGGAGCAGGCATTCGTAGGTTCGAATCCTCCCGCCCCTGATCAGATGAGGCCAGGAAAGAAAATTTCCCGGCCTTGTTTTTTTTTGAGGTATTTATGGTCAGATCAAACAAAATCCGTGTATAATGACCGCGAAAAAATGTGCGAGGTAGAATATGACAGCTAAGCTCCAAGCCTTGATTTTGGCGGCAGGCAAAGGCACCAGAATGAAATCTGAACTGCCAAAGGTAGTACATCCGATTCTGGGCAAGCCAATGGTGACCTATGTCATCGAAGCGGTCAAAGCTGTTGGCTGCGACAAGATCACTCTGGTTACCGGTTACAAAAGCGAACTGGTAAACGCGGCGATTGCTGGCGAAAACGTTTTGTCTGTCGAACAACCGCAGCAGCTTGGCACTGGCCATGCGGTACAGTGCTTTGCAAAACAGTCTGGCGACACACCCGAAAATCTTCTGGTGGTATGTGGCGACACACCTTTGATTTCAGTTGCAACTCTGCGCGAAATGATTGAGCTACATACCAGTAAGAAACCAGCCATCACCATGATGACTCTGGCCATGGAAAATCCTGGCAACTACGGCCGCATACTGCGCGAAAACGGCAAAGTCTGCGCGATAAGAGAAGCTCGCGACTGTTCACCAGCAGAACTCGCGATTAAAGAAGTCAATCTTGCCGTTTATCTGTTCGACGGAAGATTTTTGATGAACAATATCTTTGCCCTTACTTCTAACAATCAGCAAGGCGAGTATTATCTGACGGATCTTGTCGAAATGGCCGTAGCACAGAACCTGCCAGTAATAAGCTGTCTTGAAAAAGATGAATCATCGACACTTGGAATCAACAGTCGACAGCATCTGGCCCAGGTCAGCACCATTCTACAGCAGCAGATCCTGGAAAAACTCATGAACGCGGGTGTTACCATTACCAGTCCGCAAAACACCTTTATCGGACCGGACGTTGAGATTGCTTCTGACACTACAATTCATCCCGGCACCATGATTTCTGGCAAATGCAAAATCGGACGCGATTGCACAATAGGACCTAACTGTCGTATCACCAACGCGATAATTGGTGACAGTTGCAAACTTGAAGCCTGTATAATAGACAGGGGCAAACTAAAAGACAATAGCATTATAGAACCATTTTCCTTTATCGAAGGTTGATTATCTAACCAGGAAGCAGGGAGCAGACATGCACACTAATTCACGGGTAAAAATTTTCTCGGGCGACAGCAATCCTGAACTTTTTTCTGAGGTCTGCAGATTTCTGATGATCCCGGAAGGAAACATCTTCCATACCAGTTTTGCGGACGGCGAACTGTATTGCCGAATTGAAGAATCAGTGCGCGGCTGTGAGACTTTTATCATTCAGCCCACCTGCACTCCAGTCAACGAAAGTCTAATGAAGCTTTTGATCACCATGGATGCATTGAGACGCGCCTCAGCCCAAAGCGTTACCGCAGTGGTTCCGTATTTTGGCTATTCGCGCCAGGAAAAGAAGACGACCGGCCGCGAACCGGTTACTGCCAAGCTGGTAGCCAACATTATTACCATCGCCGGAGCAAACCGCCTGATGACTGTAGACATGCACGATCCTGCCCTGCAGGGCTTTTTCGATATTCCTGTAGATCACCTTTCGGCAGTAAGATTGCTTTCAGAATACATTCTCAAGCGTGATCTCACCGACCATGTCGTAGTTTCACCCGACACCGGCGGTGTTTTACGGGCACGAACCTTTGGTAAAAAACTGGACTTACCCATGGCAATTATCGACAAACGCCGACCCGAAAAGAACAGGGCGGTAGTTATGAACGTAATTGGTGATGTAGAAGGCAAAAACTGCATTGTCATCGACGACATAATCGACACGGCAGGCACACTTGTTACCGTCGCCGAAAGCCTCATGGAAAAGGGTGCAAAAACGGTAATGGCCTGCTGTACACATGCGCTATTATCGCCACCGGCAATTGACCGTCTGCAAAAATCTTCTATAAAAGAAATCATATGCACCAATTCGGTTCCGCTCAGCCCTGAAAAGATTGAGAAGTGCAGATTGACAGTTTTATCACTAGCACCGCTGATTGGTGAAACCATTCGCAGAATTTTTGAAAGACGCTCGGTCAGTGAGTTGTTTTTGTAAGTTAAGAGGAGATACGGTTTAATGCATTTTTATACAAAATTAATATTGGTTCCGGCTTGTGGAGTGCTTTTAGCTCTTAATTTGGCAGGCTGCGGCGGCAAGAAGAAAGCTAAAAATCCGGTAGCGCCAGCAAGCGAAACGGCTTCGTCTGAAGACAGCGGTTTTTCGACCTGGTCTGACAATGCAAAAATCAGGACAGCAATTGAAGCACAAGACTATGCTACGGCAAAAACTCTGGCTGCTTCACGCATTTCAGAGAGTCCGACCGATGCCCGCGCTCATTTTCTCATGGGTCAGGTTCTGATGGGCGAAAAGCAGTATGAATCTGCCCGCAAAAGTTTCGAAACCGCTGTTGAGCTGGCACCAAAAGACCGTAATTATGCCCGAGAACTCAATGCCTGTCTGACAAGTTTGATAGATGCAGCGCTCGAAAAGAATCTTGCCAGTGAGGCCATAGAACTCGGCAAAAGACTCCTACAGAACAACTACAATCGCCAGGGAACTGAAGCCAAGCTGGCTAAGGCATACAATATCACATCGACACAGCTGATTGATTCCGGGAACCTTATTGAGGCGGAATCAATGTTACGCGAAGCGGTAAATCTGCTTCCGGATCAGCCTGAAATAAGAGTAATACTAGCCCGGATGTTGATGCAGGGTGATCGTCTGATGGAAAGCGAAAGAATTCTACGGGCACTGAAAGATACCAACCCGAATTTTGCCCCAGGACTGGCCGCTTATGCCGTCTTGCTTCACCGCATGGGCGAAGTTCGCAAAGCCGATGAAACAATAAATGCGGCACTCAGGCTCGATCCAGAAAACTCTGAAATACTGGCAATACGCGACACTTTTTCGAAAGATTTGCCGGCATCAGGGACAGCGGCATCTTCAGAGAGCACGACCAGCTTAGAAACGATTACTACGCGATTGAAAACTCTTGAACGCACCGGGAACTTGAGCGAACAAAAAAAACTACTCGAAAATCTGGTTGCGCTTTACCCTTCTGAACACAAAGCAGTCCTTGATTTAAGTGTAGTCTGCGAAAAACTTGCCATGATCGATGAAGCATACAAATATGCAGAGCAATACCTTATCAACGAGCCAGACTCACTGCCAGGTCGCCTGCAGCTGGTCAGATGTCTGTATCAACTTGGCAACCAGGAACGCGCCATGAGCCTGATTCAAGAAATTGAGCCTGACTACCCGGACAAACTCGAAATCCTTTCTGAAAAGGGTCAGATATATGCACGCAGCGGCAATTTTAACGAAGCGCGAAATACCTGGCAACAGATTCTTGACAGCAATCCAGAGCACGTCTCCACCCTTTTCAACTTCGCTCAGCTCGAAATGGAATCTGGCAATCACAAAGAGGCACAGCAATATTTCGAAAAAGCGATCCGCAAAGAGCCTTTTAACCATAAATATCGCTATTTTGCCGGTATAAATCTTATTCAAAGCGGTCTCAAGGATCAGGCGCACTCACTATGGGCAGCTTCACGCAGCTCTTTGAATCAGGAAGATCCTTATGCTGCAAGAATTTTGCGAGCACTGGGCGAAGAAAACGCGCAATCTTCTCAGACCATAAACATTGCTTCGCCGCAACCACCACCCGGCATAACTGCCATAACAAACAAGGTTCCGGACTATGTTCCTCTCAACGTAATCGAAGAAGCACCAGCCGACAGCAATTACGAACGAGCACTTGAGTACGCCCGCGGCGGTTTTTTCAGCGAGGCAATCGATGCCTTCAGACAAGTTCTGAACAATAACCCCGAAAACTTTAATGCGCTTATGAACCTTGGCAAGGTTTACACGGCAACCGGTAACAATGAAATGGCCTGCGCTTTTTATCTGAAGTCTCTCAAGCTTGATCCGCGCAATGTATTTGCCTTGCGGGCACTCGCAAATGGCTATTCCGAAATCGGCATGCACAGCCTTGCTGCTCAGATAACCGAGCAGGCAAAGTTGACGACACCCGACCAACTCGAAGGTTTTCCGAAATATCCGCAAAAAAACCCACGAAATAACCCTCGGGCTTTTGAGCCTTTATCAAAAGCAATGATAGATGAGGGTCTTTTTGCCGAAGCGATGGCGGTAGTTAACACTGGCCTGGCACAGCAGAGCGACCTGAATGTGCTTTATCTCCTACAGGGCGATGTATACAAGCATCAGCAACAATATGAAGCAGCATTGGAATCATACAAAATAGCTCTGAGTCGCGATGCCCAGAATCCGGCGCCATTTATCAGGATGGGCGATCTTTTTGTTGCGTCCGGGCAACTTACAAGCGCTGCTGACGAATATCACAAAGCACTTAAAACCAGCTTTATCGATCCCGACAGCATGTTCGAGATTGTAGACCGTTTCAGAAAGATTGGTCGCGATATCGATGCACAAAGAGTTCTCGGCCGGCTTAAGGGAATTAACCTTAATCAGGCCCAGGTAATAAAACTAGACCAGAGGCTTGGAACCGACCTTGCCTCACAGACGGAGGAGAAAAATCAATGACCCCTAAGGAAACCACACTCGAAAGTCTTGACACTGCCATCTCTGAGCTCAAAAAGTCAGTAGACAATGTATCTGACGCAGACGTAAGAAAAGAGCTTGAAAAAACCCTCAGAAACCTCGTGCGTGCACGCGAGAAGATGAACCCTGCACGGCCTTTTACTGCTCATTACGTTGTCGCACTGCCATTTGTTCTTATTTTTATGTTGATTGGCGTATATTATTTCTCAAAGATTCTTAAAAGAGAATGCCGCTGAGAATTACAGGTAACGGCTTAAGCAGATGAGAACCTACATTTTTGGGCCGGTGCCATCACGTCGACTTGGCATATCGTTGGGCGTCGATTTGACGCCGACTAAAACCTGCTCATACGACTGCTTATACTGCCAACTTTCAAGAACACGCTTTCATACCTCTGAACGCTCGCAGTTCTGTGACCCGGAAGAAGTTCTTAGAGAGCTTAGATCTGTGTTAAGTGAGATCGCCCGCCCTGATTGGATAACGATATCAGGCACTGGTGAGCCAACCCTTCATTCAGGACTCGGGTTAATTCTGGCCGAAATAAAAAAGCTCGAAAGCGCGCCATCATGTGTTATCACCAACACATCACTCATGCACCTTCCCGAAGTCAGACAGGAACTGATGCTCGCCGACCGTTTGCTGCCAACTGTTTCAACCGTTAATCAGCGTAGTTTTCAACGTATACACCGACCTACCAGCAATCTTCGCCTCGAAAGAATTCTTGAAGGCCTGCAGCTTTTTGCACGCGACTACACGGGCTCTATTGAGGTTGAAATCTTTGTCTGCCCGGGAATCAACGACTCCGCCGAAGAAATTGCAGGCTTGCGTGACTATTTGCGCAATCTCGCCAATCTCGAATCAGTGTATCTCAACACCGCTGTTAGAGTTCCTCTGGAAGGCGAGATAAAAACAGCTGATCAGGGGTTGCTCAATAACTTCCGGACGGCATTAAACCTGGCAATCCCGGTCACTACGGCATTTGAGCACAATTTCATACCGCCGCGCAGCAGCGACTGGAACCGACCAGCAGCATCTTCGGACATTATAAAGCTCCTGCTCAGACATCCCTGCAGCGAGAAGCAGCTCGAACAGGTACTGAGTTCAGCTCCAGACACAATTCTTGCAATGCTTTGCGAGCTGGTTACAGAGGGAAAAGTTAAACAGACCAGCAATGGCGACTGGACGCTGATAGACTGAGCTTACTTATTTTTTCGGCCTCAGCCGCAGAATAACATTCTGATTGAACTTTATGTTCTTTTTGAGTTCAACCGGCTCAAAATTTTCGGCGACAGCCATGATCAGCACTTCATCTAAATACTGATCTGGGTAGTCTATTCGAAAAGCACCCAGCTCATCAGTTACAACTGCTATTCTTTCGCTTGCCACATAAGCTTGCACCAGTGGCTCACCGGTGAGGGCGTTAATGATCTTACCTCTGAGAGAATTTGAGCGCGGCTGGCCGATAACAGCCTGAATCAAATTAGCCATAACATCTTTGTTGGTAAAATTTGCCAGATTGGCAAACTGCTCTGGCATAAAACTTGAGCCAGCTCCCGCCATTATCTCGCCCGGAGAATTCTGATACGCCATTATCCGCAGCAGTTGGCGATTGACCTCAGACTCGGGCCTGGTCTGGCGCAAAAACAAAATGAGTTTCTGGATATAGCCGACCGCCTCAATATTGCGCAGGGGTTCTTCCGGCCTGAATCTGCAATCGGAGTAGCCTTTAATGATATTACCCGAAAGAGTTCGATAAACCCCGAAAAGTTGATCATCGTCAAGATCGATATATTGAGGTATGCAATCTGGCTGAGCCTCGATGCGGCAGCTTTCCAGAACAGTTTCAAACATCTGTGCCAGTTCAAATCTGGTCAGATGATTATCCTGGCTGTCGAATCTGTATGCAGGCATAAAAACAAGTACAGCAAACATAAAAGTGACAAGCGCCGGAGCAAATCTTCTTTTAAGCGCAGTGCGACTGATTCTCAAGCGCCGGAGTCTTGCTAAAATTTTCATTGCAGAAGATCCCCAGAATAAGCATATATGCGCGGCTTTTCCGAGACATGCGACTCAATGAACCAGACCGGGCCACGCCTCACAAATTCGAGCCCGCAAATTTTGGACAGCTCTTTTAAAGCATCAAGTGGACTGGCAGCCTGCAGTTCCACACTAATTTTCGACGGCAAACTTCCAGGCAGCTCTAATTCAATACCGGCAAGTTTTGCCAGCTCCTCGATTACCGGCAATAAAGGAGCAGCGTGTAGACTGATAACTGTCGGGGCATATTTTTCTTCGGCAGGGCTTAGTAAAAAGCCTGGTTCAATTAAATTTGGAACAACAAGCGCAGTTTTTTCAGAAATTCTAACGATGACATCACTATTCTGGTAACGTAGCGTTGCGAGGCAACCCGGGCGTATATACAAACACGCTCTTACATCGTCAGGTCGTTGCGACGGCGCCACTATATACCCCAGACACAGATCGCGACTGGCATATGCTTTCTTAACAAGGCTTTGACCTATTTTGGTTTGTGAAAAATCAAGTATCAGACATCTGTTGGCACCGACAAACGAGGCTGCTGGCCGTTTTGCCGCATTGAGCGATATAACGATTTCCGTATCAGCGTCTCTTTCTTCAATTCTGACATTTTCAAGAATCTGAACACTGCTACCGGCACTGGCAAGTCGCCAGCTCAGTGCTGAAAGAAGTACAATAAAATAAAACATATAAATACGTCTTTGATTTTTTTTGCTGATACCAATCATTCTATTCAAGGAGACACCGCTCGAGCATGAAGTATACTGCCAGACGCGTGCTATCTGAGGACGGTGGACGCAATAGCTCACATTCATCAGGAGCGAGGCTCTGTAAGCGGCGACAAATACTATCAGCACAAACCTCATCATTTGAACCGAACTTTGCCGCCTCAGGAATTACGCGAGCGGAGTGCTTACCAATCTGCATAAGAGCATGGTTCCAGTCACTCGCTGATATTTTCTCAAATGGTTCCAATGTCATGCCAGGGCGGGGTCTAACGGCACCGATTCGGATCAGTTGACGACAAAGCTGATAAACCGGGTGATCTAATGGGATGTCTCTAAATGCCTGATCAGCAGTAACTACACTGCTGCTGTTTGCAAGAACAAAAAATGTCACTGTGCCAGATGTCAGCAGCAGGAGCAAAGTTCCCAGCAATAGCCTGTTGAACCGATCTTTTAAAATCTGCATACATCAATTATCGACAATTTAAGCAAAATTTCTTATTAGGTCTGAACTGCTATTTGCCGAAGTTTTTTGTCGACTAATTATTTGCGTTGTGCTAATATTGGCCGGATTAGAGTGCTACAACATACTCGAGCGGGGTACACGAGGGAAAATGACGCCTTTCAGAAAAATATTTTTTGTTCTGACAGATATAATCTGCATAGCATTTTCCTTGGTTGCCGCAATCTGGCTTAAATTCGATAAATTGCAGCCAGAGCACGTTCAATACCTACTATTCATAATTCCCATTCTGACTCCGGTCGGTCTGGCCAGTTTCTGGTTTATGGGGCTGTATAATCGCACTTTACGCTTTACCTCTCTGCCAGATATGGTCGCAGTATTTACCGCGGTCACGACGTATTCAATGCTCAAGATAGCGGCGATCTTTTTCACTCAGGGCTTCTCTAATTTCAGCGCTGTATTTGTAATAGACTGGATGATCTCGCTTATTCTTATTGGCAGCAGTCGTATTGCACCGCGTGTTGGCCTGAGCATGCTTGAAGCAAGCCCCCTCCGTGGCTGGCTGTCCCAGAAAACATCCCAGAAATCCAAACGAGTGCTTATCGTTGGTGCTGGACAGGGTGGAGAAAGCATTCTGCGTGAAATTAAACGCAACGTAAATCTGGCAATCAACGTTATCGGCATGGTTGATGACAACCCTAAAAAAAGCTGCCAGATAATTCATGGTGTTAAGGTTCTTGGCAACAGCGAAAAGATCGCAGGTATCGTAAAAGAACATGGTGTAGACGAAATAATCATTGCGATTCCATCAGCTTCAGGTCACGAGCTACGACGCATCATCAAGCTGTGTCAGGATACCAAAGTGAGATTTAAAACTCTGCCAGGACTGCAGGATATCATCGCAGGCAAACTGGTCAGTCTTCAGCTGCGCGATATAGCAATCGAAGATTTATTGCGTCGACCACCTGCCGAGATTAACCTGGCCGAAATTGCCGCCTATGTAACCGGCAAAATTGTAATGGTGACAGGCGCAGGCGGCAGCATTGGCAGCGAAATATGTCGCCAGATTCTGCCTTTCCAGCCTGCAAAACTAATCCTGCTTGGACATGGCGAGAACAGCATTTTTAAAGTCAATCAGGAACTGCATGGTAACGAAAACCTCGGCAATACCTTGTTGATTCCGGTAATCACAGACATCCAGGATCGCGACAAAATCGCCAGCCTGTTTATTTCTTATCGACCTGACATGGTATTTCATGCGGCCGCCCACAAACATGTGCCCCTGATGGAGCTCAATCCGGAAGAAGCTGTAAAGAACAATGTACTCGGCACTCGCAACCTGGTCGATGCAGCTCATAACGCCAAAGTTGAAAGATTTGTCATGATCTCTACCGACAAAGCGGTCAACCCGACTTCGGTCATGGGTGCCAGCAAACGTGTTGCCGAAAAGATTCTCAAATGCTACGCCAGGCGCAGTCAAACCAGATTTGTGGCTGTACGTTTTGGCAATGTATTGGGCAGCCGTGGCAGCGTTATTCCGCTTTTCAAGGAACAGATAGAAAAAGGCGGCCCCATTACCATTACCCACCCGAAAATGATTCGCTACTTCATGACTATCCCCGAAGCCAGCAAGCTGGTTATTCAGGCCGGTTCATACGGTAAGGGCGGCGAAGTTTTTATTCTCGACATGGGCGAACCGGTACGCATCGTTGACCTGGCTGAAGACCTGATCAGACTCTCAGGGCTCGAAGTCGGCAAAGACATTGAAATCAAGTTTACCGGCATCAGGCCTGGCGAAAAGCTTTATGAAGAATTGCTCACAGCTTCAGAAGGCATTACCGCTACCCGCAACCGCAAAATTTATATTGCCAGACCAGAAGAAGTGGACGAGTCTGCGCTTATGACGCAGGTTGAACGCCTGGAAATATCAGCGCGAGCCGGCAAGATCAGCAAGTTGCTAAAAATCTTTCAGGAAATAGTCCCCTCATTTGCACCTAACCGCGACATGATTCACAGCGACAAGCAAGTGCGTGAAAGTAAAAGCCAGCCCACGCAGCAAACACAACTGAGAGTGCTCTGATAAAAAACCATCTCGCACATCTCGCACATCTCGCACATCTCGCAAAAGATGGCTGAATCACCTGTCAGAAGTTCTGATAGATAGACCGCTTCAAGATTCCCCTGGCCAGACACAGCAAAAATCAGCTATTCTCGTCGTCTTTACCAGAAATTGGCGGAAAAGGCTGAGAGGACGGAGTTTCAGGCTCTTTACCCATAACCGGCGGAAAAGGCTGACTTTCGAGCTTCTTATCGTCTTTCATCTCTTTGGCAGACATCGGCGGAAAAGGCTGACTTTCAAGCTCGTGAACACTATCTGACAGTTCTTTTATCTCTGTCTCATCGTCGATGAGAATCATATCGTCAGTGTCTTCCAGTTTTTCAAAATACTGGAAAAGCTTGCGATCAAAAGCTTTTAAAAATGCTTCAACACATTCGGGGTCGAACTGTTTGCCTGAGAATTTCTTGAGTTCACCAATAGCGGTTTTTACGGTAAGACCTTTGCGGTAAGGGCGATTAGTAGTCATGGCATCAAAAGCATCGGCAACACATATTATGCGACCAGAAAGGGGTATAGTTTCGCCAATCAGATGGTCAGGGTAACCACGTCCGTCAAAATACTCGTGGTGATGAAGCACACCAGGAATTTTATCCGCGAGAAAATCAACCGGGCGCAAAATTTTGGCACCAATAGCAGGATGCTTTTTGATAATTGCATATTCTTCATCAGTCAGTCGACCAGGCTTTCTGATGATACTATCTTTAATGCCGATTTTACCCACATCGTGCAACAGCCCTGCATAGCGAATATCTTCGACATCTTTGGGCAACAGATTCATTTCTTCGGCGATTGCGACAGAATACTGAGTTACTCGACGTGAGTGCCCCTGTGTATATGGGTCTTTGGCGTCGATTGCAGTCGCCAGAACTTCAATTGTAGAGAGATAAACCTTTTGGATGTTTTCATACAAACGGGCGTTTTCGATCGACGATACCGCCTGATTTGCCATGTTTTCGAGCATCTCTAGATCGTGATCGTTAAAAGGAATAGTACCTGTGCGATTAAGCACCTGTAGAATCCCTATAACCTTATCTTTAAGCCGCATCGGCACGCAAATCATTGAGCGGGTCACAAACCCCGACTTTTTATCAGCACCCTTAAAAAACCGCGGATCTTTCTCGGTATCCGGCACAATTATCGGTTTGTTATTCTGAGCAGCCCATCCGGCAAGACCGGTGCCCAGAGGCAACCGAATTTCCTGGAGTTTGGCGCCAACATTCGGATCACCAGATACAATATGAAAATACAACTCGTGAGTCTGGTCATCGACCAGGTAAACGGTTGAAGTTTCGCAACGCATAACCTTGGTTGCAGTACTCATTATCTTGGTAAGCAGTTCGCGCAGATCAAGGGTTGAGCTTACAACCCGACCAACTTCAAGGAGAGCCGCCATTTCTTCCATGTGCAGCTGGACCAGCTCTACTTCAAGAAAAGTGTTGATCGAAGTCGTTGCCAGTTCGCAAAATGCCGAGAACGATGATAATTGAGCTGGATCGGTCTGTTCCATCTCGGGTAGTATCAGCATTCCAAAAATGTCGTCTTCAGAACCAAGTGGAATCAGCAGATGAATTTCGCCATTTTCGTCGGCCGTAGTTCTTGCTTTCACCACAATCTTCTCAAGTTTTTCGCGCGTAAAAGTTTCGCAATGAAAGGTCAGGCTTTTTTCTAGAAACCCCTCATTAAATCTTATCCTTGAGGTCTGTGCAGATGGGTCGAAAAAAATAACAGCGAAGCCGGCTCTGCCAAACATCGAAGTTGCCGCCTTACTGAGGACAAGCAGAATCTTATCAGTATTCTTTCCGCTTGAAAGAATCTGCTTCTGTGCCTCGTAAAGGAGCTGCTGATGCAATGCTGTCAAATTTTCAGCCACTCTGCCATTGTCTCCTAATTTCTATTCCCATTTTTCTAGAAGTGAAAAGATCTATCAAAAACTAAGTGTCTCACACACAAATCTCTGCGCTTTTCCATCATTGCCAAGCCATAGAATGGTGCAATCACACTTCAAAGTTCCCCAGCCTGTCTGTTGAGCCACCGGCAATCGGTCAATTTTACGCTGCCACCAAATTTCAGGGGCAAGCCCACCAATAGAACCTGCACAGGCGACACTCCCAACCTCTGGCTGCAGAAACCCGCCATCGGCAATAATTTCGCCGGCAGCTGACAAAAAGCCAAAGCCACTGCCAAACCAGCTGATCTGGTGGCCTGAATTTGTATATCTCCAGGCAAGAGCTTTTTTCAGGTCATAGTCACTACCGTGTACATTAATTAATACGGGATACTTATCAACTTTGTTCCTAAAAAAATCATCAAGAACCCTATAGGCAGGTTCAACCAGGATTTTTCCGCTGCCGTCAAGCAAACTCATCACCCAGAAAGGATCCGAAGCTTTATCGTAAAGCACAACTCCGTTCCCGGGCGAATTTACAGGCAGATTCAATGGCCTTATCAACGACCAGCGATCGGACGAACTGGCGGATCGCGCAGCACCCCGCGCTATTGCCTGTTCACCAGGAAAAACAAGATCTATTCCACTTTCAAAGAGCACTTCGATCTGAGAGTCAAGCCTTGCGGCATTGGCAAACAGCCCGCTGGCGTTGCACAAAACAACACACCCGCTGCCAGCCTTCGATTTCACGGCATCAACAAGTTTCCGAAGCTGCCCAAAGGCCACTTCGTGCTGAACAACGCCTAAAAAAGCAATGACTGACATAAGCAGTTAATTGTATCATATAGGCTGTTCTACCACAACAAAAACGATGTTATAAATTCGAGTGCACCTTATAAACTTGCTGTTCAAAGCAGTTTTGTGCTTCAAATTCTTCATGGCGGCTAAAAATAGAGGTGCAAACTGTACAGAATATCCTGCATAAACAGAAGCTGCAGATCAGTAGTGGCTGATCCAGCTCAAATGTAAGCTTTTCTCTTCAAGATTGTTTTGATAAAAAGTCTTATGTTTTTCACTGCCAAGCTGAAAAGCCAGCTCAAGAGAGTTCGACAGCGAGAACGTTTTTTCGACGCCGACACGCCAGTTATTGCGATTATTGCTAGAATAGAGCTCGTTTTCAAAATCAACAAACTCAATGTTAAAAAATTCCGACTTCACCCTGAACCTTACTGTCTCTGTAATCAGATAGTCCCAGGCAACCAGAGCTCGCAACTCGTCTTCGTCGGGGTACATGAGTCTTTTCTGATCATAACGGCGGCGCAAGCCAGAAAACAACAGACTGGCACGCGAGCGCCCCTGCGTGTAAAAACCTTCGTAGATCAACGAATTGACTCTGAAATCCTCTGACCCAGTAGACGGATGTTTCTGCAACTCATCGATAAAGGTAATGGTTTGCGTCATATTCGCTGAGTAATCGTAATCAGCAGCCAAGGATAAAAAATTCGCATTGTAGTCATGCAGAAAATAAGTTCCAGATTCGCGCTGATAATCAACCTTGCGATAAGTATCGCGCAGGCGCAGGGTCAAGTCTTCCGCAATTTCGTATGCAGCCTCAAATCCGCCGGCAACTTGACTATAGGTGTTATCAATGCGGGTGCGATCACGGGTAGACAGGTCGGCAAACACCTTAAGATAAAGATCACCACGGGTCTTCTGCCTGCTATATTTCGCTCTGGGATCATCATCACGTGGATTGACAACGTAGTGAGTATAGTAGTCAACCGCTTTACGCGCGGCCATTCCATTAGGAAAATTTGCAAAGTAGTTGCGCTCACCTCTGGTGGAGTTAGCGACAGCGGTGTATTTATGACGACCCGGAATAAGAGACACAATCTCAAAACCGCCTATTGCCTCGCGGTAATTTGCATCGAGGTCGTTTTCGAACTCACGCTCTTCATAGGCGCCAAGAAGGTTAAAGCAGGTGCGCTGGGAAAACTCGTGACTCATAAGAGCGCCCCCACGATTCGACCTGAAGCTGTAATTTTCGAGCTCTGGCATGTCAAGATAGTGGTTATCAAAATCGAACTGAAAGTAATCGTGATCACCAGCCGCAATCCCCCAGGCCACGTTGAGGTAATGATCCAACTCACGATATTTAAAGGAAGTGTAGTCGCGGCTTAGCGCATCTTGTTTGTTGTAATACAAGTAATTTAAACGTTCGGTGATGTCGAGAAAATGTGTCTCGTTCAAATCACCCTTGACCGCCAGCAATAGATCACTGCGACTGCCAAAAAAGGTTTTGTCATACTGATTTCTGCTGATTGTGGGTGTTATCGAAGCCGGGTCGTATAGATTCTCATACCAGTCACGCCTTGTGCTGTCTATAACCGTGCGCGAATCATAATCATATACCAGCTTAAAGGTATCGTCAGCAGCGTCTGCCGGCAAGGCAAAGAGAAACATTGCCAGAACAAACGCTAGCCTTATTATAGTTCGAACTCTTTCCATCAGCTGTATTTTTCCGGATTACGACGGTGAGGATAACTTTCCGCATCTATATTCGGCAAAAGTCGCCAAAGCATGAACGGAAAGCATTGAAAAATATACCAGCTAAGTTGTAATATTCTCTTAGCATGACCAATACAGTTCCACAAACGATTCTGCTTTTGCCGCCAAGCCGCAATCTTGTCACCAGGATGACCGGCGATCGTTTGTTGATTGAGGATCTGCCGGACTGGCTGGGCGACTATCTTGGCGAACAAGCTATAAATCTAATTGGAAGGGATGTCGAGACGATTCTAGAGCCAGCATTGCCTGGTTTGAGCGAATTTATACGCCAGAGCAGCCGGCAAAAAAAGAATCTTCACGGCTTCAATATCTGCCTTATTGATAAGCACGGCGAACAGCACCGGCTTTTACTCGACTCATTTCTACCAGCCGATGGCAACAAACAAGGTCTGGTAGCTATAACCATCCAGGAAGTCTCCGACACAATGCCCGCGGTTCTTGAGAAAGCTACTTTTTGCGGTCTGGTAGGATGCTCAGAGCCAATGCAGCGGGTATTCAACAAGATAAAAATGTATGCCGCTTCAGATGCAACAGTGTTGATAACCGGCGAAACTGGAGCCGGCAAAGAGGGCGTGGCGTCAGCAATTCACAAAATGAGCACCCGGGCCGCCAAACCCTTTGTTACCATGAACTGTTCGGCAATAACTGAAACTCTTTTTGAGAGTGAACTCTTTGGCCACGAAAAAGGCTCATTCACCGGTGCCATGCGCTCACATCGCGGGCGGTTCGAACGTGCCAGCGGTGGAACTCTTTTTCTCGACGAGATAGGTGACCTGCCTGCTCTTTCTCAAGCCAAACTGTTGCGCGTACTTGAAACCTCACAAATTGAACGAGTCGGTTCAGAAACGCCGATCAAAATCGATGTAAGAGTTATCGCTGCCACCAATCACAACCTCGAAAAATCGAGCCAGAATAACAGTTTTCGCGCCGATCTTTATTATCGCATAAACGCTTTGCAGATAAGCGTGCCGCCGCTGCGCCAGCGATCTGACGATATCGGACTGCTGATTCAGCATTTTATAAAGAGCCTCAATAAAAGATACAGTCGCAAAGTCTCATGTCTTACGCATGATGCGATACAACTGCTAAAGCAGTATCAGTGGCCGGGTAACGTCAGAGAGCTTCGCAACCTCATGGAACGGCTTTTTGCAGAAAATCAGACTGATGTCATTGGACTCCGTTCACTGCGGGAATGGTATGAAGAGCGCATGAATGCAGCTAAGTATGCGTCAGGCAAGGACTACAGCGAGGTGACTATATTGCCATGGCAACAGCCAATAAGGCTAGGTGCACCTGAGAGTGAAAGCATCACCCTGCCAAAAATAAATGGCGAAAAAAAATTGAGTGAAGCCGAACTGCGACGAGCTTATCAGATGGCAAACGGAAACATAACCAAAGCAGCAAAATTGCTGGGTATTCATAAAGCCACTTTTTATCGAACTCTCAAATCGTTAAATCTTGAGCGGGAAGACTTGATGCGCCAAGCCAGCTGAGCACAGCGACACAGCAACGAACTGATTTTACACCGTCTTCATTCCTGATTGGGCTTCGGTTGCTCTGCTGGCGATACTGAGGAGTCTGGTTCTGGTAATGGCGCAGACTCGACAGATTCGGATACAACTGCGTGTTCAACACGGTTTCGACCATTATGCTTGCAGACATAAAGAGCATCATCTGCAAACTTGATCATTTCAAGAGCGGTTTCTGGCTGTAATCTTGGCAGTGAAGAGACTCCGATACTCAAAGTAACCTTGAGATCACCTTTGGGTCCTGGGAAAGCCGCATTTTCGACACGCAGGCGCAGTCTTTCCGCGAGCAACATGGCTCCTTCGTAATCGGTTTCCGGCAGAATCACACCAAATTCTTCGCCGCCGTAACGGGCAGCAACATCGGTATCTCTGGCATTATCGCGAACTATTTTCGCAACTTCACGCAATACCATATCGCCGATTTGATGGCCCCATGTATCGTTAAATTTTTTAAAGTGGTCAATATCGGTCATCATATAGGCAAGAGGCTTGCTGTAGCGTCGGGCACGTCTGAACTCTTCTTCCATTTTCGCCTGAAAGTGACGATGCACAATCAGCCCGGTCAACCCATCTATGGTCGCCAGATTGAAAAGTCTGGCTTTTTCGATAACAACAGCCGCCTGGTTAGCCATGGTTAGAGCTGTCTGCAGGTCTTCTTCGTTGAATCGGCCCTCACGGCGATTAACGATATTCATTACTCCAATCGCGCTATCCTTGATCATAAGAGGAACACATACCAGGGAGCGCATGCTGTCACGCTCTGTATCCCTAAAGGCGAAGCTCTTGTCTTTGCGAACATTTTGTATCAAACGCGGTTTTCCACTGTTAAAAACTTCGCCCGCGATACCTTTGCCGCCTCTAAACTGTTCCTTGAGCTGCTCGTCAATCTTAACCTCGCCCTGAACACCAAAAACAGCAGTGCGCTCAATCAGTTCTTCGTATTTGTCATCAAGAAGAAATAACGAGCCACGTTCAGCGTTAAGAACCTGCACACCGCGACTCAAAATAGCGTCAATAGTCTTGCCAAGGTCGCCCATGTAACTGACAGCCTGACTGACTTCATTAATTATCGCCAACTCGCGAACCTTGCGGGCAAGCTGGTAATTCTTCTCTCGCAGCGAAACAAACTGCTGAATCAGCCTGGTAAATGCCCACTGAATTGGCACCATCACACAAATTGGCACCAATTCCAGCATTATATCAAAATTAAAAATGATTACGCCTGTCAAAGCCCATGCCGCCGCAATACCCAGAGTTATAACATTTGCGGCAAATCCGAAATTCTTCCAGAGCAGATAGGCAATCCCGAGAGCAAAGACAAAAATGAGAATGATGGTAGTTTCGATCGACGAGCGGTGCAGAAATCTCTGAGTCAAAACATTATGCAGAAGATTAGCGTGAATCTGCACCCCCGACAAGGCGCCATAAGGACAGAATTTAACATCTTCTGAAGCACCCTTAGCCCTGGTGCCTACAAGCACGAGCCGGTTGGAAAAAAAACCGTCCGGAAATCTACCTCTGAGAGCTTCAGAATAGCTGATCTCAGTAAAATGTTGCGTATCACCAGCATAATTGATCAAATAAGACTTTAAACGACGACCAGCCTCCGGTTCATAACAGTCAAAAAACGGTAACAACCTGTTACCCAGCCGAACACCATAATTTTCCAGAACAGGTTTGCTGCCAAGGTAATCTGCAGCCGCAGCCAGTCCAAAAATATTATAAACCTTGCCGTCAACCTCCCGGTTCAACAGCAGCTTTCGAATTACACCGTCTGGATTAAGAGTCTTGTATTCGAGATCTATAAACCCCTCAGACGGAGATGCCGATAACAAGGCTTCTACTGGGCGCTCCGGCACAACTGCGATGACCATATCACCGGTTTCGTTATCAAGAACCGTTTTTTCCTGTAAAACCAGGGGCAGAACGACCCGACCAAAGCTTTTTATCTGACGCGCCATTTCCTGATCATCGGCTTCGCCAAGCGACGAAGGATCGTTAAAAATAACATCAAAGGCAACAGTTTTTGCGCCAGCGCTTCTAAGCACACTCAACAAATCGCCATGCATTCGGCGCGGCCATGGCCAGGCACCTAATTCTTCAATACACTCGTCAGTAATGCTGACCAGAACAATATCCTGATTTTGCGGAAGATGGCCGCGCTGCCGAAACCTGAAATCTATGGTAGCGTTTTCCAGATGGTTAAGATAACCGTAATAAAAAAGCAGCGAGAAAACCAGCGCAAAAGCAAAACCGGCAAGCAGTTCCCAGAGCGGAACTACTGCTGCCGGTTTTTCTGAAGTCAGTCGGATTATTTCGCTTGAGCTCAGAATGCTTTCTGAGCCTGTCGCCGGTTGTTTCTGGCTCATTTAACGTGTATCAGGGAACAACAATCTGAGCGCGCAACTTTTTCATTTCCTTAAAGGCTTCATGGAACATCTTATCAGACCGTGGAAGCAACCTGATCGCCTCTTTGTAGTTGCGAATAGCTTTTTCAATCTTGGCTTGATCTCTGAGCCGGTCGGCGCGGACTTTATACAATTTGCCAAGTTTGCGGCGCGAATCAACAAATTTGTCTTCAAATACATTCACACCAGTGTAAGCCGGAGCGAATGGATCGGTAACCGTAAACGAAGAATAAAGGTCAAGAGCTTCCTCATAGTCTTTTACGGCTGTTTCCCAGACTTCCGGGGCTTCAAACTCTTCGGTTTCGATAAATTCGTCCTCTTTGAGATTCAGCTGAATCTTTTCTTTAAGCTGCTCAAGAAAGGCATGATAAACATTATCTGAACTGTCAAGCAACAGCTGAGCTCGCTTCAAAAAGCCTGAAGCCTGAGCAAATTTTCCAGCATGGCAAGCCTTGTGAATCTTGGCAAGATATGGGCGAATAATACTGCGTCTGCATTCGGTAAGAGAATTCTTGATATAGACAACATATTTATGGCTATCAGACAAGCCAACAGCCTTTTTCATGGCCTCCTGATACTCAAGAATAGCTTCTCCAAAGTTGCCTGAACGCTTAAAGTCATCGCCTCTATCAACGAACGGAGTAAGTTCAAGTCGCATCAGAGTGTCTCGATGCTTATTTCTGGCTTTATCGAGCACCACTTTAACTTCTTCAAGAAACGCCAGATTGTCGTCTTTAGCAAGGCGTGTAGCTTCTTCAAACTCATCTATAGCTATCTGCCAGGCGCGGTTTGCCAGGGCAGCCTGCCCCTTGTCAAAATGCACAGTAGCCAGATGACTGTTAACACCTTCAATCCGGTCATTGATTGTATTGAGCAACTCAGTCTGCTCAGCAGTCATTGGTGCATCTGGATCAATTTCGAGGATTGCGTTGAATTCCTCAGTCGCCTTGAGATAGCTTATCTTGGCTTCGCCCCATTCGCCGACATTTCTTCTAGCATCACCATTGTCGACATGAGCCTGTATTTCACGATATTTCACACTGTTCATAATAAGATCTCCTTAATCAGCCCGTATTTTCCCGGCTGTTTTCTTCATACGTTGAGAAGCTGTTTTTGCATCAAAAAAATTCACACCGCGCCCCTCGGGCTCACCCGCATTATCATAGGCTGTCGCGGCTTCTTCATAATTCTCAAGGCGATAGTGAATGTAGCCAAGAAGCGAACTGGCATCCTGGTTGTCGGGGTCCAGCTTGAGCATCTGCTTTATCGCTTTTTCGGCACTGCGAAAATCTTCAAGCTGCACATTCACAAGCGAGAGATCCCACCAGATCTGGGGCGCCTCCTGGTGCTTGCCAGACAAACGTTTAAAATCGACTAGAGCAAGGTTGTAGCGGCCCTCTTTCATTTTATTGGAAGCGGCAATATATTCGGAACTGGCATTCAAAGCTGCATTAGCCGTTTCGCTCGAAAGGCCTGGGGCGGCAATGCTTTTCGAACGGGCCGAATCAGTGCCCCCTCTAGGTGCTGAGCCAAGATCTAGTTTGCCACCAGCCCGCGAGTATTCTACCATGGCGCGTACCTGACTGCGATATTCAGAAGTCGGGAAGGCGGCAAGAAACGCTTTGGACCAACCAATCACTGCCTCATGCACGCCAAGAACCGCCCGCAGCCGAATAGCCTCATAGTAAGCCTTTTCTACCAAAGGTGAAGCCGGATGATTGGTTAATACCTGATCGTATGTCTTACAGGCTTCAAGCAGTTCACCAAATTTAGCCGTGCTTTCAGCGAGCTCAAGCAGGATCTTATCCATACCTGGTCGAGCCAGACCATCTTTCAGACTATCCTGCAGACTTAGAATTCTTGTCGCCAGTTCTTCCTTTTCAGCATCTTCGGCTGTCGCTATTGTCAATATACTTCGCAGCAGCCTGGCAGTTTCACCATCCAACTTCGCAGCACTCGTTACAGGTTGGGCCACTTTTGCGACCGGCGGCGGCACCGAGGCAGCGGTTTTGGGCCGCTCTGGCACTGGTTTTTCAGATGCTGTCAATTTAGCTACCGGCTCTTGTTTGGTTGAGACGGGTTCGGCAATGGACTTCGGTATTTCTGCAGGCCGCTTTTGGGCCACAACAACAGCTTGCTTGTCATCAGAATTTTCATCTGCTTCGACGCGCAGGCCCTCCGACTTCATGAAGGCCTGACCCAGTTCAAAATAAGGGCTGGATTTGTGATTCCGACGCATTCTCGAAAAAAGACTCGCAACACGACTTTTGTTACCAAGAGCTGATTCAGCCTGCATCAGTCGATAAACCGCTTCAGCCTGTTCTTCGGGGTTGCTCACCGTATCAAGCAGCTCATTAAAAGTAGTTACGGCATCTTTGTGAAGACCGGCTTCAATCTGGCAATCACCAAGCATGAACCGGGCAAGATTTTTTTGTAACGGACTTGTAGTGTTCTCTAGAGCGTATTCAAAACTTGAGATCGCCTCATGGAGGTTACCAGCCGCGCGTGCACGCAAAGCGTCAGCCATTATGTCGGTCGCTTTTCTTGATGCCATGACAGAGCCTGTGCAAACAAAAGTGCTGGCTGCAATCAGGGTTATGGCAAATAACCGACGCAAACATGCCATTTTAACTTTCCCCATTAAGCAAAAATTTAGAATAATCGTACAACGCAACAGGATAAAACATACATGCCCGTAGCAGCAAGAAGAATTACTGAAACTGTGAGAAGAAATTCACTTTCATGGGCAATCTGGGTTAAATCCTTTTCATAGCAAACATACCAATTTGGAAGATGCCGAACGTTCTCATAGCTGACACTCTTGCCGGCCTGTAAAAAAAGTCTGGAACCATGCCGCATAAAACGGCTGGTAAAACCGTTATCGGCCTCGCTGGCGAAAGAAGGCATGGTTTTGCTCAAATTAACCCGTTGTGCAACCATTTGACGATCTTCATGCCCGATCACTGCGCCTGACCGCTCGGCAAAAATCAATTTGATTCCTGATTTTTGTGAAGCCTTTTCAGCAGCCTCACTCAAAAAACCAGCGTCAATAAAAGCACTCAAACAGGCAACAGGATTGCGATTCTCATCACGCACAGGCACGGCTACCCACCACAAAGGCATTTTTCTCCGCATATCATAACCGACCGGCCCCGAAAAAAAGATACTGCCACCACGAATCGCCCGACAGTCGCGGGCATCTGGATTTAGATCATTGCCGGCAACGTCACCAGCTGCGACCAAAACGCTTCCGTCAAGACTCTTAAGCATAAGCGTTCGAAAAATATCATCATTAAGCGCTGCCGAAAAAAAATCTTCGACAGCCGCAGTATCCGCAACGACCAGCTGACCAAAGCCGACCAGCCCTTCTATCCTCAAAAGGAGCTCAAACCAGAATGTGCCAGAATCGGCAAGGGAGTGTTGCAGATAAGACAATTTTTCGCGTACAAATCTTGTCTGCTGAACCATTCGCCCAATATCTCCTGCATCAAGACGAACCGGCAGGAGCAATCCGACTGGAGATACGGAATCTTCAGAATCAGTCAAAATACCAACATTCATCGCAAAACGGCGCAAAAGAGCCATTGGTAGTTCATTTAAATAATTTAGATCATGCTCATAGCCCAAAATATCTTCGTAGATGCGGCCAATGATCGGCTCATAAAAATCAAGAAGATAAGACAAATCCATCTGCAATTTCTGCTTTTGAGAAAGGAGAACGCTTCGGCTCTTCAACCGCCTCAGCTCAGGGTTTTTAGCCATCAGTGCCAATGCCGTGCGAATCTGTTGAGCTGGCCTTGTCGCCACATCGACAGCAAGGGTCACGATTCCACGAGCTTCTTGAAGCGATTGTTTGAGAACAAGCTGTTCGGGAAACCTGTATAGCCAGGCTGCCAGGAAAAAAATTGCAATGGCTGCAATTATACCTGCCATTACCCATATTTTTTCTGCTTTTAACGGCAAAATATTTTTTTTTTGGTTTTTTTCCTCTAAAGTTTTCATATAAAACAGCCGATAGTATTCCTAGAGCATAAAAAATTAATCAGTCAAAAAGTTTCAAGGAGGCCCAGAATGCTTTGCCCACAATGCAGCGCCCCAATGGTCAGAAAGTCTCATACCGGTCGCCAGCACCCCTACTTTACCCTCAACTGCGCCCACTGCAAATTCGTGATCTTTTACCGCGGCAATTTTAGCAGCGAAGAATAAACAACAAAATTTTATTGCTGTATCTGTCGCCTGATTATTTTACCACATCAGTATCATGGCAGAATGCTAAATCAACCTTGCCGATAAAGCAAGAATATCAAATCTGGCAGATTGTTTAAAGATAGCCCCTGTGCTAAGATGCATGGAATTTTCTATTACCTGTTTTTAACGGAGATTCCATGTCCAGACCAGTATCATCTGCCGTCAGACCAAAAGATATTATATACGTCATCATCGGTTCTATGCTTGTTGCGTTCAGCCTGGTGGCTTTTACCATACCTAACAAGATAGCTACTGGTGGGCTCACCGGCATAGCCACTATTCTTTATTACACAATAGGGCTACCTGTTGGAGTTGTAGTCCTTCTCGGAAACCTGGCTCTCATCTCACTGCAAGCATGGCTGATTGGCCGACGGTCTGCCTGGAAAACACTGCTTTCTATAATTGTCACTTCTGCCTGCATAGAGGTGATGATGAACATCTATGGCATGCCAGCTTTAACCAAAGATCCGATACTTGCATGTCTGTATGGTGGCATCATTTCAGGAGTTGGCATTGGCATTACATTTAAAGCGGGCGGCACAACCGGGGGCGTAGATATTATCAGTCAGATTCTGCACTTCCGCTTTCATTTTCCGGTTGGCGATGTAATCTTGTTCTCCAATATAATCGTAACCTTTATGGCAGGCTACGCATTTGGTCCAGAGCTGGCCCTTTATGGACTGATCACTGTGTTTTTCAGCAGCAAGGTTATCGATGCGGTACTCGAAGGCATGTCGGTCTTTCGCTCTGTTTTTATCATTTCAAAATTTCCCGACGAAATCAGTTGGGCAATCATCGAAGACCTGCATAGAGGCGTTACCTGCATCAACGGCGTTGGCGTTTACTCAGCCAAGCCGACCAGCATTCTGCTTACTGCTGTTCGCCGCAAAGAAATGCCGATTTTACGGCAGATCATCTACGAATATGATCCAGACGCCTTTGTCATTGTTGGCGATGCTCGTCAGATAATTGGCCGCGGCTTCGTCAAGCTTGGCGACGAAGTTAGACGCGAAAAAGATTAAAGTTTCCCCTGCGACTGATTTAATTTATAATATTCCTATACAAGCAGGGGGAACTATGGTTCAACGAGTTATCAGACTGTATGCTTCTGAATTTCCTGATAGCGAACCTTTTGTCTCGTTTTTTCGCCGACCTGATGTAAGAACCGTTTTACTCAAAACAGATGATTTTTTCGACCAGAAGGAACCCGAAGAAGGCAGCATTTTTTTCTTACACGAAACCGCTGTCAACTCAAACCTGCTCAAATTTCTCGCGTATTTTGACAAGACCAGTATGACGTTGCCATTGATCTTGATTGGCAACAAATTCAATCAAAGTTACCTTGAGCACCTTTTTTCAAACAGAGCATTTGCTTACATCAGGCTTCCAGTAACAGAAACAGAACTTTACGAGGCAACTTGTAAAGTCAGAGCTGGACAAGCATCTTTTGTACCTGTTCACGATTTTGAAAAAGAGCTTCAGACAGCAAAAAAAAATATCGACGCGCTGCACAAAATAGGCATTGCTCTTTCTTCAGAAGGCGACCATGACAAGCTACTGGAGCTTATTCTAACACAGAGTCGCAACATCGCCGGAGCCGATGCCGGCAGCCTCTACCTCCTTGAGAGCGAAGATCAGCTGCGCTTCAAACTTTCGCAGAATGTTTCGCTCGACTGGTCAGTCAAAGAGAATTCGGTGTTGCCGGTTAATGAGCACAGTATCTGTGGGCATACAGCAAGCTCAAAAGAACCGGTTAATCTACTTGACGCCTATGATATTCCAAACACATTCCCGTTTACTTTCAACATAAGCTACGACCAAAAATCTGGATATCGTTCAAAATCAATGCTGGCTGTCCCCATGCGCAATAAAAACGGAGAAGTCCTGGGTGTCGTTCAGCTCATCAACAAACGTGCCGATTACGAAGAGAAAATTGCCGGGCAACCGCTGGGAATAGATCAGATCAGACCGTTCGATCACGACGACGTTGAACTGCTCTGCAGTCTTGCTTCACAGGCTGCTGTCGCACTTGAAAATTCGCGTCTCTATCATGATATCAAAAGGCTTTTCGAAGGTTTTGTCAAAGCCTCGATTGTTGCAATCGAATCGCGCGATCCAACTACTCATGGGCACTCTGAGCGTGTGGCAGAGCTCACCATTGCTCTGGCCCGCGAAATCAACAATGTTGACAATGGTGGTCTTGCCAATATCGACTTCGACCAGAAAAAGCTGACCGAATTGCGCTATGCAGCACTGTTGCACGACTTTGGCAAGGTCGGCGTATGTGAAAACGTTCTGGTTAAAGCAAAAAAACTATTTCCATACGAACTTGATAGCCTTAAAGAACGCTTTCGCTATATTAAAAAGTCGCTCGAAGCCGACTTTTATCGAGAATGTCTCGAATATACCCTTGAAAATAGTATTGAGCGTTTCCTGCTGATCAGACCTTCTCTTGAGGCCGCCTTCAGAAGTCGCATTTTCGAAGTTCAGGAGACTCTAGATTTTCTGATTAAGGCGAATGAGCCTTCAGTGCTGGATGATGGCAATTTTAACCGACTGCTGGAACTTGGTAAAAAGCATCATCTCGGGCGTGACGGACTTCTAACACCGATGCTGACCGAACGCGAAACCCATGTTCTTTCGATTCGTCGAGGATCACTCTCTGAAGCCGAAAGAATTGAAATAGAATCACATGTTCGCCACACTTTCAATTTTCTTTCAAAGATTCCCTGGACCAAGGATCTCAACCGCATACCTGAGATTGCCTATGCTCACCACGAAAAGCTCAATGGTCGAGGCTACCCAAACCATCTTTCAGGAAATGAGATCCCTATCGAATCCCAGTTGCTCTGCGTTGCCGACATTTTCGACGCGCTGACCGCACAGGATCGTCCGTACAAACCCGCGGTGTCGGTACAGAAGGCAATAGACATTCTCTACATGGATGTAGATCAGAACCACATAAACCGGGATATCGTCGATGTTTTTGTAAAAAAACAGATCTATCGGGTAATCGAAGGACGCATGTTTCGCTGATCTTGCCTGCTACAAAACTCAGTCTTCGTGATAAATGAAGTCTATGCAGACTGTGGCTGCCAGGCTAATCAGATTCATCGAAGTGTCTGCATGAATATCAACTTCATAGGTGTCAGCACTAGTCAAGAGCTCTTTTAAGAATCCTTCGGATTTATGGCGAATGGTTGCAACGGGATTACCATTGTTATCCTTGAACTGAAAATTTCTGAAACGCCAGCCCCCGTTGATCACACCAAGCTGTTGCCCATTGCCATCTTCGACAACGATACCGGGACTCAGCATCGAAAAGCGTTGCTTGAGCAGACAAAGCACTTTACCATCAGCGCCGCGAACGGTAAAGACCGATTTGGTCAGGGCAGCCGGGCGCGAGATATCAAGCACCGGAGCACCCTGTGGATCACGCATGGTAAGCTTAGCCGACAAAAAGGCCTTGTCGAGAAAGGCACGAGCAATCGACTGCACCATGCCGGCTTCTTCGTCAATGCTGCCAAGTGTAATGCTGTTTTGCGGATCCAAAATAACATAGGACTCACCAAGCTTGGTGGCTCCGACCAGTTCCTTGACGATATATTTATGTTTCATAGCGATGGTGGCCATATTTTCTCCTCTACCAGACCCTGACGGCCAGGTTACTTGCCCACTCAAATGGCTCTACGCCGAATTTGCTGGCTTCATCAAGCATTTCACCATAATTTTTGTCAGACAACGCCGCCTTGATTTTGGTGAAATCTGGTATTTCACCGGACTTTATGCCACAGCTGGCAAATGTTTTCCGCCAGGCATCCTTCTTGTTCTTGTCTTCGGTGTTCTGCCAGGCTGCTCTTATCATATACCAGGTAATATGAAAATCCTCGAGAGCTTCTTTGTCTTCCTTGCTCATGGTAGCAAAGTTTTTCATGATTGTATCATTGATGGCAGCAGTAGCCGTGGCATCGTAACGGACTGCCTGATCAGGCTGAGCAAGAAAAGCCAGATATTCGGCAAAGCCTTCGAGCGCCTGTACTGTTACAAAAATTTCGCCTTCTTCAAGCACATGTTTGAAGCTCTCGTTCTGCAGCCGGGTAAACAGTTGAGCTGCCACATCTTCTGTTGCTTCTGCAGCGGTTTTCTGAAAGTCCTTTTCGAGATCGCTCTGAATATCTCCGAGCTGGTTTTCATCCAGGTCAGGCAGAGAACCTGCGAGCGGAACCGCCTCGAGAAAATCTTCCTTTTCCTCTTTGGTCATACCGGAACATTCTTCAGTTATCATTGCCAGGAATGAATCTTTTTGAACAACAGTCAATCTTGTAGAAAGCACAAACTCAAGCAGACGAATGTGGCAGTCTACGGCAAAAGCTGTTATTGGAGGCTCACCCGGCACAATGATTTTTTCTTCAGCATGAAGTAAAACACCTGTGAATATAAGCGCAATTACAAGCAGAAAAGTGACCGGCAGAACCTTTTTCATAGCTTCACTCCGTCAGACTCAGATAAACCCATGATAATGGTTAAACCCGTTTTGGTCAACTATGCCAAAAGCAGGCAGAAATTCTCGCAAAGCGTTACACAGATCGACCACATAGCGTCTAAATAAAGAGTCACGCGCGCATCCCCCCCTCACTAATTCAGTTTTTCTTGTCATTTATAGTGGTTGCGTTGCGATTTGGCAGCGATTTGCCTGCAGACAACAGATCTCATTCACTGTGCCAACAAGATTATCGAAAAAAGGAAGTGATTTTGGTTTTTCACAGTACAATAAAACCGAATCAAAACGAATGTGTGCACGACACACTCAACATTTTTTTCAGACAAAAAAACAAGAAGCCTGGTTCTTAAACACAAAATTCTCACCAACTCTTATTTCTTAAACTCACCGGAAATTTCTGGTTTCTAATTGAAGTTTGGCATGACAGCCATGTCTGTGGTATTTTGTCGCCTAAGCACACAAGAGGAGAAAATATGAGTCAGAAAGATAGACTTTCGCCAAAAGCCTACGAGGTTGGAGACGGCAAAGATTACCCAAGCTTTGTTCCATCCAACGAATCCCCGCTTGAGTTTACTCTTAAGGCCGTCGTAATCGGCATGGTCATCGGCTCGGTGTTTGGAGCCGCCAACGCCTACCTTGGCCTGAAAGTCGGCCTCACCGTTTCAGCGTCAATTCCAGCTGCTGTAATGGCCGTTGCCATTTTTCGCATCTTTTTCAAACAGGGCACTATTCTCGAAACCAACATCGTGCAAACCGTCGGTTCTGCGGGTGAATCACTGGCAGCCGGCGTTATTTTCACGATTCCTGCGTTCTTTATCTGGGGCTTTGAACCTTCCAAGCTTGAAATTACCGTGATTGCCATTGTCGGCGGAGCTATCGGCGTGCTTTTCATGATCCCGCTACGCCGCTATCTGATCGTGCAGGAACACGGCAAATTGCCATATCCGGAAGGAACCGCCTGCGCAGAAGTCCTGATTGCAGGCCAAGGCGACATATCAAAAGCTAAAACCCTGTTTCAAGGGATGGGTATTGGAGCTCTTTACCAGGCACTTATGCACAGCCGCCTCTTCGGACTCTGGAGCAAAGAGCCGGCCACCCATATTCCGGGTTTCAAAGGCGCAGAAATTGGCGCAGAAGTGACCCCTGAACTGCTCGGAGTTGGCTACATTATCGGACCACAGATTTCAGCCATCATGCTCAGCGGCGGTATCTTCGGCTGGCTGGTCTTGATACCGCTGATATGCCTGTTCGGCGAGCACTGCACCTCACCAATCTATCCCGAAGTCAGCAATCTCATCAAAGATATGGGTCCAGGACAGATCTGGTCACGCTATATTCGCTACATTGGCGCCGGTGGCGTTGCGTTTGCCGGCATCTTTTCTCTGATCAAATCTATCCCGGTGATTATCTCGAGTTTTAAAGCCGGCTTCTCGCAACTCGGCAAAAATGCCGGTGAAACTACAACTGTCAGAACAGACCTGGATCTACCGATCAGCGTAGTCATCGGCGGCTCTCTATTTCTGGCTCTTGTAGCGACCATTTTTCTTAACGTGACTATCTTTCATTCATTCAGCATGTCTGCAATCGCAGGTGTGCTGATCGTTGTTTTCGGCTTCTTTTTTGTAACCGTATCATCTCGTATCGTCGGACTGCTTGGTTCTTCATCAAATCCGATTTCCGGCATGACGATTGCGACGCTGCTGCTGACCTGCCTCATTTTCATTCTCGCCGGCATGGCGGGTATGCCGAATGTTAAAATTGCTATTCTTACCGTTGGTGCCTTTGTCTGCATCGCTGCCGCGATCGCCGGCGATACCTCTCAAGATCTGAAAACAGGCTTTTTGATTGGCGCAACACCCAAATATCAGCAGATTGGTGAATTTATCGGCGTAATTTCTTCAGGTCTGACCATGGGTTTCGTCATATATCTGCTCAAAGACGCCATTACTACCGGCGAACTGCCGGCGCCACAGGCCAATTTGATGAAACTTGTCGTTGACGGCGTTATCGGCGGAAATCTACCCTGGAACCTGGTTATCAGCGGTATGTTTATTGCCCTTGGCGTTGAACTGCTCGGCATAAATTCACTTGCCTTCGCTGTTGGTCTGTATCTTCCACTATCACTCTCAGTGCCAATAATGGGTGGCGGCATTATCCGCTGGATTCTCGAAAAACGCACCAGCGACCCCAATCTCGAAGAAAAACGCGAAACCGGCGTGCTCTACTCGTCTGGCCTGATTGCAGGCGCAGCACTTACTGGTGTCTTTATAATGGTATTAATGGGCTTTGCCGACAACAGACCCGGGTTGCTTGAAGGCATTAACAAACCTGGCATCCATATTGAGGCAGCACAGCTCAGCAACATCGAGATCAATGGGCAGCCTCTAACCGGCAACGACTATAGAGTGTCACCCGCAATCTACCCGGCCACTGACGATATTGTCGAAAAAATCTCACAGGCCAAAGCCGCTCAGCGCAATCTGCAGACTGCCACACCGCCAGACACTGCTGCTGTAGAAGCGAAAGCTGCCGAAATAGCAAGCCTGAACGAGCAGATGCAGAAGGCTAAACTTCAGGTCTTTTCAATTAAAGCCAACCTTAACGGTGCCGCGGTCGAAAAAACCATAGAACTCGGCAAATGGGAACAGGCATATATCTCAGTTGCTGACGGGCAATTGAAAGTTGGCGAAGAAGCTGCCGGCAGCCAGTCTCGAGCTGTCATTGCCTTCCTGGCTTTGTGTGCCACTCTGGCATATTTTGCCATGCGCAAACCTGTAAAAACCAACGACTGATCGTAATTAAAAGAAGGCCAGTGGCGGTTTTACCGCTGCTGGCCTTTTTTGATGGCTGGCAAAACTTTTCCTGAGAAATCAGGTATTATTGGAGTTGAGAAACAACGCTTTGAGGAGATCTTCATGAGACTAATGCGCCTTCTGCCAATATTTCTCTTTATTCTGATTATCGGGCAAACGCATGCTGCCACCACGCCATTTGGCGGCACGCCTTTGCAAATAGACAAGGGTAAAAAAACCACGCCTGAATTCACCGCCAAAGCTGTGATCAAAGAAACTCCAGGTTTTCAAGTAAGGGTTGCGGGCTATAACATCGCCCACGCACGCGGCAAAGATAGTGGCGGGCTCAAAGAAATAGGCAAGCCTTCCAAGCTGAAAGGCATTGCACAGCTGATCAAAGATAACAAAATTGATATTGTCGGCTTTACCGAAATTTCACGTGGCGATCTGCGCGTATTATTCAAAAACCAGCCAAAGTTCATAGCCAAGTATCTGGGTTATCATTACGTGTACGAGCAGAATTATAAGCGCGGGCTTTTTGGGAAACTGGCAACTCAGGGCAATGCGATCGTTTCAAAATACCCGATAGTTTCGCACAAGAACCATAACCTTTACCGTGCTAACGATAAAAACGAGCAACGCAGTTGCCTTGACGCTATAATAGACTTCGGCAAGGCTGGTCGAATCAGAATTCTTGTCGCACACCTCAGCCTCAATTTAGAGGAATCAACAAAGCAGATCGAACAGATCTGGAAAATTGTTGAGGCAAGCAAAGAACCGGTAATTCTGACTGGTGATTTTAATTCCAGACCCGGATCTGATCGGGTAAAATGGCTTGCACAGAGAATGAGAGATACTACCAGCAATCTGAACACTACATACAAGAACAAGCCCGACGTGAAAATTGACTACCACTTTATTTCTGGGCCCTGGCTGCATGGCGTCAGCCGAGTAATCGGATTTGACCTCGATTATTCTGATCACGGTTGCTTAATAAACGACTACTGGCTGCAGGATAGCAAAAAGTAAAAAACTTAGCCCGCGACTCTCTAACAACAATGCTGCTGCGCTGAAAAGCGCAGCAGCATTGTTGAGATTACATCCTGTGCAACAAAATCTGCGAGTTTGTCGTCTATATTTTTAGTATACTGAGAAATAAGCAACATCTGAAGTCCTGTACAGGAAAACACCTGAATGGTCTGCACAAATCAGTCTAAACCTAGCCGGCACCGCAATTGTCGTACGAGAAAGGGATTTTCTCTGGTTGAAGCAATGTTTGGAATGATAATTTTCTTTTTGCTTTTTGGTTACACGGTCAAGGCGCTCGCACCTACTGCAACCGACTCACATAATCTTCTGCGCGGAGTAACGGTGGCGATGAATGCCTGCAACTGGTATCTAAACGATCTTGAGCGACGCATAAATTACCTTGGCGAGTTGCCAACCTCAGATCTGGGCGAAAATGATGTAACATTGCTGTTCAATGATGATTATTTTTCAGACATCGAGATGCTGCGCAATCTACAGGCAAAATCTTACATATCTCTCGAAGGCGACCTCTACAACATGCGCATAGAATTCAGATGGGGAAACCACGATCGTGATGACAAACGGCCGCACAATTTTGAGCTTTCACGACTCAAAACCAAACCTGGCATTTAAGGGAAAACCATGCACAGACGCAGCAATTCAAGAGGTTATACAATAATCGAAATCCTGGTAACCATTGCCATATTAAGTCTGATAATGCTGTTCATCATTCCAGTGTTTTCATATTCACGCCGGGCAACGACGACGATGTCACGCCTTGATTCTTATCACGATGTGAGAAGGGTCGATCAGGAAATCGCCTCTGAGATCAAATTTGGCTCGGCAATTCTTTATCCACCGCGACCGAACTCATCTGACGCCGGCGAGTGGCATTCTCAGGTAGTTTTCCGCAACTCGATAAATCAGACTCAGGTGCTTTTTGTTAACGAAAAAGGTCAGCTTATGCTGCTAAATTACGATGAGATTCTCGGAACCGATCTGGCTGGCGCAAGGTTGCTCAGTTCTAGTATCAAAGAGTTTGCTGCGCGCAGACATGGCAATTCGGTTCTTGAATATAAACTTACTTTCGAAGCTGACCAGCGTGAATTTGCGGTAACCAACCGAATCGCGCTCATGAACGTATTTTGACCGGCAGGAGACTGAAATGAAAAGGCATGGTTCGACGATAATGGTTGCTGTGATTTTGGGTTCGGTCTTTTTCATCGTTGTAAGCGGTCTTTTACGCTTCTCCTCAAGTGAAATGAAGCATGTAAAGGCAATCAGCGCCGTCAGAAAAGCAGAGTTACTGGCATTGTCTGGCGTCGACTGGGCAGAAAGTGAGCTGCGCAAAGGTCGCTGGTATCAGAAAGAATTTAGGCCCTACGAAAAAGTGGTTGGGGTACACCCCACTCACGGTGTCAAAGAGCTGACTCCATTTGGAGCAGAAGAGGGCAAAGTCACCATCATTTGCGAAGACGTTGCCAATGCGACTCCCGGCAGCAATACCAGGGGTATGCAACGGCTCTGGTATCTGCATCATATAAATGTATACGCACTTGGCGAGTTCGAAGGTTCAAAAGCGCTTGTCTACGGCCGTTACATCATCTCGCCCGAGCCTGCGCTCAACAGCATCTCAACCGAAGCCTCAGAATATGAAAGTCCCGAATTCGGCGCCCCAAGGGCTGCGGCATTGCGCGTTACAGCGGCTGTTGTAAACGGTAACGACGTCAGTGATTTTGTTGTTAAAAAAATTCATACCGCGGCTAATCAAAGTGTTGATATAAACAGTGTCGTAGCGACACTGGAGCCAACAGGAGAACCTGGCAGCGAAATCCCTTTACGCCCACAGTTAAGTGGCAGAGTCAGCGATGTTCTCATGACAGAGGGCCAGACATGCCGGGCAGGTGACACTTTTGCAGTATTGAGCAGACAGATCACAACAGCTGGCGGTATTGCCGACAGCAAAACTCTCAAAAAAATGGTCAGGGTTACCAAAATAGACCCGTCAGTGTGGCGCGGACTCAACATCCTGAGCCGTAACGACCGATTTGCTCTATCACAATATATCAGTGGTCTTTCCGATGCTTATCTGCAGAATTTTGTGGCTCATTCGTCTCTTGAAAGCGCAATCAAAAACCTGGGCACTTCAAAGCTGGGCAGCAGAATCGACGCCAACGAACTGCTTAGCAAGTTCCCTGCAGACATCAATAATACGACCCGAAATCGGGCCGAAAACATGTTTCTGGCACAAATGATTCAGAATTTTACAGTTCCTGGCGGAACCTGGGAGCGCAAGGAAAAGTCACTCGATAAAACCTATCTCCAACTTGATCACCCACGCACCACCCAGCCACCGGCTGATCTCGTCAACTGGCTGCGCGAACTTAATCTGAGTTTTCTGCTCAATACCAAACCCAGAGTAGATCCCAGATATTATGAGCCTAAAATGAAACAAAGCGAGTTTATAAAACTGCTCAAGCCACAGTTCAACGTTGATTCGAGCGAGTTCATTCAGAGTCTGTCGCAGTTACCAGATTCTTCGCGATACATCGACATTGAAGAAGGCGACTTTGAAAGCTCTCCTGCGGTTTTTCGAGAAACCGAAAGCTCAATCGAAGTTGTAAAGCCCGACAAGGGTGTTCGGGTTTTTGTCGAAAAGTACACCAAAGACTACACTTTTGTTGATCCAGAATCTGGCTTTTCGATCAAAATGGGCGAGCTGATGGCGTTTCTGCGCAAATATTACGATGACAGTGGAGCCCAGAGTCCTCGCGAGGACGTAAGAACACAAGAGCACATCGACTGGCCAATGCCGAAGCCAGCACCTGCGCCACCAACTCCAAAGCCCGGTGGCAGCTGGACCTGGAACCCTGGCGCGCCGGGGGTTCCGCCCGGAGAGCCTTCATGGACATACCGCAATGGCGGCAAAAAAGAAATTCCGTCTCCTGTCGCTGGCGAGCGCGACTTTGAACCGGCCGGCGGACCGCCAGACGGCGGCGAAAAGAACTACCGGGTCGCCGCTATCGCTCCGACGAGCAGCGAAGACAGCAACAAACATGGTGGCAACGCCGTAGAACCTACTAACAGCCAGTTTAGCAACATTCGACCGCCGATCGAAATCAACACGGGCGGGGATTGGAATTCAACACCTGGATCACCCGGTGTTGATCCGACCGAAGGCAGCTATTCATGGCGTGAAGATCCGCCCCCCCCTGACAACACTTCTGCTGAAACCACCCACAAATGCTCAAGTTGTTGTTTTGCGGCAGGCACCAGGATTCTTATGGCAGACGGTTCGCTCAAAGCAATTGAAGCGGTTGCGATTGGCGATAAGGTTGCGGCTTTTGATGAAGCTGGCAAAACCAGGATTATTGGTGAAGTAATGACTCTTGAATCACCAATTCGTGATCATCTAACAACTATCACTTTCGCGGATGAAAAGACACTGCACCTGACTGACGAACACCCGCTTTACACCCGCGAAGGCTGGGCATCAATCGACCCTGAATTCACCTTAAAGCATCACCAGATGCAGACCAAGCGACTCAGGGTTGGCAACGAAGTTTTCGGCAGCGACGACAACTGGCACAAAATCACTGCTATGAGCACAGTTCTGTCTGACGTCAAAGTTTACAACCTGTCGAGAGTCTTACCAGGCGAAACCTTTTTTGCTGATGGCTTTCTGGCCCATAATAAACCCGACAGCCAGTGTGAAAAATGTAATCCTGGCGGAGAAGGTGCAGCCGCTGGTGGTGCCGACGCTATCAGCGGTGCTGATGGCACCGAAAGTTCCGGCAACGCCATCGACAACGCCGCAACCAACTCACCCGGCAGTGCTGCGGCCGGCGCCAACACCACCGATGGCACCGGCAACAATCCCGGAGCTGGCGGCTCAGGCATCGGTACCTCCGGTGGGCCGGGCAGCGCAGGCGGTCAGAACAACACCTCCGGTGGGAATAACACTGGCAGCACCAGCAACACCGGTAGCAATGGCAGCTCCAGTGGCACCGGCACTAGCGGAACCAGTCCGGGAGGTTCCAACAATCCTTCGGGCACTGGTGGTGTTAATCCAGGCGGCAGCAGTGGCAGCACCAGCAGCGGCAGCAGTGTCGCTCCCTATACGCCGCCTCGTAGAACTGGCGGCGGATGCTGAAATCTGATTATTTGATCTAAAACTGTGTTATAATCGGCCAGATTTTTCTGGCGGTCAATTAATGAATGATTCAAGCAAAGACAAAATATTCGCTGAAGCGATAAAAAAACCGCAGGACTTCGTCTTTGACGAACGGGTCGCAGCAGTTTTTCCCGACATGTTGCTGCGTTCAATACCCGGCTACCCTGCAATAATCGGTATGATTGAGACGCTGACGACACAGTTCGCGCAGAACAATTCACGCCTATACGATCTCGGCTGTTCTCTTGGCGCCAGCGCACAATCGATGATCAGAGGTCTTAAAACGACAAACTGCCAGATAATTGCGGTCGACAATTCGCAGGCAATGATTGATAAATGCCTGGCCCTGCCAATAGAAGAGTCAGCGCCGACGCGAATCGAGTTTCGCTGCGAAGATATCTTGAACTGCGAAATTACAGATGCATCAGTTGTGGTCATGAACTTTACACTGCAGTTCATCGACAAAGCCCGCCGCTGCGAGATGCTCGACAAGATTTTTGCCGGCATGCGGCCGAACGGAATCTTCATCCTCTCCGAAAAAGTTAAATTCGAAGACCCGGCAGTTAACGAACTCTTAATCGAGGTGTATCACGCTTTTAAGAAAGCCAATGGCTACAGTGCACTTGAAGTCAGCCAAAAACGATCGGCTCTCGAAAATGTGCTTATACCAGAAACCATCAAAGAGCACCGCGACCGCATCATAAGAGCTGGTTTTAAAAGCGCAGACGTCTGGTTTCAGTGTTTCAACTTCATGTCGATGCTGGCAATCAAGTGATGAGTAATTTTGACTTTACTGCCTTTTATCAGTCACTTGCCCGCGCCGACTTGGGGAAATGGCAAGCGCAGTTCGCAGCTGAGATAGAAAGTTCTCTGGCAAAACGCGATGGCAACCTGCCGATGTGGCTGGCAGCACTTGATGCCATGCCAGATCTGGCACATGATTGTTCCAGTTTAAACAAGCCAACAGTAACAGCTGGAAGGCCGTTGGCAACAGATTCAAACTTGGTTGAGCAGCTCAAAAGCTCGTTACTCCAGCTCAAACCCTGGCGCAAAGGGCCATTTGAGCTTTTCGGGCTCAAGATCGACAGTGAATGGCGTTCAGACCTGAAGTGGGCAAGAGTAGCCCCACATGTCGCTTCCCTGAGCGGCCGCAAAATTCTAGATGTCGGCTGTGGCAATGGCTATTACCTGATGCGTATGGCCGGTGCGGGAGCGGATATCGCTATAGGAATCGACCCCTCACTCTTATTTCTTGCCCAATTCACCGCTATCAGTCGGTATTGCGAACAAACCGCCGCCTTTATGTTGCCGATCGGCTTTGAGCAGCTGCCCGAAGAAATGCAATGTTTCGACACCGTCTTCTCGATGGGAGTATTTTATCATCGGCGCTCGCCATTCGATTTTTTAAGAAGCTTGCGTATGCTTTTGCGCAAGGGTGGCGAACTGGTATTAGAAACTCTGGTTATCGAGGGCGATCAGCATCAGGTACTGGTGCCATCGGATCGTTACGCAAGAATGAACAATGTCTGGTTCATACCCTCTGTTCAGGCAATGACAGCCTGGCTCGTCAAGGCCGGGTTTGTTGATGCAAGAGCAGTAGATATAGGCAAAACCACGGTTGAAGAGCAGCGTAGCACAGAATGGATGCCAGGCGAATCATTGGCCATGTGCCTTGATCCAGACAACAACGCTTACACGATTGAAGGGCACCCGGCTCCTGTAAGAGCTGTATTTATTGCAAATCGCCCCTGATTTTTGTCTAAAATCAAAAACACGCTAAAAACTGCTAATTTTGCAGCCATCGCAAGATTTTAGCGATTTTTTTTCACAAGTTGCCAAAAAGCTGCCAAATAGACAAAAAATCACTGTTAATGTCCCCTGCAGGCAATTGACACAATTTGTCTATTATGGCATCAGTGAGAAAAGCGGCAAAAACTTTGGCAGCCTAGCTCAGAACTTAAAGGAGACGATGTACGGTGAAAACTCAAAAGTCCTTAAATAAAGGTTTGAGAAAAATGAAAGACGAGTTTGACGATTTCTCGGATGTTCAAAAAAAAAGCAAGGCGAAAAAACCAAAGAGAGTTCGCCACGAAGATTTCGAAAATTTTGATCATGAAAATGACAATCTTGATGATAATGATGTATATTCAAAATAACTAGTGCAAAAGGGAGCAACAAATGAAGTTCAGGATAATTGCAGTTTTTCTGTGTGTTATGGCTCTGATTGGTTCAGGTGGTGTTCTCTCAGCCGCCTCTATTTCTGGTATGATCACGGTTACCAGAGATGCCAGCAGGGCAATCGTGAGCGCTGTAATTGAAACCAGCAGTCGCGACAGTTCAGGCAGTCCTGTTACATACAACCTTGTCATGGACGAAAATGGCCATGCAATCGCTCAACAGTTTGAAAACAAAGATGTAAAAATAGAAGGTGCGGTCAATGGCAAAGAGATGACCGCCGACACCTGGACAGGCATTCGCCAGCCAGCAGGGGCCGAGCCTGCTTACGAACCTGAGCCAGAACCAGAACCAGAATCAGAACCGGCAGAAGTAGACGAACCAGAAGAGGGTGACACAGAGGAACCTGCAGACGTAGACAATGATGAAGAGCCCAAAGACGAGCCTGCAGATGACAACAAAGACGAAGAAGACAGCGAAGACGAAGAATAATAAATAACTCCTTCCCCAAAAAACCGCCCCCGAAAAGGGGCGGTTTTTTTTGCGGCAGTTCGTCAGTGATTGTGATAAACTTGCCAGCATAAAGCATTTTTGTTCTGGAGTGATTGAATTGTTCAGCGTCATCTATGCTCAAACAGCAGCTTCGGTATCTGGCAAATTCAGTTATGCGGGTATATTCCTTCAACTGCCGGGCTTTACCAGACCCGCAATCATTCATGATGTAGAATTTCAACGCGGCGGCTTTTCCTAGGCCACTGCCCCCAAAAACAAAGTTATTTTCAATGATTATTTGTTGTAAGCGACATATTTTGCAAAGCAGATTTCAGGAGGAATGAAATGTTAGACGCACCAAAACTTAACCTGAGCAAGAGCTTCGAGGAATTCGAACACGGTAAAACCTGTACTCCAGGCGGAGTTCTCGGCATCAGAAGGCCTTACAATTTTATCGAAGGCGAATACCCGATATATTTTGAGCATGGCAAGGGCGGCAAAATTACCGATATCGACGGAAATGAATATCTCGACTACCTCTGCGCCTACGGCCCGATCATCATGGGCCATCGCGAAGAAGAAATTGACAACGCTGCTATAGAACAGATCAGATCAAAGGGTTTTTGTTTTTCACTGACCCAATCTATTCAGAATAAGCTGGCCGACAAGATCAGATCACTAGTTAAATGTGCTGAGATGTCTGTTTTTGTCAAAACCGGATCCGACGCCACTACTCTGGCGGTAAGAGTTGCCCGCGGTTACACCGGTCGCAACAAAATTATTCGTTGCGGCTATCATGGCTGGCATGACTGGTGTGTCGAGGTCAAAGGCGGTGTACCGGCAAAACTCTACGAAGATGTTTTTGAATTTCATTACAACCACCTCGACGAGCTTGAAGAATTGCTTAAGCAGCATGGCAGTGACGTTGCCGGCATTATCATCACACCAATCGGCCATCCGCTTGCCGAACAGTGCGCGTATCCGAAACCCGGCTTTCTCGAAGGGGTCAGAAACCTGGCCGACAAATACGGCGCTGTGCTGATTTTTGATGAGATTCGCACCGGATTCAGGGTGCATATAGGCGGAGCTCAAACTCTTCTTGGAGTTACTCCAGACCTGGCAACTTTCGGCAAAGCACTTGCCAACGGCTACCCGATAAGTGCTTGTGTAGGCAAAGCACAGTTCATGAAAAAGCTCGAAAAGGAAGTTTTCGTTTCATCGACCTTTTTCCCAAACAGCGTTGAGTTTGCAGCAGCTCTCAAAACTCTCGAAATACTCGAACGCGATCAGGTCCTTGAGGTAATCAAAAAGAAAGGTGAATGGTTCAACGCCGAACTGGCAAAAATTACGGCCCGACATAATGTCGAAACCGAGCTTTCGCCGATTCCGCAAATGCCCTTCGTAACTTTCAAAAAGAACGCCGCCAAAACCTATAAAGAAATGCGCAAAGACTTCTACACCCAGCTGATCAGACGCAAAGTCTTTTTGCAGCCCTTTCATCACGGCTACATCTGTTACCGCCATACCGACGAGGATCTTAAATACACCCTCGACGCAATTGATCAGGCTCTTTCATACATTGATGCAAAATCATATTGAGGTGCAAAAATGACAAAATTGATTATTACAGCTGCCATCTGCGGTGCTGAAGTTACCAAAGAAAACAACCCAGCTGTTCCCTATACGCTTGAGGAAATAGCCCGCGAAGCGGAATCAGCCGCTCAGGCCGGTGCTTCAATCATTCACCTGCATGTCCGCGAAGATGATGGCACCCCAACCCAGAGTGCGACCAGATTCAAAGCAGCTATCGATGTAATTCGACAGCGCTGCCCTGATGTAATTATTCAGCCATCCACCGGCGGCGCAGTCGGTATGTCAAATGAAGAACGTCTTCAACCAGTCACCCTTCTTCCCGAAATGGCAACTCTCGACTGCGGTACAGTAAACTTTGGCAAGGACGATATTTTCGTAAACTCTGAAAATACAATTATCGCATTTGGCCAGAAAATGATTGAGCTTGGCGTAAAACCAGAAGTTGAGGTATTCGACAAAGGCATGATCGACACTGCAATAAGGCTTCAAAAAAAAGGCTTTATCAAGTCGCCCATGCACTTTAACTTTGTCCTCGGCGTTACTGGCGGCATCAGCGCAACACTAAGAGATCTGGTGTTCATGCAGGGCAGTATCCCGGCAGACAGCACTTTTACTGTTTCAGGAATAGGCAAGTCTGAGTTTAGTATGGCCACTGCAGCTATTTTGGCAGGCGGCCATGTACGGGTTGGTTTTGAAGATAACACCTATCTGGCCAAAGGAGTGCTGGCTAAATCGAATGGCGAGCTGGTAGCCAAGGTTGTTCGCATCGCCAAAGAGCTTGGCCGGGAAATTGCTACTCCCGCCGAAACGCGTGCTATACTGGGTCTTCCCGCGCGCTGACGGTTTTTTTTGACAAATTTACGCATTGAAAGGTTTGATCAATGTTTCATAAGATAATAAGCAGAAAAGATTTTGCTGACCTGGTCAAAGACGACATGACCATTATGATAGGCGGCTTTATGGCGTGTGGCACTCCTGAAACACTTATCGACGTGATCCTCGAAAAAGGCGTTAAAAACCTTACGATCATCTCCAACGACACCGGGTTTGTCGACAAAGGACTTGGCCGATTGGTTGCCGCCAAACAGGTTTCCCGCGTTATTGTTTCTCATATCGGCACCAATCCAGAAACTGGCAAACAGATGGTCGAAGGCACACTTAAGGTCGATCTGGTTCCGCAGGGTACCCTCGTAGAAAGAATCAGATGTGCAGGCGCCGGACTTGGCGGAGTTCTCACCCCAATTGGGGTTGGAACCATGGTTGAAGAAGGCAAGCAGAAAATCACCGTCGAAGGCATCGACTATTTGCTTGAACTGCCGCTTCGAGCCGAACTGGCTCTTATCGGTGGCAGCATTGTTGACAAAGCAGGTAACGTGGTTTACAACGCGACAACCCGCAATTTCAACCCAATTATGGCGATGGCAGCCGACACAGTGGTCGTCGAGGCAAGTAAACTTGTAGAAATCGGCGAAATACAGGCTGAACTGGTAATGACACCGGCACCGCTGATAGACCACATTTTTGTGCCAGAAAAAAGCCGATAAACAGGGAGTAAAAATATGATAGAAGATCTCAACCTGGCTAAAAACATCATTGCACGGAGAATTGCCCGGGAATTCAAAAGCAACCAGCTGGTCAATCTTGGAATTGGCCTGCCAACCCTTGTAGCTAACCATATCCCCGAGGGAATCAACGTGATTTTCCAGTCTGAAAACGGCATGATCGGCATGGGGCCAGCACCTCAACCCGGCGAAGAAAACCCCGACATAACGAATGCCGGGGGGCAACTGGTATCCATACTTCCTTACGGATCCTATTTTGATTCCGCAACATCCTTTGCTCTGATTCGCGGAAAACACGTCGAATACACGGTATTGGGCGCTCTTGAGGTAGATCAGGAAGGCAGTCTTGCGAGCTGGATCATTCCAGGCAAAAAGGTTCCCGGAATGGGAGGCGCCATGGATCTGGTGGTCGGCGCTAAAAACGTCATTATTTCGACACTGCACACCGAGCGTGGCAAGCCGAAGATTCTCAAAAAATGCATTCTGCCACTCACCGCAAAACATGTCGTAAACATGATCGTAACCGAGCTGGCCGTATTCCGTGTTACCCCGGGTGGACTGGCACTTATCGAAATAAACAAAGACAGCAGTATCGAAGAAATAAAAGCCAACACTGCAGCAGATTTTATCGTTTCCGAACAACTTAAGGTAATGGAAGTATAACTCCGAGCTTTATTTTATTCTGACCCATTGGTATATTTGTCAACTCAGTAGAAAATTCATAAACTAACTTTAATTTATCGTATGCAAGGAGAAATGATCGTGAAAAAAGGATGCCCCTACGGAACCCACAGAGTAATCGAACCCAAAGGCGTGCTACCACAGCCCGCAGACAAAATCGACAACACCATGGTAATTTACGATAATGAAGTCCTTATCGATGTACAGACTCTTAACGTAGATTCAGCCAGCTTCACCCAGATCGAGAAGCAGGCGAACGGAAACCTCGAAGAAATCAAAAAAATAATGCTCGGCCATGTTGCCAAACAGGGCAAGCACAAAAATCCAGTAACTGGTTCAGGTGGAATGCTTATCGGTACCGTTAAAGAAATCGGACCAGCTCTCAAAGGCAAGACAGATCTTAAAGTCGGCGACAAAATCGCCACCCTGGTTTCCTTATCACTGACTCCCCTGGTAATCGAAGAGATCCTGGAAATCAGACCAGACATCGACCAGGTCGACATCAAAGGCCAGGCCATTCTGTTCGAAAGCGGTATTTATGCCATTCTGCCCAAAGACATGCCCGAAAATCTGGCGCTGTCAGTATTAGACGTTGCCGGCGCCCCTGCACAGGTTGCCAAGTTGGTTCGCCCTGGCAATACAGTTGTAGTAATCGGTGGTGGCGGGAAATCAGGAATGCTATGCCTCTATGAAGCAAAGAAACGAGCTGGCGTAACTGGCAAAGTTATCTGCATTGGCGGCAGCGAAAAAAGCACAAATCGCGCTAAGAGTCTGAATCTTGCCGATGTTTATTTTGCAGCAGATGCAACCAACGCCATTGAAATGTACAACAAAGTTATGGAACACACTGACGGCAAACTGGCCGATATCGTCATCAACTGCGTAAACATTCCTAACACAGAAATGGCTAGCATTCTGACATGCAAAGAAGACGGAACCGTTTATTTCTTCAGTATGGCTACCAGCTTCACCCAGGCGGCTCTTGGCGCCGAAGGTGTTGGTAAGGATGTTAACATGATCATCGGCAATGGTTATTCAAAAGGGCACGCAGCAATATCACTGCAGATTATGCGCGAAAGTCCTGAATTACGAAAGCTTTTTGAAGAAATGTTCTGCTAAGGTCTAAAGCGCCAGCAGAGAAAGGAACCTGCTTTGAACAGCAAATATACTAAAGATGAACACCTTCAACGCCGTCGCAAATTGTTTCCAGAAGTCAGCGATACTGACTGGAATGACTGGAAATGGCAGGTAAAGAACCGCATCGAAACTGTCGACGAGCTTGGCAAACACGTAAAGCTGACCGGCAAGGAAATCGAAGGCATAAAAGACTGCCTGGCCACGCTGCGCATGGCAATCACTCCGTATTATCTGACGCTTATCGATCCAGACAATCCGAATGACCCGGTTCGAAAGCAGGCGATTCCGACAGGCTTTGAGCTTTACAGATCGCCGGCCGACCTTGAAGATCCGCTGCACGAAGATGGTGATTCACCAGTTCCAGGGTTGACTCACCGTTACCCTGACCGCGCGCTCCTGCTGGTAACGGATCAGTGCTCAATGTATTGTCGACACTGCACCAGACGCCGCTTCGCCGGGCAAAAAGACACATCAATGCCGGCAGGTCATATCGAAAAGGCAATTGAGTACATTTCAAAACACCCGCAGATTCGCGACGTGGTAATCTCTGGTGGTGATCCACTGCTGCTCTCTGAAAACAAACTCGAAGGTATCCTGCAGAAACTCAGAGCCATACCGCACGTAGAAATCATCAGAATCGGCACGAGAACCCCGGTAGTAATGCCGCAGCGCATCACTACCGAACTTTGTGACATGCTCAAAAAGTATCATCCGATCTGGGTCAACACGCATTTCAATCACCCCAGGGAAATCACCACCGATGCTGCCCGCGCCTGCGATCTGATCAGTATGGCCGGTATTCCTATCGGCAATCAGTCTGTTCTGCTCGCCGGCGTTAATGACTGCGTGCATGTCATGAAAAACCTCGTGCATGAGCTCGCAAAGGTCAGAGTAAGACCTTACTACATCTATCAATGTGACCTCTCTTATGGACTTTCACATTTCCGTACGCCGGTCTCCAAGGGAATCGAAATAATAGAAGCTCTTCGCGGCCATACCAGCGGCTTCTGCGTGCCGACCTATGTTGTAGATGCACCAGGTGGCGGTGGAAAGATTCCGGTTATGCCGAATTACCTCATTTCGAGTGGCTACGAAAAGACCATTCTACGCAACTATGAAGGCGTTATCACCTGTTACAACGAGCCGGAAGATTATCGCCCAAGCTGCACCTGCGAAGCTTGCCAGAAGGGTAACGTCGAAATAGAAGGCGTTGCAGGTCTGCATCATGGCAAGATATCACTCGAACCGGTAGGATTAAAACGAAAACAACGCGGAAAGAGAACATGAGTCATGCCAGACCGCCTGACCGAGCTGGTAGCGGACTGTAACTGCCTGGCGATTATCGGCACCGAAAAAAACGCCGGCAAAACTACAGTTCTGAACCATCTGCTCGCAACTGATCGAAGGCCAGGGCAGGCAATAACTTCGATCGGGTATGACGGCGAGAATGTCGATCAGGTAACTGGCACCGACAAGCCCGTAATTTACGTTGGCCGTGGCACATTGGTTGCCACGGCCAACGATCTTATCGGGCAGTGTGATTTTACACGTGAACTCGTCAGATTCACCAATCTTTACACTCCTCTCGGTGAAGTAGTGATTTTGCGAGCTTTAAGCGATGGTTACGCGCAAATTGCCGGACCATCAACAACAGGACAGATGGCTATACTCACCCGAATGCTGCAGCAGGAAAAAGCAGGTCGCATTATTATTGACGGCGCAGCAGCTCGTAAATCTACTGCAGCGGTTACTACTGCTGACGGCTGCATTCTTGCTACCGGAGCGTCTTATTCGCCGGATCCCGAAAAAGTTGTTGAGCACACCACCCATATTGCAGCACTTTTGACTCTGCCAGCCGCAAAAAACCTGCCAGACGTTATAAAACAGGCATACCAAAAAGTAGAAAATCAGGTTGCAAACGACATGGGAGCCAGACAGGCCGCAGATTGCATGCTGGTTGATGGCAACGAAAATATTATTATCACTGGCAACAGCCTTGAAGACAGCACAGCGGAGCTGATTGCAACGCACAGCAGCAAACCTCTGTGCGTCTACTTTACCGGCGCAATTACCGCCCGACTTGTACAAAAACTACTTGAACGCAGCCGTGAGCTCAGAGATCTCAAGTTAATCGCCGCCGACGGCACCAGATTTCTATTAAGCGCAACCCAGTTGAGTGAGCTCAAACGGCGCGGCGTACAACTTCTGGTAATCAAGCCGGTTAATCTGCTGGCCGTGACCGTTAACCCCTGGTCACCCGAAGGCTTCTACCTCGACAGCAACTCGCTGTGCGCACGGCTGAAAACCGTGCTTTCTGTTGAGGTTTTCGATATAATGGCTGACAAAGCTACCAGCAAAGTCTTATGAACAATCAGAAACCATACCAACCAGCAACCGCAGTTACTGCCTGGGTTCTCGCTAACCTGAACCTGAGTTCACCCTATGGCCGCAAAGCTCTCAAAACATTACGACCAGCCCGTTCCCAAGACCGTGAGCACCTCGAAAACTCACTTGATGAGCTTACAGTGCTCATCGATTTTTGCCGCCAGAATCGTGAGTTCGGGCAAAAGGCACATGGAATTTTCAGACAGCTGCGCAATATCGCCGGATCAGTGCTAAATCTGCAAGAAGAGTTAGTTCCTGACGAAACCGAGCTTTTCGAAATCAAGCTCTTTGCCATGCAGCTCTGCGAAATGGCTGCCCTGGTGAACAATTCAGATCTTAAGCTTACAAGCATTCTTTTTGAGGATCTCAAACCTCTGGTCAGACTTCTGAACCCTGACGAGATGATAGTATCTTCCTTTTATCTGCACGAAAGCTATTCTACTGAACTTAAGAATATCAGAAACGAAAAAAGACTTCTCGAAAACCAGATTCTGGCAGCGACCGACCCGCACCTGGCAGATCAACTTCGCCACCAGCGCAGCGAACTGGTGCGTTGCGAAAGAGAGCAGGAATATCAGATCAGAAAAACACTTGGGCAACAGCTAAAGCCGTGGCTACAACATCTGAACAAGAGCATGAACATGTTTGGACACTTTGAGTTACTTCTAGCCAAGGCTGAAGCAGCCGTGACCTGGCCGTCATGCCGACCCCGGATCAGTGAAAGTGAAATGCCACTACAGGCTGTAGAAGCAATAAATCCACAGATGTACGAAATTCTCAAAGTCCAGGGCAAAGAGTTTACGCCGGTCACGCTGGAAGTGATCAGAGGCACCACACTGATTACCGGTGCGAATATGGGCGGAAAAAGCGTTGCCTTGATGACAATAGCCACTAACGCGGAGCTGGTGCGCCTTGGCTTTTTTGCATTTGCCGCCGAATTCAGCATGCCCTTATTTGACTATATTTATCTGATTGCTGGCGACGGGCAGAATCAGGCAGTCGGTCTCAGCAGCTTTGGCGCTGAAATGATGCAACTCAAGGAACTTACCGAACTGACCCGGCAAGGCAGTGGCCTTGCCGTTTTCGATGAATTTGCCAGATCAACCAACCCTTACGAAGGCAGACGCTTTGTTCAAGCCTTGGGGGAATTTATGCAGCAGTCAGACTTGCATGGCGTCATTGCCACTCATTACGACGGCATAGACCTGCCGAGAGCAGTCTGCTATCAGGTTGTCGGCCTCAAGAACAAAAATATTATCCTGCCTGATTCTACAGATTCGCGCGCGCTGATCGACAATCTTTGCGCCAACATGGATTACCGGTTGCGAAAACTCGACGGACACAGCGAGGTACCGCACGACGCACTGCACATAGCCACTCTACTTGATGCCGACCCGCGCTTTCTCAGTTTATTAAAAAAACTATACAACTAAAAATACTGCGTTTTTGCAGATTTGGCGGTATAATTTACCCGCAAAATATTTGAAAAACAGTAAGGGAAGACGATGAAAAGCAAGCTGAATCTGGATTCTGTTGCAGTTGAAAAAGCACGACAAGCAGCCCGAGCCATCGCAGAAGACACCCAGAGGTTTATTCTGCAGCATACAAGCGTCACCATCGAACGCACCTGTGCGCGCCTACTTGGAATCGACGGCGTCGATTCCTATGGAGTTCCGCTGCCCAACCTGATTGTAGACAACATCAAAAACAACAATGGTCTGAGTCTCGGGTTGTCTGCCTATCTTGGTAATGCCATGATACAAACAGGCAAAACACCGCAGCAGATAGCTGAAGCGGTTGCCGCTGGCGAACTCGACATTACAAAGCTTAAAATGGCAGAGATGTTCGAGATCAGAGCGAAAATCGATATAATTGCCCGCCAGACCATGGATCGCATCAGTGCCAATCGCCAGCAGCGCGAGCAGTACCTTGCCCGCTTTGGTGACAAAAAAGGCCCATATCTCTACGTAATCGTGGCCACCGGAAATATTCACGAAGACATTATACAAGCCAGAGCTGCTGCTGCGCAGGGTGCCGATGTAATCGCCGTAATCAGAACCACCGGCCAGAGTTTGCTTGATTTTGTGCCTTTTGGTGCTACCACCGAAGGTTTTGGCGGTACTTTTGCCACCCAGGAAAACTTTCGACTGATGCGTGAGGCCCTTGATGAAGCGTCAGAAAAACATGGTCGTTACATTCGCCTTTGCAACTACTGTTCGGGCCTGTGCATGCCAGAAATGGCAGCTATGGGCGCGCTTGAACGCCTCGACATGATGCTCAACGATGCACTATACGGGATACTTTTCCGCGATATTAACATGCAACGCACCATGATCGATCAGTATTTTTCGCGCATGATCAACGGTTTTGCCGGCGTTATTATCAACACCGGAGAAGACAACTATCTGACCACCGCTGATGCTGTCGAAGAGGCTCACACCGTATTGGCTTCGCAGTTTATTAACGAGCAATTTGCGCTTCTTTCTGGGCTTTCAGAAGAGCAAATGGGACTTGGACATGCATTCGAAATTACGCCAGACCTCAAAAACGGCTTTCTTTACGAACTAGCACAGGCTCAGATGGCACGAGAGATCTTTCCAAAGGCGCCGCTCAAATACATGCCGCCAACCAAGTTCAAAACCGGCAACATTTTCAGAGGTCATGTTCAGGATACTCTGTTCAACATGGTCACCATCATGACTGGCCAGAAGGTGCATTTACTCGGCATGTTGACTGAAGCGATCCACACCCCGCTGATGTCTGACCGCGCCCTGTCGATCGAAAATGCCCGTTACATTTTCAATACTATGGCTGATCTGGGTGACGAGATCGAATTCAAGAGCGACGGTATAATAGCCAGTAGAGCCAATCAGGTGCTTCGAGAAGCTTGCGCCATGCTCGAAACAATCAAGCATGACGGCCTGTTCAAGACCCTGGAAATGGGAAAATTTGCAGGCGTCAAGCGCCCGCTAAACGGTGGCAAGGGGCTCGATGGCGTCGCGACGAAACAGGAAGGTTACTTTAACCCGTTCATTGAACTGATGCAGCAGGGAGGTAAGTCATGAGCAGCGGATTATACTCAACTAAAGTCAAAGATTTTTGCCAGACACTCGATTTGACTAAAGTAAAACCCTACGGCGACACCATGAACGATGGCAAGGTTCAGCTTAGCTTCACCCTGCCGATTGCAGATGATGAGCGCGCAATTGAAGCAGCGCGTCAGATTGGCGTCAAAATGGGTCTCAACGAAGTGCTGGTCGCTCACCATGAAGCTCTTGACAAGGAATTTACCTTTTTTGTGGTATACGGCAGTCTGGCTCAAACCATTGATGTAACCACAATCAAGGTCAACACCATCAACAGTCAGGTTCTTGACATGCATGGCGTAGACGATTTCATCAAGCAGAACATCGGACGCAAGCTCGTAGTTGTAGGGGCAAGCACCGGCACAGATGCACATACCGTCGGCATTGACGCCGTCATGAACATGAAAGGCTATGCCGGTCATTACGGTCTTGAACGCTATGAAATGATTGAGGCTTACAATCTCGGCAGTCAGGTGGCGAATGAAGATTTCGTAAAAAAAGCAACCGAGCTGAATGCCGATGTATTATTGGTTTCACAAACCGTCACCCAGAAAGATGTGCATGTCAGCAACCTGGTCGAACTGGTCGAACTGCTTGAAGCAGCACGCCTGCGTGACAAGGTTATTCTTATTGCCGGCGGACCCCGCATTAACAACGAACTGGCTAAAGAGCTCGGCTACGACGCCGGCTTCGGACCAGGCAAGTTTGCCGAGCATGTAGCTTCATTCTTTATCGATGAATTCGTCAGGCGCAACAAAAAATAGTCGTCAGACCAATCTAAAATTAGCTATCTCTGCAGCCGTTTCACTTACATCCAGTAAGCGCAACGGCATGTTTTTGTACATGACAAAAATTTGCACCAGAACCCTCGTCAGAGCCATTTGTGGCGGCGAAAAAATGCAAGCATGCTCATCGCAACAACTAACATGAAAAGAACCACAAAATAAAAACCTCCATCTGTCTGCCCGGGCATGTGTTCAAAATTCATGCCGTAAACGCCGGCTATAAAGGTCAAAGGTATAAAAATTGTCGCAATAATGGTAAGAGTGCGCATAATCTCGTTCATGCGCATACTTATATTTGAAATATAAAGGTCGTATACACCGATTGACACTTCGCGCAGCGTTTCCGATGTTTCGAGAACCTGCACAGTGTGGTCGTAAATATCGCGAAAATAGATAGTGCTCTCAGGCTTGATTATTGGCGATTCACTCCGCAACAGTGCTGCTGCAATCTCACGTAGAGGCCATGAAATTTTACGCATATAAAACAGCCGCATTTTAAGTTTATGCACATCTCTGCCTTCAAATCCGTCTGGAGTGGTCAAAAGCGTAAGTTCAAGTTCTTCAAGAGCACCGGCAAGACACTCAAGAACAACGAAGTAATTGTCAATTATGACATCGACAAGCGAAAGTGCCAGATAATCCGAAGCCATGCCGCGAACACGCCCGATATTTTTGCGCAAGCGCTCACGGATCGGGTCAAAAACATCGCCGGGTCTTTCCTGAAAAGTTAATACGTAATTTTTGCCAACAACAAAGCTGACCTGCTCACTGGTTAAATGCTCATCAGCACCGATACCAATCATTTTTACAATGATTAGCAGGTAGTTGTCAAAAGTTTCCAGTTTTGGGCGATGATCGGGGTTGAGAATGTCTTCTATCGAAAGCGGATTAATCTCAAATATTTCAGCCGTCTTACGCAACAGTTCGACATCGCCAAGTCCGTAGTAACAGAGCCATGAAATACCTTCAGATTTACGGATCTGTTCTAATCCGGTTGCATCAATCAGTTGGCCTTCAGAGCAATGATTCTGATCATAGTTAAAAAGCTCAATAGTAGTCTTGCCAGACCTGTCTGGAGCAAAATTGGCAATAGTTCCCTGTGGATTCCCAGCCTTTGATCCAGCGATCCCTTTTTTGACAAATGACAGCATTTTCGACCTCCCGGTGGCGTAATTCGATTGTAACACAGCGTACTACCGCAGAAAAAAGAGATTTGGCAATTTCTGACAAATAGGATTATAATTGCTGAAATCCTGATCAGGTGGTTGATCTTGTGAGCAGTTGGCATTTTATTAAGCAATTTTGCAGTGAGCCGCGTACAATCGGGGCAATTGCACCCAGTTCAAAAAAACTGGCAAATCGAATGCTTCAACAGATTGATTTTGACCGCGCGCGTGTCATTGTCGAATACGGTCCTGGTACCGGTGTTTTTACCCGACAAATACTGAGTAAGATCAATCTCGACAAAACCATTTTTTTCGGGCTCGAGCTTAACGAGCAGATGAACCGCATCGCCTGCACCCATGCGCCAGAAATATCTATTTTTCAGGATTCTGCATCTGAGGTAAGGAAATATCTCAACCATCATGGCGTCGAACACGCCGACGCGATAATCAGCGGACTGCCATGGGCAGCATTTTCAGAAAAACTGCAGGATGAGATTCTTGAAGAAACTGTCGCAGGCCTGCCTGAGGGCGGTTTTTTTTCAACCTTTGCCTACCTGCATGGCCTGATTTTGCCATCTGGCATACGCTTTCGCAGCAAACTCAAACAACATTTTTCCGAAGTAAAAATCAGTCCGGTAGTGTGGGGCAACATTCCACCGGCAATCGTTTACTGGTGCAGGAAATAGAACTCTGATCAATTACGACAGATAGAGTGCCAGACCAGCAAAAGCAACAACAACCCACTGCATCAGTTCGACTTCTTTGATTTTGCCGCTGTAAATCTTGAGCAGTACGAACAGAATCAGGCTCCAGCTAATGCCCTGACTGATCGAAAAAGTAAAGGGAATCAAAATCAGCGCAACAAATGCGGGCAATCCGGTTTCATAGTCTTTCCAGTCGATGCCTGAAATAGCACGCAGCATGAAAAAACCAACCAGCAAAAGAGCCGGAGACACTGCGCAGGCCGGTATCATCTGCAGCATCGGAGCAAACCAGAGGAATGGAAAAAACAGAAATCCGGTTACCAGTGCGGTAAGACCGGTACGACCGCCCTGCTCAACGCCAGCAGCGCTCTCAACATAAGTTGTACCTGAGCTGCTGCCAAAAAGACCAGACATCGTTGTCGAAATTGCGTCTACCAGCAGAGCTTTTTGAAAATTACGAGGCTCACCGTTTTCGTCGATCATGTTGGCAACCGAAGCAACACCCAGAAAGGTCGAAATTGAATCAAAAAGATCTGTGAACAGCAGAGTAAAAACTGCGCCGGCGATACCAAAACTCAATGCGCCCCTGATATCGAGCTGAAAAAATACCGAGGTAAAATCAGGAGATCCAGTGTAGTTCTGCGGAACAGCTACAAAAGCCTCACCAGACCAGATTCGACCGTGGCTGATCGCAATGATGGTAGTAAAAATTATGCCGAGAAGCAGACTACCGTGGATCTTGCGGTGTTCGACCAGAATCGTGAATGCCAGACCAACGAGAAAAATCAGAACCTGGGGACTAAAACCGCCAAATCCGACCAATGTAGCCGGGTTGGCAACGATAAACCCTGCCTGCTTAAGTGCCAGTAAACAGAGGAACAAACCGATGCCGGCCGCTACACCAAGGCGCACACAATGTGGTATTGCCCTGACAATCGCTTCACGCAGCTTGAATAATGTCATCAGCATAAAAATGACACCAGAAACAAAAACAGCACCAAGAGCGGTCTGCCACGGTATTTTCATGCCAATTACCATGCTGAAGGTGAAAAATGCGTTGATGCCCATACCGGGAGCCAGCGCAAAAGGCAGGTTTGCCACCAGTCCCATGAGAATACTCGATAAACCTGCAACCAGAACGGTCGCGGTCAGCACTCCCGCAAAAGGCATTCCGGCATTTTCGAGAATCATCGGGTTAACCGCCAATATGTAGGCCATGGTTAGAAATGTGGTTATACCGGCAAGAATTTCGGTTTTTATGTCGGTGTTGTTCTCTTTGAGTTTAAACAGTCGTTCCAGCATCTTTCCTCCACTAAATCTCGTTTATAAATTCTTAAACGCGGCAAGTGCGCGTTCTCTCGCCATCTTATGATCGACAATCGGCGCCGGATAACTGATTTTTTTCTTCTGAATTTCTGCTGCAAGTTTTGCCGGATTATGCAGTGCAGCGGTTGATACTTCGGCAAGTTCCGGGCAGAATTTTTTAATAAACTTGCCATCGTTATCAAATCTTTTGCTCTGGCTGAAGGGGTTAAAGATTCGGAAATACGGTACGGCATCAGTGCCAGTAGAAGCCGACCATTGCCAGCCTCCGTTATTTGCCGCCAGATCGCCATCAAGAAGGTTCTGCATAAAATATTTTTCGCCAAGACGCCAGTCTATCAACAGGTGTTTGCTCAGAAACATAGCCGTAATCATGCGCAGACGGTTGTGCATCCAGCCCATCTGTTTGAGCTGACGCATGGCAGCATCGACAATCGGGTAGCCGGTCAGGCCATTCTGCCAGGCCAGGAAAGATTCTTCATCGTGGCGCCATTGCAGGGCAGTGGTCTTTTTCCGAAACGGCTGCGAACGACTTACTCGCGGGAACCCGCTCACAACATGATAATAAAAATCGCGCCAGATCAGTTCATTTAGCCAGACTGCTTCTCCAGATCCTTCGGTCGGAAAGTTTTTGCGCGCACGCATTATTACCGCCAGGCATTGCCGTGGTGAAATCGCGCCGCAAGCCAGCCAGGGCGAAAGACAGCTGGTGCCATCAACCGCCGGCAGATCGCGCATCTCATTATATTTATCAAGCCCGTTGGCGGCAAAATGAGCCAGGCGAGCCTGAGCAGCAGTTTCACCAGCGGGCCACAGGTCTTCGCGCCAACCAGGCAGTTTTAACTCCTTGATTAAGCGCGCAGACGGCAATACCACTTGCTTTAATGGAGACGCTAAGGGCGCGGGAGCTGGCAATGGTGTGAGATCGCTCAACTGTGCCACTCCCAGCCATGAATTTTTAAACGGGGTAAAAATTGTGTAAAAACCGCCAGAACCGGTCAACATCCGGCCAGGTTCAAGTAAAAGCCGATCGGCATAAGCAAATGTTTTGATCTTTTGTGCAGCAAAGGCCCTGCTTACTGCTTCGTCGCGCTTCTGCTCATTCACTTCATATTCACGGTTAAAATACAATGCATTGCAACCATGTTCTCTGGCAAATCTGCAGATGGCTTCTGGTATGTCAGCAAAATCAGCAACAATTTCGAGATGCAGTGAAATTCCGAGTGCTGCCAGACGCTCGGCCAATACCTGCAGATTTGCCAGCCAGAAGCTGAGCTTTCCGGGAGAATCATCGTGTATAAGCCACTGCTGAGATGTTGCAAAAGCAACAGCCACTACCGGTTCACCATTTTTTGCGGCCTGATATAGCGCACGATTATCGCTGACCCTCAGGTCACGCCTGAACCATATCAGTGAAGCCATTTGTCTGCCAACTCCTGCGTATATTAGTATTCGTAACCGCTACGAGCCACAATTTCACCGATTTTCAGAAAATCAATTTAATCGACAGACAGACCAATTCTATAATCATTTATAATCGCCATAGCATGACAAAAATCGCCAGCTACTTGCCAACATTGTTGTCAGGCTTAGAATCGCTTTTGTCAGATGCAGCCTGCTCTGGTATAACCATAGCGTGAGGCTGTTGTGACTGAGGAGCAACAGTGGTCTTCAACTCGGTCAATGCATCTTTGAAAGGCTTATCCATAGTACGAATATGCAGGTCGTGCTGTGAGAAAGGAATTTCGATGTTGTTCTGGCGGAAAAGACGGTCGATTTCGCGATAAATTTCGTCTTTAATGATAAGCCGGTTGTCGATATCAGCAACCCAGCACCTCAGTTCAAGATCAAGCGAACTCGCGCCAAAATTAAGAAACAGCACAGTCGGAGCCGGGAATTTCATTACGTATGGATTATCCTGGGCAATTTGAGTAAGGATCCGGGTAGCCAGCTCGAGATCTGAGCCGTAGGCAACACCAACCGCAGCGATCAGTCGAACCTGGCGATCCGTCAGTGTCCAGTTGGTTACCTGAGAAGACACCAGGTCGCTGTTTGGCACTATCAGCTCTGAACGATCGAAAGTTTCAACTACTGTTGCGCGCAGACCGAGATTTTTTATCAATCCCCACTCGCCACCAACTTGAACAACATCACCGACCTTTATCGATCTTTCAAAAAGAAGAATCAGACCACTGGCAAAATTGTTTACTATGTTCTGCAAACCAAAACCAATACCGATACCAAACGCACCGATAATAACCGTTAGATTCTGCATACCGATACCCAGAGTCGAAAACGCCAGGGCAACACCGACAACAATAAATGCATAATGTATAAGACGATTTATAGAAATGCCAACGCCTCTCTCGACCTTTTTGCGCGGGTAAACTTCTTCGTTTAAAACACACTGCGTCAGCCAGGAAATAAAAAGCGTGACATAAAGGGCCACTACAGCCGAGACCAGCAATCCAATCGTAATCTGCAGCTCCTGTAGACCGAAGCCGAGAGAGAGAATCATCTCTGCAGCAGCCGTGGCGGTATCAAAGAAACCCCAGACTGATAAGGTGCTTGAAACAGCCATAAAAACGACAAGAACATCGACAATGAAGTTTCCACGCTTGATAAACAGTTTATAGTGTTTGTCGACAATTTTGTTTTTTCTGATCAGCTCATTGTCAAAAAGCATTTCAAGTGCCCCGCGCGCAACCAGATCTATCATCCAGGCAATCAGACCAAGAAAGACCGTTTTAATGGTAGCATCCAGTAGATGGCTGGAAAAAGCCACATATCCGGCAACCTGCGACAAAAAAACCAGCATCATTGAAACACCGCCGAGTTTTACACCGGTTGTATATAGTAACGAGGTGCTGTCATCCTTGTTTATTCTGGCACGCCAGCGACAGAAAGCTGCTCCGCCCAAACCAACAGCGGCGATAAACAATCGCATCAAAGGGGTTGGCAACGTAATGAAACTGAAAAACTGCACCAACAAATAAATAGTGACAATCATGTAAATAAGCCGGCGACGCCATGGTCTCTCGATAATGCCAGCCACCAGCCGGGCAGCACTTATCATGATAATACCTGCCAACACCAGACTGACCAACCGGGGTTTATCTTCAAATAGAGGCATCGGCAACAGTATACCCAACAACAGGCTGGCTGAAATATAGCGCTGAAAAATAAAATCGAGCTTAAGCTGTTCAATTTTACGATTCTTAAGAGTTTTAAAAAAATAAACAGCAACTCCAAAAATAATCAGCTGCAGAACAAAGATCCAGCCGTAGGTAGAATAAAACCCGGCAGAGGGCAATTCAAGAGTAGCCAACCCCATCCAGAACTCATCCCAGACACTGCTGTTGAACTGAGCGATGAAAGTTGGCGTAAACATGGCCGGGCGTGATTTTCTGAACAAATCTTTGCGCATTGTTGTCATCAGCTTGTCGAGCTCGGCATTAAGCTGCTGGACTTCACTCTGTACCTCCAGCACTTTTTGTTGAAAAGTTACCAGAGGCGTTTCAATACCACTTAGATTCTTTATCGCAGCCTTTATTGTTTTCTCAACGTCTTTAAATACTGAAATCAGCGACGGATTTACCCCATCGGCAAAAGAGGTCCTAATACTCGCCCAGGTGTCTTCTTTGGCTATCCAGGTTTGTTTTAGAACTTCAGATTGCTTTAATCTCTCACTGGCAAATTGAGAATGTCTGGTAATAACTTCTAGCAAAATTTTGGCATCACTACGCAGCTGAGAAAGCTGTTCGAATCCATAAGTTCCTGACTTCTTTACTTCAGCAAATCGATTGTTTAGCTCGAGCAGTCGAGCACGTGCGGCAACCTGCTCCTTATCGACCTTGTCAAGATTTATTATGTCAGAAATATTCTCGTCAAGAGCCTCAAACTCTTTCTTCAAAAGATTGGCCCGAGGCAAAACATTGGCCAGCGACTTTTCTGCAACTGTGTCAGATGCAGAGGGAATCACAGGAGGTTGTAGCTCGCCAGTCTGACCAGAATTCGTAGTGGTTTGTGCCATCAGCGCTAAAGAAAAAAGCGAAAATATTACAATAAAAAAAACACCGGACAAGGATCTGCAAAGGATTTTGTTAAACACGGGTATTCTCCTGCTCAACATTGTAGCATCATCCATGCCGAATATCAAAAAAGCAGTTCAGATGCGGCCGAGCAGGCGAAGCATACCATCAAGTATTGTCCAGGGGTTTGGCGGGCACCCTGGGATATAAAGATCAACCGGCAAAATATCGCTTAAACCATTGTTAACTTCTGGATTGCCACGGAATAGACCGCCGGAGATAGCACAGGCGCCAGTGGCAATAACAATTTTAGGCGAGGGCAGAGCATCATAGGTTTTGAGCAGGGCCAGCTTCATGTTTTGAGTGACTGGGCCAGTTACCAGCAGTCCATCGGCATGCCTCGGTGAAGCAACGAACTGAATGCCAAAACGAGCGAGATCGAACGTGGGAGTGCTCAATACATTGCAATCAGCTTCACAGGCGTTACAGCCACCGGCAGAAACCTGCCTGAGCTTGAGCGAATGCCCGAAAAGACTTTTTAACTCATCAGTCAGGCCGTCGCTCACGCGAAACTGGTCATTCTTGACGATAAGATCTTCCCTTTTACTTACTGACATCGAAAATTCGCTGGAAAAATTGATTAATCCAGCAGTACATGCCGATTCGCAAGCGCGACAAAGTATGCACCGTCCCAGATCAATGATGGGACGACCTTCATTGCTGCGTGAAATGGCACCAGCCGGACATACTGCCGCGCAGGCTGAGCAGTCAGGCACACAGCCCTCAGTTTTTATAATCGGGCGCCCGGTATAACGTTGCGAAAGCACCGGTTGCTGTTGTGGAAAGGGAAAAGTTCGATATTTTTGATGCAATCTGGCTTTGAGTATATGCAGCATAGTGACTACCTCTATAGATCGTGGCCGCAATAAGAGAGATTGAAACTCTTATTGCACAGCGGAAAGTCTGAGATTTCCTGGTTACGCAAAGCCAGTGCCAGACCAAACCAGTTATGGAAAGATGGATCTACAATTTTGTAGCTTGCGAGGTTGCCAGCGCTGTCGGTAATTGCAACATGGCAGACTTCACCGCGCCAGCCTTCGGTCAGAACCACAGAAATTGAATCCGGGGCCGCCTTTGTCAGAACCGGTGAAGCAGTTGACACATCAGTAAACTCGGCCAGCATAATTCTGATGAGCCTTAAAGAGTCCAGCAATTCAAGCCATCGTACAATTGCGCGGCCATACACGTCGCCTCTCTTTCTGCCGTCGACAAGCTCAGGTTGGTGAACAGCATAGGCCCCCCATGGATGACTATAACGAATATCTGTGCGCAGACCACAGGCACGCGCAGCCGGGCCAACCAGACCGATGGCAATAGCATCCTCGTGTGAAACCGTACCAGTCTCTTCAAACCGCGCCACAACCGAGGGAGTATCCCAAAGCAGCTTGACTGCTGACTTCAAGTCCGCCTCAATCGCAACCAGACGCTCAAGAACGATATCGGCGATCGACCGGTCAACGATGCAACCTATACCGCCCGGTCGGATTAAACCACGTCCAAACCGGTTGCCACAAATCACCGCGGTAGTGTTAAGAATGTCTCCGCGAATACGTCCACAGTATGCTGATGTCGGCAAAAAGCCGACATCTCCGGCAAGAGCACCAAGGTCTCCGGTATGATTGGCCATGCGTTCGAGCTCAAGAGCAACCGCTCTGATCAACTCAGCGTTTTTGTCAGGTTTATCAATGCCGTACAGGGACTCAATCAGCATGGCATAAGCGGTGGCGTGAGCAATTGTTGTGTCACCAGCTATAACTTCGACAAGGCGCAGATTCTGATGGGGATGGTTGCGCAACATTGCCTTTTCGATGCCACGGTGCTGGTAACCAAGCTCTATTTCGAGGTGCATTACCTTTTCGCCATGGCATTGGAAACGAAAATGGCCAGGTTCGATAATACCGGCATGTACGGGGCCAACTGCCACTTCGTGAATCTCTTCTCCTGTGACTTCAAAATAATTGGTTACACCAGGCAGAATCTCGGTATTATCACCAGTTTTCGGCTGAAATCTGATTGGCTTGAGCCATGGATGACCGGTAATGTTTACACCATGAATTTCGTGCATTTCGCGCTCGAACCAGTGCGCCTGCGGCAGATCGGGAGTAAGTGAAGCAAATTCATTCTGGTATGGAGTTGCAAGCAATTTCAGGGCTGCACTTTCGTCATTACTAACGACTGCGTAAATAAGATTCTGATGTGTGCCAGGCAGCACAAAAAGAGCTGATAATCGGCAGTTTCGCGAAGAAAGCTCGACCAGATGATCTTTGAATTGCTGGTTATCGACAACGGGGACATCTGCAAGGTTAACACAGGCTGAGTTTTGCATTTTCAGATGTTTTTTCATAGAGCCTTGCCTCCCAGTGCCATAGCCGCACCATTGATGGTATCGCGCATGAATTCCGGCAGATATAACCCCAGAAGCAGAGCCACACTCAGAAATACTACCGGCGTAAGCAACTGCCAGAAAGACTCGCCAGAAGCGCTATCGACCTCTGCTTCACCTTTTTTACCAAGAGTCATATGCATAAATATGGTGAGCATACCGATAAAGACGAGCAGAAGGAAAAGCAGATAGAGAACTGCCACTGTCCAGTTATGTGACTGAACGGCCACCCGCAGAATGGCAAATTCACTGTTAAAAGTTGTAAATGGCGGAGTGCCGGTAATTGCAAGAAAACCGGCCAACCATAACACGCCATTAAGCGGTGAATGCCTGAGCAACCCCTTGATGTCTTCAACTTTCTTGGTTGCATAGATCGCGAGAATATTTCCAGAAAGCAAAAACAATGAGGCCTTAACCAGTGAGTGACCTACGGCATGCAGCAATGCAGCGGCAACGGCAGATCCGCCAATTCCAACACCAAGCGCCAGAATGCCCATATGCTCAACACTGGAATAAGCCAGCATTCTTTTATAATCAGGCTGGTGAAGGATAAAAATACCAGAAATCGCAAGTGAGAGCAGACCAAAGACAATCAGAATTTCATTGGCAAATGCTGCTGCAGTCGGCACAGCCGCACAAACCTGATAAATGCGCAGAATGCCGAGAAATGCACAATTAAGCAATGCTCCGGAAAGCATTGCCGAAACGGGAGAGGGCGCTTCGCTGTGGGCATCGGGCAGCCAAGTATGCATAGGAGCAAGACCCATTTTGGAGCCATAACCCACCAGAAAGAAGATAAAAGCCACCTTGAGCCACTCAACCTTGAGATAACCCGAAAAAAGAGCAAAGCCGGCTGAAGTAAACTGTTGAACATGTGAAGACGTTGCCATGGCCAGGAAGAACACACCCATGAGAGCGAGTGCAATGCCGACCGAGCAGAGAATCATGTATTTCCATGCGGCTTCAAGCGAGCGTCTATTGCGATGGTAGTAGATCAGCGGAGTGCTGGCCAGCGTTGTCGCTTCAATACCTATCCATTGCAGACCAAAGTGCATACTCAGAATAGACAGGGTCATGGCAGCCAGAAAAAACTGCATACAGGCGGCATATATGGCGTTGCTGTTTGCCGGCATGCGCAAACCTGCAATGGCCGGGCCGTCGAAATGCGGGTGCTTGTCGAGATACACCATAGAATAGACAGCCGAACCAGTAAAAAGAAGGCTGGTAATAATCAAAAACAACCGACCCAGATGATCGAGGCCAATCCAGACACCGTTGAGCTCGCCGACACCGCCTTTGCAGAGCACTATGCTTATGAACAAATGCGTAAAGGCAACTATCAGCAAAAGATTGCGCCGCAGGCGTTCAGAACTTATAAAAAGAGAAAGAATACCAGTAATTATCGGCAAAATGATGAGAGCATACGCGGTTGTCATTCGCTGACCTCCTCATCTTCGGAGGCATCAAACGCCAGATCGGAAAGCTCATTGAAGCGGTCGGCGTCGATATGATCAAACTCACGGTCAATGTGAAACAGCATGATTCCCATCAGAAAAATGCCGACGAAAACGTCGAGCAGAATGCCAAGTTCAACAAACACAGAGAACTCGCTACCAAGGCTCAGTCCGGTAGCAAACACGCCGTTTTCGAGAACAAGAAAACCAAGGGTTTGAGTTAACGCCTTGCGCCTTGTAATCAGCAGGAAAAGCCCGGAAAACACCATAAAAAAACCGGCAATCAGCGTGATTGAAGAACCAATCTGTGCAGTTGTTTCCAGACGATTAACGATATAGCTAGAAACCGCCAGCAAAGCGACCCCAGACAGCATAGACGCACCAAAACCGATAAATGGCTCGATTTCGCGACGAGCACCGGACTCAAAAAGAGCCCGAGTCAGCAGTTTTGGCAACAAAAAACCTTTGAGGCCTATGCTTGCCAGCGAAAGAATGATTGCGGCAACACCAACATGATCAGATCCAGACACAAAAAAAGGCAGAATACCAAGCAGAAACCCTTGAAATGCCACCATACGAATCGACACGAGAAGACGGCTTGAACCAAGCAAAAACAGACAGGTCAATGCCAGAAGTGTAGCTAAGGTATTCATAAATTAATTTCCTGCGAGCTTTAGAATCAGTGCAATTATTGCCAGTGCGCCAGAGCCTACGATGAATTTTGGAACATGCAGCAGTCGCAGTCTTGCAATAGTCGACTCGATAATTCCAATAACAATACTTACCAGCAACATACCCGCTGCAAATATTATCAACTGCAGTGGCAAAGACTGGGCTTGGCAGCCAAAAATGAGGCCGACCAACAGACTGCTGAAAATTGCCAGTTTTACTGCGCCGGCAAACTCAATCAGCGCGAGATCTTTGCCGCTGTAATCGAGAATCATGACTTCATGAATCATGGTCAGTTCAAGGTGAGTATTAGGATCATCTATTGGTATTCGCGCATTTTCAACCAGAAGAATTATCATCCAGCTGGTTGATAAAAGCAGAAGTGTAGCAGGATTCTGCCACCAGAAATCCGTGGTCAGCCGGGCATATATAGAAGACAATCCTATCTGCGAGGTTTCATTGATCAGCACCAGCAGACCACAAAAAAATGCAGGCTCGGCCAGGGCACTGTAGAGGACTTCTCGACTGGCGCCCATCCCTTCAAAAGCCGAACCGGTATCAAGCGCGGCCAGCACCATAAAAAAGCGACCAATTCCCAGTAAATAGGCAAGAAGAATAACGTCACCGGCAAAAGACAGCCCGGCGTTTCTAAAAGCGACCGGAACCAGCAGAGCTGCAGCCAGCGTCGAAAACAGTATGGCAAAAGGAGCAATGCGGGTCACAACTGTGGTAGTCTCGCTGTAGACAGAAGTTTTACCCAACAGCTTGCCGAGATCAAAATAGAGCTGCAGCAAAGGCGGCCCCTGGCGACCACCAAAAAAGGCCTTGGTTTTGTTGATAACTCCTAATAAAAGCGGCGAGAGCAGGATCATCACCAGACAAATTGCGACAGAAAGCGGACTGATCATATAACCACCACCTTCCAGAGCAGCAATATCAAAAGTGTGATCGCGACGTAGCCGATATAGAGGTGCAGGCGACCGTGCTGTAGTGCACGCAAAGGCAACAAGGCACGGTCTATCAGCCCAAATAGCGGCAAAAACAGGTAGCGCAGTAAAGAATCCGGAGCATCGCTCCTGTAGCTCGCATGCCGAGGAAAAAGTCCGGATACCTTCTCGCCATGCCGGTATGGCCTGACAATTACCGAAAAGATGTCGACAATCGTCTGTGAGAAGGAAGAAGAAGTATACTGCATTCTGGCGTCAGGTTCGGCGTAACCACAATCCCAGGTAAGCCGGTCACTACGGTCGCCACGACTGAATAATCTGCGGCGGATCTGCCAGCCAAGAATAACCAGAATCAGCAGAGCTAGCGAAAGCTGCACCACCATAATCACCGGCTGTTGCAATAGATTACCCTGCAAATCAGCGGCTGAAAAGCCAGCCTGGCTTGTCATTAAGGCTCCGGCAACTGCCAGCAAAGGCTTGAGCAGCCATGGCGAAGCAACAGTTATGAGGCCCATCAGGACAATTAGAATAATGAACGGAACTCTTACCAGAGGTGTGACCTCATAAATCTCACGCTTTTTATCATGCCGCGGAGCTCCAAGAAAAACCAGACCAAAGGTTCTGGCAAAGGTCGCAACAGCCAAACCACCTATCAGCGCCAGACCGCCCAGAATAATAGTAGCAAGCAGCAAGGCCTGGGGATTTTTGAGAGTGGCAGTCTGCAAACCGGCAACAAAAATGATAAATTCGCTGATAAAACCGTTAAATGGCGGCAAACCGGCAATAGCAGCCGAAGCCAGCGCAAAGCATACCGCTGTGAAAGGCATTCTGCGAGCAAGCCCACCCATCATCTCAAGCTTGCGTGTGCCAGTTCCCCAGTAAACCGCGCCCGAACCAAAAAAGAGCAGTCCCTTGCAGATTGCATGGTTAAGAATGTGCAACAAAGCCCCAACCATAGCAGCTCCGGCAATGACCGGCTGCTTCCAGCACATGGCCATAACTGAGCAGCCGATCGCCATGCAAATGATTCCAGCGTTTTCCATGCTGCTGTAGGCAATGACCTTTTTAAGGTCTGACTGCGCCAAGGCAGCGATCATTGCGTAAATACCGGTAAGAAGTCCACCGACAACCAGAACCCAACCCCAAGAGGCTGCAGGCGCCGGCAACAGCATCAGTATGCGCAGCAGCCCGTAAAAGCCCATTTTACTCATGGCGCCAGACAAAACGGCTGAAACTGGAGCATCTGCGAAAGTGTAAGAATCTGGCATCCAGACATGCAGTGGCAGAAGTCCCACCTTGACGCCAAAGCCGAAAAGTGCCAGAAAAAACGCTATTGAGGATAGCTCTTCGGTAAGATGAGCTGTCGCAAACTGTGCAAATTCCAAACTGCCTGAACTGGCTCCAAGCAGCGCAAAAAGAATCATCAATGCTGCAGTACCAATATGACTGGCGACAAAAAATTTCCAGCCTGCACTTCGAGCAGTGGCGATCTCGTCGCGATGCGTGATCAAAAAGAAAGCAGCGACAGACATAATTTCCCAGGCAAGCAAAAAAATGATGGCATTGGCAGCTACCAGCAAAAGCAGCATGGCTGCAGCCAGGGTATTGAAGAAGAACCAGTAGCCATCAGCACTGTGTTTTTCATGCCGCGACACAGCCCCTGAGAAAATTGCAGCAAGTGGAACCAGCACAAGCACCGGCACAGCAAAAAAAGCCGAAACGACATCAAGCCCGATAGTTGCTTCACCAAGTGGCATGTTAAGCGTGAAAACAGCAAAACTGTTGCCATAGAAAAGAACTTTGATAACTGGAAAAATTGCGATGAGTGATCCGAAAATTGCCGAACCGGCACCGGCAATAGTGCTTACAGACCTGTTTTTTCGGGTTATCAGCGCAAGAATGCCACCCGACATTATTAAAGCGATAGCAATAAGATACTGCTGCATAGATTGTTCCTGAAAGGCGTCAGCCAGTAATAATTGTCAACATGCTGCACTTTTACGCCTGTTTTTCACATTTGGCAAGAAATTTCAGCAAAATTCAGAAGGGTTTGCGTGAATATCTTACAAAACTGGCAAAGTCACTCATAACTACAATTTCAAATCAAGGCATTTGGGCATTTGTAGTTTTATGGATTTCTAAGTCAATTGAGATTGCTTCATTTCTCGCGAAGGACATGTATGGCCGAGTGTCGGTGAGTCGCTGGAGTGCGAACAAACCGACCAATGACAGAAAAAAGTCATTGTTATACAAATCAGATGAATCAATCTCTTGGTAAAATGTATTTTGCCATGACGCAGGGGCAATTGATGAACTATCTGGCCATCAGCAGATGAAAGGCGAACATACCAGAAACCCAGACATAGAAAGCTGCCATACCGAATAAAACCAATGCAAACCAAGCCAGAAAATTCGGTGAGCGCAATGATTTGAACTTGAATGACAGTAAGAAAAAAACGATTACTGCAACAGGCAAAAAAGCTGGAATAATGGCATTACGCATCATCAATACTGGAAGAGGCAGAAGGCCGTGACTATAACGCATTGCATCCCAGCTCATACCGTCGGTTACCAGCGAATGAGAACCAAAGACGATCCCGGAACAGATAAACAAGAGTATATAGAAAGTCTTATGATGCATCCGGGCAGGAGGTGAGCAACGATCCTTTACTTCTTGGAGCTTCTGCTCCAACTCAGGAGTAACATCGATTTGCGCGTCGTCTTGTTCGTTATTCATGAGACGATGGTAACACAAATCAAACAGGTACAGCGTCAGCTTTTTCACAATAACGACTCACTTCTCAGAGGTCTATTTTAACGAAAATAGTTTTTATTCGCATAAGCCATAAAAAAAAAATCACAGTAATGGGTTGTTTGCGACCAAGCTACAAACTCTGTGTGAAAATTATCTGGCTGATTAATTCACAGAGAAACCAACCAGTGTACAGCTCTCAATTTAAAAAAATTGCAAAAAAACAGGTTTAGCCCTTGGAAATATAAGTTTTATCGGTTAGAATTTACAAAACAGAAGCTGATCTGCTGAGCATGATTGAACTTACCCGTATATATTAGCTATTAACCCGTCTATGGTGCGGCAGATCTGCATTACGAAATAAGAATGTGTTTCCTGACAAGGGAAAGGTGTATAGAGTAGTGAAAAATTTGCTTAAAGCAGTTTGTTATTGTTTGCTTTTTCTGGCATTTATCAGTTGCAGTGCAGCAAATGCCGAGTTATTGATCGTAAGTGACCTTACTGGCCGCGATGCCAGCCCATGGGAGCGTACCGAGCTACTCGAAGATACTGACCCTCACTTTGTCACTGAGAATTTTCACTTAAAGGGCAGACAAACGCACAGCAGCATCCAGAAGGCTTTTAATACCAACCAGCCGCATTCACGCAACTTCCTGCTGCACTTTGCCCCAAACTGGAATAAATCCAGCAACAAAACCCCGATCCTGCTCGTACATGGCGCCGGCGACAATGCATATCGTGGTTTCTGCCACCCATACACCATGGATATGCCAGAAAACGGCAAAATCGACAAGACCGGTATAATGCAATTTCTGGTCAAAAAAGGGTTTTCGGTATTTGCCGTAACCTTTTCACACCCTCACGGCTGCAACTTTTTACAGGCACAGCAGCTCGCCAACGCAATAAGTCGCGTTAAAGAAGTGACTGGAAGCGCAAAGGTTGATGTTATCTGCCACAGCAAGGGTGCCATGCCGGTAAGAATTTACGCATCAGACCTCGCTTCTAACAATCATGAATTCAACTGGATAACTCCATTCCGCAAAGATATACGAAATATTATATTTGTAGCGTCGCCACTTAAAGGGATTGACACAGCTTTCAGATATTATGCCTACAACATCACTGTCAAGATGCAGAGCATGGCCGCCCCACTCGGGCCAGAATCAATGCTCTGGCAGGGCATGTTTGTTGATAACTATCATCACAACAAGCTTTTTCCAGGACAGTTTCAGATGTTACACAACTGGGTCAAAGATGGCATACCCTTCAGCGACCAAAGCATGACTATGGACGCCAATATGACCCGATCTGCACTTTACAATGGCGGCGTTTCAACCCTTCTGGTATCAGACGGTATCGATCGGGCTATACAGGAAGGCGGCGATGTGATAAGATTGCTCAACGAAAAGGGCATAGATCCTTCGGTTACCTGCCACATACTTGCTGGCACCAAACAGACAATTGACAAGGTCAAATTTTTATGGCTTGAGATACCGGTCGGAGAATTTGCTGACAGCAGCGATGGTGTGCTTTTTCTTAAAAGTGCCACTTACACTAAAGGTTTGAGTGCAAGAGGAGCCAAAATAGGCAGCGTAAAAACATTTGACACACATCATGTTGGATTAACCATTATACCAGCCGCACTTAATCACATAGCCGAGGTTCTCAGTGAAAGAAATACTGATAAAAAAATACGATAACCGTCGACTCTACTGTGTCGAAGAAGCCCGTTACGTTTCACTTACCGAAATTCGCGATTTTTTGCAGCGCGGCGACAAGGTAAAAGTAATAGAAAAAAGCTCCGGCAAAGACATCACCAAGTATATTCTGATGCAGGTTCTGCTTGAAGAACGCTACGATCTGCTGCCCACCTATTTTTATCAGATGATTCTGCAGTCGCCGCCAGAAGCGATTGACAGCTTTTTCAAAAAGTTTTTCCCGTGGATGATGGATGTCTACAAGGGCTTCCAGGAAGGCAGTTTCAGCATGCCGTCAATGCCAGGTATGTCTGGAATGCCAAACATGCCGGGCATGTCAGGTATGCCGCAGATGCCCTTTCAAAACCCATGGATGCAGACGCCTTTCAACCCGTTCACTCAACAGCAGCCACAGCCTAAAAAGCAGGAAAAGTCAGAACCAGCCAAAGAAGGCAATGACGATGCCATGGCCGAAATACTCAAACGGCTACGCGAACTTGAAGCGAAAGTTAAATCAGACAGTTGAACTGCCGACATTGATTTACGATTTTACCGAGAGGGACTTCCATGCAAATTTACAAGTACAAACTGCAACTGCTGCTCACCTTGTTGGCAATCTTCAGTTTTGGGCATTCCAGAGCGACAGCTGACCAGTTAAGCTATCTGTTTCCAACAAACATTTCGTTACGAATTGCAGATTCATCTATTGATAGCGCTGGCAGACTGCAGTTGTCGGTAATCATTGAGAGTAAACTTGGAAATCTCAGCGATCTCGAAATATATTTTGACAGCTCTAAAGATTTTAAAGTTATCACAAATTTGCGCACACTAAAGCTGCTCAAGCCACAATCCGCCCGCAAAGTCAGAGTTCTGGCAATCAAAACCGGCAATCAGCCCGACGAAATTGGCTCCTGGGTTAAGGTGGGAGTTAAATACTCACCTGATTATCAGGCAATTTTGCAGGCCGTAAACAATACTGACGAGTACCCTGATCAGTTCGAACGGCAACGACTGATTGATATAGCTCAATCCAATGAGCAGGCAAAATCGCGCTATTCTGATGCAATACGTTTTTTCGCTGACAAAGACGGGAGCAAAGAATGAAAACCAGAATCATCCGTAGTCCTGGATATATACTTATATTGTTTTTGTTCCTTAGCTTTGCCACGATTCCTCTTGCCGCGGTAGAAATGAGTATAACTTATTCAGTAATTACCGGTTACGGCAAGGCACAAGAGCTCAAACCTGCCTCCAGCAACGAAACAGTTGTAAAATCAGAAGATGGGCAGAATGCCTACCGTGTCAAATCAGTCAAAATAAGAGACGAAGCGCACCTGTTGCAATTAATGGGCGGAAATGAAAGTGAGCTAACGGATCTGCAACGCGGTCTGCTCGAAACTTACCGCTTCTCGACACAGCAAAAGTTCACCGACCTTAGACCGCGCGTCCCAAGCGACAATGGCAGCATGAATCTGGAACTGGTTGACATCACCGGCTACGAAGATAAAGAACGCTATCCAAAGATCAGTCAAGACTTCTGGCCGCAAAGAGAAAGAACGCTCAGCTACGACAACGGCACATACAACACACATTCTGAAATACGCATCAGCGGTGCCAATTGCATCGGCTATGGGCCAGAAGCAGCACGACTGATGCAGACCACCTATGCTCATGAGTTCGGCCATGCACTCGATCTTACTTCTATAGAGCTTGACGGTTACGGTTTTGACGATGCTCATTACCTGAACGAAAAAACGGGAGCAAAAGCTTCTTTTTCAGAGGGGTTTGCCAATTTCATCAAGGCCCTTTTCTTTCCTGAAGAAGAGAACAGCTATCGCAACAGTGTTCAGACCGTTAAAATTGAAAAGCCTGAAGGCGGATACGACACTTATCCGATAGCTGGCGGCCAAATTACCGGGGAAGATTTTTTGCATATTGAAGCAATAAATGCCCTGATTTTCACCCGGTTGGCCAGTGAACTACCAAACGGCGAAAAACTGGTTCTCGACTCGTTTTCAAAACACCAGAGCAACGACAATCGCATGGCGCTGTTTCTGAAAAATTTCATCAAAGACTACCCAGAGCATGCCTCAATAGCCGCTCAGATTCTTGACCGAGAGACTTTTGGCAATCTTACAAACGATCAGATGCGCCAGATTATGGGTCGTTCAGCCGCCGTAGACAGCTACCTGAACAGCCGAGGCGGGCAATCCAACTCTGTCAGCAAGCCAACGAACCCGACCAATACCATTAATCCGCCAGTCCATAAACCAGGCACTATCTATAAGTGGAAGGATGAAAATGGAGACTGGCACTTCACCGATTCCCCGCCGCCTAATGGCGAGGAATATAAAACCCTGAAAAGCCCGGCAGCTACCACTTCTGGAAATGAATCAGACAAGGCTCCCGACAGCAACCCGTTCAGCGTCGATTAAACCTGTTTTGCCGAACTTAAATTTCGCAAATCAAGCGAAAAATTAATAAACTTACTATCAAATCTCAAGTATAGATTAAGTGGTCAAAATTTAGTGTGCCACGTGCCGGTATAATTAAAGACAACTTGTTTGATGAGGTAAATTCATGAAAAAATCGACAAATTTACATTTTTTACTGATCGCTATCCTTGTGTTAGGCAGTTTCATTGCGTTATCGCCTGGATTTGCTGTTGATCCTTTCTCTTCTGAAAACACTATTACTGTCGATCAGATAATCCAGCGCGATGATAGCAAAGTTGTTGAGACTGAGACACCACCCGTTGTCACTGTCAGCAAAAACGAAGTTATCATTGCTCCTGTTAAACAGCCGACAACAGATCCAGAACCCGCTAAAGCCACAACTGAAGAAAAAAAAGAAGTTGCCGCACCTGCTAAGGTTACTATTGCAACCGAAGCTGGCTACAGCAAAATCCTAGAGGGTTACGAAGAACAAAGCATCTCGATTGATGGCGATAATTATTGTGGTCAATTCGCCATGAGCTCAGTATTTAAAGGCCTTGGTATCGACAAATCCCCCCAGGAAACCTATAAAGCAACCAATCCGAGCGGAATTTTCACAGCACCGCCGGTAATTGTTGGCTATCTCAACAAGAATGGTGTCAAAGCGCAACAGCGCCAGAATTGTTCGCTTGAAGATATCGCCAAGAAGATCGATGCCGGGCTGCCAGTAATGGTATTGGTCGATTCTGGTGACGGCACACCTCATTGGATATGCATCTACGGATATACCCGTGACGCTTCCGGAAAAATAGCTTCGGTGCGCATGCGAGACTCATATTGGGGCACAAGTTCCGGCCATGAAATGGACGCAGAAACTTTTACCAAAGCCTGGAAACAACCATTTGGCGACACATTAATCGGCAAGATCGCTGGTTACTCTAATCTTATGATCGACATCAACGGCAACTCAACCTGGCCAGCAACTCCATTTGCCACTGCCACCGAAGACAACATGGCCTCAGGCATCAACGAAGTGGTAACCGGCTGGACCAACCGCGACTGGGGGCAACTGGCTGGCGGCGCCGCCAAATTGATCAACGGCATTCCGGGAGCAGTAATAAGCATTGGCTCAAGATTGCCGACAACACTTGGCAACAGCCTCACCAATTGGGGCAAAGAAAAGTTTGGAAACTCCGGCATCGGAAACAAGCTTCTCGGTGGCGCTGCCATTGCAGGCGGCTCAGTTCTGCAGGCTGGCGGATGGGTAGCCAATCAGGTTGGCAACGCGGCATCTTCGGTGGCAAAGGCCATAGGCAATGGCATTGGTCGCCTTTTTGGCAGATAACAGGATAAAAGGAGTACAACCATGGGATTCTTTCCAGCCCTTGCGGCCGCCTATGTAATTTTTGCGTTTGTGTTTCAGACCATTGCTGTTGGTTTCATTGCAGCAGACAACCGTTGTGAAAATCACCGGGCAGGCTGGGCGTTTCTAGCGCTGTTAACCGGGCCAGTCGGCATACTTATTTACATGTTCAAAGGCAGAAAGCACTTCTAGATCCAAATCTTTTTAAAAAGCAGCGTTCAAGCCAGCAGATGGCTTGAGCGCTGCTTTTGCTTTGTATGTAAAACAGGGCTATGTCATTACATTCTTATATGATAAGCAGAGCCAGTTATTCGCTCATCCTGTCATAGTGATAAAAAGCACAAACCACGCCCGCAAAGGTTTTACACAATTAAATAGATCAAAACTGTTATTTTTGTTAGAATTAGACAGAGTGAAAAAAAAATTTGAAAAGATATTCTGCATCAGCACAGCGCTGATACTATTAGGGTTTGTTGCGGCTGAAGCTCAGGATTCACAGCAGCAGGCTCTTTTTCTGTTGCGCAAGGCCCGGCAAGCACAGGAACTCAATCAACCCGAAAAAGCGCGGGCGCTTATCAGGCAGGCACAAGAACTGCAGCCAGGCATTCAGGAGCCTGTCTGGCCGACTCAGCAACAGCTCAACCGCAAGTTCGATGATTTAACAACAGCAGCGCGCAAAAGTCTTCTCAACAATTTTCGCAAAAAACCAGATCCCGACACACTATGGCTCCTTGAGGTCTTTCTCATCCGCAACCCTCAGGATCAGGAAATTCGCAACACACTCGTCGGGTTTTATCTGGCCACCGGAGACCAAACAAGCCTCAAAAGGCTTGGGCATACTATACCGAAAGCTGATTACAGTCGCTTAAGCCTTAAAATAATTTCAGTGCTACTGATCAGCGCTCTGGCTTTGTGGCAACTCTGGGTTTTGTTAAAAGAAATTATCCAACGTCCATCATAGGTTAGGAGTTCAGCTTATGTTTAAAATCAGATGGCAAGACACCAAGCTTCTTTCAGCACTGGTCTTTCTCTTTCTTATTGCGCTAAATCCAGTCTCGGCTCTTGAGCAGATCAGCAACGGCAATTTCAGCGCCGCCATAACCAATCCGCCATGGCTTGTCGATAATCTTGTCGATCGAACTTATCCTCTGGATATATTTGCCATCGACGCCGGAAGTTTTTATGGAGATTTTGATAGCCCAGGTGGCGGTGGGGCAGACCCGCTTTATTATGCCGATGGCCTTCTTGAACAAAAATTTCCTCCAAGCGTGGCCAAGGCCTCTGATTCTATCGCATCAATAAGTGTTTCTTACTTCGAAAATGCGGACGATGTTGTTGATGCATGGGTAATAAACCTCAGCGGAACAATTCGCCGCGACGATACCCCAACCACCATCCTTGACACCTTTCTCAATCGTCAGGTCTCTGTTTACGCCAATCTGAATCGCCTCACATGGGCACAACTTTCAGCATACACAGTAACAATACCTGGTGGTTACCGATATCGCATGCGCTTTCACTGGACACTTGGCTGTGGAAAGAATATATGGGCTTCGGCCAGAGTTGATAATATTAAATGCAATCTTAGCCCTTCTGGCCTGGTTGCATCAGAGACTGCAGCTGGAGCATGTGCTCTCGACTGGGAAGACAGCACCGGCGTTGCAACTTTTTCTGAATACAGGATTTACCGGCGAACCTCAGAGTCAGACCTGTGGGGAGCTTTCATCGCGACTTCAACCACCTCTGATTATACAGACAATGCCCCACCTGCCTCAGACACAGTTTATTATGCAGTAACCGATGTTGACACGCTCGGAGTAGAATCACCAAAGTCGCCTGTAGCTCTTTTTAAAAGAGCAAAAATAGTGATCAGTTCAGTTTCTGCAACGCCCACAACTGTTACTATCGGGCAAAACGGCATACCGGTCTATGTTACCGTAACCAATACCGGCTTCTCTGCAGCACGGCTGGATTCAATTGAACTGCTTAACGATCCGTCCGCAGGCTTATACAACAAGACCCTGCAAACTCCGCTGTCGATAAATCTGGCTGCCGGCGAGAGTAAGATTCTGACTTTTTCTGTAGATGTTCTCGAGGGAAGCAACCCTGAAACCGACACATTAGACGCCGTTGCCACTGGCGCCAGCCTGGTGACTGGAGTCACTCTTTCAGCGCCGGCTTCGCTCGACATCAATATCACCCATGAATGGCTGATCAGGGCACCGGCAAATCTGGTAGTTCAGACAATAACTGTACCCAGCACGGTTTATCTGGATCAGAAGCTGGTACCCGTAGTTGTAGAGGTGCTTAACGATGGCGCCAAAAACGCAGCGGCCTACTGGGAATCTGTTGAACTTCTTTTCAGTAATGGTACTTATTTAAATATCGTCCTGGTTGATCCAATGCCAGTTACCGTTTATGCTGGCCAAACCGCATCGGTCACCCTCAATCTCGACGTTTCGCCGACTTCGGCAACTGGCACATGCATAATAGATGCCAATATTACCTTTCGCGATGTAAACCTCTTGATCAATTCGGCCAACTATGATGGTGCTGCGTTACCAGGTAATTGGACTGTTATAGCTGGCCTGATGAAAACCTATAAAGGCCCGCCGACTTACCCAAGTTATACTATTCCGTCCACAAGTTTTAACCAGGCTACCGGCACAGTTTATGCGCGCGCCGAAAATCTGATTCCACTCGCGGAATACCGCTTCAGGTGGTATTACCCTGACGACAGCATCGCCAGAATTATGGACCCACCCAAAACAACAGATTCTACCGGCAAAATGACTGATGAACTACCGCTCACCGCATTATCCCCAACTGGTAAATACCGGGTTATTGCTACCCGCGTCACCAGTACGATTGCGCTGGCAGAGACATATTTTTACGTGGTTACTCCTGCATCTCTTGCAGTAACGATAGATTTGCCGCCAACGGTCACCGTTGATCAGCTTTTCAACGCGACCATGACGGCAATAAACTCTGGCGGAGCTGCAGTCATCGATGTTACACCGGCAGCTCTTACCGCTGCCGCAGGAAACACCGGCACCGGCACCAAACTGAGTGGCCCTGCCCCGATAGTTCAAAATGTTGCAGGAACGAGCCAAGGCTACTTTTCCTGGCAATTTCAGGCTGATACTATTGGCTCTTTCGCTCTTGACGGCGGCGCCTCCGGGTATGACGCCAACGATTCTACGCTACTTTCCACAACCATACAGAGCAACATGTGTACAATTCAGAGCAAACCAGTGCTCAGTGTTGTGTCTATCACCGAAGGCTATACCAATGTGTATCGCAACCAAACCGGACTAGATGTTACAATGTTGGTCAGAAATCAGGGAGAAGCAACTGTAGCTATTGACACGGCAGCACTGGTGTTTAGTCTTGGAAACCATACCCAGGTAATTGCTTCACCAAGTGTTATGCCTGCATTATTGCCCGGCAATTCCGATATAGTTATTGCCTTCACGGTTGCAGTTGCATCCGATTCACCCACTGGAGCTGTTTCGATTACCGGCTCTTTTACCGGCTATGAAACCAATGATCAAACAGCAACCTATTCTGTTTCGGGCGGAACCGCAGGCGCCTGGACAATCAACGCATTTGCCGGCAAATGTGCAGCCAACTCAAATTTTTCGCCGGAACAATATACCTTCAATCAGGGACAAACAATCTTTGTAGAGTTCACTGGTGCTACTAATGGCACTAAATACAGCATATTTTTTCATGACACAGAAGCGGGCGGTGTACCCATAAGTCAATCAGGTGTCATAGTTGCGGGCCTGGGTGCTGTTTCCTGTCAATATGACCTACCTGTGGCCGCTGCTTTAACCAAATGGCGTGCTGAGATCTGGGCGGTAAATGCCGGTGGTGCTAAACTAGGCTCAGTGCTTGGAATACAGTTTTTTCATGTTCAGGCTCCGGGAACTTTAAATACAACGCTTCAAATAGCTCCAGGCGCGGGTGTTGAGCTTGGCGAGAATATTACGGTTACCATGTCTTTGAGCAACACTGTTGCCAACAGCTCAACTATATATCCGGCAACACCGACAACTCCCATACTGGCAACGGGTTTTACCGGTAACGCCAGTCTGGTCTCCGGGCCAGACCCAGCCTCTATATCAGTATCCTATGGCTATCCGGCGACTTTTACCTGGGTATTCCAGACAACCGAGGAAACAGTTATTGCCAGCACTTTTGCGTTGATTGCAACGGCAACAGGCGTAGATTTTAACACCACATACGCTGCGACTATTCGCAGCGTCAGCAGTTCAGCTACCTCCAATGGCATACCAATTATTCTGCGCGATCTTGATTTTACCCCCGACCCGCTGAATGTGGGAACGCTTGTTTGTGGCTCAACTTACAGCAGCAATTTTACACTTGATAACCCAGGGAATGTGGATCTTACTTCTGTTGTATGGCAAAAGTCTTATCCGATATCTTCAGCAGGATACAACATTCCATATTCGTATTTCAGCTTCAGCCCGCCTTCTGGCTTTTCAGTGGCAGCAGGCGGCAATCAGGCAGGATCATTCACCATCACCCTGCCATATAGCCAGCCACCTGGCACCTATTCCGCACTGATGGCGGTATATGACGACCTTAACAGCGACAGTGTGAGAACTCTTGGTGAGCCTTACCAGGAATTCACTGTCACACTTGTCGCCAGCGACTGTAAAGTCATCATGGTAAACGATGAACCTGTAGATCTTGGCGGTTGGCCTGCGAACAGCCAGACCGCGACCCTCACCTTTGCTGTATCAAATATCGGCAATCTCAATCTTGAGAATCTGGTGTTCAGCGAGATATCGGGCACCTTCAGCGACTCAACAATTACAGTCACGCCCACCAACGCGGGGGGGTTGGCAACCGATGATGCAGTATTGGCCGCCGAAGTTTCGGCCTGGCTTGGCGCGGAAGCAGCGGGAAGCTATATTGCCACCTGGACAATCGAGGATCTCACCGGCACCTACGCCTCAGATACTTTTCAGATCAAATTTTCTGTCGGAGACAAGAATTTTACATTTGCTACCGATCCCTACGATCTCGGCAATGCCACCCCCACATATACCCTTGGCTATTTCCCGGTAGAGATTACCAATACCGGCCTTCTACCACTCACGCAGCTTACCGCTGACCCACAAGATCTTGGACAAAGCAGCAGCACCAGCATTATCCCCTTCGAAAATATCCTGTTCGAGATGCCCACAGGCCCGCTTGCTGTTGGAGCCACAATGATTGGCACTCTCTCGGTTTATGTGCCAGCCGGCACACCTCTGGGAATATTTGAAGGAGAGCAATATTTCTTCGACGACGAAAACGGCGACGGCCTCTGGTCTGGTCTTGCCAACGAACCGCAACGCAGCTTCCTTCTGAGACTCAACGCAGTTGAGTATTATGCAATACAGGTAGTAGATTCGACGCTTGATTTTGGCGGCGTTACCCAGGGTGAGACCAAAACTGTCAGCCTGCTGTGCCGTAACATCGGTAATATCAGACTTGATCTTCTCAAATGGGAAAAATACAGAATGCTTTCAGGGGCTAATGAAATACCAGCTGCCAGCTATTCCATCTTTACTTCCAGAGATGCCGGTGGAGTTTTTTATATTAATGCAGGCGAGCTGTTTTATGCTGATGCCAGCATTTCAGTAGATCTTACTCTGCCTGCCGGACTTTATACCGGCGAGAATCCCAACTGGTTATTCAATGATATGTACTCGCCTCTCGGCCGCAATGCCACTGAACCGCAAAGCAGTTTTGGCGTCAGCTGCCAGGTCGGCAGCAAAATCATCACTATACTCGAAGCTGGGCCGCTTACAGTAACAGGATTTCCATCGCAGCAAACAGCTGAAGTCTCTTATTCGGTCAAAAATGATGGCACCCTTGTGCTTGCCACGCCAAAAGCTGCGGCTATAACACCGCTCATTGAAGATGGGCTAGTCGCTTCGATTCCGGCATCGGCGGTGACTTTTAACCCTGAACTTTTTGACTACATCAATCCTGGACAGACCAAATATGGCCTATGGTCGGTTCTGGTGCCACCAGGACAGCAGGTTGGCACTTACACCGGCACTATTCAGGTATGGGATGACTCAGATAACAGCGGCGCACAAAACGGCGCTGAACCGGCAGACACAGTTGGCATTGTGGTCAGCGTCCTGCCTAAACGAGTCCTTACCGTTACACCAAGCCCACTGGATCTCTATTTCATACCGCCCGGTCAGAGTGTGGCGCAAAATTTTCTTATTACCAATGCCGGCAATGTTGATATTACCGGCGGAGCTGAGATTATAAAATCAATCGTCGGTCAACTGAACTCACTATCTGTAGGACCGCCGGCAATCACCCAGGTCGAGATACTGCCTTCTCCAATCTCAAGTAATTTGCTGATCGGCGAATCGGTAACAGCGATAGCAAGCGTTACCATACCGGCAAATCAAACAACCGGCCCTTACGAAGGTACACAGAAAATATACATAGACAAAGGTTCACCAGGCGACGGCATTCACGACAGCGCCACTGAAGAGTATGCTACGTTCACACTCAAGCTCACGGTCGGCCAGAAAATACTTTCGATTACCCCAACAACACTCGATATGGGTAGTCTTGATCCGCTGGCCAACAGCTCGCTTGCTTACACAGTAAAAAACGAGACTTCGATTCCACTTTCCTGCGTTAAATTCTACAAGCTCGATCTGGGCACTGGCGTTGCCACCATGCCCACTACCGCATACAGCTTTAACCCGGCCGGGCCATTCACAATTTCATCAAATGGCAGCAAAGCAGGAATTGCCAGCCTGACTGTGCCAGCGGGGCAATCTGCCGGTATTTACGTAGCCTCATTAACTGTATTCGAAGACGATAGCGGGGAAGGCGAGATCGGCACCTTCGAGGCTTCGGCCACCTTTCAGCTGAAAGTGACAGTTAATGCTGTGCCAAAGCTGACGTTCACGCCTGGCACTCAGGATCTCGGAATAGTTAACGCCGGCTCCAGCTCTGGTGATTTCGAGATCAATTATCTGAATTCCGGCAATGTCGCGCTCAGCAATATCACGTGGAATATCGGCACGCTGACCGATGGTGGCACTGAAACAATAACAGACATCACATTCTCAGGCCCACTGCCATCGGCATTGGCTGTTGGCGCCAGCGGAACCGCAGTACTCAAAGTTGGCCCGATTCCTAGCGACCAGAAGCCTGGTATCTACACGGGTTCTATAGAAGCGCTCTACGATACGACTATGTCGTTTATTCCTCCGGCAATGCTATACCTGACCGTAGAGATCTTAGGCGGCTCTACCGTGCCAGACCTGGCGTCGGGCAGCGCGTATCAGGAAATTGCGACCACAACATGGGCAGTGGCTCCTGCCAATGAACCCTGGATCATGTCGGCCTGGGTAAGCCTTGAGTCAAACGCTTCGGCGGCGCTCGCTCTGATCGAAGTCGACAGCGCCGGCGCCGAGACCTGGCGCGGGATTAAAATAGACAGCAGTGGCAACCTGAATCCCTATGGTGCTGGTCCCATTACTGGCAGCGGAGTTGTCATGAGCACCAAAGCCGGCACGCCGCCGATGACCTGGCATCGCGTTTATTTCAGCTTTGACTATAGCTTTGACATTACCACGGCATCAAATACCTATATGGTGCTGCAAAACACCACAGAAGATACGACTGCCTCGCGATCCGTCTGGTTCGACGGGGTTCAGCTGGAAAGAGCCGGAAAGGGTCAGACACGCCCAAGCCCTTACACATCTGACACTATACTGGTTTCGCCTAACCGCTCACTAACTCTTGATGGAAAATACCGCTATTATGAGCGATAAATAGTATTTGCTGCTTTAGCACAACTTCAGCTAATCATGCTGCATCGCAAAACAACATAGCAGAGGTCGATTCAAAAGCGCGAACTTGAACTAACAACAGCCGCCACAGTGCCTAAAAACACTGTGGCATTTTTTTTAACAAAGAAATCAACATGGCTGTTTTTTTTTACTACGAGACCATTTTTACCGCAACGCTCCAAACAAGACAATCCTTTACCACAGAGCGTTTATATAGTATAAAAAAATAATTTAAAAAAGCCTTGACACTTTGCAGCAAATTGACGACAATAATCTTGCAACGCAGCAATAAGTTAAACAAAAAGTTTGAAATCAAATATTTCTAAGGAGCCTTTAAAATGAATAAGTGGATGGAATTTTCTAACGAGTACACTCAGATGATGAAAGACAACTTCCAGGTAATGAACAAATTCTGGCGCGCCACCATGGATCAGAACAGTGGTTACACCAAGAAAAACATGGAACTCTTCTTTGACCACATGAACCGCAACACTGAATTCATGCACGACATGTGGACCAACGGTGTAAGCTCAAACGAAGAACTCAACACTCTCTATCGCGAAAACATCGAAAAATTCAACACCCGCTACCAGAAGGTTTACGAAGAGACCATCAAGAACTTCACTCCGAAGACCCAGGAAGCTGGCAAGTAACAGCCGAAAGCTTGCAGGGGCTGTTTCGCCGGTCAGATAAGCCCGCCGAAACAGCCCCCGCGCTTTCCAAACACAAGTTCTACCGCCCTGAATTTTATCAAGGGTGTTTCCCTTGGCAAATTAGAGCTCAGATGAGCTCGTGCCAATCTTTTAGAATATCAGCAAACCAAAATTACAGGAGCCAGCATGGCTCAAGCAGACAGGAGATCAAAATGAACAGAATGAATGGAAAAATCGCACTGATTACTGGTGGAGCCGCAGGCATCGGTCTTAAAGCAGCTCAACTGTTCGCCGAAGAAGGCGCAACCGTGTATGCTCTCGATATCAGCGACAAGGCACTTGCCGCTCTTGGCGAAGTAAAACTGGCTGACGGCGCACAGGGCAAGATCATCGGCAAGAAGCTCGACGTTTCAAAAGCTGCCGAAGTTAATCAGGTTGTCGAAGAAGTTTTTACTGCTCACGGCAAGATCGACTGTCTGGTTAACAACGCCGGCATCACCGCTGACGCAACCCTGCTTAAAATGACTGAAGAAGCTTTTGACCGGGTTATCAACGTTAACCTCAAGGGCGTTTTTCTTATCAGCCAGGCTGTTGCCGCAAAAATGATTATCAACAACAGTGGCTCGATCGTTAACACCACGTCTATCGTAGGCGTTCAGGGCAACTTTGGCCAGACCAACTATGCCGCATCCAAAGCCGGCGTAATTGGCATGACCTACACATGGGCGCGCGAACTCGGCCGCAAAGGGATACGCGTTAACGCGGTGGCCCCCGGTTACACATGGACCGATATGCTGGCAACTGTTCCGGAAAAAGTTATCAAGATGCTCGAAGAAAAAACTCCGATGCAGCGCCTTGGCCAGCCCGAAGAAGTTGCCAAGCTTTACCTGTTTCTGGGCAGCGAAGATAGCTCATATATCACCGGACAGGTTATTGGAGTAGATGGCGGCTTAAAACTCTAAGCCACTATATTGACCGGCAATATTGCCGAACCGCTCTGGCTGCCGCAAGGCAGCCAGAGTATATAAAAAGCCTCGCACGAAGCCGCAAAGACACAAAGACAAGACGCCGAATCTTATCAGGTTCTTGCAATATTCAAGAACAGAGAGATTTCTCCCTTCGGTCGAAATGACAGAAAAGGTTGAAATGGCAGAGATAATGATTTTTGCAACGCTCAATAAAATCTTCTTAGTGGCTCTGTGTCTTATTGCGAGATTCTTCTTATAAAACACCTTCATGAAAGGTCGAAAAAAATGATTGGAAACATGGATACCCTGGTTCAGCACCTCGACGCAATTACCGAAAACATCATGCGCAAGACTGCTGGTGCGCTTGACACTTACCCGCGCGGCGTCACCCCGCGTGAAGTAGTATATAACGCCGGCAACATATCGCTGTTGCGCTTCGAAAGCCCGGAAGGTACTGAAGGCACGCCGCTGCTCATTATTCCGTCGCTGATCAATCGGTGGTATATTATGGATATAACCGAAGAGACCAGCTACATCAAAGAGTTTGCTCAAAAACGACCGACATATCTGATTGACTGGGGCTATCCGGATGAAGAAGTTGGACATCTGCCACTGAGTCATTACTATCACCGCTCAATCAAGCGCGCCGTGCGCCAGATCTGCCGACAAACCGGGGTCAGCCAGGTCGATATGATGGGTTACTGCATTGGCGGCACAATGGCCTATGCTTTCAGCTGCCTTGAACCCGAACTCATAGATCACCTGATCCTTCTCACCGCGCCACTCGACTTTTCCGAGGCCGGTGTGTTCGCAAAGTATGCAGATTCTTTTCCAATCGAAGAATTTTCTGCTAGTATGAACAAAATGCCGGGCTGGTTGCTGGCACTTTCATTTCAGTTCGTTCAGCCGATGGGACCATATCAGAAGACTAAAATGTTTCACGACAAGTTCGAAAGCGAAAGCTTCATGAAACTCTACAACGCCATGGAACGCTGGATCTCCGACCCAGTAAGCTTCCCGGGCAAGGCTTATTACGAACTGATCACCGATCTGTATCAGAAAAATCTGCTGGCGCAGGGCCAGTTGACCACAGCCGATGGCCTGCCCGTTAATCCGGCCGCACGCCGCGCGAAAACTCTTGTTTTGAATGCGGGGAAAGACTATATTGCACCAGTCATCACGACCTTACTGCCAGCCGCCGACCAGGCACCAGTCAGTGAGATCACTATTCCCTCAGGACATATTGGCATTACCACCGGCAAAAACGGCAAAACAGCCTGCAAAAATACCATAGATTTTCTTATGAATTGAAAAGGAGACAGACAATGTTTACAATGGGCGAAGATATGATGAAGCAATGGGCACAAAACTGGGAAAAACTCATGGGTGATCACCTTGAAAAGCTGGTTCACGACGAAAAGTTCATCAGCGGAATGTCAAAGTCGATTGCGGCAACCATGACCGGCAAGGCTTTTTACTCGAAGGCTCTCGACGAGCAGATGGCCGCCATGAACCTGCCCTCACGCACTGAAATTATCAAGATTCTGCAAAAACTTACCGACATCGAAGAGCGCATGATTGATCTTAGCGAGCGCTTCGAAGACTATGTTGATGCGCAGCAGAAAAAGCCAGCAGCACAGACAGCGCCCAAAACTGCGCCAGTCGCTGAAAAGCCGATTCCCGCAGCACCAGCAAAGGAAGCCAAGGCAAAGAAGCAGAAGAAGTAATTAAGAGTTATACTGCATAAATATCAGAGATAAAAATTTGCAGGGCAGGAGCAAGGAAGCTGTGAAAGAAAAGCAGGAAACGCAGGAAATGCCGGAAGCTTATCGTGAGATGCTGTCGCGCTCAATGTTAAAGCGCTACACCGAAGCCGACCGCCGCCGACTGGGCATGGAACCGACGCCAAAGACGCAGGTTTACCGCCAGGGGTGCTGGACACTCTATCGTTGCGGGACTGATTTCAAATCAGACTACAACCCCGTTCTAATTATTCCTTCGCTGATCAATCGCAATTATATTCTTGATCTGCTGCCCGGCCACTCGCTCATCGAACAGATGAAGCTTGCCGGGCTCGATGTTTTTCTCATAGATTGGGGAGATCCTGATGCCGGTATGGGCAATTATGGCTTTGATCACTATGTCAGCAAATGGGTCAAAAGAGCCATTCGCCAGATCAAAAAAATCACCGGAAAAGACCAGATTCAGCTCGCCGGACAATGCATCGGCGGCATGATGGCCACCATGTATGCTGCTCATCCAGAGCTCAAAAAGGACCTCAGCAGTCTGTTTTTACTGACAGCACCCCTAAATCTCAGCGATTCAGGGCTGTTAGCGCAATGGACAGCTACTGAAGGTTTTGACGTTGAGAAGCTTACAGCAGCATTTCAGGGTCTGGTACCGGCGCGCTTCTTTCACGCCTCTTTTCCGCTGCTAGACCCGAAAAGTCAGCTGGCAAAATACCGCAAGCTCCTCGAAAACTTTGAAATGCCGGGCTTTAAGGAAATATGGGAAGCCCTCGACATCTGGGGCAGCGACAATGTAGACTTTACCAAGCAGGCCTATACTGAGCTTATAAGCACATTTTACCAGGACAACGCCTTTTATAAAGGCGAGTATCAGGTAGCCGGCTGCAAAATCTCGGCAAAAGACATCGACATACCGGTTTTGAGCCTGGTAGCACGCGATGATCACGTCTTTAACGAAAAAGCGGCATTCGCTATTCATGAGTGCAAAGCCGCAAAAAAGGGGCTGCTTGATTACCATGTAATCCCTGCCGGGCACGTATCGTTGATCGCTGCGCATCCGGTCAGAATCCACACCTTCACGCTGGTCAGAGAATTTCTGACCAGACCAGAAAATTCAATAACAGGAGCTAAGAAAAAATGACTGAAGTATTCATCATCGGCGCGGCAAGAACCGCTATCGGCGGCCTCATGGGAACCCTCAAGGCAATACCCGCACATAAACTCGGCAGCATCGCCATCAAAGAAGCCATGGCCCGCGCCGGGGTTAAACCCGAACAGATTGACGAAGTCATTCTTGGCAACGTTCTGACGGCTGGTCAGGGCCAGGGGCCCGGTCGTCAGGCCGCTATTGGCGCCGGCATTCCGGAAAGCGTTCCGGCATGGGCAATTAACCAGCTTTGCGGCTCAGGTCTCAAAACCATCGCTCTGGCTGTAGATGCTATCAAAGCTGGTGAAGCTCAGTGTATCGTTGCCGGCGGCATGGAAAGCATGAGCACAGCTCCGCACCTCGCCAACCTGCGCAATGGCACCGTTCTTGGTGATGTAACCTTTAAAGACTCAGCAGTTCTCGACGGTCTGACCGACGTTTTCTCTGGCGAGCACATGGGCATGACTGCCGAATGGCTGGCTGACGAGCTCAAAATTACCCGCGAAGAAATGGATAAATTTGCGGCCGAAAGTCAGAAAAGAGTTGCTGACGCCTGGGAAGCCGGTCATTTCGATGCCGAAATCGTGCCGGTCGAGATACCACAGCGCAAGGGCGATCCGATCATCTTTAAAAAAGACGAGCACTTCAGAGTGGGCACAACTTTTGAAACACTCAGCAAGCTCAAACCAGCCTTCAAAAAAGACGGCAGCGTTACTGCCGGTAATGCTTCAGGCATCAACGACGGCGCTGCCGCCGTTATCGTCGCCTCAGGCGAATTTGTAAAAAAACACAACCTCAAACCACTCGCTAAGATTGTAGCGCATGCCACAACTGGTTTGAGCCCGTCAAGAATGGGTCTTGGTCCGGTATCTGCAACTCAGAAAGCTCTCGAAAAAGCCGGCTGGAAAGTCAGCGATCTCGAAAGAGTTGAAGCTAACGAAGCTTTTGCAGTGCAGTCTATTGGCGTTGTTCGCCAGCTCGGTCTCGACCCGGCAAAAACGAATGTCAACGGTGGTGCGATTGCACTCGGGCACCCAATCGGTGCTTCTGGAGCCAGAGTTCTGGTGACACTGTTGTATGAAATGGCGCGATCTAACTGCAGCAAAGGCCTTGCCACTCTCTGCGTAGGCGGCGGCATGGGTGTTGCGATGGCAGTCGAGCGCGTCAAGTCTTGATTCCTTTCCTTGCCTCTGCGCGGATTCATTAACCGCGCAGACTTTCCAGGCTCGGGGATTATTTCCCGGGCTATCTTTTTTTTAGCCGGACGCATGACTTTCATGCCCAAAGAGCAGCAAGCTCTGGTAAACTATATTGCAACCTTAGAAAAAAAAGCCATAAGTGAGGAGACAACCATGAAAAAAGTATTGCACATTGTCGCAAGTCCTAGAGGGAAAGCATCGCGGACTCTCAGAATATCAGCCGGGCTGCTCGAAAAGATCAGAACCGTACAGGGCAAAATCGAGCTCGACACTCTCGATTTGTTTGCGGAAAAGCTGCCCGAGATGAACGTAACCCGCGTTGGCGGTAAATACATGCTGATGAGCGGGCAGGAGCTTTCTGGCGATGCAGTTGGCGCATGGGAGCAGATCAAGGCGCACATAGACCGTTTTCTCGCTGCCGATATCATAGTAATCAGCACTCCGATGTGGAATTTCAGTGTTCCCTACGTGCTCAAACACTACATCGACATCATTGCCCAGCCCGGTTTCACTTTCAAGTATACCGAAAGCGGCCCGATCGGGCTTGCCGGCAACCGCGTCATCTACATCGTTTCGACGCGTGGGGGCGACTACAGTGCAGGCAGTCCGGCAGCTTCCTTTGACAAACTCGACCCTTATCTCAAACAGGTGTTTTCATTCATAGGCTTTACAGATATCAGGTTCATCGCTGCCCAGCCGATGGATGCCAACAGCGAAGAAGGTCGCGAAGCAAAAATAAAAGAAGCCATCAGCAAAGCCGAACAACTGGTTTAGTTTTTTGACTGAGCACAACTATGCTGTTATACTCTCAGTGAGTCTTTGAGAGATTTACTGAAAGCCGGCAAATGTACCCTTTTAGCGACCTGACCACTAAATTCAGGCGTCTGCGCATGATGTTGCCCAGACGCGATTTTATTACCGCCGCTGTATTGTGGGTAGTCATTTCAGTTTCACTGATCTACTCTACGAGCCTTACCGCACCGTTTGACAACCGTTTAAAAGACTATAAACTAAAATTTAACGCAAGCTATCTGCGCCCGGAACTTGGCTACGACATGCTGCTGCTCGCCATCGACAGCGAAACGCTGGCAGAAGCGCCCTACAAGTGGCCATGGCCGCAGTCATACTGGGCACAACTGCTACGACGAATCAACGAAGAAGGCAAACCTCGCGCGGTTATAATTGACGTATTCTTTCAGACACCGGAAACAGAAAATGAGATAGAACTGCTGATGTTCGCCCAGGCAATCACTGACTGCACCAACATTGGCCTGGTCGCACTTTACGAGGAACTGGTTACCAGCATCGGTCGCCAGCTCAAATTTGTGCCTCCACACGAGTATCTGCGCAGCAGCGCTTCTTTTTACGGCCTGTCACAGCAGCCAATCGACGAAGATGGCAAAATCAGATCGTTCATTCTGCGTGACCACCGCATTGATTGCCGGCATATCGCCTGGGGAATGCTGCAGTATCTTGGGCAGCCAATCAAGCATTTGCAGCAGATAAACAAACGCGACAAGACAGTGGCGCTGATCGATTTTGCTGCTTCTGATGCTGGTATAGCTCAGATTGGCATCAAGCAACTGCTTGACGATGAACGCAATTTTGAATATCTCAAGGACCGCATTGTGGTTATTGGTGCAACTGCCCCGGTTTTGCACGATTACCATCAAACCCCGCTCGGCCTGATAACCGGCCCGGAAATCATCTGCAACACCTTTGCCACACTCGCCAGCGGACGATTTCAGCTTTTATACGACAGCATGGGCAAGCGTCTTATTTATTATCTGCTTGGAGTTTTTATAGCGATTTTCATTTTCACCGATCTTATCAAAAACAATTTGCGGCAAATGGTCATTCTATGGCTGCTATTACCGATTTTTCTGTTTTTTTACTCATTTCTGCCGCTCGAACATCCGCCGGTGGTTCTGACCTGGGCGAGCTACAGTTTGACAGCGTTTGTGATATTTCTGTTTCTGCGCTTTCTCGAAATTTCCGAGCTCCGCGAACAACTGCTCGAAGGCGAATTTTGCGGCGCAATTCAGAAGAATTTCTTTCCGAGCGAAAAGCTCGTCGATGACAGTGGCGTTATCTGCTACGGCATCTGTATTCCTTATAAAGACGCAGGCGGCGACTATTACGACTTCTTTCCGCTTAAAGATGGCAGAATCTTCTTCATTCTTGGCGATGTTACCGGTCATGGTCTTTCAGCGAGCATGATCACAACGGTTGCTAAAACTGTAGTATTGCTCGAATCCGAGCACGACGATTTCAATTTGCAGCGGCTGTTACAGGAAATAAGCCTGACTATCTTCAACATGACGCGCAAGCGCCGCATGATGTCGGCAGTTGCAGGTATCATCGACCCGATAAAGCGCAAGCTACAGCTCGCTTCGGCCGGACATCTTCCCTCAGTTATGAAAACCGGCACTGAATCAATGGAAATACCGCTACCAAGCTTGCCACTGGGTTTATCAAAAAAACCACGTCCATTTACCACAACTGAACTCGATATTCCTGATATTGCAAAACTTTTTGTCTACTCAGACGGTATAATAGAAGGGGTAAACTGGAAAAATCAGATGTTCGGTTATGATTGCTTCAATAAACTGGTAGCTGATCTGCCGGCGCAACAATCACTGGAAGAGGATGCCAGCTCACTTATAGAAAGTTTGCGGGCGCATTCGCAGGGTCGTACATTTGAGGATGACGTTACATTATTAATAATAGACCTGAGCAAAGAGGAAAAAAAATGAACAGAAAAATCAGGGTTTTTGCATCGTTTTGTCTGATGATTGGCAGTTGTCTGGTTATCGGCTGTGGCAGCGATTCGGCGCCCATTGGCAAACTGGCAGGAGTGCAAGGTCAGGTAACAATCAAGCCTGGCCAAGCGGAAACTTTTACCGGCGCAGCTGTTGAACAGAAGCTTTTTTCGGGCGACTCGATCAAAACTGCTGACACAGCCAAGGCTGAAATTCAACTGACTGGCGACGACAGTCGCATCGTTCTCAGCAGCAATACCTATCTCGAAATTCGCAATTACAGCGAAAAAGATCTTCGCCAGATGCATGGCATAGCAATTTACAAAATTTCGCCGCAGAACCGCGAGCTTAAAATTCAAACACCACAGGGAATGGCAACCGTGCTTGGCACAGTGCTGCGAATTGACGCCAGTGACACCGAGACAATCGTGACAGTTGAGAAGGGCAAAGTCGGCTTCAGTAAAAAAGCCGGGCACCAGATATTTATCGAGACCGGCAAACAGTATTCGACCAGCACACCGGAAGATGCGGCTGTCAGCATTGACCCGTTGGAACTGGAAAAATTGTTCAGTAACGAAACTTTGAACCCGATCATTAACCCAAGATAAGCTTAGGGATTTTTCGGGTAGAGTCTGGCCGCACATTCTGGGCAGATGCTGTGTGAAAACTCAGAACCGGTATGCTCTTTGATGTATTTTTCAATCTGACTCCACAGACCTTTGTCGTCACGGATTTTTTTGCATGAAGAACAAATCGGAATAATGCCACGCAGCACCTTGATTTCGCGCAAAGCCTGCTGAAGATCGGTTATTGCTTTCTGGTTTGCAGATTCGAGATTTTTTGCCTCAGACACATCGGTGATAAAACCTTCCAGCACGCTGGTCTTCTGGTTCTTCTTTCGAATCGCAGCGAGCCGCCCTTGCTCCCAGACCCATTTCTGCTCGCCGTTGGCAGTAACAATGCGGTAGGTAACGTTAAATGGCTGACTTAGGCTTAGCGCCTTCGCAATTTCGATCCTTACTCTTTCGCGATCTTCAGGAAGAATCAGACTGGCGAAGTCTATTCTGGCATTGTTAAGAATTTCCGAAGGCTGATAGCCTGTTAAGGCCAGGCAACCAGGGCTGACGTATTTCATTGTCCAGCTTTTGTCCAGACGGCATTTATAAGCCATTCCGGGCATATTACTGATCAGCATGGAAAACCGTCGACGACTTCGCTTGAGCTTGCGATTGACGATACTGTTTTTACGATAAAGTATTTCTAGACTGATGTGTGCGCGAATCATTCTGACAACAAAAAACAGCGAAAACAATGCAAACACTATTTCAGCGAACTGCAGCAGCAGACTCCATGAAGCAACATTTTCATTATCTGGCGAATAAATAAAACCATCAAGGCTCACATCAGCCGGTAACATTCCAAGTTCGTGATATTTATCTGCAATATGCTGCCAACGTCCTATATTCATATAGCCTATTTCGACGACATCCGGCCGGATCAGTGTTTTTGTCTTTTCGGCCTCGAACAACAGGTGTTCACGGCTGTGTCGCTTTGAATAACGGCTCAAAATAAGGTCAGCAATCTCTTCAGGATGTTCAAGAGCATACTCCCAACCCTTTTTAGATGCTTCAAGAAATGCTTTCACCCGTTGCGGATGGTTTTTGATCTGCTCTTCAGAGGTAAACAGAATATCACAGTAGAAATCTATACCGCTGGATTGCGGCATAAACACGCTATAATCAAGGTTTTTCGCTACAATATTGAACGGCTCGTCAGTCAAATAGGCTGAAATTGCGTCAGCTTTACCTTCTAACAGTTCATTAACGCCATAAGAATGTGGCAATATCTCAAGATCTTCCATGGTCAGGCCTTCAGCTCGCAGGTAGGCAAGCAACTCGGCTGAATGTTTCTCAAGCATCACCCTTTTGCCGGCGAGCTGGTGAATATTGGTAATAACACTGCCTTTGGGAACAAGAAACACCAGCGGTGAATGCTGAAAAATAGCTGCCAAAGCAACAATCGGCGTCCCACGGGCGCGGTGGAGCAGAAGCTCAGTCCCACCAATACCGAACTGTGCACGATTAGAAGTTACAGTCTGAACAGACTCTTCCTCTCCGTTGTCTTCGATAAGTTCCACTTCCAGGCCGGCATTGCGATAATAACCCTGGTCGATCGCAGCATAATAACCGGCAAACTGAAACTGATGAAGCCATTTGAGTCTGAGGGTAACCTTATCGAGCCCGGGCGATGTTGCGCTTAAGCCGGCAAATCCTGCCGTCGTCAGTGACACGCAAGCCAATAGAAGTACCAGCAGTATACTTTTACGGAGAAATGGGCTGTGCCCTCTCAAGATCATTTTCTGTGTCCCCGGTTTAACGTAACTTACTTAGCAAACTTTCTGAAACATGATTCTAATGCATAACAAGGCTCGGGTCAAAATTTTTGTAGTCGAGCCAGACTATCTGCACATGGGTTCTGCAAAAAAACAGCCGACACCAAAGGCGTCGGCTGAATTATATGGCAAGCATCAAACAATGCTTATAGGCGAGGTTTAGAAGGGCCAGTAGTTGTTGTCGCTCCAGATGCGTTCAGTTACGATGCGATCAATCTCAAGAAGCTGATGGAGATGCTTTCGCTCCCAATCGGCAAGCCAACCGTAAAGTTTTTTCTCATCAGAGTTGGTAGCCGATTCCGCACGCTCAGAATAAACCGATATGGCTCGTTCTTCCATGTTGATAGCTGCGGAAATAGCTGCTGATTCATAGTCAGCACCAGTAATCTGCGCAATGATGTCGGAATTAACTACTTCACTGGCCGTTTTCGAGGGGTCTTCGCTGTTGTCGGCGACAAAACCGCCAGACTCTTTGAGTGATCTGTAGTGTTTGAGCAGAAGCTCAATATGAGTCTGTTCTTCTTCTGCCATGTTGCTGAAAAAATCTCGCACAGAGGTGTGCTGCGTATGCTCGGCCACCTTGCTGTAGAATGATTTTCCACGTTTTTCTAGAAGCAGGGCCTGTCTGATAATTTCTAGAGAGCGCTGGGTAGTCATGTTTCCTCCATTAGCAATTGATATCTATTAAGTAATATATAGGTTAACCCGCAGATTGCAATAAAATTGTTATATGTCGTTGCAGCAAGCCCTAAAGCATTTCTTTAAGGGCGAGTGAAAAGAGTTTTATGCCTTCTCGTGGCTGTCGGGAACGATAAGCAGCTACCCAGTTTTTGACTATTGCATATTTTTCGGGTGCAAGTGCCAGCATGTACATCACATTCATGCCTGGCCAGACTTCAGTATCCAGACGTGTGCCGCCACCATCTCCCGAGCCATAAACCGTCGGCAGCTGTGTAAACGCAGAAATCTGGTTTTTACGAAAAAGCTGTTCGAGCTCTTCCTGAAGAGTGGCGCTGCAAACAAGCATTATGAATTCCATGTATTACTCCGTTATTCCCTGAGATCTTCAGAAACCAGCCAGCGTTGCAGCAGGCTGTAAAGAGTCGGCATCAGAACCAATGTCATGATTGTTGAGACAAACAATCCACCGATCACGCTCAAGCCAATTGGCACCCAGACTTCTGAGCCGTCTCCGGTTGACAGAGCCATCGGCAACATACCGATGGCAGTGGTACAGGAAGTTGCTATAACTGGTCGCAGTCGGCTTTTTCCTGCCGAGATCAGAGCCTGATTGAGTTTTACGCCGCGTCTGATCAGCATATTGATATAGCTGATCAAAACAATACCGTTGTTGACGACGATGCCAATGAGAATGATGAAGCCAAGCAATGACACGACCGAAATGCGATTGCCGGTGATTGCCAACAATTGTATTGCGCCCATAAAGCCGAACGGAATGCTCAAAAAGATAATAAATGGTGCCAGCAGTGATTCAAACTGCGAAGCCATAACCATGTAGACCAGGATCATGCCAAGCACCCCAGCCTGCAGTAGAAGAAAAAACGAATCGATACGCTCTTTTTCATTACCGCTAAACGCCCAGCTAAAGCCGGGAGGAACCGGCACATTCTTGAGCAGTTCTCCGGCTCGTTTGATGACAGTGCCAGGGTCAGTGCCAAAAACCTGCCCCGTAATCTTAATATAGCGCTGTTGCTCACTGCGTTCGATACGGACGGGGCCTAGAGTCTGCTCAAGAGATGCAAGGTTGTTCAAACGAACTGACTGTCGATTAGGTGCGATAATACTTATCTGATCCAGGTCAGAAATACCAAAGCGGTCTTCCGGGCGCAAACGGACTTCAATATCGTATTCTTCGCCGCCTTCACGAAACTTGGCTGTGCGGTCGCCGCTGAAGTAAAGCTCGATACTGCGGGCAATTTCACTCACATTCAAGCCAATCGAAGAAGCCTTTTCACGATTTACCAGCACCTGCATTTCTGGCCGGGCGAGCTTCTGGCTAATTTCAAGATCTTTAAGATTCTCGATCTGCATTAGCGTCTTCACCATGTTGTTGGCAAACTCGACACCCTGTTTGAGATCGTGCCCATAAATATCTATCGAAAAATCGGCACTGGAGCCAACTATCATCTCGCCGATCGGGTCGGTAGTCGTAAACCTGATTAGAGTCCCGGGAATTTTATCGAGAATTGGGCGCAGTCGGCTGATTATTTCTTTACTGCCAGTCTTGCGCAGGTTCTTTGAAAGCAGTGTCATTTCGATCTTACCGTAATTTGTAGCTTTCTTCGGGCTGAAAATCATGTTTTCTACGTCTTCAGTTACGCCCGTAGTAATGATCAAAGCTTTGAGCTCTGGCGTATTCTCGCGAATGATACCGCCAATCTCCTGACAAACCCGGGTGGTTTCTTCATACCTGGTGCCACTCGGCAGTTCAACCTCCATAAAGAGAAAGCCCTGATCCTGTTGCGGCATGTATTCGACACCCACCAGCGGAATAATAGCCAGTGAAAGCACAAAAAGCACTGTCAAAATCGCCAGCAGTTTGAGGCGATTGCGCAAGGCCTTCTGCAAAAACAGAGCATAAAAATCCTCGACGCGATCAAAAATTCCGCCCACCCGCATCAGCAAAGTCGGCCTGGATTCGGATCTGTGTCGAAGGAATTTTGAGCAGAGCATCGGAGTGAGCAGAAGCGATGAAAACAGTGAGGCAATAAGCGCCATGGTAACTATGGTCGCGAGCTGGCCAAACATGATTTTGGTAATGCCACTGGTGAAGATGATCGGCAGAAAAATTGCGACCGTAGTCATGGTCGAGGCTACAACTGCGGTGCCCATTTCAGCAGCGCCCCATATCGCGCTTTCGCGGGGGCTTACATCGCGATCAAGATAGCGTTTAACATTGTCGAGAATAACAATGGCGTTGTCAACGACCATACCCAAAGCGATTGCAAGACTCGAAAGTGAAATCTGGTTGATGGTATAGCCATTCATGTACATCAAAAGAAAGGTGATTATCAGCGAAGTTGGAACTGCAGTCGAAACAATTATACTGGCGCGAATATCTCTGAGAAAAAACAGGATTACCAGAAAAACCCCTATGCCGCCAACCATAAGGGCATTGCGCAGGTTATCAACAGTGCTTTTGATGAAATTGGCAGAGTCAAAAAACTCGGTAATTTTCACATCTGACGGAAGCTGAGCCTGAATTTCTGGCAGTGCTGCCTTGACCGCACTTGAAACGGCAAAGGTATTGCCGCCTGTCTGTTTCTGCACTACTACACCGATTGCCGGTTTACCGTTCATCATAAGTTCATCAGATTTTTCAACAAAACCGTCTTCTATTTCGGCAATGTCTTTGAGTCTTATGATGCCCTCGCTATTCGAAATAACCACATTTCCGATCTCTTCGACATTGGCAAATTCGCCCGGAGTTCTTATCAGAAAGTCCATGACACCGGATCTGATACTGCCACCCGGGTTGCTGAGATTCTGGGCATGCAGGATCTGTACAATCTGCTGACCACTGATGCCAGTAGCCTTAAGACGCTCTCGATTGAGTTTTACTCTTATAGTGCGCCGCAATCCACCCTGAGAAACTGCAGTGGCAACACCAGGCAGTCTTTTAAGTGCATCGGTAATTTTATTGTCAACGATCGTGTTGAGCTTTTCCCAGCTTTCGTCGGCGGTAACGCAAAACACCATAACTGGGATAGCGCTCATATCGAATTTGAGAATCATTGGATTTTCAGCGCCATCAGGCAGGTATTTGCGAATAAGATCGATACGCTCGCGAATGTCGTTGGCCGCTTCCGAAAGGTCGGTATCCCAGTTAAAGCGAACCGTAACCATCGAAACGCCTTCCATCGAAGACGAAGAAACCTTGTCGACGTTTTGTATTGTCGCAACGCGTTCCTCGATAATCTCGGTGATGCGTGTTTCTATTTCATGGGGGCCGGCGCCCTTATAAGAAGTGATAATCGAAATTACCGGAATATTCATGTCCGGCATCAGATCTATGCCTACCCGGGTATAAGCGAAACCGCCCAGAATTACACAGGCGATAAAAATCATACTCGTCGTAACCGGCCATTTAACCCCAAATTCCGAAAGCTTCATTTTCCACTTTCACTTTCGACGACTTTAACCGGGCTACCTTCGCGGACAAATTCGAGACCACGTGAAATGATCTGCTCCCCAGGCTTGAGACCACTGACTATTTCGACTCTGGCCTCATCTATGATGCCAATTTTTACCAGGCGTTTGATGGCACAGCCATTTTCAATAACATAGGCAAAATGCTGGCCATTATGGCGAACCAGAGAGTCACGCGCGACGATCGGAACATCAGAGCTGGTATTGAGCAAAAAGCTGAGTTTGGCAAACATGCCGGTTCGCAGTCTGTTATCGGGGTTTTTGAGCAAAATTTCTACCCGACCAGTGCGACTGACACTGTCGATAGAAGGATGCACAAGATCTACGACACCTTCATAAATCTGATCTATTGAGTCGAGTTGAACCAAAACCCTTGTCTTACCGACTTTCATCTGATCGATATCTCTTTCGATAACCGAAGCGATGATTTTAACCGGGTCGTTTTGTTCAATTCTAAACAGGCTGGCAGCCGGGTTGGCCATAGCCCCCGGATCAGAACGGCGGCTGACTATAACTCCATCGAATGGAGCGCGCACCATGGTGTTGTCAAGCGCAACTCTTACTGCGTTAAGATTGGCCTCAGCCTGTAATAGTTCGGCTCGGCGCACTTCGATGGTCATTTTCGCCGATAGAATGGCGTCATTTGCCCGACTAACATCGGCGGTTGCGCCAATCAGTCTGGCATTAGCAGAATCGTGCTGTGCCACGAGATCGTCAAGTTGTTGCCGCGAAACAGCACCTTCTGACAGAAGTTTTTCGAAGCGTGCACGCGTCTGTGCAAGGTTTTTCACCTGAACATTGGCCGATTCTAGCACGGACTTTGAGGAAACTAGACTGGACTGAGCACTTTCGAACATTACCTTCTGCATTTCGACAGCAGCTTTTGCAACTGTAACAGCAGCTTTTGCCTGCTCGAACTGCGCCTTCTGCACATCATTATTGATTTGGGCCAGTTCCTGCCCTTTTTTAACTACCAAACCGACATCGACAAAAATCTCGACAATGCGACCGACGGTATCCGGGTGCACATCTACCCCCAGCAAAGGCAGAACATCGGCAGAAGTTTCGATTTTTCTGTTTATGGTGCCAGCTTCTACTATATTCGCAAAAACCGGTATGACACGACTGCCATTCTCACTCTGCGCAACCAGAACCAAATCCAGCAACATAAAAAACAATAAAACAGCTATGACAGGCACATAACCGGCACGAGCAGTCATTTAAGTCTCCGTTTCAGTTGATTTCCCACAAATCCCGGCCAAGTTTGCCGGTGGCCAGAAGATAAGACAGTCTGGCCTGATGATGAAAGAAAACAGCCTGCAGATATTGCAGGCGCGTGTTTGAGTAGGCATTTTCAGCATCGAAAAGATCAACCTGAGTAAACAAGCCGTTTTCGTATCTGACATTGGCCAGTCGCATAGTTTCTTCGGCCTGCTTGAGATTTTCTTTCTGGGCAACTACAATCTGTTCAGAACTGTTAAGAGTCAGATAGGCCTGTCTGATTTCGAGCTGAGCCTGTTCCAGGCTGTTCAGATACTCGTTTTCGCTTTGCGATCTGGCCGCACGTGCTTCTGAAATTCTGCCACGGCTGAACCCGGAATCCATGATTGGTAGGTTCAGTGAAACACCTGCCAGCCAGTAAGACTTACGCTCAAGTTTGCCAAAATCGGCTTTTGACGATGGGTTTTCGCTGCCATACTGGGCAAACAGCGCTGCGTTAAGCTTTTTTTCGCCCTTTGCAGCCTTGATCTGCTCGGCGGCGATTTTGTTCTCGCGTCTTTTTATTTGCAGGTCTTCACGACGGTCCTCGGCTTCAACAATGTCAGATTCGAGCTGCGGCTGCAGCTTTTCGACTTCGAGCCGGCAGGTTGTATCAATTTTAAGATCAAGTGGCAGTGAAAGCAGTTTGAGCAGGTCCAGGCGAGCAAGCTCAGTATCGTTGCAGTCCTTGATATAGGCACTGCGATTCTGCACAAGCCTGACTTCTGCTCTGAGCAGTTCATATTTAGATGTCTGTTCGGCTGCATAACGCTTTTCGACCAGTGAAAAATGTGCCTGAGCAAGATCGAGATCCATCTTGCCAACATCCTCAACCTCGCGGGCATACAGCCACGAAAGGTAACGGAGGCTGGCCGCCAGCACAATCTGCTGACGAGTCAGAGTATGAGCAGCCTCGGCAATCATCTGGCCGAAGCGGGCAGAATTGACGGCGGCGCGGTCTTTACCGCCAAGATAGAGCGGCTGAGTGAGCTCGCCCCATATCTTCTGGTTGTCTTTTCGCCCCATAGCAATTGTCTGACCACCCAGATTAGCAGACGGTACATCGTCGATTCTGGTCTGGGTCATATTGCCCGAGAATTTGAGCCCGCCTATCGAACGTGCCTGCTGCAACTGCCCAGTAGCCTTTTCAACTGCGAATTCAGAGGTTTTGATGGTTCGATTGTTCTGCAGAGCAATACGCAGTGCGTCTTCCAAACAAAGATTTTCAGTATTTAACTCATTGGTGACAACCGGCACCGGCTTCATCTCATTGTCAAGTTCGACAATAGTAACAGGTTCGGCGTATAACATCGAGCTACAACAGATGCAGCAGATAAGAACAATTATTCGTCTGATCATATTTTTCTCCTGATTTGCCCGGCATTATACCAGACCCGCATCACTATAGCAAAGCCAGCAAAAAACCAAGGTTCAATATTTTCTTAGAAACAAACGAACCCATCGACATACTGGCTGACTGACTGACTAGTCAGTCTATGTTGCAGACGGGCAAAAGTCAACTGCCCGCACAGCTCCAGCTTCCATCGGTGGAGCAGCTGATCAATTAAGGGTTTGATGAGTCGGCAAAAGATGTTATACTTGCCAACAAGTCGGCTTGCCAATAAATACGGAAACGAGCTTCAATAATGCATGAGCTATGGCAGATTTTCTTCTCTTTTTTTAAGATAGGAATGTTCACGCTTGGCGGTGGCTATGCAATGATACCGTTGATTCAGAGAGAAGTCGTCGAAAAACACCACTGGCTTGAGAACAAAGAATTCGTTGAACTACTTGCTCTCGCGCAGACTTCACCGGGACCAATGGCTGTTAATGCGGCCGTTTTCGTTGGCTACAAACGTCGAAGCCTGATCGGCAGTCTCGTTGCAAGCCTTGGCATTACACTGCCATCTTTTCTGATAATTCTGATCATTGCCATGTATCTGATTGGATTTCGCGAAAACCACTATGTCGAAAGTTTTTTTAAGGGAATACGTCCGGCGGTGGTGGCACTGATCGCTGCGCCACTTTATTCTCTTGGCAGGTCGATGAAAATTGGCTGGGGCGGAATTTTGCTTGCCGCCTCTGTTGCTGCGACGATAGCCTTTGCCGGCATTTCTCCGGCAACTATGGTTGTAGTAGTAGCCTTGCTCGGACTGCTGCATGGAATCATCAGAAAGAAGCCAGAGGCAGATTAACCCATGCAATTATACCTCGACCTATTTGTCAGCTTTTTCAAAATTGGTCTGTTCGGTTTTGGCGGCGGCTATGCAATGTTGCCGCTGATCAAGCATGAGGTTGTAAATGCTCCGCATCAGTGGCTGAGCATGATCGATTTTACCGACATAGTGGCCATATCACAGATTACTCCAGGTCCGGTTGCTGTTAACATGGCTACTTACGTTGGTTACAGTGTCAGCGGCAGCGTATTTGGCTCGTTGCTGGCGACGATCGGAGTATGTCTGCCACCGCTTCTGATCATGCTGATCATTTCGAAATTTTATCTGAAATTTCGAAAAAACAAATACGTAGAAATGGCCTTTTCAGCGCTGAGGCCTGGAATCATAGGATTAATCGCTGCCGCTGCCATTTCACTGATGAGTCCACACAATTTTATCGACAGAACGAGCATTGTAATTTTTGCTGTGATATTTATCGCAAGCCTGCTGAAGATACATCCGATCAAGCTGATCATACTATCAGGAGTCGCCGGCCTGATTTTGTATTGATAAAATTATAAGCTCATAAAAAAAGCGCCTGACCGCATAGCGGCAGGCGCTTTTTAACTTTCATCGATGATTCGAATCTGGCTTAAATGCCATTGCCCTTAACTCTGGCCTTGCCCTTTTCTACAGCCTGGCCCTTTACTTCATCGCTCTTCGCTTCGCTGGCACCGGAAAATTCGTCTACCTTGATCGCTGCCAACGGGTATTTTTCGGTAGCAGGCATCAAAGCGCCCTTGACTGTAATGGTCTTTCCTGACATTGATTCGAGAGTTGCGAATGATTTTTTATCTTTTCCGGGCAACAGTTTGTATTGTTTGTCACCGCTTACCAGCAGGATTGTTGCATATTTCTGATTTTTAGCGGGATCAGCAGGAGTTACCTGAATAACGCCAGAAACTTCGGTCTGTTCAAACTTTTCCTGGGCTGTTTTTTTTACAACATCAGCGGCAGCAGCCGTTGCGTCTTCGGCCCATACCGCTGAGAGACCACTAAAGCAAAGCACAAACGCCAGACAAAAACCCAAAAACTTTTTCATGTTACGTTGTTTCCTCCTGGAAATTTATTTAAGCAACTCTGCTGGTCTGGTAAAACCCGGCCAACTGACTGAGTTGATTATACCTCAAGTTATGCATACGCAACACAAAGTTTCACAGACTTAAATACAAACGCTTATTTTTTAAACAGTCTCGCTACCTTGCGGGAATTGCGTTTGTGGAGTTTGAATTTGCAGGCCGATTGCATTAATATAAAAGGCATGGAGATTACTAAAAACAGATTTCTGGGCATGGTCGCAACCATGCTGGTGATTGCCGGAATACTGGCATGGCAGATTCCTGACGCCTCAGGCAGCGATATGGGCACCGCCGATGTTGTCTATCTGGTTATGACTTTAATGGCTGTAGCCCTGTGCATAAGAGTGGAAGCTTTTACAGCAGCTCAGGCAATTGTTTATGGAAGTTCGCTGCTGTTCTGTTTTTTTTATCTCTTTATCGCTCCATTTGAAGCGCCAGTGATGATGGTACTTTTTTTCATGCCGGCCTTATTGTGGCAGAAACGTAAAATCAGCGGCCTGCACCTTGCTCTGATTGGCGCCGCGCTGGTATGGCTTAGCTGGAAAATACTGGGGCGCCCGGCAATTCTGATTTTGCTGATGCCGACCTGTCAGATACTGGCTATTCGTGTGAGCAACTCGGTTCAGACCAGGTATAGTCGGGATGGCAGCATCGTAAATGTTCAACTCAGCAGCACACAAAAGCAGCAGATGCGAAAAGCAGGCGCAGAAGAATCTAAAGACTGGTGGGAAATTATAAGACCAGAGATCGAAGCATTTCCTGAGCGCATCAAGGAAATCTGGCAGGATTACACTAACGATTCACCCCGGCGCCACCAGGGTAGCGAAAGTGTTCTCGACATCAGGCTTCTGCAGATGCAGAATGCCCGCGTAATGTCACTGGCTCTGACCACCATCAAAAAGCGCGATGAGCAGTTTGCCTCAGATGCCTTCCTGAAGCGTGTCGAAAAGCTGTTCTGGAAAATCCAGAACGCGTGGTATGACCAGGAGCTTGAGACCATCCAGGCTCTGGTTTCTGATGCTCTTTACGAACAGCTCAAATGCCAGGTTGACAGTCAGAAGGCAATGGGGATCAAATATCGCCACAGCAAAATGATTGTTTATGAAATGCGCATGGCGCAAGTTAACTGCGACAACAGTTTTGACGTAATTCATGTATTTATTCGAGCATCTTCGGCTGATTCGGCAATAGATACAAAGACTGGCGAGACCCTCGCCGCCAACGAAGAAAGCCGCAAATTCTCGGAATACTGGACACTGATCAGACGCCCATCGGCAAAAACGTTACAGAAACCCGGGCTGATTGAGGGCTCGTGCCCTAATTGCGGCGCGCCGATTCAAATAGGGCAAGCAACGGTTTGCGGCGTATGTAATTCGTTTATCAGATCAGGTTTTTACGACTGGGTTCTGGCAAAGATCACACAGGCCTGCGAATGGGAATACAAGGAACCAGGGCTGATTCCCGACTGGAACACCATAAAAAGCACTGATCCTGATTTTACTCTGCAGCAGATAGAAGACAGGGCCGGCGTAATTTTCTGGATGATGCGGCTGGCAGAACACAGTAAGTCGGTTGAGCCGTTGCAGAGATTTTCGACCGAAGCCTTCTGCGAACTTTACCAGGCAACTGATAGAGAACGTGGTTACAATTACATGGAAAACGTTGCTTTGGCGTCGGTGTCGCTAAAAGGATTCAAGATCACAAAGCACTGGAACAGCCTGTTTCTTCTCGTCATCTGGAGCGGCGTGCCAACCATGCTGGATAAGGCGGGCAGAGTTCTCGAAGGTCAGCGCACTAACCAGATAATGCGAGAAATATACATTCTCGGGCGCCGAAATGGCGTCAAAACTAACCAGAACAACACTCTCAGCAGCGCACACTGCCCGGGCTGTGGTGGCCCGCTCGGCTCCGCTTTTGTCGTTTCCTGCGTTTATTGTAATGCGATTCTTAACGAAGGCAGTAACAGCTGGATACTCGAACGCATCGCCGGCGAAAACGACTCGGCCTATCTCAACACGCTATCGCGCAAAACCACCAGTGAAAACGAACTGGAGGAAGACGGCGCGACCAGATCAGCTCGCGATGTGATCACCATAATGGCACAGATTCTGCTCGCCGATGAAAAAACTGACCCCGAAGAGATGAAGCTGCTCGAAAAAATTGCGCAATGTTATGACATGTCAGAAGAGCAGCTAAACATGATCATAAGCTCTCTTAAAAGCGGCGAAGTCTATATTCCGGCACCGGCCGACACCAGAGAATCATGGAACCTGATGCTGGCAGCAGCTCGCATGGCTCTCGCCGACAACGAAATCACTCCAGCAGAAGAGAGAGAACTGATTCTGCTAGCGCAGCATATTGGCTATTCTGCAGCTGACGTGACAAGGGTGATAAAAGCTGAGGAAAAAAGGCGATTTGCGGAACAGCGTGAAGTCCAGCAGAAAGCTGCCTTTGCCAAACTTTACCCGAATAAACCGAAATTTGAAGCAATGCCAGAAGACGAAGATGATCAGTAGTCCTGGCTGCGTGAAGGTTTTTTAGATGGTCGGCGATAACCGCATTTGCAAATGCCTTTTGGCCCTATGACCCTGGCGCATTCTGGGCAAAATTTGCTCATTTTACTTTCGATACGGCTCTCAAGCTCTTTCAGCTTTTTCTGCTCTTCAAGCTTGCGGGCCAAAGCAAGGAACTCGGCGCCATCAGCCTCAGAAGTTGTATCTTCAGTGAGCTCCTGAAACTTTTCGGCATAGTCAGGATTTTCTTCAAGATAGGCAGCAAAAGCCTGCTTCACTTCAAGATTCTTGCGCCAGAGATGTTCATAAGGGTAAATCGGTTCTTCGTCGAGTTTTTCCTCGCAAAGAGCGATAAATTTTTCTTCCCAGCTGTCGTAAGGTTCGCGCTTCATTTCTGCTCCCCGGCAGCGCCGTGTGCTTTCATTATTTTAGAGAATCAAACATGTCGGTGGTCTTAAAAATCTTTCTTTCAAGATCCTGCAAACATTTCAGATGAGTATCAAAGCCTTGAGTAACCAGAGCAAGCCTGTCCTGGAAGTCGGGCACATCAGTTTCGAGAACTTTTTCAACAGAACGCTCACTCATGCTCTGCTCATAGCTGCGCAGGGCAGTAATTGCATAGCGCGGAGCGCATTGGCCAGTCTTTACTTCGAGGAGGGTGTCTTGTATCTGTTCCTGTATGATTCTGAGCGTCTGCAAGCTCACCTTGCCCGGTCGCCAGTTTTCAGGCCTATCAGCAATTTCTTCTATAATACTGTCAAGAATCGCGGCGTGCCCTTCTTCTTCGGCTGCCAGTGTTTCAAATTCCTTCTTAAAGTCGGGAAAAAGTCGCGCACATTCCTGATAAAGCTGAGCAAACAACAACTCGTTCTGTTTCATAACCACTGCAATATTAGCAAGTTCCATATAACCTCCGATGCTACCAGAAGAATTATAACCGAACTTGCCTGATTTGCCAAAATTCTGCCTTATAGCGCTTATAATCAGCTTTGACAAGATTTTTGCCGGGAGTTATAAATATCAACTCTTGATCGCCGAAAATCTTTTGATAAAGGTGCTTTACCACAAAATTTATGCTGTCTCTATATCATAGAATTCAAAAAATTGAATCCCTGCAAAAGATTATCGATACCGAAGTCAGAATCTGCAAAAATCATACCGGCATAGAATGTCTGCAACACTGCTCACAATGTTGCAGCTATCAGGATGTAAATGCCTCACCGGCAGAATTTCTGCCCTTTGCCTGGCACGCATGGCGTCTGGGTCAGCTTGAGCAATGGTTTGACGACCTGGAAAAGCACGAAAGCAAAGTCTGCATATTCGCGAAACTTACCGAAGGGGCATGGGGCTGCCGCATTTACCCGGTGCGCGGCCTGATTTGCCGACTTTTCGGGTTTTCTGCGACATCCGACAAAAATGGTCGGCCACTATTTGCTGCCTGCCGCGTTTTGCGGCAAGCCAGACCCGAGATGATGCAGAATGTTGGTCAATATCTCGAAAATGGTGGAAAAATGCCGATGATCGCGAATTATTACCGTCGACTCTGCGCAATTGAACCTGGTCTCGGTAGCGAACTCATGCCAATCAACCTCGCAACAAAAAAAGCACTTGAGATTATCTATTTTCATTTTGCCTATGCAAAATGTGCCTGAGCATCATAGCGGATTTATGATGTTTTTGCAGATAATCAGCCGCTTCATGCTGAACTTTTCGGTGGTGCCAAATTTTTCCGGGGCGGTAACCGATAATTCTACCCACATCCCAACCCTTTGCGCTGAATTTTCAGGGTCCGGCATACAGACATGGTGAAACTGCAGCCCCACCTTGAGCCCGCGGCAGTAGACATACTTGTGCTGGTCGCCGGCAACATCAAGGCTGCGCTCAATACCATTGTCAAGAAGGTTATAAATAATGGTACCCTTACCGGCTGCGTCATCCACAAGCATTTCCCAGCGCGCAACCTTGTCGGCAGTACCAACTGCCGGATCAAGCAGCACTGATGCACGCAGCAGGTCATATTCTATCTGCGACAGCAAAATAGCTGCGCCTTCCATAATTGTCAGATGCGCCATCCCCTTATTTGAGCCACGCAGTCCAGCGCCAAAAATATTCATAACCACGACAAAAAGAAGACTGATAATGACTATGCCGATAACCAGTTCTACCAGTGTAATGCCAGAACGTCTGCCCAAGGCCTGGCAGCCTGAATCTTGTCGGCGCAAAGCAACTGATTGATTCTTTCTAAAATGCTCAAGTTCCTCAGCAGAAACGAAAGAAACTGATGCTTCATCCATAAAAAACTCCAAAAAAATTGTTCCTAGTAATTTTACCTCAAAACCTGTCAAGGTAGAACTTTTTAGTTCTACCATTTGTTGTCAGGCAAAATAATGCAAAACTTTGCTCATTTAAGGATTCTATTGGGCTTTTCTCTAGAATGTCATCAATCTTTCATTAGTTCATAAAAAGATATTAGAGTTTGGTCGAACAACCTCTGTCTAAACTAATTTTTGTGATCTTGTGGGAGGTTCGACATGAAGGTAAGGCTTCTATTTTATTGTCTGACGTTGATGGCGCTGATACTTGTTTACACAGGTTGCAGTGGCGTTCAAGAAGAAAGCTTTGGCAGCGACTGGACAACTCTGGTTGCAGATGAAGGAACGCCGGCAACAACTGCCACAACGACCATTGATCCGACACAAACAGCAACCGCCTCAACAAAATTAGAAATTACAGTATTGCCATCGCAGGCAGCGGTACAAAATGACAACAAGGTTCCTATAAGTGTCACTTTAGTTGGAAGCATCAGCGCAGACGTCAATACTAAAGTTGCCATGTCATCGTCTCTTGGGGGAACTTTTACCCCGGAAAGCGGTGAATTTGAAGACGGTAATTTTATGACGACCTTTACCGCGCCAGCAACCGTTACCGGAAACTCTGAAATCGTGGCTCTCGCAGGTTCGACTATTGGAACCTGCGCACTTCAGATTCTTCCAAAAGACGTGGTTACTTATCAGATTCAGGTTTCACCTGCCGACCTTACCATTGGACTGCAGCAATCCACGCTTTTAACAGTAAAAGTTATAGCCAGCAACGGAATGGCAGTAGATAGCAGCAAGGTGGTTCTGAGCAGCTCATTGCAAAGCACTTTGGCCGAATCTTCTGGTGATACTGTAAAAGGTATTTTTACCAGCCTGTTTACCAGCGGCAACACATCAGGGAATTGCACCATAACCGCAGTCGCTGAGGGAGCAACTGGAACTGCTATAATCGCTATCTCAGCCCCTTCAATACAGATTCTACCAAATCTTAACCCGATCATGCACGGAGAAGAAGAAAATATCAGTGTAAAAGTGACTGCAGAGAATGGTAATCCACTGAAAAGCGTAAAAGTTTTAATCAATAGCTCTTCTGGAGGCTCCTTTTCCAGCACATCAGAAGACACCGATGATAATGGTTTTGCTTATTTTACATATACTGCTCCTGCTAATGATCCTGCACCTTTAACCGGGTCTGATAACTTGACCGTTCAGGTGTTGGGAATTAGTAAGTCTTTGACTCTTACCATACAGTGAGGAAAAAATGAAATACAGCCTGAAACTAATTATTATTCTTAGTTGTTTCCTGGTAGCGATGACAGTTGGTTGCTCAGAATCAAACCCGGTTTCAACAGGTTTCACTTCCCAGAATGGCTATTCAATCAACCTTGGCACTACCAGTAAGGATGTGGCGCTGGGCGGCAGTCTGGTTTTTTCTGCAATTGTGCGTGATGCAGACGGTGACATTGTTCAGAGCTCAGCGCATCCAATAACCTTTACCACAGATCGGGGCGGGCAGTTTACCCCGATTCAGGTGCCAATTGCTAACGGCATTGCGCAAGCAGTTTATGTGGCACCACAATATGTAGCGGCCACAAATATGCGCGCCCAGGAACTCGAAACCCCAGCAGTTGAGATTCCCAAAATTGATTCTTTACCTGCGCCGACCACGGTAACCTCCGATCTGCCATTTTTTGAAACGGTCACAGCATCATTTCAGGGTGCCGCGGCAAAGATCACACTTCATGTGTTCAAGCCATAAGAAAGGAAAAATTCTGATGACAATTATTTATATGCAAAAAAAGCGTTCATTATTCATTCTGATTTTGCTGATAATTGCTTTTTCGACTTGCACAACGATGGCTCGCGCAGACGGAGGGCAGGAAGAGCCAGTCACCATATATTCTGAAGACTCGGAGACGAGTGCTGCCAGTGACACAGAAACCAGTGAAGATGCAAAAGAGCCGATAGAGCCAGAATTTATTCTTCCTGAACCGAAAGAATTGTTTGGGGAAAATGCCTATAAAATTGACAGTTCACGTAGCTTGCTGACCTACAGCTGGCGCCTTGCCATGGTAAAATCTGAAGAGATCATTGATACTGTAAAATCGATTTTGGAAAAGGCTATAAGTGCCGAAAAAGTCACCATTGTTGAAAACAAAGCCAGAAATACAATTTTAGCTATTTTTCCAGACAAAATAGATGTCGCTACGCGCAAAGAGTGGGCCGACGTGATGGGAGTAATTGACAGCCCGATAGAGCAGGTGTTGATTGAGGTAAATATCGTTGAACTGATACTTAATGATATCGAGCAGAAAGGCGGGCAGCTACGATCTTTTGCTGATGCTGATGTTGGTGGCGAGGATCTATTCCAGTCTTTTAACATGAGTCACACAGCGAACCCCATGGAAGTGGAAGAGAAAGCGGTAGAGGGCTTTAAATACTTCGTTTCCAATGGTAATAAACTCAAGGCCCTGCTTTTTTCAGGAAAAGATCGAAACAAAACGAAGCTCTTGTCATCGCCACAATTAATTGCCTCAAATCATAAAACTGCAACATTCAAGTTAGGACAAACGTTACCCATAATTACCGGTTCAACCGTTGCCAATGGAGTTACCACTTACTCATTTGAGAACAAGGAAGTTGGCATCAATCTAAATTTCACCCCTCATTTTTGTGGAAAAGGCTTTATTAACCTTGATGTAAACCAGGAAGTCAGTGATTTAATTCAGTATGATGATGTTAAGAAAGTCGCTATTTTTGCCCATAAAACGCTGACATCAAGTGTAACCTTGAAAAGCGGTGAAACCGCTGCACTCGGAGGCTATATTCACGATAAGAATCGTTTGAATCGAAAGAATTCTCCAGCTTTAAGGAAAATCCCTTTTATTGGAAAATATTTGAATCGAGATATGGATACCAGTGAAAAAGTCGAAGTTGTAGTGTTTATCACCCCCAAAATCCTCAGAAGCAACGATCAGATTAAATTCAACAAGTATGCTGATAAGGAACGTTTTGAACGCCGGAAAGAAATGGTACAAAAACTCGACAAAGACTTTGATGATTGTGACATTGGCGAGCGCAGCCAGAAGCGCTTAAGTAAAAAACAGTTAGCTGATAAGCGAAAAGCAGCTATTGCTGCCAGTAAAAAAAAGGCTGCAGATGCTAAAAAAGTTAAGTCTGCCGCCGCCATGGCACCTGCGAAAAAAACCATAACTCTGAACGGTAAGACAGTTGCCGACAGAATATCTCAGGCTAAACTGCAGGCTGCAGCCAAAGCAAATCCTGTGGAGCCAGCGAAAGAAAAGGTTGTAGCAAAAAAGAAAGTGAAATCAGGAGAAAAAGCTGTAACAAAGACAGCAGAAACCCCCTGACGCGCAGCACAAAATAGAAGCATCAATTCACATAAATTAAAAACGCCCCCTCATTCGTTGCTGGGGGCGTTTTCTTCTTATGTAAATAAAAATAAGGCTTTAGTCGATTGGTTATGGCTTCTCTCTTATGTCGCACGAATAAAAAGAGGGCTGTCTCGCCTATGAGACAGCCCTCTTTAGATAGCGATAATTTACCAGTAAAAAACAGCGTTCCCGATAAATCTTACGTCTAGTTTGGGCTCTGAATCATCGGAAGACTTTTTGTTCTTACTAAACCAGCTTTTAATCTTATCTACAGCTTTTTTGCAGGCATTTACAATAGCATCCTTAATCTTTTGCACAGCTTCTTTTACTTTTTCTTCGATTTTTTTGGCAAATTCTTCCAGTTTTTCTATAATTCTCTTTCCTGCATCACCGGCAAGATCTTCAGCTGCTTTTTGAGCATCTTTGAAGTTAAAAATTGTGGTAATGTTGTAAGACTTGCCAAGGCACTTCAGCTTAAGCCAGAAACCAGGAACCTTGCCTGACATGGTATCTTCAAGACTGCCTTTAAAGCCGGCTTCTTTGATTTCAAAAGAATCTTTGATGTGCTTTATTACGACTTCAGGAATTTTACCTTTTGTGGCTTTATCAGTAAGTTCAACCATTTTATTCATGAAATCTGATTTCATAGACGCTTCCACGCCAATAGCCGGTTTTTTAAGATTAAGACTTCCTTCAGCCTTAATAGTGGTCTGGAAAGCATCAAAAATCTTATCAGTCATTTCAAACAACATCTTAGATTTAGTAAAATAGATCTGTAATTCTCTGCCTGTTCCAAACAGTTCAGCTCTACCGGCAATCTTACAATGCTGACTTGCCAAACTTAATCCAATATCAAAAGATGGGCCAACATCGCTTTTGCCTCCATCCAGTTTTAATGGGCCAATATCGAGTGGGTTGGCTTGCCCTTTTGCTTCAATACATGGCTTACCCAGGAGCTTCCAGGTTCTGGCCTTTATTGTTGCGATATCATCGCCATTAAATAAAAGTCGGCCGTTAACAATAACTCCTTCATACAAGCCCAAGTCCTGATCGTCAACAGAAGACACCATCAGTTCCAGATCGCGCAAACCAATTTCAGGAAGTGGAATATCTTCATGTCGAACATTGCCACCCATTTTTTGGGCAACAATAATCAAATCGTCGAGATTAAGCTCATTAATGCGTCCGCGAATTCCCCATTTATCAGGCCTTAAGGGAGACTGACCAGCAATTGTTGCAACTCTGGTTCCAACTTTGACAGTGCCTTTCACGCCAAAGCTATTTGTTTGAGGTGCAAACTTAAAGGCAAGGTCACCAATATCAAATCCGTTAATTTTGAAGGCATTTTCCCAAAACCCGCTCACTTTACCCATTAGCACAATTGAATCATTGACATTAGCTGGAATTGCGATTGCACCAGTGAATTCAAGGGGTTTTGGAGCACCATCAAGCTCTACCTTCAATGTAACACCCATGTTAAGAGCGGGTTTTCCGGTAAACTCAATGTATGGCTGTATGGTTTTAGTTGCTTCTGGCATCCAATCCGGCGTATTGATTCGCTTAAAATAAGCTCTAAGTTTGATTTTATCCATACTTGGGAAAAGAACACCGTGAAGTAAAACTTCTTTATCCGGGTATTTTAAGGTATCAGCAGTTTTCTTCAGAGAACCTTCATTTAAGCTCAGCCGTCCGAGCAGGTTTAGCCCTAATTGAAGCTTGAGGCTGAAATCTTCTGTATAAGTGGTTGAGTATGTTGGTTTAATGAAGTTTTTGAAACTTTCAGGTATCTGAGCTGATTGCAAAACGACATTGGAACTGGAGACGATTAGAGAGCCACCATTCAGCCTGAGAATTTTCAAAAACTTTACAACTTCGTCTTTTTTATCACCATCATAGTAATCTTCGGGAGTCCATGCGCGATTGAAGGTAATACCTGCAATAAAGCACTTTACTCCGTAGACGTCTTTGGTGCTGACAATAAAGATATCCTCGTCTTTAAGGCCGAAAAACGTGGCTTTTCCGGTGTATTCTTCGTAATTACCTTCTTTTTTTGATTTGCAGTCTCTGATCGAAACCTTGTTTGCCCAACTAAATTGCTCGAACGGCTTAAGATCTTTTAGAGTCTTTATATCTTCTTCTTTTGTGCCTGATGTGACACCATCATCTTTTTCTTTTTTCTGGAGATCTGGATCAGGAGATTTCTTTTGAGACTCATCATATTTTTTAGCTTCGTCTGAAGCTGCAAATTCTGCGGCAATCATGGCAATATTTTTTTCGCCACTATTTAACTTATCAAGATAAAACTTTAAGCCACCAGCATCGCCCTGCCTGCCAAGAATTTCCTGATACAATTGCTCCAGTTGAGATTCTCGATGCCTGGCCAGATCCTTAAATTCTTTGCTTCCGGTAATTTGCTTCTGCAAGTCGTCAAAGATAGATTTTGGCAGTTTTTTCAAATCGCCAAGTTTCTTTTCAATTTCTTTTCGAAATTTCACCATGGCATCAGGAGTTATTTCTCCAGCGGGTAGTAGGCGAATGTTAAGTTTTTTGATCGCTTCATTCGCCTTATTTGTAAAGTCATCGCGCTCTTGATCTGAAGGTTCTCGGTCTAACAGATTCCAATATGGCGCTGCCAGATCGAATCGAACTGAAGTTAGCTGATCTGCCAGGGAAGTCATAAACTTTGCCTGGTCTGGTGAAAGATCTTTTACTTCAAAAGGTGGAATTTCACCTTTAAGAACACTTTCCTGAATTTTATCCAACTCTGACTTGTATGGTTGTGAGGTCATGTATTCATTTTCTAGCTGCTCAATGCTTATCGAGCCAGAATTGAGCATCTTTTTTCTCGACTCCAGTTCTGCTTTTTCTGGAGATCTGAGAAACAAACTTCTATAGAGGTCATTGAACGCTTCAATTCTTACTTTTTCAGTACCTTTGAATTCTGCCGATGAAATTACGATTGCCTTAGCATCAACCTTGGGAGCAGAACCCTTTTGATTGTTTGCTTTATTAAAATCTTCGAGTAATTTGTCTATTTCTTTATCTGACCCCTCTCTTAATACGAACTCATCAAATTTTATCCTGATATCTGTTTTATTTTTCTCGTCTTCAGCCAATTCCTCTGGCATATCGGCTTCGGTTTTATTGATTTCTTCCTGGCCCTTAAGTTCTTCAAAAAACGAAGCCTGAGCGATTACCATCGGAGAAGTGCAATCTGGCGGCGTTTTTGAAAATTTTTGTATCAAGTTTAAGATCGGGTCATTGTTCTCATTAAGGGGAACGTTGAATTGTTTGTTTACATTGTAATTTTGTTTCTGCTGTTTTATAACTTCGCCAGTCCAATAGTCTGAGCCTTCTTTATCTACTTCTCGACCAAATATCCATCGATAAACCTCTTCTACTCGAGGACGCATTGCCTCGTTGCTGCAATCAAGCTCTTTATCTATGTCAAAATCGCTTTTTCCTCTTAGCTTGGCCCGGTCTGCATCACTTGGGAAACATCTTCTGAATTGCAAATAAGATTTTTCTAACTTATCTGGGTAAAGTCTTTTCCCTTCATCGCTACATACGAAACCACCCCTTAATGCTCTGAAAAATTCAGGAATGCTTACTCTCTGGTTTCTGTTTCGAAAATTTTTCCTGCTATTCTCAAGACCACCGTTGTCTGCATCACGTTTTAAGTATCTTTTGTAAAGCTCCTTGATTTTGTGGTCGAGAAATTCATTTGAGTTAGTAATTGCATAACGAACATCTTCTACGGATAAACACTTCTTGAAATCCTCGACAAGATTGGTTCCAGAAAACTGATTCTTTTGCTTTGGCGGCCAATCTGTGATTCGATCATCTATCTGCTTATCAAGATCATGGTTGACATTGCGCAGTGCATCTTCAATAGCCTTGATTTCATCTTTTTGCGGGGCTCTGGCCAGATAACCCCAGAAGAGTCTTTCGATCAGATTAAGCTTCTTTTGCCCGTCTTCGCTGTTAACGAAGCTTCTTCTAAGCTCATCAAGGTCTTTGCTTCCATAGCGAAGATTTTCCTGAGCGCGAAAAAAATCCTGCTGGCTTATATTTTTGCCAGTTATATCTTTGTACCATTGCCGGACAAGATTATGGTCCGCTGCGGTATAAAGTTGCTTTTCTGCAGAAAAGCCGGGAACAGCAATAAGAATCGCCAGAGAAAAAATAGTAAAAACCCTTAACATACGACGTAGCATAATACCTCCAAATATTCTTTAATTCTCGTAGGAACAGAAAACAGTTTTTCTCCAAAATAATCTGATAACCAGTGTGAACCATGAAAAATCATTTCAGCTGCCATATATGTTTCTCCAGAGTCTTTTTGTCTGCATACTGCGGCAACACATCGTCTGCTCCACACTCGATTGCCTGGTCGCGCCAGCACTCCTCATTGCGATCAAGCAGCATAAGTATTTTTGCTCCGGGAGAAAAAAAACGGATTTGTTTCACGAAGCCGCCCGGATCATTTTCGCAGATTGCGCTATTGATTAAAATAACGTCGATTTGTTTTCCGGCTATCTGCACTATCGTGTCGCACCAGTTTCTGCACTCCAGAGCAACGCTGAACCCGGAAATCTGACTCAAAGCTGTTTTCAGACTTTCCAGATACAGATCGTTTGGTGCAATTACAGCGATGTTCACAGTTCTAATTTTAAAACCTCCCCTATACAGATCGTTTTTGTTTATAAGTATAAAACTGATTAAATGTTAGCAGGGAGCAAGGCAAAAGGGAACGAGGGAAAACCCTTGAATATATTCAGAATTTCGAAGCAAAAATGATTGCAAAAATTATTCGATCGTTAAATAATCGTTGCGAATCGCCCAAAGAAGCAGCTCAGCGGTGTTGCGAACTTTTGTTTTCTGAAAGATGTTAGTTCGGTGTCCTTCAACAGTCTTGATGCTGATAGAGAGCCTATCGGCAATTTCTGGTGTTGTCAGTCCACTACAGACGAGACCACACACATCCAGTTCCCGTGCGGTAAGTTGCTGTGCTTTACTATTTTGGAGTGTGCGAAGAGCTACCTTATGAAGGATCTCCTGGCTGAAAAAGCTCCCTCCATTAGAAACTTCAGTAATCGCCTGCAGAAGTTCCTGTTTATTCCCACTTTTCAGCATGAATCCCTTGACTCCCGCCTGAATCATCTGAGAATAGTGAAGATGATCGGAGAACATAGTGAGAGCAATGACCTTCAAATCGGGATAGAGCAGGAGCGCCTGTGCAGTCGCTGAGGCACCATCCATTCGCGGCATATTTATATCCATGAGAACGACGTCAGGACAATGCTTACCCAGTTTCTCAAGAAATGATTCCCCGTCGGAAGCATCGAACAGGATATGGTAACCCGGAATCTGCCGAATTACCAGCATTAGCCCCTCGCGAAAAAGATCATGATCATCGACGACAGCGATATCGATTCGTTTCATTTAAGTAGCCCCATCGGTCAATGGCATCTCGATCTGAGCGGACATACCGTTGGGTGGAGTGCTCTGTATGGTGATGGCGCCTCCAAACGACCGAATCCTGCTCCGCAGGCTTGTGAGTCCAATCCCATTCCCTGGCATCTTCGTTTCAATGACACCAAAACCGCAGCCGTTGTCGGCATAGCCGGCTGTCAGCACTCCGTCCGCGATATTGCAACGAATCGTGATCTGTGAAGCTCCGGCATGTTTGATTGTGTTGTGGATCAGTTCGGTTAGCGTCCGATAGAGAGTAAGTTCCCGCTTCAGCTCAAACCGGCCAATACTGCCAAAGTCTGTTGTAAAACGGACTGCCTGGCTTGCAGCAATAGTATTTGTAAATGTCTCAAGCGCTTTTATGAATCCGAATTGTTCGAGAATATGCGGACTGATATTGTGCGAGATCCTCGAAATATCTTGTATCGCTGTACCAATAATGACATTCAATCTTTTTTCGATCGGCAACCGGCTGTCTGGATCGCCTGCGTCAATATACGCCTGAAAAAAGAGTTTGACTGCGGCAAGAACCGGTCCGAGACCATCGTGCAAATCTGCAGCAAGCCGCTTTCGCTCTGCTTCTTCCGTAAGGATGACAGCTTCCAGTATTTTCTGCTGCGCGATTTTCTTTTCAACAATTTCCTGTTCCAACGCCAAATTGGCACATTTCAGATCATTCGATTTCTCTCTGAGATCGTCAAGATTTTTCCGAATCTCCCGATAAAATTTGCCGAGGATATAATAAATTAGAGAGCTGATCATTATAAAATGAAGAATCCTGACAGAGACACAAGCAAACTGGCAGGGGCCAAACTTGTATTCCAAAGGTATGGGGGAAATTTTTGTCATCATCAGAAATCCGGCGACTAGAACAGTCATAAAGGAAGTGACAAAAACAATAAGAGCTTCATTTTTTTCAGAAATGAACAATGCATAGATAATGGCCAGTACAAACCAGAGGCTTGCCATGTCTATCAATCCGAGAAGCAGAGTATAACAGCCCGCAGCAAACAGAAGAGCAATAAATCCCCAGAGTTTTGGCTTAAGCGGAATTCTCTCTCTCAGGAATCCAGCTATAATAGGGACAGCCCCGAGAAATGGGGGTATATATCTTGGAAATTGGTATTGGCTTTCCAGCAATGCAAAATAAGTAATGATATTGATGGGTATTCCAAGCACGGCAATGAAAACAATGCTGTTATTTGTAATCCTATCGATAAGAGCGTATTGATCTTTGTTCACAGCCAAGTCTTTTTCGCAAAATCGTTTTCTTACTTCGTGTTGTATAGCATAGCATAGCCTTCAATGTAAAGATTGAAAAAGGCTCCGAAAAGCAGCAATAGATATTTAGATATACAAGTTGATCAAGAAAACGCCGAAGTCCGCAACGACTATCTGATGATTGAATAGTTTCTACAATCACCTTTGTACTGCTATTCCAAAGTAATTCAAGGGTTTCCCCCTGTTCACATTTACCTTGCCCTCTGCTACCATTGAATTGGTTTTGCACTCAAATATAAAAACGTTCTATTGCATGAGGGGGAAACGGTCAAATGTGCCACTATTTTTATGTAAAATTAAATGCATGCCGGAGGAAATCATGATCAATTTGCAGAGAATCACATTATATTTCATTGTCTTGCTTGTTTTTGCTTTTTCGGGCTCGTCTGCAGTACAGGCATTCGACTTTGAGAAAATAAAAACAGAAATTAATACGGCTGTTAAAGATAACAATGGTGAATTAAAGCTGGCAGATCTTGAGGTTTTTAAGTTTTTACCAGCTGGTCAAGTCATACTGAAAAACGCAAAATTGTATGAATCACCAAAGAATTCGGACCTGCTGATTCTGTTCGGTAGAGGTAGCTTACCGAGCGTCTTTGGAGGCCTGGCAAAAAAAGACTCCGACATGGTGATAACCGTTGCCCCTGATGTGGCAACTTCGCGGCAAAACAAAGACCTGCTATGCACCCTTACCGGTTTTTTTGATGCTGGCGGCATTGGCAATTTTTATGAAAAGATGGAAAACAACATTTTCAAGGAACTCCTTTCAGGAAAATGCTTTTTCTCGCATAGTAATGCCAAGCAGACACTCACCTCTGACATGCTTCCAGATGAGGTAAAAAAGAAATTTGCGGCTGTTCTTGGAAATGAATTTGTACTGGTTTTGCAAGACGGCGTTACCCTCACATCTGAAGTAAACTTCAATCCCCAGAACGCCAAAATGAAACCAGTTAAAGATTTTGCCAAATTGATGAATTTTGACAAAATGGGCATTGTTCCAAGTGTATTCTTATCACCAGACTGGAAACACATTACCTTGAAATGCATGCTGGGCGACGGATTTAAGATGGGCTTTCTGCCTGATATGTTTTCAGCAACAGTGCCATACTTTTTTGTGAATCTCTCAGAATTTGGAGTCGGGTTTGAAATCAGCTTCAAGACTCCGCCAAACAATGATCTGGTATTGGGGCTTGCTCAGATAAGCATACCGTTTTTGATGGGAACTTCTTCAGCGCCAGCTAAACAAGACGACGCTTTATCCAAAGCCGCTACAGTTGCTGGTCAGGCTTTTTCAGTTCAGAAAGTTGAACCGGTAAGGAAGGACAGTGCGGTGCTTCTGGCTGGTATGACAGGAATCTGGAAGGATGCTTTTGGCATCAGAAATCTGGATATGTATGATCTGGTAATTAAAGGCGAAGTTCCGCTTTATGTAACAAGTCTGGGTTTTGGCATTGGTGGCCGCTTTGACATTGGTAACGTCCCTGTAGCTTTGGGAGGAAAATTTCCTGTTGGATTTGCCATTTCTAAGGTGGCTGTCATGGGCAAGGCCAGCAAAATTCCGTTCGGAGATCTGGTGGCATTAATAATAAAAAGCAGCGGCGAGAGAAAAGAGAAATCTCAACTGCCAATCGAGAAATTGGCTCTTAAAAATGTAATCATTTCGGTCGCAGCTCAGGATGATCGCGATCTCAACATCAAAGAAGGTATGACTTTTGCAGGTACACTGGAATTAAATGGTCAGGAAATTGGAATGGTTGACGTAAGAACAACTCACCCTGAACAATCAGGACTTCTTAAGCCTCTAGTCGGATTCAAAGCTGAAGGCTGGGTAAAAAGAATTAAACTTGGCCCGCTGGAAATAACTGGCAACGGACCAGATGACAAACTCAATACCAAAGACGATGGTGTCTTTCTAGATCTTGCTTATGGTACCAAGTTGTCTGATCATTTAAAATTTTCTGGGCTGCTTAAACTCTTTTCGGCCGAAAAAGAAGCGCAGATCGGGATAACAGACTCTTCAATTGATATTTTCCTGCGCGATAAGATTTTTGATCTTTATGAGTCAGAAATTACCCTGAGAGGAAAACTCGACCTTAAGAATCCGGAATTTCTGGCTAAAGTGGCATTAACAGAGTCATTTGCTGATGACGCAGTTAAGTTTGCCACTGAATTTTTCAATGATGCAATTGAAGACATGACCGAAAGCATTGAAGACGCCAGAGAAAATTTTGAAGATGCTACCGACAACATAAATGACGCCAGGAAAGATGCTGCAAAAGGCATTGATGGCTTTAAAAAAGATGTTGAAAAGATAGCAGAGAAGGTTGAAAAAGCAGAAAAGAAAGTAAAACGTCTTGATAAATCTCTGGATAAGAAGCAGGAACAGCTGAAAAACCTTAAATGGAACAAATTCAAAAAGAGAGCCAAGCTTGTATCACAAATTGCATATTTGAAACCGGCCTTAGCGACTGCTAAATTTGCCTTAAAATCTCTTAAAGCACTTATGAGCGAAAAAAACATGGATAAAGCAGCTGAAGGACTTAAGAAAGCCGCAGACGAAGCATTAAAGGTCGCTGAGAATGCTTTAAAAGAAGCCTCGGAAAAGATGGAAGAAGCACAGGCACTTGCCGAAAAAGCAACTGCATTCTCCGGCAAAATGAAAGATTTCGGCAAAAATTTCAAAATTGATGAAGCGGGCTTTGAAATGTCGCTTGCCGACATGAAAAAGAATAAGACTCCCAAGCTTTATTTCAAAGCAGAAGTTTTCGGCAAAAAAATTAATGGCGATGCACAGTTTGATTTTACAGACCAGAAACAAGCATTCTTAAGCCTTACTAAATCAGTATTTGAAAAGTATGCTGAACAAGAGAAGCAACTTGGAGGAGCAGCCCTGTTGCTGCTTAATTCTCTGTAAAATCACACAATGAACATTACGGGGGCTGTCTCATAGGATCATGAAACAGCCCCCTTTTCATGACCAGTTTCGCTCACTCACCACAAAAGCAGCCTTAAAAATTTGCTTGTATTCGTTATTTGCCGGACTCTATTTTATTCGCTGAGAATTACCCGTGTCTGGTCATCATTTCGACACCAGCCCGGCGATTTTAATGCGGCGGTTAAGGCCATTGGGTTCTTGCCAGCGCACTACGACAGTAACAACCTTATAAGTATGCTTCCAATCAGGCGGTTTAATCTCGCTGACTGCTATCGTGCGCTTGAACTGAGGATCTTCCATACTCAGATCAAGAGTTTTGCCGCCAAAATCGACCTGTAACGAACCCGTGTCGCGCGGAGCAGAAACGTCAAGAAAATCATGGTTATAGGGAAGGAAGAAAGCGTAAGACATCAGATTCGACGCATGCTGCTGCGCGAGAATGTCGTTGCGATTACGAATAGTGCCTTTTGCACCCTGACCAAACATGTTAAATATGGGTGCGGCAAGAAGGCCCAGGCAAATAATCGCAAACATGATCTCAACAAAAGAAAAGGCTCGGCAATTAACAGGTCTGGTAGTTTTCATCAGTCAAGCAGCCTCGGGTATTCAAAACTGAACATCAACAGCGGCTGTTCAGAGCGGTCATCAGCCGAATGTTGCGGCAGCGCCGCGAGATCTTCGTCATAAACAATTTTAACACCACGCGAACAGTAGCTGGCAAGTGAACCTGCGGCTATTCTGCGCATCGCCACATTCCCATTTATAGTTATTTCTGAAGAACTGCCATTACCGGCGAACTTAACCTGACCAGTATCAGAACCCTCTCCTGCGGCTGTTAAACCAACATCAAGTTCGCCGGCCAAACCGCTGTCGACAATTATATTACCCTTGCGGGCAACCAGATTAAGCAAAAATCTGCCGCCGTCAGCCTTTATTGAACTCTTGACCTCGATATTGCCTTCGGCCAATATTATACCACCATGACTGATCAGGAGCAGTGAATCGTCGACAACTATTCCCTCTTCAGCCTTAATATGTAACCAGCCATTGAGATCGAGCTTGTTTTTATCAAGATAGCCACGCTTCTGCAGTGCTGGCAGGAGTTTCTCGCCTTTTGCCAGGATAATTTCAGCCATTGCCCGACGGCCTGGAATCTCTATTTTCTTAAGCAGATCTCCCATGGCCGACAAGTCCTGAACATCACTATAAACTGTCGAATAAGGCGCTGGAATCTTTTTGGCGAACCCCTTGCTTACAGCCTTTCCGCTGACAAAATCAAACAGCGGGTCAGAGGTCGGAATTATACCCGAATCAAGCGGGCGGTTATTCTTGTAGTTGGTGATAATATAGCCTAGAGCCCGATTATATGGCACCTCTATCAAACAGCTGGCATAATCTTTATTATACTTGCTTCGACTAAGCGTGCCGCCTTTATACAGAGTATACTGGCTCATAAAATAGCTAAAATCATACTCTTCGCTTTGCCCACTGATGAAGTCAGCAAATTGGTCATCATGATAAGTGTATGGCAGGGGGCCATAGTTGTTGATGCTTTCGCGATAACCCCTGGCACAAAGCGTGCGAGCTGCGGCATCACCGAACACCAGAGTTGGAGAACGCTCATTATCTGTGCCATAGAGTTTAAAAATTGAGCTTTTTGCTGACAGTTCGGCAAAACCGCTCTTGATAAGATCATACCAAAACACTGATTCAGAATCGTTTGGATCGGTTTTGCTCAATCCAGTCTCAAAGTTCAGCAACGCCATCGGGCCAATATCGCCGGTTTTATAAAAAGCTTCGGTTCGGCCTTCACCAAGCAGATGAAACCCTTCGGCATATTTGCCTTCACTGCTCCAGGCTCTGGCAATGCCAAGATTGACGCGGCCACCGCCAAGATAGACAAGCCCGCGTGACGATTTGATGATATCGGCAAAACGGCTCGGAAAGGGACCATTTTGCTCAGTGTTTTTCAGGATCCATGGTCGGTAATCGCTCTCAATAAGATTTCCGTGATCATCATTGACAACCTTGTTAAAACGCTCTTCGTCTTCGCCACTTCTGACATCCTGCACATAGAGCGTAAACTTAGAAAGAACCGGTATAAAATTGGCGACAATCCTGATGTTTACGGTATAAACATACTCTTCTGTGATCTTTTCGAGCGAAGCCGGCGCCAGATATTTAACAATGATCGGGATTCTTATCATGCCAATCTTTTCGCGAGGGTAGGCGGCCAATATTGGCTTAAAATCCTCTTTTCTAACTTCCCAGCTAACCTGCCAGGTCAATTCCTGTAATTCGCTGTTGGCAATCTTCAGACGATCGACAAGTTTATTGATGAAGAGCGGAAAAATAATATCGGCACCGGCCTTGGAGGTCATGGCCGCGAGAGGCTTTTCCAGGCTCTTTACCAGTTTGCCGGAAAGGTCGTGAATCTCGTTATCCTTGAGGTGATGGCAGGCAAGAGTCGCCAGCGCCGAAGAAAATTCGCGCGCCAGCAACACCCGGTTCAGCCTTTTAGTGGCGTATTGACGACTCGTAGAATACTTGATGAAGGCGCCAAAAAAAATCAGCAGCGCCAGAACGATGCCGCCGATCAATACTGCAACGCTACCGCGTCGGCCTTTTATTGCCTCAATAATCTGCATGTATTTAAAGAACGTTCAGCCATCATTGCATCCTATGGCAATGCAATAGGCTCAATCTTAAAACTGCCCTGTGGGGGATCATCAAAGTTACCAATTCCAAGCCAGACATCATTGCCATACTGGCGGTCAATGAAACGATTCATGACATAAGGCGGAGTCAGTTCACCAGTTGCCTTAACCTGACCGTCAAAGCCAACTCTTGCCACAACAAGCTTGCCTTCAAATCCGGTTGCCGGCGTGTAGGTTATTATGCATTCACCGGCAGTCTCATCGGCCCACCAGAGTTCGGGATTGATATGAGCAGGCAATTCGAGCACAATCTCACCGGCAATTTCGCCGCTGAGCATTTGAACAACCAACACTGATTTCTGACTTTCTTCTTCAAAGAACAGTCGGAACAGTGTATCAGTCTCACCGGCGACAGCAAAGCCGGACCATTCCCAGTTTGTCTTGGAAACCAGTTTGCCGGCGGCGTCGAACAGAAAGATTACCTGCGCGCCTTTGTCAGCGACAAAAATGTGGCCAGTGCGACCAACTTCGACTCTGAACGGCTGCACCAGTTCATCATTCGCAATTTCTCCCAGTTTCTTGCCGGCGACATCAAAGTGGATCAGTTTTTTGTTCATACCATCGATAATCCAAAGAGATTCTGTTTCAGCTTTCTCGTTTTTGACCAGAGCAAAGTCTTCGATCAGACATTCAGCTGGCGAGGCAACCGTTGAAAATTCAGCAAACAGCTTTGAGCTGCGATCAAATTTGAGTATCTTGGCACCGATACTGTCGGCAACCCATACGTAATCGCCATCAAGCCGAAAGGCCAATGGCCCTACCGGGTAAGGTTCTTCTTCGCCAGGATGATTATTCTGGTTGAAGTAACCAACTTTGCCGGGGCCTTCGCCGTATCCGACCTCGATCTGGGCATAAGCCGCCACGGAACAGACGCACAACAAAACTACGAGCCAGATTCTAATAGATCTCATGGTTATAGGTTATTCCTCGTTCTATTTCACGCGTGGCGCAACACACGACTGACCGGACAGTAGGTAGCGGAATTTATTGCCGGCACTTTGCGGCTCGATGAGTTGCTCATCGCCTGAACACTGTTGCCACTCTGAAGAACAATGCCAATGTGGGTATCGGGGTCTTTGCGGCCATCACCGGTACGGTCATAGGTTGACCAGGTAATTACGTCACCAGCCTGATACGGCGGAACCTTTACTTCCTTCCAGCCAAGCGCTTTAAGTTTTGGAATAGTTGCAAGAACGCCAAGCTGAATACCAGTATTAACGCCTGCGTTCATCAAAGCCGTAGTAGCAACCTGGGCGCAACCGAGTGAACCACCCTTAGTTGCGGGAGCATAGGGGAAAGAGCCTGAGCGGCTGTATTTGGTAACCAGATTGCGGGCAGAGTTAACCAGTTTTGCCTGCAGACTGCCGGAACCTGGAGCGGTAACCAACGCGTCGGAAGAAGATGAACTGCTGCCGGAACTCCCTGTGTCGCTTTTCGAGGCAGAAACATAGCGTGAATGGATATAGCGTGTTTCGCCGTTATATGAAATTTTGTACCAATCGCCTTCGCGACCAATGATTTTGACCTTGTCATTATTGGAGAACCAGCCGGTGATCTTGCCCCATGGGCCAGTTCTGATGTTGAGGGCAGTTGAAACTCTAACGTAAGCGTCGCCCTCCGGCAAAGTTGCAGTCGCGCTCTCTCCGGCCTTTTCATCAGCTTTTGAGCTTGAGAACCAGCTTGTCCAACTTGATTGTCCCTGGTCTGATGACTGGTAATTTTTTAGTCCTTCATTAAAGTTCATCGCCAGAACCGAGCTACAGAGCAACACAAGACCACAGCACAGCAAAAATTTATTATGCCTCATCACGTCTCTCCTTTACGCAATTTTTTTCAAAAAATTAGCGTTAGAACACTTACTCAACTATAATACTCCGCTACCTTAAAAAGGTTTCATTTTATTCTTTCCTTTAGAAGATCCAACAGAGAAGTTATCTTGCAAAGACAACAAGCTGACCAGAATCAGTGTATCTTGCCTCATCAACCTCAACGCCAATAAATTCAGTTTCGATATAAACCTCGGGTTCAGGCAGGGCAACTAGAAGATATCGTCCGGTGTCATCCTTAGCCAGCCAGGTCTGGTTGTCGGCATAATACTTTTGCAACTGCATCAACAACTGCTCACCAGGTTTTGGCAATCCCGGCAACACGCCATTTACCGGCAAAGCAATACTGTCTCTTGGGATAACTGGCTCTCGAACTTTTGCTATTGCGGAAATCTCAGTAGGCTGTTCAAGTGAGCTGAAAAAAGAAAACAACAACGAAAAAAGAGCCAGAATCGCCAAAGCAGCAACCGTATACTGCGCTGATTTTCGCAAGTCAATGCCATTGTATTGATCAACTGATGTTTGCCATTTAAGATTCTTCTTGATCTTGACCAGTTCTTTGGCCTGTTCCATTGAGGCTTTTCTGGACTCATTCTCAACGCTCTTTTTAGCAAAAAATGCCTCAATTTCATGCTCTTTGGCAATACCAGAAGAAATCAGCAATACTCTCAGCTCCTGCTGGGCATCTAAAAACACTTTTTTGAGTTCAGGCCGCTTATTTGCGAGATCAGCAAAAGCACAGAGTGAATCGAGCTTGGGGTTGGCAAGAAAAACGGCGATACAGGAATCCAGGAGATTGACGTCCTGTTCCTTGGCTAAAAACGCCAGCAGATTCGGAAAAATATAGGAAAAATCCATCTGCACAGTTGCTTCCAGACCATGAACCCTTCTTGCCTGGTCTTTGCTTTCGAGCAGATGTTTGATCAGGAACTTTGCGTATTCAGGAGCAGCTTTACTGGTAGCCCCGATTAGTACTTTTCTGATCAAAAATGACTCAGTATCGATGTATTTGTTGATCAGCAGATGAAATTTATCCCAGTCAAACTTTGCCAGATATTCCAGGCCGGCCGCAATATAGTCGTCAGACTGTAACAACAATTGCCTTTCGGCAACATGTGAGTATCCATCGAGCTCAACATAGACCGCCGCTTTAAGCGCAGCATGGGCAATGGCTGAAGAAGAAGCAGGATTGTCGAGTACAGCCTTAACTTTTGCCAGCATTTCTGGATTTTTACTAAATCGTGCCCGTGCCAGCTCTTTTATCTGAAGAGCTTCCTGATCGACCAGCAAAGCCGCTTCATTCTTCAGATCAGGAAGAGCAACCGCTTCGGCAATTTTCTCGTTGCTCTCCACAAGGCTCTCGACGGCACTCTCTTCGACTCCACTCTGTCTTTCGTCGGCCTTTTCAAGCAACTTGAGCAAATGACTTTTAAGTTTTTCATTCTGACACTTTGCAACAAAGGTGTTAACTGCGACATGAACATCCCTGTCGCTGATATTGTAATTCAGATGGCGCAATATGGCGGCCTGTTCGTCCCCTGTCTCATTATCGAAAGAAGCAAGCAGACCATAAACCAGAGACTGTGCCTGCAACTGCTTTGAGTATTCGTTGAGTTTTGCTTTATAGTCAGAAAAATTATCACATTGTCCCGACAGCTCAAGGTTGCCACAATAGCTGGCCAGAAACTTTTTAAGAAACTCGGCTTTTTGCTGCGTGGTTCTGGGGATAATACCAAGAAGTCTGAACGGAATTTCCTTGTCGGGGTTATTGAGCAAAACCGTGCAGGCCAGCTTAAAAATCTCAGAATCGGTTTCAACAGTGACCAGATTCAGCAAACTCTGTTTGATCAGCGAAAAATCAATGGTCGAACAAATCTGCAGAGCGGTAAGCCGGCTGTAATGATCGCCTTTTTCGAGACAGTCATTCATAAAGTCGGCAGCCAGCTCAGGAAAATGCTTTGCCATGCTCCAGATTGCCAGCGAGCGAATAACCGGGTCGTTAATATGAACAATTTGCGGCAACCTTGTTTTTAAACTCTGCGGGAAGAGCTGTACAAGAGTTTTTATGCAGGCAAGCTGCAGACTCTTATATTTTGAAAAAATGTTCTGTTCTAAAAATCCGAGCAGACCCGGTGGCCAGAATCTTCTGAACTTTCTTACGATAGTAGAGGCAACAACCGGGTTACTGGTTACTGCCAACAGCTTTGGCAGCATAATTTCGGGATTGGCTGACTTGATATCCCTGACCTTGATCGATTCAATCAAATTCAGCTGCTCCGATAAAGAAGAGGTAGGAAAAAGCTGTATGATCTGGTCGATGGGAAAAGATGGAGCCTGAGCATCAAATATCTTGAACTGATTCTGGTCAACTGCGTGCTGTAATAGAAGTTGGCACTCAGAGTCCTGTTCCAGGGCCAGGCAATCTTCGAGCAACGACAGCAGTTCAGAGCTTACCGGCGCTTTTAAAGCTGTTTCAATCGCCTGCAGCTTCAGCGTTTTGACGGGTGCCGTCAATTCTTTCTTCAATTCGTCAAAATCAAGCATCGATCACTCCGACCTGAACTCTAAAACTATCTTATTCAGACTAATACTAAACTACCAAAGTTTTCAACACAGATTTAACCTGAGCAGCAATTCTCGGTCAGCTTTCTTCATTTTCGTCATTCCTGCCACTTAAATGGAGCCGAAATCAATTGGCTAATCAGTGTCACAAGATTAACCCCAGGCCTATTCCGATGTGACAAACAACAAATATTCGAGAAAATTTAATCACCAAGGAGTCATTTCGTTAAGTGTTAATGAGGGTTTCTTAACTCGCCGCGAATTGATATAACTTGGTGCAACAGTTTCTTGATTACTTAAGCTGATCAGCATCAATTACAATCAAATTTACGGTTAAGAATAATCAGGCCTGAGAATACTACAGCAGTGTAAAAGCCTGGGCAATATCGTCAGCCTGGGTCGAAAGCGAAAATACTCCGGTCAGCCCGAAAAACTTTTTTTGAATGGCATTCAGACCAGAAATTACAACCCGACCCTCGTAGTCCTCCACGATCATCAGGGTTTCAAGAAGAGTAGCCATGCCCAGACTGTTGATAATCTCACATTTTTCGAAATCAAAGATCAGTCGACTTTTGTCTTTATCACAAAGGTGACCAACTTTGTCGGCAAGTCCCGCAAGCGTTTCGTTTGTGCAGTAATTCTGAAACCGCACAACCGGAAACCCTTTCTCTTCTGCAATTGTATAAGCAAGCGTTACCATTTCCAGCTCCCAACTCAGATTCTTGTCAAATTCTATCACAAACAATAATAAATAAATAATTTTGATTTTTCATTGTACACGAACGCTTGTTTTGAGTCCAAACTGCTTTTTGTGGTTTGTCATTGTCTGGCAATGATGATTGTTGCCGAAATATTTGTACTAAACAAAACCTCACACATGTTCGACAGTGTTTATGGATTTGTTTGCCTCCTTATTTTTCAGGTCCGGGTAACCCCCGGATTTTTTTTTGCCCGGTGAGCAGCTTTCAAATTTTGTGATTGCGCCAATAGCGCCTGACTCACAACTGAATCCTTACGTTGCTTCTGACAATGATATGGCAGGCAGCTCAGAAACGTGCTAATCTTGTTTGCACTGCAATTACTCTGCAGTCAGCTCAAACATCACATCTGGAGACAACCCGTGGACAAAACTGCCAGAGATTTTTTAACCAATCTGCTCAAAGCCCCATCGCCATCAGGAAACGAGAGTGCCCATCAACGGATATGGCTCGATTACGTTAAAAAATTCGCTCAGGTCGAAACCGACCATTCAGGCAACGCTATGGGCATGCTTAACCCGTCAGCAGACTTCAAGGTTCTCATTGCCGGCCATAGTGACGAAATCGCCATGATGGTAAAGCGTATCGACGACCGCGGCTTTATCTACTTCACAAACTCCGGTGGCATCAAGCCAGCTCTGCTGCCAGGTCTCAAAGTAGATATACTTGGCTACGGCGGTAAAATCGGTGGAGTAATAGGTTTTAACCGCAAATCCGGCTCTGATGCTCCGAGCAAACCAAAGTGTGAAGATTATTTTATCGACTGTGGATACGGCAACAAAAAAGAGCTCGAAAAACTTGTATGTGTCGGCGACTATATTCTTTATCAGAGCGAGCCAGAGTTTCTTAACAACGACAAACTGGTTTGCAAAGGGCTCGATAATAAAACCGGTTCCTTTATTGTTGCCGAAGTACTCAAAAAACTTAGCCGTCAGAAGCTGAAAGTCGGCGTCTATGCGGTAAGCACTACGGGTGAAGAAACCAACATGCGCGGTGCTCACTGCGCCAGTGCAACAATCAAACCAAGCATGGGCATTGCCTGCGATGTAACTTACAATACCGATACTCCGGGCGAAGATGCACAGAATCCGTCAGAGGTTCTGTTGGGCAGGGGACCGGCTCTTTCGGTTGGCAGTCCGATCAATAGACGCATAAACGAGCTGCTCGAAAAAAGCGCGAAAAGAATCAAAATGCCGCTGCAATTCGAATTAACGCCAGATCGCACGCATACCGATGCCGATAAAATCATGTTTTCGGGCAACGGCGTGCCGGTAGCACTGGTTTCGCTGCCACTGCGTTACATGCATTCACCGATTGAAATGGCCTCATTGAAAGATATAGATGCGGTGATAAATCTGCTCAGCGCGACTATCGCGGACCTCACCGGGAAAGAAGACCTGCGACCGCTTAAACCCTGATATTACTAAGCATTCAGTTACCAGCAAGATTCAACGCGGCGGAGTGACTTCTTCGTAACCATGCATTAGTTCAGGATTTTTAGAAAACAGAACACAGCGCAAACCGTTAAGATGGCGAGGCGCACCGCCCTGACTGACCTTGGCATAGACTTCATTCTCGTTTTCTACCCATGCTCCACCGATCACATCGACGCCAAAATCAAACAGTGCCGAACTCAATGGCACTGAAGGACCGACGACGATAACCGTAGCACCTGGTTTTTTGAGTGCTAACAGCCCTTCGATTGTATCGTTGAGACAGGTAACCCCGGTCATGGCGACAACATCAGCCTGCGGAATGATTCTAACCGCGTCACCAGCATTCATATCGCCTTCCTGAGGACGTTTTTCTATAATGTGAAATGCTGAGGCTAATTCCCTGATGCGTTCAGTATGTGGGAAATGCCCGATCATAGCGACTCTTTTGCCAGCTCCAAGTTGAGCAGCAAGTTCGAGAGCGTTTCCGCTAAAATATTTTTTGCCATCAAGCGGCAATGAACTGTTGATGGCTGCTATCGCAAACGAGCGCTCAATACCCTGTAGAGAATCAGTCCAGCTTAAAACCTTTTTCAGTCCAAGGGTTTCAACTTCACCCATATGAGAAACCGGCAGATGAACCTTGTATTCAAAAACCCGCTCATCACTCAGAGTCATGCTCATGCCCAGTCGCTTTGATTTAACTGTGGTTACAAACGCAAAGGTAGCAACCTTCTGAAGTGGCAGCTCATAAAATTCTGCTGGAATAGTAGCTTTTACGGCTTCAAGTATTAAAGACATAATCTCTCCCTCGACAAATTATAAAGCCAGGCAACTAAAAATAATTCTTTTCAAGACTACATACAACAGTTTTCTGGCATATGCAAAAAATAAAATCATAATTGAGCACCGCGACATATCGCAGGAAGCGCTTAATCACTGCTTTCTAGAAGCATTCCTCAAAAGTAATCTAATTGACATCCAGAGCAATTCGGTTTAACATAAAAACAGTTTGCAAAGTAGCATTAAGTATTAACGCAAATCGTTTTGTCTGTAGAGAAACAGCAGTTGTTACGCAGAACAGATCGCGCTGCCAACAGTGGCAAGTTGCAGATAAACCATTCTCTCAGGTAGAGAATAATGTTTTCAGTAGAATTTGGCCTGAACAAGGAGAGAAAAATGGGAATTCATCAAAGACTTATTGAATGTGCGACTCCGTGGGCTGAGGGCCAGCAGATCAAAGAACTGCGCTTCGGGCTTGGCTACAGCTGCGTTGAGCTCAGCGACGGGCGCATGGGGGTGGCCTGGACACCAGATCAGAAAACCTGCTCATGCACACACCTTGAGGCTGCCGGCAAGATTACCGGGCAGCCGGCGGTCGAGATCTTGAACTGGCTGAGCAACAACAACGCCCTTGAGCGCACCGCTGGCCTGGCAGTTTTTAACGCTCTGAATTCCCGCAAAGAGCGTATGTTTATCGAAGGCGAAGCCGTATCACTGCTTAGGCTTCAGGCTATCGATCATGTCGTCATGATTGGCTATTTTGCGCCAGTAGTGCCAACAATAAAAGCAAGCGGATGCCGTTTTGAAGTGGTTGAGCTTGACCCGGAAAAGCCCGATGTTATCTCACCAGATCAGGGTTTTAAGTCGCTGGCAGAGTGCGACATCGCAATTATCACGGCAACCAGTATAATCAATGGCACTTGCGACAATCTGCTGGAAGCCTTAAAACGCAATCGCGGCGCAGTAATCCTCGGCCCGTCGACACCAATGTGCCCGGAAGCCTTTGCCGGAACCCGGATAACCCAGCTCAGCGGATCTTATGTAGTTAACCCGGATCAGGTTAAAACAATAATTTCTGAAGGCGGCGGCACCCGCCTGCTTAAAAAGCACCTGCGCTTTGCAACAACAATGGTTTAAACCACAATTTAATCAGCATATTTATATGCGTCTCCGCTGGAAGCTCATGCAATGATTGTTCTTGAGGCTTGCTTGGCCAACTTTAACGCATTCAACGCGGACCTGTTCGCTGTAAACGCTCTGAATGCGGTTTTATCTAAGTATTAAGCTTTCTGGAAGAAATTCTTTTTCAGAACATTCAGTTGAACTCTTTTATTTTGCCTGCAAAAACAGGTTCAAAGGTAAATACAGTATTAAACAATCTGATCACTGCAGCATCAACGCAATGACAGGGCATCAACAGCTCGACGCCTGAATTCATGAGATAAGCAACGGTAGGCATAATAGCCGGACTGCCATCTTTCAAATGAAAGCCACCTGCAACAGCGGCAATTCTGCTTTTTCCGGTAATGCTTTTGGCATACTCAATAATGTTGCATATCCCTGAGTGACCACAGCCAGCGATAACAACCAGCCCCTCATCAGTATCTATGACCAGCGCCGAATCGTCGGAGACAAAATCTGGAGTGCCATCCTCTTTAAAAAACGAAGTCTGCTTCGACTCAAAAGAATTTGATCGTGGTATCGCACCAAGAAAGAAAACAGATTCTGAAAGCTTTAAAGGCTCCGCACTTAAAACCAGATCAAAATTCTTCTTGGCAAAGTGTCGATCGAATTTAAGACCAATGGAAGTTGAATCTTTATCGCGATAACGCCGGATAAAGCAGTCGGGGTGACAGATCAGCCTTTCACCGGTCAAAAACTCAAAGCCATTGCCATGATCGTAGTGCCCATGACTAAGCACCAGACAATCGACACTGGCAGGATCGACACCAAGCCGGCCGGCATTTTCCAGAAAAAGGCGGCTCTGCCCGGCGTCAAACAGAATTTTGATATCAGCTTCGATAAAAATCGACAGCCCATGCTCGCCCGGGCAACCGGGCCCAGGGTTGTCATCAACCAGGAAACTGATTTTTAGCGACCGCTTGAGCATATATTCTGTCTTCTCCTCTTTAAGAGTTATCAACAGAATGCTTTTCAGTCAAGCTTTAACGCCTCAGCTTTTCCGCAATTTAGTTGGCAACGTGTTTGTTACTTCGACTGGTCAGTATTTTGCGCAACAATCTCGTTCAACTGCTCGGCAAAGAATAACGGCGGGTTTGAATTGAGTGCTTCGTGAGCTTTTTTGAGGCCTTCAGCTTTGTCACTGGCAATAGTTTTCTCGACGTCTTCAATGATCGACGCCCAATCGTGGTGCAACAAGCATGGCACCGTGAATATTGCTTGGGATGAAGGCTGAGCGACAGTCACTTCGCCCGCAGACGAAGATTCACAGGCTCGCCCAGAACCGTCAGGGTGGTGAGAAACCATATCAGAAACAGAAACGTATCGTTTAATTCCTCAAAAAAAATGTGCAAAGGGTAGGAAACCGACCACATTGCGAATATGGCGATCAGCAACAATCCAACGCTGCGCATGAAATATCTGGCGAAACACTTCACGTTTTTAGTAACACAAACAAAAGAAATGCGTCAACGCAAAAATAGCATAAGCCAGAAACTGTTTGCCTTTTGTCTGGTGTTATTTTACAATACCGACGGCCGAAAGTTTCTTGAAAACTTCTTATGGTTTATCGGTGGTGCCGACAAAAATATCCCGAAAACCGCAGTGAAACGACAAAAAAGGAATCAGAGCAATCATGAACAAAATTAGCACACCACCGTCAGAATGCAGCGAAAAGGGTTCTGCCTGCGGCAGTTGTTCCAGTGCAAGTTGCAGCGAAAAAGCCGTAACTGGTGCCCAAAACAAGGTTAAACATAGCATCGTTGTCATGTCTGGCAAGGGTGGGGTCGGCAAAAGCACCGTAGCGGTTAACCTGGCGATGGCACTAACCGCTGAAGGTTATAAGACCGGGTTACTGGATATAGATATCCATGGGCCAAGCATCCCAACCATGCTGAATCTGCAGAATACGCGAGCTTTGAGTGAGGGCAAACTGATTTCCCCAATTGAAATAGGCGATTTAAAGATTATGTCTATAGCTTTTCTGCTCGACAATGCCAAGGATGCTGTTATATGGCGTGGACCAATGAAAGCAGGAGTTATCGGTCAGTTTCTTACTGATGTAAATTGGGGCGAACTTGACTATCTGGTTATTGATTCGCCTCCTGGCACTGGCGATGAGCCCTTGTCAGTATGCCAACAGATAAAAGGATCATTTTCAGCCCTTATTGTTACAACTCCACAGGAAGTTGCTGCCGCAGATGTGCGCAAGTCAATAGACTTCTGTAATCGACTTAACGTCAATATTGCAGGTATTGTTGAAAACATGAGTGGCTTTGTATGCCCCAGCTGCAACTGCGAAACTCATATCTTCAGCAGCGGCGGTGGCGAAAAAACTGCCAATGAGTTTGGAGTCAGCTTTCTCGGGAAAATTCCAATAGACCCCGCAATCGGAGTAGCCAGCGACAAAGGGTCAGCATTTGTTATTTCGCAGGCAAAAACTCCCGTTGCAAAAGCTTTTTTGCAGATTGTCAGTCAAATTACCGAGGCATGTGCCGACAAATGTAATGCTTGCTGCGCCAAGCCTGAATAAGCTGGTTTGCATGTGCCGATTAACTTGTTAAAGCCAGTTAAGGCAGTCAGCTCGCATGCTGGCTGCCTACTTTGCGGCGCACAAAATCCCTTGTCAATGAGATTGCAGTTTGGGGCCGACGAAAACCAGGTAGTTCATGCTGAATTTAAGGCAAATGACATGCTGCAGGGCTACCAGGGTATTGTGCATGGCGGCGTCATCTGCGCTTTGCTTGATTCTGCCATGACCCACTGTCTTTTTAATCATTCAATTGAAGCGGTTACCGGTGAATTAAAGGTAAAGTTTATTCTGCCAGTGCCGTGCCACGCCAATTTACAGTTGCGAGCCTGGGTGGAAAAAGCAACCAATCCTCTTTACCTGCTCAAGGCTGATTTAACTGGAGACGGCAGACTGCTGGCCAGTGCCGAAGCCAAGTTTATGCGCACCGGACTCTGAGAACAACACGATTTTAAATGATGCCTCAGGGCCTATTGAACCATACGGGCAGCGAATAATAGGTAATCATGCGCGGAAATGAATTGCGGCAAGACCCGCATAGAATAAAGCCGCCCGAGCACAAACACTATGTACCGGGCGGCAATTCAAAAAACTGCGATAACTTTTAGAGAAGTCAGGCAGCGTTAAAACTCAGTGTGAGCAGGCATTGGCACCAGTCTGCAAAGCTCCGCTCAAGTAAGCTGTTACGGCATCTTCCGGGGTATGTTCGCCCTGCACTCCAGTTACAACTGCAATCTTGTTCTGGGCAAATAGTTCCTGAGCCCTCACTCCCATACCACCAGCCAGAATATGAGTCACATTCTGCTCGGCCAGCCAGCGCGGTAAAACACCGGGTTCATGCGGTGGCGGAGTCAACATTTGCTTTGAGACAATTTTATTCTCATCGTTTGTATCGATGATGCAAAATTGCTGACAATGCCCAAAGTGTGTACAGAGTTTTCCTTCTACGGTTGGAACAGCGATTTTCATTTTCGGGTCTCCTTGATTTTTTTCCAAATCGTCCTGATAGCCTCAGAAGCGGGACCATCGTTGAAATCAACGATAGACACCCCTGCTTTTATGGCTTCCTTTACGGTTTCATCAAATGGGATTTCGCCCATAATCATATAACCGGCATTTTCGGCCAGATCTCTGATTTTGCGGGCATAAGTCGGGTTAATATCAGCTTTGTTAATAATAATCTCGGGTTTGAGACCGAAATGAAGAACCAGCTTGATAATTCTTTCGAGATCATGCACCGCTGCTATAGTGGGCTCGGTCACGAGAACGACCCGGTCAGAACCTGTTACTGTAGCAATTGCCGGACAAGCAGTGCCAGGCGGGCCATCAACAAGCAGCCACTCTTTCTTCTGCTGGTCTGTAATAGCAAAAGCCAGATCTCTGACCATCGACACCAGTTTTCCTGAATTTTCGGCCGCCGCCGTCAGCTTTGCATGCACGAGTTGTCCACGTGATGATTCTGAGAGCATCAGACTGCCAGTTTCAGCTCTTCTCTCGCTGATTGCGTTGACCGGACAAATTTCAAGGCAAAGGCCGCAACCTTCGCAATTTATATCGTTCACAGTGTAACGTCCGGCGCGCTCATCGTGGTCTATAGCGCCAAATCGACAAGCCTCCAAGCACTTGCCACACTTGATACACTTTTGCTCATCAATTATCGCTTCTGCACCGAAACTGACGCGGTCTGCAAACAACACTTTATCATTCATCAAAAGCCGTAGATTGGCCGCATCGACATCACAATCGGCTGCTACCAGACTGTCGGCGAGAGAAACAAAGGCGCCGAGAACTGAAGTTTTGCCAGTGCCGCCTTTACCACTAAGAATAGTCAGTTCCTGGAAATTCTCTGACCTTGCTGTGCTGCGAGCTTGAGCATCAATGCGACATTCTCCCTGATGAGATTCATTCTTAACAACCGCTGGCACAGCAGCTTCGCTGAGCAGGCGCGAAAAACTGCCAACAACTCCAGCACGCAGCTCCGGAAACTCCGCCGTCAAAACGAAACCATCGGAACAGGCACGGGCATATTCCCGCTTAAATGGAATTTTGCCCAGAACAGGCACCCGATAACGCCCGGCTAAAGTCTCAATAAGCTGATCATTGCTGTCTGAGCGGTTGATAACCACACCGCAGGGTTTCTTCAGCTGTGCGCAGAGATCAAGCGCCAGAGCCAGATCATTCGCTCCAAAAGGAGTTGGCTCAGTAACCAGAATAGTCTTGTCGGCAGAAGCTATAGTCTTGACTGCATTGCAGGCTGTTCCTGGTGGGCCATCAATTATGTTAAGGCCCTCCGGCAGAGTCTGTTTGAGCATCTCGCCGATGACCATAGGGCTTTGCGATTCACCAACATTCAGCCGACCAAACATGAAGCTGAA
>JAHISQ010000055.1 GCA_018818125.1 Candidatus Rifleibacteriota bacterium
CAGTGCATGATAAATTACTGATTTATCGTCACGAAAATTCGGTGCCGGTGTTTTGCCCTCAAGGGCAATAAATACGAAACATTTTTGAGTCAGTCAAGCTTCCTTGTTGTCCATCCCAAATGCTTCGATCCTATTGCGACCGTTGGCCTTGGCCCGATAGAGCTGCGAGTCGGCCTGTCGGATTAAATCATCTAAATCACTGCCCGACAAGACTTCGTCCGTTGGATCATAGACACTGATACCCGCACTGATAGTTACGACGCATGATTCACCCTGAACGGTGAGCGGGGATGAATCAATTGCCCTTCGCATCTTTTCAGCCAAGATTATAGCGCCGGGAAGCGGTGTATTGAAGAGCACAACAGCAAATTCCTCTCCACCATAGCGAAAGACTTTATCTCGAGGCCGGGTGGCAAAAGAGCAAAGGATTTCGGCAACCAGCTGCAACACTTGGTCACCAACCTGGTGCCCATGGGTGTCGTTAATCGTCTTGAAGTGGTCTAGATCGATCATGATCAGGGCCAGGGGGTGACCTCCACGGGTGGCACTCTTGAATTCAATTTCTATATGGTTATCAAAGGATCTTCGGTTGGCGATCTGCGTTAAACTGTCGGTAAGGCTCATCTTATCCAGAATGGCATTAGCAGTTTCCAGTTGCGCCAGTGCCTGGTTTAACTCCAAGGTTCGTGCCCGGACCTTTTCTTCCAGAGAGGAGGACAGGCTCTGTTCGGCGAGAATGCGTTGGCGCTTTTCTTCATTAATCCGCTCGCCTAGAGCGATCGACAGCAAGACGACCTCAAGCACCCCGCCGATCTGCATAATGTCTTCGGTCCAGAAAACCCGGGGTAACAACCCAAATTTGTTGAAGGAAGCCAAAACAAAAGAAAGCAGCAGGGTCGACCAGGCCAATGTAAAAATCCGCGCGGGCAGATGGCCGATCCACCAGAGTTTGAATCCAGCAGACATTATCAGCAAAGAACTGGGGATCGCGAGGGCGAGCATCAATTTAATCATGAGCGCATATGAAGGTCCAGCGAAGACAAGCCCGGCAGCCAGGGCCGACACTACACCAATACAGCGCAAACAGCGCGAGACAACAGGGTTTTTACTCGGCAGATTTAAGAAAGAATCGGCAAACAAATTCGCAAAGATGATTGAAATGAATCCAAAAAGAAGCAATGCGTAGTTCTGCCACCAGGCCGAATCAAATACGAATTGTTGGAAAAAGCCTTGAAAGACGCCCTGAAAGCTGAAAAAGCTGATGGTAAAGAATACATAGAAAAGATAAGGCCACTCAAGCAGCGAAAAAAACAGGAAGGCGTTGTACAGTATCATCGCCAGAATGATGCCGAAATACCCACCCTGAACTAAGAGACTACGCTGATTATGAATAAAAAAACCGGTTGACGTGTAGAGTTGCAGCGGCACCTGAACGGCGCTTCTGGTCTGGACACGGAGATAGATGCTCAAGGCTTCTTCCGGGAAGCTAGGTAAAAAAAAGAGAAAATTGTGATGCTTCTCAGGGCGTTGACTGAAGGGGATACTGTCTCCAGTATGCACGTCATACACCACTGTCCGGCCTGCAACAGCAAACAGATCAATGGAATCTAAAAGGGGATTGTTTATCTCGAGTACAGCACTTTCAGCCTCTGGCCGGGGTTGGCACATATCGAATTTCAGCCAATAAACAGAGCTGCTGAAACCAAAACTAGGAACGGCTCCGCGCAGGGAAGCCCATGAAAAAAAACGGTTATCCAGGATCTCCGGGAGAGATAGACTGGCGCTGCGGTCTTCGTAATAACTGACCGCACCGTCCAGATTATAGGTCGACAGCCCTTCATCCAGGCTGACGCAGTTTCCGCCTGCAACAGCGCCCGTCACACTATGAAAAAAGAGGATTGGGGCAAGGTAAACGAACGAAAAGAGCAAGAGATGTCGTCTTCGCAACCAAAGGCGGATGCAAAAGAGCCGTTTTTTTTCAGAGAAAACCATATTTTAAAAAAATAGACATACGTTAATCTGCTGCTTTAACCTCAACATTGATAGTCGGAGCATTTGTTTTCAACCATTTAGCAAAGTCACCGGCATGTGATTTAATGTTCCTGAACAAAATTATATAGTTCGTCGGGAATTATCACAAAGGAAAATGAGTATTATAACGTTATTTGCGACCTGCAATTCTTCCCCTCGATATCTTCCCATGATGAAAATATGACCCGATAGTGCAGCGTTATCAGACCAATAAAACTGACAAAAGAAATTTCCGGGCAAACAGCTTTATCTGTCAGCAAGTCCCTTGAGTATCTTGCCCGCACCATAGGAGGCAAGCTCCTCGGCGGTCAGCCATTTCATTCCTTCTTTGAGAAACATGGGAGCATCAAAGAGATTTTCGGATAATGATGACTGGGTTTTGTCAAAGTTTGCTTTCCAGGCAAGCTTTCC
>JAHISQ010000194.1 GCA_018818125.1 Candidatus Rifleibacteriota bacterium
CCGGATTATCGAATGTTCGCCGACCACTTTGCATGTCTGGATAAAGCGAAACAAGCTGTAGTCATGACTAACAAAGCCAGGGGGATTGTCTACCGCTTAGCGGTTTAGTCCAACAATTATTATCAGGCAATAGAGAAAACCTGTTCCAGAAGCGGATTTGTTGAAATTTAAGTGCCCCTGGCAAGATACAACGAGAAATACATCACCTAGTTTGATCATTGGGATTTAGGGAGCAATGGAACAGGAAACTTGGTTAAGCTTATTTGCTTTCTTCTGTATTCTGCTCAAGAACACTCTTTCCGTCAATCTGTAGTTCTTCTTTTGGGTTCACATGCCGGTTGACTAAACTCTAAGCCTTAGCGTACGTTTTCGGCCAATTGGGCTTCAAACCCCTGTCGCATAAAAAATTACCGCCAGAAAGTAAAATTTTGTTGCCTGCTGTTTTGATTGAACAGCAAAACCGCTTGTATTGTAATGTTTCGCGTTTCGCATAATTATTTACTGGCAAGCAGAATTTATGCAACGAGTAAACCGCAAAACGATCTCGGGTAAAATTTTGCCTCCAGAAAATAGAATTTTCTGGATTGATCTGCTGCCTGGTAAATAAAACCTGAATCAGTGTCGATATCCAGTCAGAACATAATTATTTACTGGCAAGCAGAATTTATGCAAGGTGTAAAAATGAATAGAATTTCAATAACAGACGCTGCAACTTTTGCAGGAATTCCACGAGAAAAGGCAAGATACTGGTCAACGCTTCTGGATCTTGCAATTGAAAAAGATGGTCGAGTATCTTACTTGCAACCAGGGGCAGAAAATCTACTGTTGGCAATGGCTCATGCTGTGGCCGGTGGTTTATCGCCTTCTGTGGCTGCTGTTGATTGTAAAGCTGTTCATGCTTTGCCAAAGGTCCAAGAAGTTGATCGAGATAATGCTGTCAGTCAAATTGTGGATTTGCAAAACGCTATTATGCTGCTGGCTGCAACCGTTGAGAAACAATCAAAAGTCATTGAGCAGCAAGCCAAAGCAATAGAACAACAAACTGTAATAATTTGTCGGCAAACCTCGCGTATGGATCTGATAGCCGCTAAACTTTTACCCCCCCCAGAGAAGCCCGTCAAAGTATGGCAACCGCAATCACGCCAGGCGCCACAAGTATCAACTCTTAAAAAACTCTGGCTTGAATTGTTTAACCCGGCCATGCTGCGTGCTACTCCGTAGACCCAAACCCAACAATTCTGTCACCAGCCGCCATTTACGTTTATATTGTGGGTTGAATGCTTTGAACCTTGGAAGATGAGGCAGCAACCGTATTGATTCTTGCACACTTATTCAAAAGTATTAAAATTAACAAGATGTTATCCTGATTAATCGAGAGTAAACGACTAATGAGCCCAATCTTTTGCGGAGGTATTAAATGTCTCCTGTTGCATCGCTGTTAACTGGTCATTTTGCTGGGAAACTGATCGATCGGATCGCTACATCATTTCGCCTAAATGTCATTGAACGATGGTCAAAACATCGTGGCCAGCAATTTTTCGACCAATTTTGTCATGAGGTAGAGCTTGAGCTTGCAGGGGAAAGTTCAGACAAACTTGAATCGCTTCTTTCCAAGATGCTTGAAGACGAGCATACGACTGAACTTTTATTTGATGCTTATCGAAGAGTCAGCCTATCTCGATCCAAAACAATAGGACCGCGTGTTATTGGTGTTTTATCGGCCAGACTTGCCATTCAGAAGCGGGAGTTAACGGATGTGGAAGAAACAATTCTGGACGCTGCCGAACAACTATATGACGATGAGCTAATTAAATTTGCATTGTTCTGCAATGAGCATCAACAGCGAGCTGCTAACGAAAAGGATAAAGATGTAACTATTGGTGATGATGGGTTTCTTCGAATTAAATGGGCCGGCGAACAGATTGATTCCAATTGGGATCATGAATTTAATTTGTCGCTTCAGTCATTAGACTTAAATGATTGTTATGGAAGTTGGGCAATGAAGATGCAATCTTTGGGCATTATCCGAACGGATGTGACAGAGGAAAAGCGAACCTATAAAGAAGACAGTGAACGTCATATAGATCAAGATGGTTCTGTGCGAGAAATATCCTGGTGGACTTTTACTTCTGACAAATATTTTGATTTTGCAGAAATTATAAATCGTGTCAAACCCAAGCAAGAATTAAGCAAAACGAATACATAATTATGTTTTTTTTATTTGATATCCCGGGAATCAGCTGAAAGACGCGTGAAACGGCTGAAAAGCACGTGAAATTTCAGGAACTTCGGAGAATTTGCCGGAGTTCAGATTATATGGGCCTGTGGGCTGTTTCATGCAGTTTACGGGCGACAGGCGGAGCGTTAAAAATGGAGGTTAAGAGAATGGCGAGAGGCGAAGCAGACCTGTTAAAGCAGGTTTTAGAGAAACTTATGTATCTGGACCCGCCAATCAAAAAATTTCCGGTTACTCCGGAAGATCCGGCGATGGCGGTTTACTTTCTCGATCTGAAAGACGTTTGCTATATCACGACAAAATCAGACCAGGGCCGGGAAGAAACAATGTTTATGACTTCCGGCGGCAAAGCTTATTACAGCAATTTGCGCCTGACAGAGATCGAGAAGCGATTGTCTGAACATCCGCATTTCATGCGAACCAGCAAGTTTTATTTGATCAATCTGACGAAGATCCGGGCGCTGACTGTTTCATCTGCCAGAGATCTATGGTTTGACGGGATCAAGGACAAGGTGGTCAACGCGGTTACCAGCACTTATTTGGCCGATTTCGAGAAAAAGCTGCAATGAGCGAACTGCTCAAACGCGTCGAGAAGATTTTCCTCGCGCAAAAGTC
>JAHISQ010000056.1 GCA_018818125.1 Candidatus Rifleibacteriota bacterium
AAGGGCCGGTCAACGCGCTGAGCACCTGCCAACGAACTCGCGGCAAAGGCACTGAAGTGTTGTTATAAACTGTAACCAGCGTAGAGTAACTTGCGTTTACATCACACGAGCCAAAAGCAAGAGGTGGGTTGCCTATAGCCTGTTCATAAAGCCCTTTTTCGCCAACACTCACCCTCAAAACAAAGGTATCAGAAGCTTCCCCTGCATTCCAGCTACCCAACGGTGCAGAATGATCTTCATAGATGGCCTGCGTCCCGTTATAGGTGTTAGAGCCCTGAACCGGGCCGATTGTTACCGTAACCGTGCCAACCATCGAAGCACCAATTGCAAGGTTATTCGCGGGGAAAGAGAAGGTTATACTGCCAACCGGGATATTGTTTGCTCCAAAGATCAGAGGAGCTTTCAATTCAAGAAGATTTAACAGATTAATATTACCGACATTCCAGACCTCCAGACTTCCGCTTTTTGAGTTATTCTTTCCAACGTATCCCAGATCGAGCAGAACGGCGGTTATGTTAATAGCTCTTGTAGAAGGAACTATCAGCTGCAGAGCTACTGTCGCCGATGCTTCGGCACTCTCATTGACACCGTTGTTGTTGGAGTCTTCCCAGACGGTCAAAGTGCCAAGATAGGTGGCCGGCGAAGCGTTCGCCGGAACATTCACACGCCATCCGGATTGCTTAACCTGTGTAGCGTTAAGACTGCCAATAGCACTCGGACTGATAACGTTAGCAGAAGCCGCAATATTCGCTGGCCCGGGCACAGCAGGAATCAGAATCGAACCCGTAGCTTTGAGGTTTGCCATACCCAAAGTACCGATGTTTTTTACATCAAACAGTACATTCGTTGACAATGCACTGGGACCACCCGTTGAAGACAACGGCGGAGCATTGAGAATACTGACTTTCAGTTCACCTACTTCGCAGTTAACCATGAAGCTAGACTGCGCTTCACCGACTGATCTAAGCGTGTCGACGGGTGACATGTCAGCATACAGCCAGAAATGGCCAGGGATGCTGTTGTAAACACCATAAGATGCTACGCCCGGAACTGTAACCTGGATATCCCTGGTAAAAAAATCTCCGGCATTCACTACAAACAGCTCCGAAGGCGGAAAGCTGGCATTGGCAGCAGGAATGGTAAAAGCACCAAACGCCAGATCCACCTTTCCCCATCTAAGACCGGTAAGGGCTACATTACCCGTATTTCGGCAGTTAAAACTTACAATTTTCGAGGTGCCTGGCGAGATACCGCCAAGACCTACTGTCGGCGTAAGAACCTGAACTTTGGCCACCGCAAGTATCTCGACCTGCAAAGTAAACGATGCTCTGAATTCACCCACATCCCATACGCCATCGAGATCGTCGTCAGAGTAAAAGTATTGTAAAGCCGTATAGGTTCCCACCGGCGTACCTGCTGGCGCAAAAACAGCAAATTTAATCGCTGTGCTTGAAGCAATGTTTACCAGTGCCGGCAGTGCCCCGTCAATCGCAATCCCATCAGTTGCAATCTGATCGAAGGTAGCATTAACAAGAGGCTTTGCATCAAATCTCAGCTTATCGATTGGCAGGGTTCCAGTATTGCTAAGAGTCAGAGGACCAATGCCGGATTTAACAAAAGAGGGTTCCAGCGTGCCGCCGTCGATAAGACCTGGCGCCAGCGTAAAGTTAATGGTGCCGACGCGCACATGCACCTGAAATGTGTCACTGGCTTCAACATTTTCAATAACGCCTGGAGCAGTAGCCCAGTCGTCCCAGACTGTCCAGGTTGCGATATAAAAACCATCTGTGACAACGTTCAAAGCTGTAACGCTGGCAATAAAGCTTTCAGTAAAGGTCATCGGCCCATAGACAGCCGGGTTAACGTTAATTGCAAATGCGTTAGTTGCAACTGTCTGCATAAATTTGACGTTCGTCATGGGAAGATTGCCGCCGCTGAAAACGTTCAAGGGCTTTGGCAGGGTATCTTTGCCAATATCCCAGTTGCCAAGATTGACGACTTCCTGCACGGTAAAAACACGCTGACATGCTGGAACCTTTACTTTTACTGCAAAAAAGTCATAAAGTTCACCAAGATCGAACAGACCGTTGGTGTTAAGATCCTGATAGACAGACATAGTCGCTATATAATCGCCAGCTTCCTTGTTGTATGGAACAAACAAAGTTGCCGATGCACTCTTGAATGAGCCAGCTGCAATCCCACCAATCAACGTCGGGCTCATGCTTAAATTTGATTTGCTGATCTTGAGAATGCCAGGACCATTGAGGTCAGTGGTTATCCATTTAACGTTGTCCAGAACGTAGTTACCCAGATTATCAACCTGGGTAGTCCCAACCATCTTGCTGTCACCGCAGGGCATAGAAAGAAAATCAAGAGTGTCAGAAGACAACCCGAGATCACGTGAATAAATGCGCAGAGGGTTGGAAACTGACTTGTTGGATGTGACCAGGGCCTGTGTGTTAAGATCGTAACCAGCTGCATAATAGGCCGGATTTACCGTCAGGGAATAACTACCGACCAGGCTGTTGGCATCCGCGCGATACGTCCAGACGAACTGCGCGGTTTTCCCAGCTGCAACTGTAGCGCTGGCAGGTGTTGGGCCAGTTAACAAAGTCGCGCTGCCGACCGTGAGGGCGCTAGGCACCAAAGTCGCAGGTGAAGCATTGCTGATCGTAGACCCGTTAGGGACGACAGTGTTCGAAGCAAGCATGGTAACCGTAAAGTTCTCGCCGACAAATACTTCGGTTGGAGAAATGGTAAGTGAAGCAACAAGATTACCTGGGCTTTGCACCCTGAAATACTGAATTCCCACTTTCGGGCCGCCAGCCACACCAGTTCCGGTGTCGATTATCACCGTCCAGGTGGCAAGAGCATCAGCAGCCTGAATCGTGTAAAGATGATCGATGTATCCACTGGCATCGGCAGAAAGCTGTGGCGAAACGTTTACCCAGCCCGCGGGACTGTTGCCTGCCTGTGGAACCTCATAGTTGTAGAATCTTACTCTATACCAGCTATCCAGAGGTGTAAAACCATAACACCTGACGTATACGCTCTGCAGACGGTTAAAGTCGTCCTGAAGCGGTGTATAGGTCAGATTAGATGACAGCCAGATACCGATTGAATTTATAGTCCAACTGTCAGTAGGGGCAGCACCATTCAGATATCCGACGCTTTCTGGCCAGTTTTTATCGTGCCAGAGAACATTTGAATAAAAGGTATCCAGACCGGTCGGAGAGTCAGCATTCACCGAAACATCATAAGTTATGGTTACGTCTGTGTTGCTACCAGCCAGTTCGTATGGGAATTCCGGAGAAGTGATGGTCTGAACATAACCGCCGACATCGAATGTCATACTGGCAGCTTCGAGAACTGCCGTTGCCTCACCGCTGTTTCGAATAACCACATCTATCCGCAGATTCTTCTGGTTGAGATAAACTATTGTCGGCGTGGTTGTTACCGAAACCGTAGTTAGACTTGGCGGAGTCTGAATAGTACAAACATTGCTGGTAAATGCCGGACTCGTCAGGAAGGTACCATCATTAACATCAAAGCCGTAAATTGTCGCAGAGGCCGAGAAATTACCTGGCGCCGCCGCGGTAAACTGATAGGTGGCAGTAGCCTGGCTATCGCCCGCCGCGTCTATAACCGCCGGAATCGGGCCCGAACCAAGACTGACAAGAGCAGGTGTAAAGAGTTCGAGAGAGCTGACATAGCCACTTTCAATATTGGCTCCACCAGTATTGACAAACGTCATTGAGCCAACAAAAGGCTGACCAACCGACACCTGGGCCGGCAGGTTAAACAGGCCGCTCAATACCGCCGGAGAAGTAACTTCAAATGCATTTTCAACAGCTGTGACGGTATTGGTCGGATTGGTAATCCTTACCTTATAAGTGCCATAAACTGAAATTGGAGTAATATCAAACTGATGGTACATGGTTCCGGAGGCGTCAGCAGTCAGAGGCGCAGAAACAAGCAACTGGTTGTTAGACGAGTCAAGCCAGCGGAACACATATTCAGAATATGGATTTACGTTCAAACCCTTTGCGTAAACAGTTACATTACCAACAGTTGGTCGGTTAAAGCTTGCAGAAGGGAAAGCATAGGCCGGATCCTTAAAGGTATTAACCTGTTCTGCCATGATTGTCCAGGTGGCCGGCAAAAGGGCGCCTGGCACCCATGAAAGCGGATTGCCGGTATTTGTATCGTAACCGTAGATTCCCGCATCAACCGGCGTTGTGCCCGTCGCAGAAGTTGGCGAGATGTCGACTCCATAACGCGCTGTTGTCCCGAAGTAACCGGGCAGGGTAATGCTGAAAGGTGTAACAGCATAGACAGCATCGTATGTTCCAAGAGTAAAATACGTTAGAAGAACTGACGATTCCCACACAGCAGTGGCCTCACCCATATTAGTAACCTTAAGAAGAACAGGGGTATTGGTCTGACCTCGATAAACGGTAGATGAGGCGGTTACTTCCTCAAGAACCAGCGAGGCAGGATTTTGAATTGTCCATGAATCTGTCAGGTTAGCTGTAGCGTCATCTGTTAAAAGGCTTGAGAACTTATCGGTACCGGATGCGGTACCACCGATTGCAGCGACAAAACCCGAATCGCTGGTCGGCGAAATATTAACAACAAAAGTAGCGATGAACTCACTGAGTGCAGGAATCTCTGTGGTGTGAGTAGGAGGGCTCAGCAAAACTGGCGGCGGTAGGTATGACCCCAACGAGAAGGTAAGAGTAGCGCCGTCAAAATAGTATGGAGTTTCACCAAGGTTCGCGATCAGCATCGTAACATAAATGTCTGTCTGGCCTTTATTAACAAAAGTAGGAACAGTCTCAACCTTTAGAATATCAAGCTTGGCCCGACTTCTTACCCACCATTCATGAGGAGCCTGTGCATCAAGATCCTGGAAGGTATAAACACCGGAAGTGCCAGTTGCAGCTGCATTGACAGTAGCTGTTCCTACCGGGGAATTTATATCAACATTCACCGTAAAAGTAGCGGTGATGGTTGAACCAGCCGGAATCTGAGTACCTGGAACCAGAGGAGAATCAAGAGTTTGAGTATAAGATCCAAGAGAAAACGTCAGCAAAATAGATTGTAGATCGACCGGATTCGTGTAAAAATTCCTGATTGTTACCTGAACAGGAATCCCTGTCTGGCCCTGGGTTACTCCGTCAGGTGTAGTAGCTGTAACTTCTTCGATAGAGATACCGCCATGCACGAAACGCACTTCGCTAAGCGTAGCGAAAGCACCGGCCGCGGCATTACGCTCAAAAACTGCGCGATATTGAATGTAGCGATCAGTATTTGTAAGAGCAGTATTACCATTGGCTGTTACCGTTGCGGCAGTTACCCATCCGGTCCAGCTACCATCAGGCAGCGGGGTAG
>JAHISQ010000057.1 GCA_018818125.1 Candidatus Rifleibacteriota bacterium
CAATCGAGGCGCTTTTTTCGCCAGGATCAGGAGGGTAAAACAGGTCATGCTGCTCGACGTAAGCTGCGATTTCCATGAGCAGCACACCAGGTTCGACAGTCAGGGTAAGATTGTCATGGTCGAGCTCAACAATCTTGTTCATACGGGCAGTGCTGAGCATGATTCCGCCATGCAACGCGACAGCGCCACCTACCAGTCCGGTGCCCTGCCCGCGCGGAGTTACCGCGATTTTATTGGCGTTGGCGTATTTGAGAATTGCTGCGACCTGCTGCACATTTTCGGGATTAACCAACAACTCAGGAAACTTGTGCAGGTCGCCAAGCTCATCGTGACTGAAGTCTTCGTGAATATCGCTGCCGCACACCAGGTTTTCGCGTCCGCACACTGAGGCTATGTAATCGATATCGTTCTGCGTCAGTTGTTTATAGCTCATATCAACGAACCGCCTCTTCTGATTTTTTCGAGCAACGCAGGTACAACCTGATAGAGATCACCAATAACAGCATAATGCGCAACATCAAAAATTGCTGCGCGCGGGTCGTTATTGATGGCAATAATGTTATCTGCGCCCTGCATGCCGGCAGCGAACTGCACCGAACCTGACACGCCACAGGTAATGATGAGCTTTGGTTTAACTGTGCGACCGCTCAAACCGATCTGCAGGCGTGGGTCGAACCAGCCCTGTTCAATCAGCGGTCGGGTGCCGGCAGTCATGGCATCAAGCTTTTCGGCAAGCTCATAAACCATCTGCAGATCAGCTTCTTTTTTAATCCCTTTGCCAGCAACAATTATCGCTTCGGCATCCTCGATCGAGCGCACCTTTTCCTTCCGCCTGACTTCGAGCAATTCTATCGCCGAATAGAGCCGTGAAGGGTCGATCTGGCAGTGCTCAACCAGACCGGTTGACTGCGTTTTTTCCGGGGCGTTGAAAATTTTATATCTGACCGTCGCAAACTGCGGGCGGTGGTGTGGCGTGTGGATATGAGCCATGATGTTACCGCCGTATGCCGGCCTGATCTGGTCAATATCGGTGTTCGAGTTAATATCGAGTATTGTGCAGTCTGCAGTCAGACCGGTTCGGAAGCGGGCTGCCACACGTGGCGCCAGTGAGCGACCAATAGAAGTGCCGCCAACCAGAACACCAGATGGCTTTACCAGGTTGATAAAATCTTCGAAAACAGCAGTATAGGGTTCGATTTTGAAGTGACCGAGCTCAGGTTGATCATAGACAAACACCTTGTCAACACCATATTCAAGCAGCTGACTGGCAAGATTTTTAACACTATCACCGATCAGCAGACAGAAAACCGGTTGCCCGGTTTTGCCGGCCAGCTCACGCGCCTTACCGATCAACTCAAAGCTGACTGGGTGAATAACCGCATTGAGATGCTCAATATAAACAGCAATACCCTGCCAGTCCTGTTTGTTGACCGTAACTTTTCGCGGCGGTTCGGCCAGCACAAAAACATCAGGTCTACGCTTGATACAGATCCGGCACATGCGGCAACCAGCATTGATTTCAACGCTGTCGCCAGCCTTTTCTATTGCATTGAATGGGCACAAAGCCAATAACTCATCGATATTTTGCCCGGTAAATGGAAGAATTTTTATGTTGCTCATAAGAATTTAAGCTCGTTAAGTTTCGCAAATATCTTTTCCGAAAGCACTTCTGACGAATCCTGCCAGGTTTCGCGCTCAGAAGAAATCTTTGGCGGAAACACCTTTATAACCTGCGTTGGCGAGCCCTTGAGTCCGTATCTTTCGGGTTCGCTATCGGGCAGATCGGCCAGCGTCAGTCGTCGGATTGGTCGTTCTTTCGTCGCCATTTTAAGTTTGAAAGATGGCAATCTGGGCTGAAAAATGCCTTTTTCGACAGTGATCAAGCAGGGATAGTTTACCCGCACGACTTCTACGGTTTCAGGCATATCCATTTCTACGACCATACCTTTGTCGTCAGATTCGACGATATGCCGAACATAAGCCAAGTGTGGAATATTGAGAAATTCGGCAATTTCAGGGCCAACCTGGCCGGTATCGCCATCTGTTGTCTGGCGACCGCAAATAACTATGTCTGGCAGGCCAAGCGACAATATTCCCTGTGAAAGGGCATAAGCGGTCGCCAACACGTCTGCTCCGGCGAAATTGCGATCACTAAGCAATATGCCTTCATCAACGCCAAGCGTGTAAGATTCGCGAATAGCCGCCTCAGCTTGTTGAGGACCCATACTGATCGCACAGATATGTGCCTGATGAGCCTCTTTCAACTTCACTGCAGTTTCGATAGCATAGAGATCAAACGGGTTGATCTTGCTGTCAATACCGCCGCGCTTCAACGTCATGGTTTCAGGGTCAATATCGACTTTGGTCGAATCTGGCACCTGTTTGATACATACAAATATTTTCATGGCGACATATTACAACAGGTCAGCAGAAAAAAACTACGCCACTTTAACATGCAATTTGATATTTTTTTCGCAATCTGATGTCTAAAATTCATCTATTTCCTTCGGCATTTTGCTGGCAACTATCGCCAAAGCTTTCCATAAACTGACTGCAAAGCCCTTCCTGGCTGGCTTAACATTATCCCCAAACAACAAAACCACTCATGGCATAGAAATTGCTTTGTGCCAATTTGCTCTTTGATCATACAAATTTGAAAGAGTGATTGGGTCGGCAACCTCAAGTCCATAACAGATGCCAAGTTTTCACTGATGTAAAAAGAAGAGGTAAACTATGAAACGCAATTATTCAAAAGTCCTGTCTGTTCTCCTTATTTGTTCTTTCGTGCTCACGTCTTTTTCACAGGTTTTTGCCGGAGACAATGGGTATTCCTGCCTGAACCAAATTTATTCTGACCTGAACACAGCCTACAACATCGTCAATGGCGGAAATTTTTATACAGAAACCCAGAACGCCCGACCCTACCTCAGCCATGCCCAGAAACTGCTGAAAAGGCAGCCTTGCGCCAGACATCTGGCCCGCAGCCTTGACCGCGAGATCGACAAAGCCAAAACCGAAATTCTCTGGAACAACAAGCACGACGCGATTGCCAGAATCAGCTGTGCAATTCAAATGGTAGAAAACATGAACAGCAGGGGCACCGGAAGCACACAGACTAACCAGCATACCAACAGTTCAAATTCTGGAGCGGGATCGCTGATTGCGGCTCCGGTCGCCATAGGCCTGGGGGCTATACTTGTTGGCATATTCAAAGGCTTTAACTGGGGTTATAGTCGCACAAGAGTCACTCCGCCCCGCCTGCCAACTTCTGTTGTGCCGGTAAGATAATCGTCCATAACAAAATGCGCGACGTTAGGTAATCGAAACCCGGCAGTTGTCACAAATCCTGTGGCAGCTGCTTTTTTGTATCCATTACATTTCTATTTGTATGTATCAAACAGGTATTACATTCTTTAAACGACGGAAACAGACTTGCCCGACTTTGTCGCCAACATGCGGCGTAAATGACGCAGTCATTTTTATACTGCGAGTAGAGTTTTCGCTGTTAGAACCAATTTCTGCATTCTTACAGAATTGGCATACAGTTTGCTGCTAATATAATTAGAAAAAGGTAGTGTTGAAACTGCCTCAAATTCGGCGATATCGTACTCGTCCTGATCGCACACGGCCTCAGTCCACGCCAGACCGGAAACCCCGGCAAGCCTGCACTGTCGCTCGCAGTCGATCGGTCTGATTTATGGTGTCGGCTCCTTAAATCGTGCCCGAACTCAATCAAGATTTCGGCAGTCTTCTACTGCCAACAAACAAGGAGTCCATCATGTACAAAATTCAATTCATTGGAGTTGGAAGCGCGTTCACAACTCGCGACTACTACCAGTCTAACGCCCTGGTCATTTCCGGGTCCGGAAAAAAATTGCTCATAGACTGCGGCACTCAGGCCCAGTTCGCTCTCGAAGAACTTGGCATCACTAACTCAAACATTGGCAAGGAAATTGACGGCGTCTATGTTTCGCATCTGCATGCAGATCACATTGGCTCGATGGAGTGGCTGGCTCTGGTGACCTACTTCAATCCCGGCTGCAAGAGGCCTAAACTGTTCGGCATTCAGTCCCTGATGTCAGACCTGTGGAACAGAAGCCTGCGCGGCGGCCTCGAAACCCTGGAAGGCAAGATAGCCAACCTCACTGACTACTTCGAGTGCCATCCGGTGCGTATCAACAACTCATTCGTCTGGGAAAACATTCGCTTCACACCAGTACAGACCGTACATGTCGTCAGTGGCATGCAGATTCAGCACAGCTACGGCCTGATCATTCAGGAAATCGGCTGCAGCCACAAAGTCTTTCTTACTACCGACACCCAGTTCGCACCCTACCAGATGCGCAAATTCTATGAACAGTGCGACATGATTCTGCACGACTGCGAAACCGCTCCTTTCAAGTCTGGCGTTCACGCGCATTACGACGACCTCAACACCTTACCTGAACATCTCAAGGCAAAAATGTGGCTCTATCACTACCAGCCAAATCCGCCACAAGACAGCGTAGCTGACGGCTTTCTCGGCTTTCTCGTCAAAGCACAGACATTGGTCATAGAAGAAGCTCATCACGAAAAAAACGAGCAGAAAGAAAAATCTGCAGCATAGTAACCCAGGCGTCTTGACAGCATAAATCTGTAAACCAGTAATAATGATTTACGATGTTCTAATAACATCGTAAGACGCAAACAGCTTACAGCGGGTGGGAATGCTCCAGCAAGCTCCCCACCCGTTTTTTCTTTTAAAGATTTACGGCGTCACTGGTTAGGATCTTCTATATAGCCGACTTCCTGCGCAACTTCTTCCGGGCGACGGGCATGCTTATAAATCTTCAGCTCATCGATCAAGACTCTGTTTGCAGGCGATTTTCCGATAGCACGGCCAAAGCTCATGGGTCCAATAACTGATCCCAGACCAGCCTGCGGCGAATCCATCACCGTTGCGCCATCAAGCTGCACGCGAAGATTACCCTTGGGGCCTTCCCATGCAACTGCCAGATGATACCAACGACCAACAGCAGGCGCATGATTCTTGAGAAGGCTGACACTGCCATGTCCACTACGATTCTGGAGTTGATAAAACAACGTTGCACGGCCGGACTTATTGATAACAAAACTGAACAAATCACAATCGAAGACTTCCATGTAAGCCAGTGATTCTTCGGCAGGATTATGATCAAGCATGAACCAGAACTGGACGGTCCAGCAGGGTGGCAATAAAATATCCTCGCCTTCTTCAAGCACAATTGGGCGATGCTCCGCCGCTGAGAGACTCAAAGCGAGACCTTCCTTTCCATCGACAAAGGCGCGACCAGACAGGCCATCAGCAAGAGAAGTGAGAGCTAACGGATCTGTACCTATTGAGCCTTCAAAAGACAGCACAAGAAACGGAGATGCATTCAGAAGAGCCTCTGGAGTGGTTTCTACGTTTTGAGAAGCAGGTGCAACATTCTCCGTGAAAGATTCACCGGCATTAAGATCCCAGAGCAGAATTGTCGAATCCTGCCCGCCAGTTGCCAGATAGCGGCCACCAGGAGAAAAAGCGACAGCGCTGACCCGCCCTCTGTGCCCCTTGAGAACACGACCAGATCCTTTACCCAATTCGACCTGCACCAAAGAACTGTCACCCCAGGCTGGTTTGGCGATTAGTTTTCCATCAGGACCAATTTGCTCCTGACCTGCAAACGTGCCCACGCATGAGGGAAAATAGATCTTCTCGCCTGATGAAGCGATCTTAATCACATTGCCGCCCTTTTCATAAGACCCACCGTTAATTATAAGCTGCCCATTCGGCGAAAACATCGGCACCGACGTATAGGTCATCCTGGTTGGAATCGCCATTCTGAAGCGCTCATGCCCACTTTCTACCTCATAGAAAATCAGAGTCTGATCTGCGCTGGCAGAAGCTGCCGCTTGTGAAGCTGAAGTAACTGCCAGGCATGAACCATCGGCTGAAAGAGCCATTCCAGCCAGGCGCTCTGGCGAAGGGAACTCCATTTTCAGCTTCATTTGATCGACATCCCAAACCTGCAGCACATTTGCAGGCGGTTCGGCATCCTTTATCGACGAGGAACGAGCTGTGATGACGGCTCGACGGCCATCGCGAGAAACTGCTGCCGGGCAACGCGAATAGCCGCCGGCAAAATGACCTGAGCCAGTCTGCGCTATAACAGCTTTATCTTTGAGTGACCAGACTACCAGTCGGCCATACGAAAGCAACAAAGCCCGATCTTTATCCAGCACCTTTAAGATAACTGGGGCCGAAGCTACCATATGAGACGAAATCAGTTGTCCTTTCAGCAGATCCCACTCCAGCAATTCGCCATTAGCGCCAACACTCAACAGGCCGGCACCATCCTGAGTGAATGCAAGAGATTTGATAACTCCAGAATGTCCAGATTCAGGGCTGATTTCGATTTTACGAACCAGATCCCAGATCCGGATCGAACCATTGTTGAATCCTGCAGCCAGCAATCTTCCGTCGGGAGAAAAACTCAACGAACGTAAATACTGCCCATCTAACGTCGCGCTGAATACCGTTTCCCCGGCAGCGACATCCCAGACCCTGATCTTGTTTAAATCGACACCAGCAATTCTTTCGCCAGCCTTCGAAAACGCAATCGGACTAGAACCAAACGGAACTTGCCTGGGAACTGGCGATACATTGAGCTTCCAGATGACAGCCTTACCAGCTATGACCGCCGCAAAACTGTTCCTGTCGGCAGAAACAGCAAAAGACTTAAAGGCTCCAATATTAATTTCAGAAGATTTGTTCCAGCTTTCAAGATCCCACCGCTGAAATTTGCCGCTGACTGTAATCGCAATCAAACTTATATTATCAGCGCCAAAAACGATAAGGCGCGCCGGATCGGCAGAATCGCCCAGTCGGCGATGCGGCATTCCAGAAGCAGCATCCCATATCTGAATATTGCTACCCGAAGCTGTGGTGGCATACCAGCGCTGGTCAGAAGAGCATGCAAAAAAACTTTCAGACAATCCACTGTCGCCGATCAGTCGCTGCGATATCTTTCCATCAGAGATGCGGCGAATCTGAAATATCGATGCATATTGTTCTACAGCAACAAATGACTCGCCATCTGGCAATGGCGTAACCTGCCCAATTTTCTGCCAGGCCGGAAGCTGCCAAAGTTCTTTGCTGCTCTCAACATCCCAGCATGAAATCGTTTTGTCATAACTGCCTGCAATAAGAGTTCGGCTGTCAGAAGCAAAAAACATAGAAGTAACAGCATCACCATGTCGCAGTCGAACACTGCCCAAACGACGCATAGCTTCTGGTGGCAATACATCACCCTGATCGTCAACACGATCAACATCAGGCGGTAAAATTCTGTCAGAATGCACCGGCAACTGGAGTAAAACTTCTTCTTCGAGTAATTCAGCGTTACCATGTCGTTTGGCTGCCAAAAGAGCTTTTTCTGCCATTATCATCTGGTTACGTTTCTGCTCAGACTTTCGGTTGTCCATAAACAAGCCAAACAAAACAACCGCCACTATTGTCAGTATCAGGATCAGGCAGGTCAGCTTCCCAGCTCTTAAAGTTACACATTGAGATTTATGCAGCATATATTGCTAAATTTAACACAGAAAATTTAAAATGCATTATCGATTGTAAAACATACCCCCTTCAACAAATGATTCACAAATGTTAGTATGTGGCAAAATAAGCAAGGTTTGAGCGATAAAATGAAAAATATAAACAACATTGAACTGCATGGGCAGGCGTTGCTTGGCAACCCTCGTTACAACAAGGGAAGCGCGTTCACGCGGCCTGAGAGAGAAACATTCAAACTGATCGGCCTACTGCCGCCGCGCGTCGAAACCATAGACGAGCAGGTGATCAGAGTTTACGAGCAGTATTCTTCGCAAGCGGGTGATCTTGCCAAAAATCTGTTTCTAAACGAGCTTTTCGCGGTCAATACCACCCTGTTCTATCGCCTGGCAAGCACAAACCTGAGCGAAATGCTGCCAATAGTCTATACTCCCACCATCGGCGACGCCGTAGAAGAATACAGCCGCAATTTTATGCGCCCACAGGGCTTGATAATAGCGCTCGACGACCAGGATCGAATTGACGATATTTTTGCAGCAATCGATCCGAATGAACTCGACATCGCAGTAGTGACGGATGGCGAAGGCGTGCTTGGCATCGGCGACCAAGGCATCGGCGGACTAAACATTTCGATCGGCAAACTTATGGTTTATACGCTGTGCGGCGGCATCAATCCATATCGAACCCTGCCAATCCAGCTTGATGTCGGCACCAACAATGAAAAACTACTGGCCGACCCTTTCTATCTTGGCCTGCGCCATCCACGTGTTACCGGCGAAAGATATCTATTGTTTATCGACAAGTTTGTCGCGGCATTTCGAAACAGGTTCCCGCGCTCTTTCTTACATTGGGAAGACTTCGGCAAAGGTAACGCCAGGCAAGTGCTCGACCGCTATCGCGACGTTCATCAGTCATTCAACGACGACATCCAGGGCACTGGTGCTGTCACACTGGCCGCTGTTCTGGCAGGCATAAAAAAATCACAAATCGCATCTGACGAGCACCGATTCTGCATTTTTGGCGCTGGCACTGCTGGGGGCGGCATAGCCGACCAGATCAGTCAGGCGCTTGCACTAACCGAGAACAAAGATCTCAGCGAAATTCGCCAACGCTTCTATTTAATCGACAGCAAGGGACTGCTTACCTCAAGAACCAGTAATCTGCTGCCTTTTCAGGCTCACTACGCCAGGCCTGCAGATGAACTCAATAACTGGCAGGTTGAAAATGCAGAGCATATCAGGCTTGCCGAAGTTATAAAAAATGCCAGACCAACGGTTCTGATCGGCTGTTCAGCTCAGACTGGAGCTTTTAGCGACGACCTGCTTGCCGAAATGAGCAGTTACTGCGAACATCCAATAATAATGCCGTTATCGAACCCGACCAGCAAGGCAGAAACAACACCAGACAGAATTCTGGCCGCAACTCAGGGCAAAGCGCTGATTGCTACCGGCAGCCCTTTCGGTTCGGCTGAATGGCGCGGACAGAAAATTGCGATCGCGCAGTGTAACAACGCTCTGGTTTTCCCAGGCATCGGGCTTGGAATGCTGATTTCACAGGCGCAACAGCTTACCGATTCGATGCTGCTTGCAGCCAGCACGGCGCTTTCAGACCTTGAAGAGAGAGAGAGCGATAAAAATACTTTATTGCCTGGCTTTGCCAATATCCTGCAGATCAGTAGAGCAGTAGCACTGGCCGTAGCACAGACGGCCATGCGCGAAGGAACTGCTGAACAAATGACCGCAACTGAACTGGAAACCGCTATTACAAGCCACACATGGACCCCGGAGTATTGATTGTGACCTTGCAGCTGTTTGTATGCTGCACTGACCAGGCCGCTCGCCAAAAGTAGAATTTGTCTCTGTTTTGAGGTGTAATAAAAAAAACTCATTGGGAGGAATATAATGAATCAGAGCGATGAGTGCCTTAAGAACCAGCAGGAAACGGTTGAAGCTTGCGAACGTTCGTTGCCTTTTAAACTTGCTCTCGGTGTTCAGATGCTGTTTGTCGCATTTGGAGCACTGGTTCTTGTGCCTATCCTGACTGGTCTCGACCCTAACATTGCCCTGTTTACGGCAGGTGCGGGCACCCTGCTCTTTCACCTGATAACCGGGGGAAGCGTTCCAATTTTTCTGGCAAGTTCGTTCGCGTTCATTGCTCCGATAAAATACGGCATCGCAAACTTTGGCACAGGGGCAACGCTTGGTGGTCTCGCTGCAGTTGGTCTTGTCTACGTAGGCCTGAGTCTGCTTGCACGTTTTGGTGGAGCTGAAGCAATCAGAAAGTATATGCCCCCGGTTGTGACCGGGCCGGTCATAATGGTAATCGGATTAAAGCTTGCGCCAATATCGATTCAGATGGCAAAAAGCTTTGACGGATCAGGAAATGCTGATAGCAAAGCGATGATTGTCTCGGCAGTAGCTCTGTTTACCGCTATTGGAGTAGTTACATACGGAAAGAAAATGCTGAGTCTAATTCCGGTGTTATGTGGAGTCGCTGCTGGCTATCTTGTTTCAGCAATAATGGGCGTCATTGACTACTCGCCGATTCTTCAGGCCGCGTGGTTTGTAAACCCGTGGACATCGGCAATGGCCGCCGGTCGTTTTGCCTGGCCCGTCTTCGATCTTGCCGCCATTCTTTATATGCTCCCAGTTGCGATTGCACCGGCCATCGAACATGTTGGTGATATCCTGGCAATTTCATCGGTTACTGGAAAAGACTTTATAAAAGCGCCAGGACTGCATCGCACATTGCTCGGAGATGGACTTGCGACCTCGCTGGCAGCCCTTGTCGGAGGACCGCCAAACACTACATACTCAGAAGTTACAGGCGCGGTAGCGCTCACCAAAGCGTTTAACCCCGTCTATATGCGTATTGCTGCGGTTACCGCAATTCTGCTTTCTTTTATCGGAAAGCTCGGAGCTGTATTACAGACCATACCGACTCCAGTCATGGGAGGAATCATGGTGCTGCTGTTCGGGATGATCGCCTCAATAGGAATGCGCTCTCTCATCAGTTCCAAGACAGACCTTTCCCGATCACGCAATCTGATTATCGTTTCACTTATTCTTGTCATCGGAATCGGCGACATGACAATTTCTTACGGCAGATTTCAGATTGGCGGCATAGGCCTGTGCGGAATAATTGGCCTGATTCTGAACGTGATGCTTCCAGACAGCTCTGAAGAAGGCTCTGATCCAAACTAATGCGAGCACTGAAGGCAAAATTACGAAGCCTGCGAAAGACGAATAGAACTATTTTGTTATTTTCTACAAAAACCATTCGTATTAGTTGTAGAATTTATTCGCAATGATGCAGGAGGAAATTATATGAAAAAATGCAGAAAATTCACCCTGACTATTATGTTATGTGCCTCATTCTTTATGACCGGCTGTGATGCAACACAGATTCTTACGGCTATAGAAAACATAGCGAAAGGCATAACAGCGGCTATGCCGGCAATTCAGCAAGCTGTCGGCGCCTTCCAGAATGTGGTAAACAATGATGGCACCGCTGTTGCAACCGGTACTGCCGCAGTAGCTCAGCCTGAAGTAGCCGCGCAAAATCAGGCCAATGTTAATGTTACCAATCCTAACCAGGAAGAAATCGCTGGTCAGAACAACACGACAGCAGCACCGGCAGCGAACAACACCGCCACACCAGCTGCCGTAGCAACAAATACACAGACCGAAGCTGCGCTTGCCAACTATCAAGGCGGCAAGCTTTCTCCTGCTGAATTCGGAAAATTGTTTGGCCCGGTTGCCCGTGAAGCCAGCAAAAAGAGCGGAGTTCCAGCATCGATCATCATGGCCCAGGCCGCTCTTGAGACTGGCTGGGGCAGTTCGGCAATCGGCAACGCAAAAAACCTGTTCGGCATCAAGGGAACCGGCCCAGCCGGATCTATTACTGTTCCGACCAAAGAAGTAATCAACGGCCGCACTGTTACCGTTCAGGGAACCTTCAGAAAATACAATTCCTGGCAGGAATCAATTGATGATCACAGTCGCCTGCTTACAACTGCAGCCAGATATTCAACCGCCATGGCCAACCGAAATAATCCCGACCAGTTTGCCCGCGAACTGCTTAAAGCCGGTTATGCAACCGATCCGCAGTATGCCAACAAGTTGATCAGCATTATGAAATCAAACAACTTCTATCAGTACAATAACTGACCAATATAAGGAGAAGCTATATGAAAAAAATGTTAAAAGTAATCTTTGTTTTGATGATGGTGCCACTAAGTATATTCGCCGGGATAGCCGTTACCGGTGAGTCCTCACCAACTCTCGCCAGCGAAAACTTCGAACTGAACGGCCAAAAAATGTCTGTAGAAAAGCACATAGAAGGCCAGGACATAACCCTGCGTATCTCTGACGCAGAAGGCAAAGTGATTTTCACTTCAGATACACTTGGCAGCGAAGAAAAGCTCTTTGTCATTGATCGCAAAGCTGTTAGCCTTGCGGTAAAAGATTTGAACGGAGATAACAGTCCTGAGCTGATAACAGCAGCTTATTATGGCCCGGCCAGCGGCCTTTACATTTTCAGCTACGATGCCGCCAGCAAAAAGTTCAAACCCATACAGTTCGTTCATCCTGAAGCCGATCTTACCCGTGACTTCATGGTCTCAGACATGCGTCAGGAAAACGGCGAAGACCTGTTGTTCCTCTCCAACGACGTGGTGCGTGCTCTTGGCATGATCTATTCAGCAGACTCCGAAGCAGAGCCCGTCGCCGGCTTCTACTTTTACAAACTCATCGACGGCGCTTTCAAGTTCGTTGAAAGCAAACCCGTACCCAGCGGCGAATAATTTTCCTCTCACTGCAAAGCCCCGCCCTAACCCGGCGGGGCTTTTTATTTTCAGCCATTAAAATAAAGACCATTGATCGTCCCTGAAAATGAAGCGTTCGTTTTGAATCGGGAGAAATCACTGCGCCAACCCAACCGCCTTGCAATGATATTTGCAAAAACGCTGACAAGGCTACTTTGCTGCAATCCTCAGTTTTTCATTGCCAATCTGTCGCGTAAGTTCTATTATTTTCAGTACAGTTCGTCAGCATCAAATGGCGCAGCGCAAGCATCAACATCGAACTGTGAACTCAGAGAACAAAGGAGCAAGGCCTGGAATGGTTATCAGCCACCTCATTAAAAAACAGACATATTTTGATTCGGTAACTCTCATGCTGATCGGCTCGCAGGTTAAAAAACTGCCGGGCATAGACAGCACTGTTGTCGGCATGTGTACCGATTACAACATCGACAGTCTCAAGCGTCTCGACATGTATCAGAGCGTTTTTGACGGGCTCACCCCTAATGATCTGATCATCTGCATCAGAGCGGCCGATCAAAAAACCGCTGACGCCGGCATTGCCGAGGTCGAAAAGCGCCTATCTACACGCCAGAAGCAGTCAGGCTCGGTCGAACTGCCACCCTCAACTCAGGAAGGGGCCGCCGCGCGCCTACCCGATGCCAACATGGTACTGATTTCGGTGCCAGGCGAATATGCCGCCCGCGAAGCCGAACTGGCACTCAACAATGGCCGCCATGTGATGCTTTTTTCTGACAATGTAAGTATCGAAGAAGAACTCAGACTTAAAACCATCGGCGTCAGCAAAGAATTGCTGGTCATGGGCCCTGATTGCGGCACTGCCATTATTAACGGCACTCCACTCGCTTTCGCGAATGCGGTCAGAAGCGGCAATATTGGTCTTGTCGCTGCTTCCGGCACCGGCCTGCAGGAAGTAACCAGCACGATTCATCGCCTTGGCAGCGGCATTTCTCAGGCCATTGGCGTTGGCGGCCGCGACCTTTCCGAAAAAATTGGCGGCAAGATGACTCTGCTGGCAACCCGTGCTCTGGCCGAAGATCCAGCTACCAAAGTAATAGTATTACTGTCAAAGCCACCGGCTGAATCAGTTCTCAAATCACTTTATGCCGAGCTTAAAGGCATCAGTAAAAAAATTGTTATCTATTTTATTGGCGCCGACCCGAAAACGATCGAAGAACAAGGCTTTGTCGCTGCGAAGAATCTTGAAGACGCCGCCATCAAAGCTTGCGATCTGAGCAGCGGCAAACAGCATAAACCCGAGTTTTCTGACGCTCAGATTACCGCCATGGCAGCTGACGGCAAAATGTCCGGAAAATATCTGCGCGGGCTTTATTCCGGCGGCACGCTTTGCGACGAGGCACAGCGCATTCTACAGCCGATAGTCGTCGAGATAAGTTCAAACACTCCGGTTAAAGGCTGCAAAGAGATGGCAGATGTTTACACCAGCACCGGACACTGCATCATCGATCTTGGCGATGACAACTTTACCCGCGGCAAGGCGCATCCGATGATCGACCCGGCCTACCGCTCCGAGCGGCTCGAAAAAGAAATTGCCGACCCTGAGGCCGGACTGATCCTTTTTGACGTGGTTCTGGGTTACGGTTCACACCTGGATATGGCCAGCGAAATGGTCGCCGCCATACAACTGGGTCGCAAAAAATCTGGCAGACAGCCGCTGCTGGCCGCATGCATCTGCGGCACCCACGAAGACCCGCAGAATTACGAACGCCAAAAAGCCATACTTGAAGAAGCTGGTGTAAAAGTGTTTCCGACCAACGTTGCGATGGTCAGATTTGGGCAGCTTTGCCTGGAAGGGAATAAATAATCATGCTGAAAGACTTTTTTGGCAAAAAGATAAAAGTGATAAACCTGGGAATCTCAAGCTTTGCCGACGACCTCATCAAACAGGGGGTCGAAACCATTCACACCGAATGGCGCCCGCCGGCAGGTGGCAACAAAAAAATACAGGCATTGCTGACAAAGGTTTCCAACTGGCAGAGCAAGGTCACAAGCGCGAAAGGAGCCAGATAATGCTAATCGACATTCAACAGGCCAACGCCAGTGCAGTAGCAGCCATACAGGCAACACAACCAATATTAAAAGGCATCGGTACCGCTATTGACGTAGTACCGGGCATGAAGAAAAATCTGGTTCTTCACGCCGGCCCACCAATAAAATGGGGAGCGATGTCAGGACCTTTGCGCGGTGCTGTAATCGGCGCCCTGATCTATGAGGGACTTGCCAAAACTCCAGAAGAAGCAGAGAAGCTTGCCGCCAGCGACAAAGTAGAATACGCACCCTGGCATGAACACGATGGCGTCGGCCCGATGGCCGGGGTCGGCACTGCCAGTATGCCGGTCTGGATACTTGAGAACAAGACAAATGGAAGTAAAACCTTCTGTACACTCAACGAAGGTCTCGGCAAAGTTCTGCGCTACGGCGCTTACTCAGAAGAAGTAATCGTGCGACTGAAATGGATAGAAACGGTGCTGGCACCGATTCTTAAAGCAGCCATACCGCTGGCTCCTGAAATCAATCTTAAAAACATGATCGCTCAGGCCCTGCAGATGGGCGATGAAGTTCACAACCGTAACAAGGCAGCGACATCTCTGCTGATCAGAGAACTGGCACCAGCTGTCGTCAAGACCGATTTCCCAACAGCTGACAAGGCAAAAGTGCTTGAATTCATGCATTCAAACGATCATTTCTTTCTAAACCTCAGCATGCCAGCCTGCAAAATGATGCTTCAGGCCGCTGAATGGATCGAAGGTTCGACCATAGTGACCACCATGTGCCGCAACGGCACTGAATTCGGCATAAGAGTCGCCGGTCTCAAGGATCGCTGGTTTACAGGCCCGGCCTTGATTGTAAAAGGACTGCTCTTTCCGGGATTTAGCGAAGAAGACTGCAATCCAGACATTGGCGACAGCGCAATCACTGAAACCTGTGGGTTGGGCGGATTTTCAATGGCAGCAGCTCCGGCTATCGTAAAATTTGTTGGCGGCACCGTTAATGACGCCATGAATTTTACCCGCAAGATGTATGAAATTACTGATGGCGAATCGCAGGCTTTTCAGATTCCGACAATGGAATTCAGAGGCTCACCGCTTGGCATCAATCTACTCAAGGTCTGCGAAAAGAATATACTTCCGCAGATCAACACCGGTATAGCTCATAAGAAAGCTGGCGTCGGTCAGGTCGGAGCCGGCCTGGTAAACCCGCCGATGAAGTGTTTTGAAGACGCACTCGAAGCTTATGTTGAAAAATACTGCAAGGATGAGTAATATTTATTAGACAAGGAAATAAGGAGATAAAAATGACTAAAGTAAAAATGTATGATCTTACCCAGCGACTGAGTATCCACACTCCGCCGTGGCCAAGTTATATGCCACTTCAGGTTCAGTATTTCAAGCGCCTTGCCGGCGCACACATGGGTCAGGGAGCCAATGGCCAGATCATCAAGACCAGTAATCACGTAGGCACTCATATTGATGGCGAAATTCACTTCTGTGCCAACGGTCGCACAATCGGTGAAGTGCCACTCGAAGAATGGTGCGGCGACGGCGTTATTGTTGATGTTTCTGACGAAGTCAGCGATTTCTCGCTGTATTCGCCTGAGATGCTCATGAAAAAAGCAGATATTCGCAAAGGTGATATTCTCATCATCAACACTGGCTATCACAAATACAGCTGGGATCAACCCGAGGCTGACGAAGTTCGCTATATGGTCAGACACCCCGGTCCGAATGCTGATTTCCATAAATGGGCTCAGGAAATGAAGTTCAAGTGGATCGGCGTTGACTGCGGTTCAGCTGATCATCCGATGAATACCATTCTGCGCGACTGGCACCCCAAACAGTTCGCCAAGGCAGAAGCCAAGCTCAAAGAAACACACGGCAAAACCTGGGACGAATATTTCCCATATGAAGAATACTATCAGGTCATGCATCTGAAGATGTTCCCACTGGGCATCGTGCATGCCGAGAACATCGGCGGCGATATTGACATGCTCAACAATAAGCGCACCTGGATTGGTCTGTTCCCATGGCGTGCAATCGAGCTTGAATCATGCATCAGTCGCGTTGTTGCATTTGAATTTGAGAAATAAATCTTAAGCGGTTCTGAAAACAAACCGGCTCGAAACTCTGTTGAATTTCGAGCCGGTTTTTTTACGCAATTTTCTATTTCGACACCGCCTTAAGCCTGACCTGAACAAAAACCTTCTCAAGATCAGCCTTGGTAAAAGGCTTTTGCAGGAAGGCGGCAACGCCAAGTTTTTCGAGCTCACGCTTTTTATCATCGAACAGCATACCGGTAATCAGCAGCACAGGAATTTCGGGATTGAGCCAGCGAATTTCGCGAATCAGCTCAGTCCCACTCATTTCAGGCATTGTCAGATCGATGATCGCAATAGACAGGGTATCATTCATCGTCTTGAAAATATCGAGAGCCTTTCGGCCATTTTCGGCAAGGACTGTCTTATAACCAAAATCTTTGAGAATCTCAGACAAAATCTCTCTGACGCTTTCTTCATCATCTGCAATCAGAGCGGTTCCGGCACTAAACCTATTTGTATCTGCGTCTGCAAAGGTCTCTGTTTGTGGCTCTGACTCCGAAGCATGAGATGGATTATCAAGAGGCAAAAAGAGAGCAAATTTTGTTCCCTGCCCCGGTTGGCTCTCTATCAGTGCAGACCCACGGTGACCCTTGAGCATTCCAAGAACCGACGACAGGCCCAGACCTCTCCCGGCGTATTTGGTCGTAAAAAACGGATCAAAAATTCGCACCAGCTGCGACTGCTCAATTCCGCTACCGTTGTCAGCAATCTGAATTTTCAGATAATTGCCTGCCCTGATTGGCGGGCCAAAATAGCCAATTTCATGGCCATTATAGGTCGTTTCGCCGGGGTAGACACTGATTTTTATGACGCCGTGTTGCCCCGGCAGAATTGATTCGGATGCATTCTTAACCAGGCAAAAAAGAGCTTGTTTGAGCATCGGCGGATCAACATTCAACTCAAAGTCGCCTTCAGCAAAATCATAAGTCACCGAAACGGTCTCAGGAAGACTGGAGCTGAGCTGAGCCTGCATTTCTCGGATCAGCTTCGGAACTGATGTGCTCTGAAACATGCTAGGCAATTTACCTGTGTATGACATCAGTTGATGTATTATCTCGCCGGCCCGCCGGGCGGCATCGATAATGCGACGCGCTTTTTCACGAGCACCCGGGTTTGCCTGCAAATCTCGCATCATCAGGTCAGCATAACCCATTATGCCGGTCAGTAAATTGTTAAAGTCGTTGGCCAAGCCATTAGCCATCATTCCAAGATTATCAAGTTTCTGAATCTGCAAAAGCTGCTTTTCGTAGCGCTGCCTGGCAAACTCTGCATCGCGCCTCAACGAGATATCTCGAACCGTAACCGAATAACATTCGAGCCCTTCAAGTTTTACCGGATTAATAGAAACTTCGGTGGGGAAAATATTACCATCCTTGTGAAGCCCCAGTGCTTCAATACTGACGCTACGATCGCTGCCACGCTTGGATCTGAGCTCTTTTTCGAGATCCTTGAGCATACTCGAAAGGTCTCCGGGAACAAGATCACTGGCAGACTTACCTAGCAATTCGGCATGAGTATAACCATACAGCCGCTCGCAAGCCGAGTTACAGTCAAAAATGTGGCCATCAATCGTCTCGAGGAAAATTGCATCGGTTGAAGCCTCAAAAAGCGACCAGTAACGTTTTTTTGTCTCGTCAAGACTGTCAATGGCCTGGTATAGGCTTGTCACGTCGGTAATCAGGCACAAAACTGCTTTCGTGCTGTCATAATTTATGTATTGCAAAGTCACCAGACAACGCAAGTCTGTGTGATCTTTCTTTTTGATGCTGACTTCGCGCTCCACACGTCCCTGCTCAATAAGTTCGCTCTCAATATTGACCAGAAATCCACCTGGATCTGCCAGATTGAAAATGCTTGATAAATCAAATTCTTCTTTGAGTAATTCGCTGGCATCGTAACCCAGTATGCTTCCGGCATGTGAATTAGTGTAAATAATGCGCCCATCTGCCATAATCAGAACAACTCCCGGTAGCGACTCAGCGAGCATTCTAAATTTTTGCTCTGAGTTTGCGAGTTGCGTCTCGGTTGCCTTGCGTGACGAAATGTCTCTGAGAACCACCATTCTGGACCCGCTCGCGGCATAAGCTCGACTGATTTCGGCCACACAAATCTGTACCCAGCTGCACTTGCCAGCAGGATTTTTGAGCTGCAGTTCATCTTCATGCAAGCCAGAGCTTTTGTCGTTCAATAGAATGTCTCTGCTATTGTCGGCAAAGTAGTCCAGCAGGGAATGACCGATCATTGCTTCTGGTGAAACGCAGAAGAGCTCAGCGGCTTTATCGGTGCATAGCTCGATCATGCCGTGATTATCGATAACTACATAGCTTACCAGCAATGAGTCAATCAATGTCTCACAATTTGAAACAACGGCCTTACCACTGGCGTGCCTACAGTGGGTGAAGGCGAGAATTCCACCAGCAATGCCGGCATTCGACTGAGAATCAGTAAGCGGGCGCCCAATAACCCGAAAAAACAGATATTCACCAGAAGGATTTTTGAGTCTAAGTTCAGCGCAGGCAGAATCACCATCTAGAGTTCTGTGAATAGCGGCACGTAAAGATGCTGCATCATCTGGGTGCAGGGCGGAAAAAAACCACTCTGCATGCTGGCTGTTTTCGTTTGGAAAACCAAAAAATTCAGGGTCTCGACAAAAAAACTCCGGCGAAAAATCGCTTTCATCGTTGGTAAAATAACAGATCAAGTCTGCAAGGAAGTAACCTGTACGCGACAATTCCGCCTCAAGCTTATGTTTTACCGACTGAGGCTTTCCAGGGGGCTCATTTGAATCATCTGGCATAGATTGCTCACTCTGCATCTGCGCTCTGTCTAATATTATTGTAACAAATAATATGCAGTATTGTGTCCAGACAAATTCTGAAGACTTACACTCAAGTCAGAAAGTCTGGATATGAACAGCGATGATCATGAATTAAAAGAACTCTGCAAATTCTGTAAATTCTACAAATCCTACAAATCCTACAAATTTGCGATTCAACCCCTTGACAGACCGGGCATTGATTCTTACAATTTAGTGTACGGTTTTATTCGCTTTGCGGGAGGGCTCCCATGATTAGAAATATGCAACTGAAGGCCTTGCTGGGACTGTTGCTTTTTGTATTGTTAATATCTGCTCAACATGTTAATGCCGGCGTATTTGCTGATGTCAAGCTCTGGGCCAGCGAGCAGGCAAGCATCAGACAGCACTCGAAAGTTATCGTCGGTGAAGTTAAAACACTTTATCGCGAACGCAAGTCGATTCAACGTTTTGCGGAAGGCGCCAGTGGCCTTATCAAAATCTACCAGTCGATTAAAAACAAAAACCTCAAAAGCAATTTTCCGCAGCTTCTTGAGATCGCAAGGTCGATCAGTCTTGTTGTCGGTGAGTTCAGTAACCTTGCTCCCAAAGCCGAAGCCATGTATCGCAATGCCCAGCCGAGTATGAAATATTTTTCTGAACTGGCAGATCGGACTCAGACAATAAAGACCGCAAAGAAATCAATAGTCGTAAAAACATTTTCTGAAGATCGTCTGCTAAGTCTTGCCGGAGCCAACGGCTGGAACCGTGTGTTTTCAGCTGTCAAAGAAAACCCGCTCAATATCTTCCGTTGGGGAAGACTCAGCGACGAATACAAGCTTGGTAAAGTCGAAGGACAGTACCCGCTAAAATGCGCCCAAATCGCGTTTGAAGCCTCAGGCTTTTACTTTGCCGCACGCGAATCAATTCAAGATCTGCTTGGTATACAAAAAGAGATTCAGGGAATAATCGGCGGAGATCTGAGCTCTATCCTTAATCTTGGCAACACAGTTAATAAAATTCAAAATTCTGGCAATTCCATTGAGTCGCTGGGTGAACTTGCTGCACAGGGCACCAACAAACTTAGCACCCGCATGGAAGAACTGATAAAATTACAGAACGATTATGTAGCTGCCAGCAAAATTTACAACCAGAAATATAACAAAACAGATAGCTCGAATTCAAACTCAGCCAACACTGCGGCCTCAACTACTTCGGGTTATACTCCAGTCAGTAGTAATTCTGCCAGCAGTGCCACAACAACAACGCGAACCGTTCCGGCGGTGAACCTGCAGCAGGCAATGGCTAACTACCAGAAGGCTTACGAGACATATCTCAAGATTGCACAGGCCGGCAATGCCAGCCCTGCCCAACTGAACAATGCAATCGAAAATCTTGCAGGCGCCAGGCAGCAGGTAGAGCAGGCAAAGGCTCAAGGCAAGTAATAGCTTTCCATAAATAGCGAACCATTAATCTGAAGCTCGTAAAAAATACGAGCTTCAGATTTTTTATGAAAGGTTGAAAGTATTGGCGCTCTGAATTAGACTGACATTATGCAAAAAACCACCGCGCAGCAAACACCAAAATTATTTACCAGCTGGTATGCATCGGCTCGCAGCCTGATATTCTTTTTTCTGCTTATCTTGCTGCCTGCTGTAACGGTGGGACTTACACTAAACATGGTGCAGAATAATCTGGCACAGGAGCAAGAACAACAAAATCTCGATGAAATGGCTGAAATGACTGCCCACATGGCAAGACTAGCTAACCCAGAGACTTACTACCAGGAAACCCTCAGGCGCCTGGCCGACTCTTTTCGCTGGGCATCGTCCACGGAGGACATCACAAGACCAGCTAACAGTGATGCTGTCGAGCTATTTTTATTCGATTCGAATGGTGTGCGCATGGCATGGCCAGACGGCGAAAGCAGCAAGCGTAGAATTTCGGAAGACTACATGAGCATTCTGCTTCGTCTTCGCAAAAATCCGGCCAGTTCGCTTTCTCGCCGCGAGCAGGCAACCGCCGCCGCCTTTTCGGGCAACCAATCAACGACTCACAGCCTGGCGCGTTCTCCAGACACCCTCGTAAGTTTCCAGGGAATGGGTTTGCGCAAATACGGTGCCTGGTTCGAGCTTCAACTGCCTGGCAACATGGGCGAAGGTCATCTTATCGCCTGGCTCGCGACAGAGAAAATCAACCGCTACAACCTGGCTGAAAATGCTATAAGCAAAATAAGCCAGATGGCAGGCAAAGGCTATACTTTTGCGTGGCTGGATCTCAACAACCAGGATTTGAACAGCGTTACCAACGGATGCAAATTTCAGGAGAAGAGCAGAAAACTTCTGGTTACAGAAGGCCTCAAATCAGGCTTTCGCCTGAACGATGAACTGGTAGCCATCAGCGACACACCTGAGGGTATTCGCCTGATTGGCTCGCGGTTTATTCAACCACCTTTGCCGCTGCTGCACAATTACTTTAACCTTCTGCGCATGACTATCCCGGTATTTCTGCTGTTTATGCTCTGGAAAACAGTATTTCTCGTTCGTTTCGACCTGTCGGCCGGGCTGCAGTTTTCGTTGATATTTGGCTTTACCGCTCTAGCTGGTGTCATGATACTGTTCACTGGAACGCTGGCTTACCAATATGAGAAGCAGAACTCACTGGTTGGCGACTACAAACAACGTGCAGTCGAGATATTAGAAAAGGTTGACCGTAATTTCAGCACATCATACAGCGATCTGGTAAGGCAATATCGGCACCTCAACGACATGCTTAAGAACCCATCCTTACCGCCAGCCAAAATACTTGAGCCTCTTGCAATTGCTCAAGCCGATGAAACCATTGCCTTTGCGAGTTACTCTGATTCCGCTGGCAACTTTCTTTTCAAGGCTCCCAACTCATTTTCAGATCATAGCGTAAGCTCAATTGAAAGCAAATATGCTAATCTGATTGGCGGCGTATCTTCACAGTTGATCAAAACCTTTAACTCCTCGCGTACAACCAACAACAGCTATAGTGACGATCCACTGGGAGTAACGGCAATTACCAGTCGGCCGGTTGAAGGACTGCTGGCCAACCGCTCAGCCCTGCAAACCATTGTATTTGATGGCGACGAAACGCTGACCTATCTGGAACTGACCATAGACGAAAATGACACTGCATCAGGTTGTCTATTTATTGTTCATGAGCCAAGAAAAATGCAGCTCAGCTATCTTGCCGTCTCTGCCAGCAAGCTTGCCGCTGATCCCGGTTTTACTCTGGCAGCCTTTCCTAAAAAACATGCCGATCGAAACGCCTATTATCCGCGTTTTTCGATGACTGCTGAGTTGCCTCTCTGGAAGCTTCAGGATTTGATCAATCACACCCAGGTCTGTTCATTTAAACAGGGAAGAATCGACGAAAACGAAGTGCTTGTCGCTGCACTTCCCGGGCACAATCTGCGCAACTACAACCTTTTTCTGATAATGCCATTCGAGCCAATCCGCGATGAGGCTCGAAAATTATCGGGTATTTTCACTCTTGGCTCATTACTTTCATTGATATTCATATCTTTTTTAAGCATTGTGCTCATCGACACGCTCATTCAGCCGATATCGATGTTGGCGGCAAACGCCACAGCCCTACAGAAAAAAGAAGGCGGCAAAACCGAAGGTCTCATTTTTTCCGAAGCGAATGAGCTCGAAAGCATCTCCACCGGATTAACCGATCTGATTCTAAAAGTAAGAGAATTCAACGAAGGACGCTCGATCAAACGTCATCTGCTACCACCGAATCCTCTTATAACCGGGCAATTGGTGCTAGATGGCTTTCAGATCAGCAAAAGCAGCGAGGAAAAAGAAATATACCATTTTGCCAAAATTGACGACTCAATCTGCCTTGCTTTTCTTATGCGCACTGACCAGACAGGAATCGAAGCATCGCTGACTCTGTCCATGGCAAGAATGGCAGTCAGGCTTATCTCTGAAGAACTAAGCATTCACTCAGCCTTTCTAGTCCTTAAAGACCTCGAAGACTACTTTAGAATTAATCTGCGCCGCCGACTTACTGGCGATTTTTTACTGATGATTTTTGATATTGCAGAGAAGAAACTGAGCTACAGCGGTTGTGGCGAAATAAAACTGGCATTTCTTGACACTTCCGCCAGAACTGTCGAGCTAAAAGATCTGCCAGATTTTGAGCTTGGCAGCACAGGCTTTTATGAATCCGGGAAACAGGAAATCGACTTCGGAGAGAACATGATTGCTGTCGCGCTTTCTCCGATATTTGCCCAAAACTGCCGGGAGCAGCTCCAGGCACTCTTACCAGCTCTGAGTGCCAGACAGCGCGAAGGAAAGCCTGTTCGACCTGTTCTGCAACAGGAAGCCGAAAGGAGCTGTGGAAAAGATTTCAGTGCAACCGCCAGCCTTTTAGTGGCGCAGATTATACCAGCATCAAAGGAAACTCCATGACCAGCCAATCAAGAAACTCAATAATACGCTGGCTGCTCATTGTTGTGCTGACTTGGGGTATTCCGGCCGCGATTCTGTGTACCGGCATAAAGCTATTTCTCGATGACAGAATAGTGCGCAGCAGTGCTGTAGTTCTCGATAACATTGAACAACATCTCGACAACTTTGTTTATGACAGCTCACCCGCGCGTTTTTTTCAACCACACTTCAATGCTCTTTTCAGACAGCTGAAAGGACTATCTCCAAACCACGACGTGCTCGAAAGAATTGTCGAAGACTTTATCCGACAATGGCCAGAAAAGATGATTGAAGTGTATCTTTTCAATGGAGAAGGCAATGTATTCCCCATCGAAGGCGCACGCAAAGAGCACGAAATTTTCTATAAGCTTGTCAGCTCAGAATATGAAAACGGCAAAATATCACCAGGGCAGTTAAGTCTTGCCGGCAACCTATTCCCGGCGCCAGACCTAATGCTGACCCGAGCCAGAGATCAACGAGACCGCGCAATAGAACTTGGCAACCCGGATCGCTACTCGCTATGCTACTTCGATTGCGACCGGGCAATTCGCAGCCGCTTCGTCGCCGGAATTCTCATCTTCATTCATTATAACAAAATGGATATCGGAAAAATTCTCGACACAACAGTGAACAGTGTCGATCCTCTGCATTTTGGTTATATTACCGAGTCAGAGACAAACCATCTGCCACAGATCCTGGAAGGGTTTGACCATGACAAGTTACTTGATTACGAACAGCAATATCCAACCAGTTCCTTCACACTGGGCGGGAAGCTCATTTCTCTAAGACGCTTCAATGACACTACGCTGCTCGTAGGAGCCTACGAACAGCCTACTCAGCCATGGGTTCTTATAACAGTATTGTTATTAACTTTTGCAATCTGCAGCTATTTTTTCATAAGACTCAGCTACCGCATAGTAGTTATGCAGATCCGCTTTCAACACAACATGCGGCAACGTCTAATTGGCCTTTTCGCGCTTTGTTATGCACTACCAATACTTGGCTCTGGCTTTTTGATCTTTCAATATCTGCGTGAACTCAAACACTCTATGATAGCCGGGGAAAAGCAGAGCAATTATCGGCGATTAGCCGATATAGACGCAGGTTTCACGCGATTTACCACCGCCAAACTTCTTGATTTTCGCAGGTTCACTGAACAGCTTAAACTGGCCGCATCCGACAAAGAACAGCTGCGCAGCATGCTGCAGGCAAAATATGACAGATTCGAAGCCGACAGCATTCACATGCTTTCTTCTCAGTCAGAAGTAATATACTCTAACGATCTGCTGACAGCAGAAGTGCGCCGCCATTTTAACAAGCCTCGTCAGCAACGTCAGAAGATTCTTGACAGCTGGAAGTTCCGTCAGGCAGCTATCTCCGAGCGCCACATCAAAGCACTTTTCAGCAGTGGCCGTAGCGATGGATTTGCTGAAGAACCGGAGAAAACCGAAGGGCATGCGGCTTTTTTAAAACTTTTTACAAGTACAGCCCTGGCGGCCATGGACTACTATAATCAGTCCCATGGCACGGTAGCGATGCTTAAGAGATCAAGCTCAAGTATGGTAGTAGATACAATAATCGAATCCAACACGCAATCGCTTTTCCAGTCAGCACGTACCAACATTGGTAAATTCACCAATATCCAGGGTCTGTCAGAAATTTTTCTGGCTTACCTCGACGTTCTCCCCGGTCCAACCGGCGAATCCTGGTATGCCTTCACAATGTTGGTTGATCTGGTAAACTTTCAGCGACAATATCTCGAAAACCTTTTTGGCGATCTACAGGTTCGCAGCAACATTCTCAACCGTGTTTTCCCAGAAGAAGACATCAGGGCTGTATCGACCCATCAGTATGCGGTCAATTTCCCCTCGGTTCTGGAGTTTAAAAATTTCGAAGCAATTATCAGACGCAGCGACAATGACTTCAAGACATTCACCCAACAGATGATGATAGATGGACGCGAAAGTCTGGTAAGCGTTCTGCGCGGCTCATACCTGAAACATTATCTGCTCATCAAAGTTTCGCCGATTGACAAGCTTAACGAGGTTTATCGCAAGCGGCTGAATATAATTATCATAATATTCGCCGTTATTCTGACCATGGGTCTGGCCCTGGCACGACTTTTAACCAGGCTCCTGATACTGCCCATCAGCGACATCATGCAGGGTGTAAAAGCTCTGGCCAAAAGGAACTATCAGCACCGCATACCAGTGCGCTCAGAAAACGAGTTTGGCATTCTCGCCAAAGCCTTTAACGAATCAGCTGAGATTCTCAAAAAACTGACAATATCAGAAAAGATTCGCAAACAGCTGTACCCAGAGCCAGAATTTCGCTGTGGCAGCTATCTCATCACAACTGCCAACTCGAATTCCCGCATTATATTAAGTGACTTTTTCGACTATTTTCCACTTAAACAGGGTGCCTATGCAGTGGTTTTGGCCGAGGTCTCTGGCAACGACATCTCTGCGGCATATCTTACGGCAATGCTTAAAACCACATTCACCCTGTTGTCACCCAGCTTCCCCTTTGCCCCTGATACAATCCTGACCAAACTAAATGATATTTTTATGCCATACTATCAGAAAGGACATATGACAACGTGCCTGATCGGCATGATAGATCCTACAAATGACAAGATGCTCTGTTCCAACGCCGGGCAGTCCTACCCGATAAGCGTTTCGATGCAGAGCGAAGAGAAATCATTTATCAGCCTGCCCTCTGCTCCGCTGGGCATAGACGCCAACAGTAAATTCAAAAAACACATTATCAACCTTGATAAGCGCACTACCATACTTTACTCGGATGGCGCCATTAACCTGCTTGACCAGGCTGGCGAAAAACTTGGGCAGGAAAGGTTCCTTGAAATAGTCTACGAAAGCCTGAAGGTCGATCCGCGCAATCCGGCCGAGGAGATTCTAAGACGCCTTGATGCAGTTTCCATGAGCGTGCCATGGCGGGATGACATAACGATCATGTGCATTCAAAACCGCATCTAAACTATTTTTTGCGGGTTACAAAACCTTGCAGATACACTATAGCCTTACGTGCAAGACTCTTATCTCTGTCGCTAGCGATTCTGAAAAATTCGCGCAGGGCATCCAGATAAACCGGGTTCTTCTGGTATGAAATGGCTAGTATCACATCGCACCGGACGTCAAGAGAATCGTCATTAAGGAGCTGCTTAAGGAGCTCTTCTACTTGAGCGCCTTTCATGCGTGACATTACAAAAACTCCGGCTGAGCGAATTTTTTCGTCAGGATACTGCGGCAAATTATGGAAAGCCTGCATAATCTTAACTGCTCCAAAATTAGACAAAGCAGTTCGAGCCGCCTGAGCCAGCAAAGGCACTTCAGACTTCAAAAACGGGCAAAGATGCAGAATTGCAGACACCTTCTTCGAATTTTCGAGACCCTGGATGGCTGCGAGAGCAACCCGATGATCTTCGTTGTAAAGTAGGCCGGCCAGCACATCGATCACCGCCGGATCGTCATAAGAGCCCATCTCCCTGGCTATAAAAGCCAGACGAACTGGCTCAGGCTTAGTCAAAACATATTCGATCAGATGGGGAATATGCTTCGGGTTTTTCTGCGCAAACAGATCACGCAATTCACTGTCGCTGATAGCCATCATCCTGAGTTTTACAGTCAGATCATCTTTCAAAGACTCTTCTGAAAGATCCATGCTGACGTTAAAATCTATATCCGGAGCCATTGGTTCAGGATATCCACTCGACGAAGTGCTTGGAGACAAGGACTTGGCAGATCCCGGCCGATAGCCACCGCTGGCGATTTCTTCGCGACGAAACTGCGGTGTTATACGCCCCTGCATCGCCTTGCGACTTAAATCACCCCAAAGAGCATCAAGTTCTGGATCTGCCTGAACCGCTGGGCGACGACCGGGACGGATCAGCTCACGCACCTGCTCGATCTCAGCCTGGTGCTTAGCGGTTATTGTCTGATATGTCGCGGCTGGTTGCACCGCCACAGGTTCGGCAACAGGAACAACGGACGCGGAAACTGGCGTTGGCACTGAAACTGGCGCTGGAGCTGGAACTGGTGCTGGAGCTGGTGCTGGAGCTGGTGCTGTTTTTTGAACTGAATCAGCTTCCACGTCGGATTCTTCACCATCAGATTCAGAAGCTTCGGAGTCGGGGGACGCAATCTCTTCTTTTATTGCCTCTACGGTCTTATCTTTGCCTGCTTTGCCTTTGATCGCAGCTTTAATCTTTTTTTTGGGCTCGGCTTTTTTTTCAGAAACACCGCCCTTATCTGAGGCGGACTCAGAACTCGCCCCATCCTTTTCGGCGGCAGTATCGCCGTCTTTAATCCCTCCCTGATCAGGAAGGCCGTCAAGATCGATAACCACCGCTTTCTTTGCCTTCTTCTTTTTTATCACAACAATGATTGGCAATAATACAAGAACAAGAGCTATTACACCGTATTTTTTGGCAAGAGCCATGTAATAAGCGCTGGCCACAGCAGAATAAGGAGCTTTGGCGGCCTTTGCCTTGCCAAGAAAAACCAGAGATTTGCCAAGATCAGGTTTTTTTGTGTTCTGCCAATACATGCCTTGCGCGTAATTACCAAGAGAACTCGCAGGATCTTTACTCGTAAGCTGTCTGGCGAAACGATTAACCTGGTTCCAGTCGACCTTGCCTGAGTTGATAAGTGCTTCAACGTATATCTCAAGAAGTTCTTTCAGCTCGCCGACAGCATCTTCATGGTCTTGGAGTGCATTGATAACCTCTTCATGCTTGCCCGCCTTCGCCAAACCGTTTACCTTGGCCAGAAGCTTTTCCGGGTCTGCGCTTAATGCTGGCAATTCAGGGTGTAGATCCTCAGCAGCCTCGCCATCGGAAGCTACGTTATCAGGTTCAGCCAACTGATCACCCTCGGCCAGAACATCTCCGGCAGCAGCAGTCCCAGTCGCTGTCTCATCTGGCAATGACTCTGCCTGAGAATCATCAACAATGAACGTATCATCATCTTGAGCCAGGAGGCCAGGATGATGTATAACAGGCAAAATGAGCACCCAGAGGAGGAACAACCAGAATGCTCTTTTTTCCTTACTGATAAACATATTCAGTCTCGAAACCTTGTTCTTACTTTCTTTTTACCCCGTACAACTTCCTGCAGGTAGTCAATTTCAAGTTTAATCTCTTTTTCCCGAGTGCTTATCCGGCAGGGTAGGCACGGATCGGGTCTGAGTTTGGGCTTGCCCCGCCATGGATACCAGTCTTTAAGCGCTGGCTCAATTTGACTTGGCTTAAGAGCCTCGCGACGCATCTGTTCAAGCTCGCGCTGGTAATACTTCGGGCTTTCTGACGGAGTTTGTCGACAGCCCCAAACGACCGCAGCAAAGCCGCAAAGAATAAACAGACAAAACCTTTTGCCAGAACATTTTGATCGAACAAACATTTTCCGTCCCCGTTTCTGATAGACAATACAGGCTATCTAATCGGGAAGCGTCTAGCTTTTCTTTAGCTGTAAAAGTCAAAATGTTTACCCGCCTGAACTGCCTTCCTTTTTAGGTGGCTCTGATGGCCTCCTGGAGCTTATCTTGAGATCTGCATTGCCTAAAACAACGCGACTGTGCGCCGGAACAGATTCAGTAAGCCAGACATTGCCCCCGACCACCGAGTTTTCGCCAATAATGGTCTCGCCGCCCAGGATTGTCGCGCCTGCATAGATAACAACAGAATTCTCAATAGTAGGATGTCGGCGAACGCGTCTTATCACCTGCCCATCCTTGTCTCGTGGAAAATTAAGGGCTCCGAGAGTTACCCCCTGATAAAGAGTTACGTTATCGCCAATCAAGGAAGTTTCGCCGATTACCACACCAGTTCCATGGTCAATAAAAAAACTTTTGCCAATTTTAGCACCCGGATGAATATCAACACCGGTGCGAGAATGCGCCCATTCGGTCATAATACGGGGAATCAGGCGTAGACCGCAACTGTAAAAGTAATGCGCTACCCGATAGACACTAACGGCCTCAAGACCTGGATAACTGAAAATAATTTCATCAAAGTTTACGGCAGCAGGATCATTGGTAAAGGCAGCCTTAACATCAAGATCCAAGGCAGCGCGTAAAGCCGGAACATTCTCAAGAAAGCCCAGCACGATCTGATCAGCCGCACGATGACACTGGCCACAGGTGTCCCCACTACGCTGACAACCATGAATAAGCTCGCGATGGACTTGCGGTTTGAGATCTTCGTAAACTTTTGCGACCCGGTAGCCTATACGCATCTCGATTGTATCGAATGACATTTCGGAATGCCCGGCGTAGCCAGGAAAAAGAATTATAAAAATATCCTGAATGAGTTTATAAATTTTCTGCTTGTCAGGCAGAGGACTGCTGTCGAAGTGTTGCACTTCTTTTTGTTGATCATTAATTGACTTGAGAATACCATCGACGATGTTTCTGAGACGTTTTTTCATTGATCTGCTCCACTATCCCATGTTTGCTCTTCATGCCTAAAATACACCTAATCGACCCAAAATTCCACTGACATGTCAGATAAGCTCAGGTAGTTTTTACTTGATGAACAGAGAATTTGGTTTATAATCAGATTAAGACACGCAAATTGGAAAAAGGAATCTGCAGTATGAACGAAATGGAACTCTGTTTTCCGCAAACCGAAACACCAGCTCAAAATACAAATCTAGACAAACATTTTGCCAGCAACACCTTTGGGCACTGCGATCTGTTTGAAATCCAGCTTTACAAAGAAAGCTGGTGTTCATTGCGCGAAAACGAAAACACACTCTTTGACGCATCTCTTGAGCAACTGGTTAATTCTCTGCGGCCATGAGCGTTCCCCGAAAACAGGACATCAAGTCTCTAAAAGAAGCACTCACCGGCGGTTATCCGGTAATAGCCATTGAAACCTGGGAAGAAGACGCCACTTTTGCGACCCTATTGGGCTTCTTTAACAGTGTATTTCAGGGCAAGGGCAGCTTTTTGACCTGGGATCTGCAATCTGGCCTGCACGATGTCACGACCGGCGAGACGACCTGTTGCAATGCCATCGAAGCACTTGAAAAAATTCAAACACATGATCGCGTAGGTTTTTTTGTTTTTAAAGACCTGAATGCTTCACTTGAAAACCCAGACATACAGAGACGCATCCGCAACATTCACTACAGTTTTCGCGGCCAGAACCGCTTTATGCTGCTAACCGGCTCGAACTTCACGATTCCGGTAGAACTTCGCAAAGATATAACTCTTATCGACTATAAACTGCCTGAACCGGCAGAAATTGCCGCCATTCTCGATGAACAGATTCAGTCGACCTTGCGCAAAGACATTCCTAACAACCTCACTGCCGAAGACCTTGATCAGGCCATCATATCTCTAAAAGGATTTACCGCAGCAGAGATCAAATACGCACTCAACAAGGCATTCTGGGGCCGCAAAGCTATCGACAAAGAAATATTGCCGATTCTGCAGGACGAAAAAGAACAGCTTGCCCGCAAAGACGGCGTTCTTGAGTATGTCCGCAGCATGGAATCACTCGACGACGTTGGCGGGCTTGAAAATCTCAAAGAGTGGCTGATAAAGCGACGCAGACTGTTCTCACCCGAAGCCGCAGAAGCTGGACTGAATCCGCCGCGCGGACTTCTTATGATGGGAATATCAGGCTGTGGAAAGTCCCTTTCGGTTAAGGCAATCAGCTCCTTATGGAAGTTGCCTTTGTTCAGGCTCGACATGAACAAAGTCTATTCCGGCAACTATGGCTCGCCTGAAGGCACATTTTACCGGGCTATTAAAAGCATAGAAGCAGTTTCACCGGCAATCCTATGGATCGACGAAATAGAAGGCGGAATCAGCAGTAACACCGCGAAAGACGGAGGTACCGGATCACACATTTTCTCAGCCTTCCTAACCTGGATGCAGGAAAAATCTTCAGATGTTTTCGTCGCAGCTACCGCGAACCGAATCGACCTGCTCCCTGCTGAAATCATCCGAAAAGGCCGTTTCGACCAGGTATTCTTTATCGACCTGCCAAACGACACGGAGCGCGAAGCTATTTTTCGCGTACATCTTAAGCGGAGAGGCAACAACCTTGAAGACTTTGATCTGCCACTGCTTAGCGTTGCAACAGAATTCTGGAATGGAGCGGAAATAGAGCATGTTGTCATCGCCGCCACCATTGAAGCCTTTCACCGCGACACAACTTTAACTCAAGATGACTTATACACGATCATCCGTGGCACCGTCCCCCTCTCCCGGACCATGTCTGAACAGATAAAGTTTATCAAAGGCTGGGCAAGTGAGCGCGCGATTTCGGCTTCGCGCGCAGAAAAATAGATTGCCCGACTGAACAAAACTTTTTTAAGCATTTGTTACCCCGATCAGAGCAGTGATCGGGGATTTATTTTGAGAACGTAGCGCTAAAATCTTGACATGCGACCAAAGTTAGGTCATACTAATATTGTTAGGTAAAGCTAATTTTCAAGGTGAAAGCTATGGTCAGAACAACAGTCAGTCTTTCAGATCTGCCAGCTGGCAGTATAGCCACTATTCGCGATATCGACGCAGAATCGCCGACAGCACAAAGGCTCATGGACATGGGGTTTGTTCCCGGCACTCCCATCAGAGCCGTTAGAACAGCACCAATGGGAGACCCCACCACTTTCGAGATCAGGGGTTATCAGGTCGGGCTGCGCCGTTCAGAATCAGGACTTATCGGCGTCGAGATAAAACCAGATGACAAGTAAAATTGAACGCAATGTCTATCTGGTAGGCAATCCCAACAGCGGCAAAACAAGCTTGTTTAATTCAATGACCGGCGAGAGGCGCCATGTCGGCAACTGGCCTGGCGTGACCGTGCAAAAGCTCGAAGGCATTACCAGCACCGAACGGGCAACACTTACAATATGTGATCTTCCTGGAACCTATTCTCTTACCCCTGCGACTCCAGAAGAAGAAATTGTTCTTAGAACCATCGACGAAGCTGCCACCGGCTGCATAGTCAACGTAGTTGATATAGCCAATTTTGAGCGAAATATGTTTTTAACTACCCAGCTTATCGAACTTGGCATCAAACCTGTAGTCAGCCTTAACTGTTTTGATTCATTCAGCAAAGCTGGCGGCACAATCGATCTGCAAAAGTTTACAAATTTCACAGGAGCCACGCCATTTCCAACCGTCGCACGGACCGGTGAAGGAACACATAGTCTTGTCGAATACATAGCTAAAGAAAGCATAGATGAGCAGACAAACTGCGAAAACTGGCTTACTCTGCCTGAAGAGTGGCTGGCTGCTGCAGAAGAAGTGCTCAAATTGAAGCAGACAAACTGGCAAAAAGCCAAACCCACGCAACGCTATTCTGCTTTAAGCGATCTGATCAGGTTGCACCCACATGGAGCCGATCCGAAAACACTAAAAATTCGCGAAAACCTTGCAGAAACACTAAGCAAAGGCCGCGCAAAACCGGTAAAAATTACCGACCTCGCTTGTGAACTTGCCACAGACCGTTATCGCCGCATCGAAAAACTGATAGCAGCCTGCGCTTCTTTACCCGGTAAAAACATCCCGACCTGGCAGGAGAAACTAGACAGCGTTCTCACTCACAAATTTTTGGGGCTGCCCATTTTTGCTCTTTTGATGGGCTGGGTTTTCTGGACAACCTTTTCTGTCGGTGAAATCCCAATGGGCTGGATGCACTCTCTTGTCGACTCGATAAGAGGTTTTGTGCAAACGAACATGCAAGACAGTCTGATTAAAGAATTGATGATCGGCGGTATTATCAGCGGCGTAGGTGGTGTCGTAATCTTCATACCAAACATTCTCATACTGTTTTTCTGGATAGCCATACTCGAAGACTCTGGCTACATGTCGAGAGCTGCATTCATAATGGACAGAATGATGAACAGTATCGGTCTGCATGGGCGTGCATTCATTCCCATGATCATGGGACTGGGGTGTAACGTGCCTGCAGTTCTGGCAACCAGGATTATTGACAATAGATTTCAGCGCCTGCTTACCATGCTTCTTATTCCGCTGGTAACATGCGCAGCACGTCTTCCCGTGCTGGTATTACTCTGCGGCACCTTTTTTCCTGAAAATCCCAGCGTCTGGATGTTCGCCCTCTTCTTCGTTAATTTGCTCGTGCTTATCTTTCTTGGGCAGATGACCAGTCTGCTGTTCAAAACCGGCGAGAACTCACCCTTTCTCCTTGAAATGCCGCCATATCGGCTGCCAACACCATCCAGCGTTTTTCACATGCTTTATGAAAAAGGCGCTCATTTCATCGAAAAAGCCGGCACAGTAATTCTGGCCGGAGCAATAGTAATCTGGGTATTGTCAGTCTTTCCCCGCGAGGTACCGCTCAGCTTTGATTACAATGCTGAACTGGCAGAGCTTAACGCTCAGAAAATCACTGTGCAAGTCAGCGATCAAATCGCACAGATCAGTCACAAACGTGACATTGAACTAATGGAAGGGCGCTATATGGCTCGCCTTGGCAAGCTAATTCACCCGATCATGAGGCCCCTTGGCTTCAGCTGGCGGGAAACCGTGTCACTTATACCAGGTTTTCTGGCCAAGGAATCAGTTGTATCAACACTATCGGTGCTGTATTTGCCATATTCAGAACATATTGGAGACGCCATGCGGAAAACTGGCATGACGCCTCTGACTGCGTTTGTTTTTATGATGTTCACGCTGCTCTATATACCCTGCATCGCCACCCTCGGTGTAATCTGGCGCGAAAGCGGTTCAACCCGCTTTACTGTCCTTGCTCTAATCGTATATTTCGCCATAGCATACATTGTAAGTTTTGTTGCACTGAAAATCGGAGAGGCTCTACAAACCAGCACAGCCTGGTTGGAAGGGCTAGTTATAGTTTTCATTGCGGTATCCGCAGGCTGGTATCTGCTACGAACCTTCATTATGACAATCCGCGGCAACCGTTGCAATTCTTGCGCCAGTAGCAACAAATGTTCTTCACGCGGCAAATCTAACTGTTCTGGAGGCTGACAACAATGGAAAATCGTGTTTCAGGAGCACTGGAATCATATCTCGAACAGATCGCCGATCTGCAGAAAATACATGGAGCAGTCAGAACTTCTGATCTGGCAGAGCGAATGGGATGCAAGCGCTCATCGGTTACCAATGCACTTCAGCGTTTAAGCGAAAAAGGACTGATAAACTACCAGTCATATCGCCCTGTAACCCTAACCGCAGAAGGAAAAAAAACCATCGCGGCCTTGAGTCGGTATCATGGGATTCTTGCTGATTTTCTTGAAAACATTCTGGCATTTCCCGAAGAATTTGCTCAGCAGGAAGCATGCCAGCTTGAACACCGTGTCTCACCGTGCACAATTGAAAGAATGCGTGTTTATCTGGAATTCGTCGCAGGGAAAGATGGAGATTCTGGACAAAACACAGTCACCAGCCAATTCAATGATTTCATAAAATCAAAAAAAGAATTGCCCTAAGGCCTTGTTAAAAAATATCGGCTACATTCTTAGGGGGGCTCTTATGCCTTTAGTTATTAGAGTCACGTTTCCTGTTTTGCTCACAGAGAGGTGAAGCGCCGGCCAAGGTGCTGTAAGAGCAATTACCATTTTCATGATTATTGTTTAACGGCCCCTAAAAAGAAAAAAACCGGGAAAACCCGATCTGTATTTCTTGTAACTTTGAAACCTTAATTGCTACTGCAGAGACTGATAAAGATTAAAAATTTCAAAAGTAGACTTGTTTTCTAGCAGTTCGTCCGACTGAACTTCCATCCAGCACAGAAAATTCTCATCCATCATCAGCTCAGTAATTCCTACCATCCCTGGGTGAACCATTGTTTGCGCCTCCTTGTTTTTCTACAAAATACATATCGGCGAAATTATAGGAATGGTTAACATTTTTTTTATTTATTTTTTGTAACCTATTGGACAGATATCTTCTTATGGCTTAATATGAACTTGCAGGCTTAAATATATTGCGGGAGGGTCAGATGCCGATCATTACAATATCGCGTGAAGTGGGCGCATCAGGAACATATATTGCACTCAAACTTGCAGAGGCTCTAGGTGGAACCTGCTATGACCAGCAGATAATCCATGAGATAGCTGAGAAAATGGGAAAACCCAAAAGCCAGCTTGAAGATTTCGACCAGAATAGCTACAACCGGGTCGGTGTTTTCTTTCAGGAGGCTCTGGCCAGCATTGCTCAGGGCGGCATGGTTTTTCACCCATTCGGAATCGGACCGCTCGACTGGGATTCAGCTGAAATGTTCACCACCTACCCGCGAAACTCTTTTCAGGAAAAAGATTACTACGACGTCCTTACCCAGGTAATAAAAGAAATCGCCGAACAGCCTAATTCGGTAATCCTTGGCCGAGGGGCCAGCCAGATTCTAAAAGGGCACTCAGATGCCTTTCATGTGCGCCTGGTTGCCGACACTGCCGACCGCATAAGCCAGTTAATGAAAGAGCAGAATATCGATCAACATCAGGCCGAAGAATTGATCAACGGCAAGGATGCTGCTGCCGCCAATTTTATTTACGATTTTTTCGATGCAGAGATCAATGATGCACATCAATACCATTTGGTAGTCAATACCAGCCAAATCATACCAGACCGATGCATTGAGATTATTCTATCTGCTATAAAACAACAAGATTGATTAAAAACGGGGGCGTTATGTCCAGCAAACTTCTAGGAATTATGCTGATAATTATCGGCATTCTAACCTTTCATCTGCTAGGTTCACAGTCAGAGACCAAGACCCTCTGGTACCGTGATATCACCGACAAAATATATTCTGATCCTGTATCAGTGGGTGATCACATTGTTTTTGTTGCCGGCGACAAAGGCAATCGTAAATTCAAGCTTTACGAAATAGATAACAGCGGAAACACTACGGCACAGTCTGCAGAATTGCCAAGCCGGCCATATATGCCGCTAAGCTTTGATAACATAGTAGTAGTTGGTGATCTGGCCAAAATGATAAGAGGGTTTTCGGTGCCCGGCCTCAAACTGCTCTGGGAAAGCGCAACACCTGAGCAGTTCAGGATTCCGCCGATCAAAACCGGCAACAATCTGCTGATTCAGGGAGAAGCCAGCGTGTTGTTCTGCCTCGACAGCAAGAACGGGCAACCCATCTGGGACCATACCTTCACCGATACACTGGTCAATTATGCTTCGGACAAAGTCATTGTATGTCTGCACGGTTACTCAGACATCAAAAACACAAGTTGGAAAGCGACAGCCTTGGATCCTGAGTCTGGAGATGTTTTATGGACAATGACTCTGCCGCTAGGTGCTGACACTCCGCTTTTCACACAAAACGTCTGTGTTCTCACTTCCAACGAGGGAGAGGCGATGGTTGTAGACCAGTTTAGCGGAAACATTCTTTACAAACACCAGATAAAAGGACTCAGAACTGCACAGGTTCTTGATGAGTATCTCATCATGCTGGCCGCTGGCGGTTCCAGGCTGGTCTGTATGTCACTCATGGATGGCAGTTCATGGACTACGACAATGCAGTCTACCCTCGCCGGTGTCGCAAAAAGTGGAAACCGATTGCTGATAGCAGACAAAAAAAATGTCAGGTGCCTCGAAATTGCCAATGGTGCAATTGTCTGGATGCGCAGCCTCGAAGATGTTTACAACGCTTTTCCTTTCAGGAACGGCATTTTTATAACTCATAAAGATTCGTTTTTATCGCGCACCACTTATGGCAGCTATATCGAAACCGGTTCACCAAACAGTCTCTGGGTGGCTTTCGACAAAAGCAATTTCATGAAACCTTTGACAATCGAAAATGGAGAGCTGTTGATAACTTACGATGGAAGTATCCGGTTATTACCACGAGTCCGCAGCAGCCAAACCCCGGTCAATTTAGAACTCCCCGGGCAAAAAACTCCTGGCGAGCCAAATTTTTGGAAAGACAAGAATGCATCCGAGGCGACCAAACTACCGGTTCCCAGCCCAGCCGTTAAGAAAAAAGTCATAGAATCCGAGGATGAAATTGACGAAGAAGACGATGAAAAGCCGGCAACTTCTGATATGTTAAAGCCAGCTGTAGATGACTGGAGCAAAAAAGACTAGCCCTGAGAAAGACACTCGTTATGGTGCCTGAGAGGTTCTCCTGAGCAAATGTTGATTCACTGAACACGCCTGAAAATGCGAGCAGACAACTTTTGCTCTGACAATAAAATAGTGTTATAATGCCTGACCCGCTTTTGTCGGCCCGGAGGTATTATGACAAACAAAAAAATTAACATTGGTTTTGATATAGGATCGGTTAGCATCAACGCAGTAGTTTGCGACTCAAACGCAAAACTGATCGAAGAGTGGCCCTATCACCGCCATTTTGGTCGCACCCTTGAGCTTTGCGCCCGTATACTGAGCCAAATCGAAAACAAATATGGCCGCGACAATATAGAACGCGTTGCTTTTACCGGGACTCACGGCAAGGGCATCGCTTCTGAACTCAAAACCTGCTTTGAGATTGAAACAACTGCACAGACCAGGGGCCTGCACGCTCTGATGCCGGACGCCAGATCTGTTATCTCAATTGGCGGTCACGATTCAGCTCTCCTCGTGCTGACACCTTCCGAAAAAGACTTTATTCTAGACGACTTTAAACTCAACGAAGCGTGTGCAGCTGGCACCGGCAGCTTTATTGACCAGCAGGCTGAGCGCGTTTTCTCTGATGTCGAAGAATTTAACAGCATCAGTGACCCACAGAAGCGCATGGAATCAATCCTGATACGCTTCATGGAAGAGGGCCGCAAGTCTGACTGTCCAGCCAGCGTTGCCTGCCGCTGCACGGTCTTCACCAAATCGGACATGATACACCTGCAAAACAAGGGTATCCCGATCAAACACATTATTTCCGGCTTACATGAAGGCGTTGCCAAAAATTTCAAATCGACTCTGATTAACAATCGCAAACTCCTCGAGCCAGTCGCCTTTATCGGTGGCTACGCCTCCAACCTTCTCGCGCGCAAATCTTTCGAGCGAATTCTTGGCCTGAAGATATCTGTGCCAGACCATTACACCAGCGTTGGAGCTCTCGGAGCCATCCTCAACGCCATGAGCAACAAACAAGGCCGCCAGATTACCGCCGAGCAGATTGACCAGCTTAAGGCCTCAGAGGCATTTGCAGCAGTGCGCACTGCACCTCTCAGCATAGATCTACACCCCTTTGCCGAGTGCGGCAAAGCCGATGGCCTCCCCCCGGGCAAAGAGATACTAGATGTTTACATGGGCTATGACATCGGCTCAACCACAACCAAACTGGTTTTGATTACACCTGAAGGGCGTGTGGTTTACAAGTGCTATATTTCGACCGAAGGACAGCCAGTTATCGCCATTAAAAAGGCGTTGCGCAACTGCGTCGAAACCATTGACGTAAAGCGCGTCAAGGTAATCGGCGTCGGCACCACCGGTTCCGGACGCGAGGTTGCCAACCTCTTCGTCGGCGCCGACGATGTGGTAAACGAAGTTACCGCACACGCACGCGGCACTACTTACTTTGAGCCAACAATAGACACGATCTTTGAACTTGGCGGCCAGGATGCCAAATATACTGCGCTTGGTAACGGCTATGTCGTTGATTTCAGGATGAACAAGGTCTGCGCTGCCGGAACCGGCAGTTTTCTTGAAGAAACTGCCAACAAGCTTGGCATAGACATCGCCGGCGAATATGAAACCATGGCAATGCGTGCCAAAGCGCCATATCGATTGACCGAGCGTTGCACTGTCTACATGGAATCAGACCTGATGTCCTACCTGCAGATGGGCGGAGCGGTCGAAGATCTTCTTGCTGGCCTCTCTCAGGCAGTGGTTCACAATTATCTGAATCGCGTCGTACAGGATGGCAAAATTGGCAACAAAATCAGCTTTCAGGGCGGCCCGTCACTTAACAAATCAGTAGTTGCAGCATTCGAAAAAATTGTCGGAAAACCGATTATAACTCTGCCGCACCGTGAGGTAATGGGTGGAATCGGAGCTGCTCTGCACGCTATGGATGAAATAAAGGGACTCGTTGCTACCGGCGAAAACTTTACAACGAGATTCAGAGGCTGGCAAGTTGTAGAGCAGCCATTTGTGCATGAAGAAGAGATATGCAACCGCAATTCCAAATGTCACAATCAGTGCAAACTCCAGATTTACAAAGTTGGCAATGACGAAGCAATTTATGGCGGCGACTGCGGCATGTACGAATCGCGGCTGCAGACAAAAAAGCGCGCACCAGACTTTAACCGCGTTCGCCAGGAACTCTATTTCAAACACATGAAGGGTCTTTATCAAGTCGCTGACGAAGAACCATTTATTCCACAAAGTGGCAAAACGGTCATCGGAATCCCGCGCGCACTCGGCTTTCACGATCTTGGCATATTCTGGATACACCTGATGACACGACTTGGTTATGAAGTTGTTATCAGCCCAGAAACCAGCAACGAAATCGTTGATCGCGGCATTTCGGCTATGACCTGCGAAGCATGTTTTCCGGTCAAAATTTCACATGGGCACGTCGCGACACTCAAAGACAAGTGCGATCTCCTTTTCATGCCTATGCTGATCGAGATGGAGTCTAATCAGGGAAACAATTCATTTTATTGTCCATATGTCGAAGCCAACACCTACATGCTGATTGCTGCGCTTGGACTTGAAGCAAAAAAAGTAATCAAGCCGGCTATTTATTTCAAGAAGGGCAAGCTCGATATGCAGCTGAACTTTGCTGCCGAATTCAAGCGTCTTGGGCTGCCTTTCAACGACAAAAAGTTCAATCAGGCCTACGATGAAGCCATGGCCGAACTTAAGCTGTTCTCCAGCGAAATCAAACGCATTGGCAGCGAAATTCTTAAAAACCTTGGTGATCGCCGTGCGATCGTGGTAGTGGGGCGCCCATACAGCGCCTATGATTCACGCACCAACCTTAATCTGTTCGCCACTTTCAGCCGTCTCGGGATTCATGCAATTCCTCAGGAATTTCTCGACCTGTCAGGCATCGACGTCGAATCTGAATACCCGAATATGTACTGGGGCTTTGGCAATCGCATTCTGCAGGTCGCCAAGTATATAAATCGCGACCAGAGGCTATTCGGGCTTTACCTCACCAGCTTTTCCTGCGGGCCAGATTCTTTTGTATTGCACTTCTTCAACCACGAGATGAACCGCACCCACAGGCCTTATCTCGAACTGGAGCTCGATGAACACTCTGCCGGAGCCGGTGTAGAAACCCGTCTTCTTGCCTTTATCGATGCGATAAAAAACCAGACGCAAATCACCATTCTCGCCGACAAAGACATAAACTTCGTGCCACGTAAATCAACTGCGCCCCTCACCGAGCGCACGCTTTACCTGCCAAAAATGGCTGAAGGCGCCAGATGTCTTGCCGCAGCATTTCGCCATCTTGGCTGCAACGCTGAGGTAATGCCAACTTACACCAATGCTGGCCTCGAATTTGGCAAAAAACATACCTCTGGCAAAGAATGCTTTCCTTGCATAGTAACGACCGGAGATATGTTCGACGTAATCGACCGCCACATGGCGGATGGCGATGATGTAAACAACAGCCTGGCATTCTTTATGCCGGAAACCGAGGGGCCATGCCGTTTCGGCCAATACACTCGTCTGCACCGAATTCTGCTCGACAAGTATAAATATGTTAACGTGCCGATCCTATCGCCAAGCTCTGAAGACAGTTACCGATTCAGCGGATATTTTAATGACAGTCAGGCCGTAGAGTTCCGTAAACTTGCCTGGCAGTCTATTGTATACGCCGACCTGATCGAAAAGGCACTCTGGCGCATCAGACCCTACGAAAAAGTGAAAGGCACATCCGACGTTGTTTTTGAGGATGCAATGCAGGCTGGAATAGTTGCTATCGAAGCCGGTGGCGGGCTGCAACTGATCAAGGCCGCAAAAAAATCAGCACGTGCCTTTGCTGCGATCGAGCGAACAAACGGGCAAAAGCCACTGATCGGCATAGTTGGCGAGATCTTCGTAAGAACGCACAAAGAAAGCAACCAACAGCTCATACGCATGCTTGAGGATCTCGGCTGCGAAACTTACACCAGCTCCGTAGCCGAATGGGTTGAATACACCACGCATACCGGCATCGAAGAATCCAGAGAAGCCCTTAGGCGCAAAAAATCACTCGCGAATGTCGGAGAAGTCGCAAAGTTCTGGCTCACTGCCAAATATCAACGCCTGGTTGCTAAATTTATTTCCCAGCCATTCTCCAGTCTTCTCGGCGAGCGTTTTGACCACAGCACCGAACATATTCTCGAAGAAACCGCCGACATCTTCTCAAATCACATCAACGGCGAAGCAATACTCAGTATTGGTGGCGCTCTCGCCTTTGCGAAAGAAGGCTATAACGGCGTAGTGAATTCAATGCCATTCACCTGCATGCCTTCAACCATTGCCAGCTCAATTCTCAAGGTGCACATGCGCAGCAAGGCGCCTTTCGTCGACATGATCTATGACGGAAGCATTATGCCCAACCGTGAGACAAACCTGGCAACTTTCGCCTTTCAGGCTCGGCAGAATCTCGAAAAACACGGCCGAAAACCCTGATCTAATCCTTCCACTACACTCGCCGCCAGCATCTACATCGGTATACTGGCGGCGAGTGCTTTTCTGTCTGTCTATAAGTGTTGAAAACTGGCACCAAAAAGGTTAAAATTGTGCGCAACATTTACGAACCTGCTTTTCGGGAGATTCGCTGATGGAACAAATAGTAGATCAAATTGCCAAACTTCAGTTTCTAAATCAGTTTTGGTTAACGCTGTTTCTGATTATTCCAATAGTGCTTATTTCGCGATCCATCGTTGCTGGCAGCAGATATTCGCCAATTCTTATTATCGTATTATTCGGTCTGGGCATGGGCTATGCACTGGTAAAAAGTAATATTGGCACTCCTGGCCTGGAAGAATTCCCTCTTCTGACGCTGATAAGCAGAGTAACAATTGTGGCGCTGGTCGTCTCGTTCTTTGTCGGCGGGCAGGAGCTCAAAAAGCTCTTTTTAAAGCAGCATCTTGAGCTTGATGACATTGTTATCTATTCGAGCGAAGAAACTATCCTGGGTACAAAAAGAACTCAACTTTACTTCCTTATCCGCTCATTTTTCATACTTATAGGCCTGGAAGGAATCGTAAAGCTTATAGTCGGCGTAAGCAGCAACGATCCAATTTCCCATTTTTACCCGCTTGTTTCTTACATTGGCGTTTGCGGATCAGTCATACTTATAGATAACAAGGCAACCATCAAAGACAAGGGCGCCTATATTCGAAAAGGGCTCTATGAAATGGCCATGATCGTGGGCATTCTTTGCGCGTCTCAATATATTGCAATGGCAATCAAGCCTCTTATTGCTCTGCCACAGATCTTCTTTGCCATGATTGTTTCTGCCACCCTCGGCGTGCTGTTTTCGGAATGGATCATGGGCCCGACAGGTAGAGCGCTTCTGTTTGCGGGCATTCCGGTTGTGCTTTCTGCAAACTTCATGATTGGCGGTTCGCGAATCGCCGAAGCCTTTAAACTGGAAGGCATGGCACCGGTTATGGCTTATGGCTTTTTCGGCCAGCTTTTCTGGATGTTTGGCGGACTCGCACTCCTTATTTTTCTAGGCAAAGCCAACCACGTACGAAACCTGGCGCCCGGCATGGCAGGCTCACTTTCGCATTCAGGACTCACCGGCGCCTGTACTGCCGGAGATCTTGGTTCAGAGGCCGCTGCTCGGGCACCCATAATGATCAATGTCCCTTTCTTCGGACACATCTTCGTTTTCACCATCCTGGCAATGAGCGTACAACAAGGGAAACTGATTGCCTCGGCTGCGCTGGCAATTGCATTAATAGGCATAGGCATCACCACCTGGTCACTAAAAACCCTTAGTAAGGCCAATAGTAAAGAATCAGAAGAAGTTAAGGGCCTTATGCAGTTTTCCTTTGGATGGCAGATTACAGCAGTATTTGGCGGTTTTTTTCTACTACATCTGAGTGGAATGGACATCTACAATGCCGGCATGGCCAAAGCTGCAGCAATTTCACACTTTGGTCTTTTTGCGGCGACTCAGGGCGGTATGTTCGGCGAACAGTCGGCAACACTGATTCCATTTATCTTTGCCATGCCGTTTCTGGTTCATCCCCTTGTTTTTGGTATTTTTGGTGCCGCCATGGAAAAGGACGGCGAAATGCCAAAAACCATTGTCCTGGCACTTGCACTGATTGGCCTGGCCGGAGTTATTTATTCACTGACGTTAGCTTAATCTGACCTCAAAGCAAGCAATTAATGGTGCAACCTCAGATATGGGGCTGCACCTCTTTCAATAAAATTCCCTTTCTCAAGCTCAGCCCTGAACAGCCGAATTTCGACACAAAACATTCTTGACTTTCAAATTTTGGGATTGTATCCTGATGACGGAAAAGTAGATTTTCATGAGGCAGGTACTCTGCTAAAAAATGCTTTTTCGGCAGTCTGAGAGAGAGAATTTCCCGTTTTGTTTTCTATGCATTTTCGAGGAATAAAAGTGTACGCTTTTAGAATGTACCGAATTTTCAGGAGGATTAATGTCTGACGTAACTTACAATGTGAATTTTTTCACTCCTAAGTCTGAAGCCGCCAAAGCAAACAAGAGAGTGGTTATGACCATGCTCATCGTCTGGTTTGTCGCAGTTTTTGGCTTTCAGTTCATGCTCACCGCGATGAACACGCCTACCCCCGAACCGATGCATGCTGTTTACGCCAAAGCATGGCCTGAAGTTTCGAGCGGCGCCGGAAGCGAAGTTGACAAGAAAGATCTCGCAAGGTCTTTGCTCATGGTTCTCGGGAAAAATGTTTCCCTGCGCGCAGCCGACAAGCCAATTCTTAAAAGCGCACTAAGCGCTGTCGTTCGTGGGCTAGGAGTTCAGGATTCTGATCCCCAGGCCGCAGCAACAGCAATCGGTCTCGGTACAGACGGTTTCGATCCTCTTCTAGTTTCGATTCTAAAAAGTTCACTGGTTCCTGTGACTTCCGATGTCATTTCCGATGAACATAAACTGGCACTTCCCAAAATCATGGATCTTTATCTGATTCATAATCGCTCAGCCTTAACGGACACGCGCTTCCTTGGATTCCCCTTTCATTACTGGTTCACCGCTCAATTCCTGCTGATTATGTTTGTCAGCCTCTGCTGGTTGTTTTGCTATATGACTGATATCGCAAATGTCAAATATAACCTTGAACAAGAAGGTGTGGAGCCAAATTTGGCGGTCACCGCAAAACCTGCAGAGAATACTCCTGAAGAAGAGAAGGAATAATGACAATGACAAAGATAATCAAGCGATACTCTCTGCCTTATTATTTATTGGCTGCACTGTTGGCCGTTTTCGTAATGACCGTTGTCGGCCCCGCTTTTGCCGGCGAAGCAGCAGCCCCGACCACAGCCACCCAGCTGGAAGGCACCTTTAAGCTCGGACCGGCCATCATCCTGATCATCATTCTCTGCACCTTCATCGGCGTGGGACTCACGAATCGTGCCGAAGGAACGGCCGACTACTGGGCAGCCGGTCGAAAGATTTCCCCAATTGGCTCCGGAATGGCCATCGCCTCAAACTGGATGAGCGCGGCTTCGTTTCTGGGAATGGCCGCCATCATGTATGGAACCGGTTATCACGGGCTTTCATACGTCGTCGGCTGGACCGGTGGATACGTTTTGCTTCTCGTTCTCATGGCCAGCCAAATCAGACGTTACGGTAAATACACGGCCGCTGACTTCATCGGTGACCGTTTTTATTCCTCCGGTCTGCGAGCATACTCCGCGCTCCTGACCCTCGCCATCTCAATCTGCTACTGCGTGGGGCAGTTCGCTGGAATCGGTCTGATGTTCAAATGGGTCTTCGGCATGCCGAACGTCTGGGCCATCATTGTCGGATCGTCCGTCGTTCTTGTCTATACGTTGATTTCAGGCATGCTGGGCGCCACCAAGAATATGCAGATCCAGTATGTAATTATTATAGTTTCCTTTATTCTTCCCCTGATTCTGTTGTGTAACAAATTTGGATATTTCGCACCGCTACCTCAGGTCGGTTACGGTGCGGCCGTTTCTGACGTTGTGAATGGACTTGCTCCCGCGACCAAAAATCTTACCAATGTTATGGGGCAAAGCTTTGCCACTGTTCCCTCCCCGGAATTCGCAATGCCATGGGATCCGGCCACCGGTGCCACCTTCTTCCAATGGCTGGCCATCTGTTTCTCTCTGATGATTGGAACTGCCGGCTTGCCGCACGTAATCGCAAGGTTTTACATCGTTCCCAATCCCAAAGATGCCCGCTGGTCTGTTGTCTGGGGTTTGTTTTTCATCTGTCTCCTCTATTGGAGCGCACCGGCTTACTCCGTATTCGGGAAGCTCCTCTCTTCTGATCCCGCAACCGGAACGCTGGCCAAGGATGCGATCGTGGTGTATACCGCCCAGCTTGGCGCGCTGTATCCGCTGGTAATCGGCCTTCTGGCTGCCGGAGCTATTTCCGCGGCATTCTCTACCGTTTCCGGGCTATTGCTCGCAGGAGCCTCGGCTTTCTCTCATGATCTGTATTTCAAGGTTATCAATCCTGCGGCCACTGAAAAGCGCCAGATGTTCGTAGCTCGTGCCGCTACCGTCACAATGTCGATCATCGTTACGGTGATCGCCCTCATGGATCTTGCCCTCATTGCTCAGCTGGTAGCTCTTGCCTTCTCGCTTGCCGGATGCACAATTTTCCCAATGTTCCTTCTCGGTATCTGGTGGAGCGGATCAAATCGGGCTGGAGCCTGGGCCGGCGTTATCACCGGGTCGGCAGTTGCCACGATAGCCCTGACGTATTTCGTTTGCGGTACGTTTAAGATTGTTCTTCCCGGCGCAGAATTCATGGGTTACTATTTGAACGCATGGTATTTTGCCTGGCTGGGTGCTCCTCTTGCTGTAATCGCCAACATCGTGGTCTCACTTGCCACTGGTTGCGATACTCCTGAGAGCATCAAAAAGTTCCTGGCTGAAAAGGTGCATAACTACTAAACCGGCCACCGCATCAAGTCACTGAACACGCCCCTTTCCTTTCGGAAGGGGGCGTGTTTTATCCGCCTAGAAGTCCACCAAACCAGCGTCTCAAAATTGGTTGTTCCGGCTTCACGACGTGCTTAACGGGATTGAGGTTAAAGTCCTCCCCAAGAATAGCGTATCCCTCCCAGCTTATGGGAAGCCCCAGAAATCGGGTGCCTTGCAATTGCCTGTCGAACCATTGATGATGATGCCCAAAAATCCAGAGACGTGGCGAAAAATGCTCAAGAAGCTCGCGACTTCGGGCAAACCCGGTTGGTCCGTTGATATCCCATCTTTGGGAATGGGGAACTCCTATCCCTCGCGGACTGTCATGGGTGAGAAAAATTTCGCCGTCACTCGGCTTGAACGCCAGACACTGGTCGATCTCATGATCCTTGATCTCAGCTTTTTCAGGGGTGTTAAGAACATCCAGAAAGGACGATCCTCCGAGACAAATGCAACTGTGGCCGCATAACTGATGAATCGTTCCGCGCGCCATGTGTGAAAAATGTAGACTGTAGGTTTCAAGCAGCTCCGAAAAACGCTCGAATTCCTCGTGGTTGCCATCCAGAAAAGAAACCGGGCGCAGAAATGAACGCTTCTGATAGTCGAAAAAACGATCAAGTTTGCTGGAAAACAGACCGAAGTCGCCAAGCACTACCACATGCTCGACAAGCTTCCCAAAGGTCTCTTCGGCGTGCCTGATCTGATCGTTGACAACACCAAAAAAACCGTGAACGTCACTGATAAGAAGAATCATCTTGAAGGCACCTTAGACCTGCCCCGCAAGCCCGGTAAAGTCACCGCTCAGTCGCATCTGGAAATTTTTGATCTGAGCAAAGGTCTCCTTGAGCATTTTTTGATCAAGGTCAGAAAGTTCATACGGGCGGATAAAGTTATCAGGCGCGCTGCCTTCTTCCCTCATATTGACCTGGTGCTGAATTCGCATGCGCATAAGAAATCCGTATGCTTCTGTCAATTCCTGATTGCTTCGCTTGGTCAGAATTCCCATATCCATGAGTTCTCTGAGCCGGTCAAAAGTTCCGCGGGCCCTGATGCCATGTTTCAAAGCATAGATGCGGGCAAAATCAACGATTCGAACCATTGCCGCCTTGATATTCAAAGTATCCTCTTTGCCAGCATTTGATTCCAAAAGAAAATTCCCGAACAAACCGATCGGCGGCTGAAATTGAAGAACATCAAGAGCCAGCAGAACGAAAAAACGGGGATTCTCAGGCAGGGTTGCTGTAAAGCTTTCCCACAGATCGTTGACTAACTTCGTTTCTCCAAAAGCGCAACGCAGATCAAAGAAAATCTTGGCTTCCATAAGATCCTGGGGCTCAAGCTTGGTTGCCCATTTTAAAAAATACTGCTTCCAGGTCGAAAGCGGCTGACACCACTTTGGGGTTTTAGCCATGATAAACCCTTTACAGAACGAATACCCCGCGGAATTGAGCAGCGTGCAAACCCGTTCTCCCAGGTTCAGAAAATACTCCTGAGTCTTCTGAAGACTTTCGGCCGGGACATCGGCAAAAATGATTCCGTTGTCCTGATCGGTACAGAGTGTCTGTTCCTGTCGAGCCTCACTTCCGGTCATGATAAAAGCGAAGGGTACGGGCGGAGGTTCCAGTTGCGCCAGAACCAATTGCCCAGCCCGTTCCAGAACCATGTCCGCAATCATGGAAATAAAACGATTGATGTGACTCGTGCGAGCACCGTTTTGAACCATGACATTCACCAACTCAGGCACCCGTTTGGCTGATCGAATAAGCTGTTCTTCACCTTCTGCTTCCTGAATCTCACGCATCAGAAGTGTAGGAGAGTAAGACTGAATCTGAAAAAGATCGCGAATGGTCAACAGGGCATGAGGCGGTTTATCATCGGAACAAACGATCAGAGGCCTGAAATCTTGCCGTTTCATACTCAGATAAGCGTCAAAGAGAAGCGCTTCCGGATTGATGGTCACCGATGGATACATCACATCTTTCGCCGTGAGCGAATCAGTGTCTCTCTGCAAAAGCAGCCCGGAGACGACATCGCGAGAGCTCAGAGTGCCCAGACAACTCTGCTCATCCCCTACAACAAGAGCTTCCACTGATGAAGCCATAAGAATCTTTGCGGCAGCAACTGCGGAAGCAGTTGGCGAAACGCGTGTCGTAATTTTCTGTGCGAGGTCACCAACGTTTCCATGGAAAAACATCAGTGACTGCTGCAATTCATCAAGAAGGAGCGTTCGATTGACTTCCCGCTCGTGCCGGGAAGTTATCTTGGAAGCAATAAGGCTAAATCCGTTTTTCCCGGCAAAGGGAATCCTCGACAGAGACAACAGAACGCGACGAATGACCCCATGTCGGTCACGAAGTCCTGATTCGTAATGCTGGGGGAAATCCTTTCCCAGTAGAAGCGCCTGAAAGTGATAAAAGCCCTGCGCTTCTTCTTCCCGAGTGAGAACGACAATGTCTTCCAGTCTCTGCCTGCTGAACTCTTCGGGAGCATAGTGCAAAAGTCGAAGCATACTCTGATTAGCAAACAGGCCCTCACCTTCCAGCGACATGATAATGAAATCGTCAGCAGATTCAACCAAAAGACGATACCTCTCTTCCGAAGTTTTCAAGGCACTTTCCGAAGACTTACGGCTGGACTCGGCCCTCCAGGTTCCCCACAGGATGAAGGCAAGCAGCCCGGAAACCAGCGTCAGGATTCCGAATGAAATCAGCACCAACTGCTGAGAAACGCTACTAATTTCCTGATCGACGTCGTCCAGGTAAATTCCGGTGCCGATTATCCAGCCCCAGGGGGCAAAGCCCTTCACATACGATAACTTGCGAACAATACGAGAAGCGTCGTCCTTCCATTGCCAATGGTATGACACATACCCTGCGCCCTGTTCCTTCACCACTTTTACAACCTCAACGAACAGCTTTTTGCCTTCTGGATCGACGAAGTCAGTAAGATCTTTGCCGTTGAGATCGGGTCGATAGGGGTGAATAACCATTCTCGGATACATGTCGTTGATCCAGAAATAGTCCTTCATTTCATTGCCGTAATGCAGATTACGAATCTGAGCGATTGCCTGCTTTTGAGCCTCTTCTCTGGAAAGCACATTAGTCTGCTCATCATGCTCAAACTTGGCCAGAATGTTCCACGCCGAAGTCGTAAGCTCCCTGATCATCTCATGTTTTCGCGCCATGATATTCTGCTCTAAGGTAGGAATGAAAATCATAAACATGGCGACGACGAACAGAACAACTGCCAGCAAAGTCGGCAGGACGCCCCGCAAGATGAAATTACCCATGATACCCCCGCAGAATTGGCTCTTTCGCTCTCAGAGTACCATTTCTGTGCTGGAATGACAAGTGGATATAGGTCTCCTGACATTTTTCACAATAGATTGCTGATTCTAATTTTGTCGGCGTTGACTGCAGCTCGAATAATTGTTATTCTCACCCTATCACCACAGCTGGGGTAGAGGAATGAGTGCTGCTCGCGATTCGATAAAAAAAGGACTGATGTCGCTGATAGCGCGCAAAGACGCTACGGTTTTTCAGAGCGTCGAGGACTTTACCAGGGAAATCAATAAACTGGGCGACTGGCCGAACATGCCGGAAATTACCGCTCTCGCCGCCGGACTGAACGAACGCCTGCCCTGGGAACTGCAGAAAGACGGCAGTGGCCTGGTAACTGGCAGAAGTGTTCTACACCTTGCCGGAATCCTTATCAAAAAGCACAAAGTCAGCGACAACATAGCTGTATGGGCAGTAGAAGCATGGGCAATAGCGCTGGGACTCAAGCTCGAAAGTCCTTCGACAAATGCGCCTGAACCAGCCAGAGCTGCGCCGCCCACTTTGGCGAAATCTGAAGTTCAAGATACAAAGCCGACACCGATAAATGCGGGTAATTCGGCGGGAGCGGCTGCCTATGCGCAGTTAGCTGCAAAATCACGCCTTGGCCTGATTTTCGGGCAAGATGAAAGTGGCGCCATCCGCGTTTTTGCCAGCTGGTTTCACGATGAAACAACTCAACAGGCAGCAGGTCTTGCAGCCACCATGGTAAAAATCGAAGTTCAGACTGACCGCCCGCTGTTTTCGGCGCCACCGGCAAAAAGAAAAACAGGCAGCAGTGCAGGCAAAATCCCGACCGATCAGACTGCAACTGGCAATCGCACCAGCACAGGCCAGTCAGAAGCAGAAATTTCGACATTGCGAGCAGACCCTTCAGCACCAGCACTAAAAAAAGAGATTAAGCCAACAAAACCGGCAACACCAAGCCCTGCGACTGCTTCCAGAGCGCCAACGGCAAAATCTGTGGCGGCGCCGACCCAAAACTCCCCACAGATTCCACCCGGAAAAGATAAAGTCTATTACGGCAGCGCTGAATCTCTGTATAACCAGGCCGTTCAGCTACTGCCTGGTCGCAGCAGCAAACCCGATGTGCCTGAAGCCCTGGCCATACTGAATCAGGCGGCAAAGCAGGGCTCTATTGATGCCCGACGTGCAATCGGCATAATCTATATGAAGGGCGTCGGCATTCAACCGGATTTCGCTGCCGCCGCTAACTGGCTGCGCCTCGCGGCTGAAGCTGGCGACGTCGAAGCCCAGTTTCATCTCGGCAGCCTTTACCAGTGCGGCATGGGAGTCGAGTTCAGCCTTGAGAAGGCAAAGAACTGGCTGCAACGCGCTGCAAAACAGGGACACAAAGAAGCTGAAATATTATTGAAAGAAATTATTCAGGGCTAATCCTGCAGGGGGATAAAAAATGGCAGAACGAGAACGTGTGGTTAACCAGACTCTATTGATCTGGAGCGCAATTGTTGTAGTTGAAATTTTCGTGATCGCGCACCTTATGGCTTTCCCGGTGCTGATCCTCGCAGCCATGACCATGTTCTGGCCGATAAAGGCCGCTCTCAACTGGCCCAAGCCCCTTGATAAATCTACCGACAGTTCAGCCCCCGCTGCAACAGCGGTTGAAAGGTAACCAGCTCGCATGGAGAAAATTGAATTTCTGGTTTCGACCGGCATAAATTTCTACGCACCAGAGTATGAAATTCGCCTATCAGACCTGCTGCTGCAAAAAAACTGGCAATTTAGAGTGCTACAGTCACCGGCCGGTGCCATTGGCCTGCAGTATGGCAGTGAAGCAATCAGCAACGCCGTCACTGAAGGTGATCAGGCCCTGATAGATGTGGGCGGACTGGCCCTGCGCTTCGGTGATGTTCTCGACAACTGTCTCGGAAAATGGCTTCCCCTGCCCTGCCTGCCCAAGTCTGCCGACAGTGATGTTCCCTGCCGGAGCGTTGACTGGGCACGCCTGTTCTTATACAGATCACCGCTGCAGCCAGACGAAAACATGGTACGCATGGTTATTGCCGTAGATACCGGGCTGCAATCTGGCGGCGAAAGCCTGGACGGCGGTCTTTTTCCTGAAGACACCGGCGTACCGTTTGTTGCCAACCCTGGCCAAAAAAAATTCTGGCAGACTCCGGCACTCCTGAACTGGCTTAAGACATCACTAAAAGGTATTCCTGCGGCCGGTGGCGAACAGGTTCCACCCTACGCTATTTCACTTGCCGCG
>JAHISQ010000193.1 GCA_018818125.1 Candidatus Rifleibacteriota bacterium
GAACATTGATCAGGGGCAACGGGAGCCGAACGGTGATGGTAGCAGTTGGTTCCAGTGCTCTACGTGGCATAATAATCTCCATATATTACGTTAAATTACATACAAATACATTGTAATACATAAAAAACTTATTAGCAACATACTATTTACAATAGTTGTTTTACAAAACAATTATTATGGGATCTGGCCAGCGCGGAGGCCCCTGGGGGCCGGTGGAGGGATTGCGCCATTCTGGTCAGAACCAACTTGTTTAGAAACGTTTTCGGCATGCGACCCAATGTCCGGACTGCGCGGCGACGGGCGACCTGTGGCGCTGTGACATGGCAAGGCTGGCGGATGACAATAAATGACAACTCGGCCGCAGCGGGCGGGCATTGTTGCGCCTGCGGAAAGCCCGCAAGGGCTTTCCGGGAGGTGGGCAGGTGCGAGGCGGCGGAGCTGCCGGAGCCCTGGCCAACTCGACAGGACGCTGGTCGTGTGCCGTGACGAGGGCGGTAGCCGCGACAGCGGCGTTCGGGTATTCATCAGCCCGGGCAAGTTTGCATAACACACCTGTTATGTAAAGCCGGACCTGCCGGGTTACGGCAGGCAGAGGCCGGAGGGCAGCGCTGTAAAGGGCAAAGTCTGATAAGTCAGACTTATCAGACAGCGCCAAAAGCAATTATCGTGACGGGAGGGAGGTCGGGAGGGCACCCCCGGCGCGATAATTGCTTGGCGCGGTTTGCCCGGTGCCTGGTTTCGCGCTAGCGAAAACAGGCATTACAGCGCTGCCCGACGCTTGCCCGGGCTGATGAATACCCGTGGTCAGACGGCGAAGCCGGCTGGCCAACCGCCCGGACTTTGTTTAAAATTTGGCGCAGCCCTGGGTGGGAGGGGGATCTAAACTGTCTTCAAGCGCGACGACCGCCGACCTCGGTTCCGAGATCGCGGGCGGCGCAACTGCCTGGAGGCGATCAGATTGGTCGCCGATTTTTCTTCCAGCCACCGGTTCCGGCGGCGGCCTGCTTTTTTGTCACAGATAGCAACAGAACCAGTTGCAAGCCGGTTTCGCACGCGCCCCCAATGTCCAGCTGCGGCGGCGACTGTTGGCCAGGCGGCGCAAAAAGGCCGGCTAATGACAATAAATGACAAACACTGAAAGCCGGCCGGGGCAGATGGACATTGCACGCACCTGCGGAAGCCCGCCAGGGCTTTCCGAGACCTGGACAAAAGTGAAGGCGGCGAAGCTGCCGGAGCGTTGGCCGGGTCAACAGGACGTGGGGCGCGTTCCATTTAGCAACGCTTTTCCTTTTCCCGGTCTGCTTCTCCGGGCTTCAGATGTCAGATTTCAACGACTAAGAATTCCTTAACGTACGTAAATTTCCGTTTGGTGTCGTGACCCCTAATCGTTTCCGATTATTGTAGTTTGAGAACAGTCAAAATTAAGCAGCCATTTCCAAAGTTGGCTGCACTGGCTTACTGGCGTTGATTTCGGCAATTCGTTGCAAAGCAATGTTTTCCATGGCCATATTCAACATAATTTTGCTGCCAAGACCCTTTTTCAGAACGATTTCTTTGATATTGTCAGACATATTAGCCATAGCTTCCACCTGAAGATCCGACCTGGATCCTTCAGAGAGGCTTTCAATATATGCCTGGGCGCGTTTCTTGTTTTCTTCCTGCTCTTTCCGGCGGGTTTGCTCGACAGCTTCACTTTGAGCAATTTCCTGTGCTTTCATGGCTTCCTGGGCAACAACCTGCCGGGCGGCTTCTTCGTCTTCCTGCATTGCAAGACCGTAATCATTCTGTAAGGCCTTCAAAAGATAGGGCCGATAATTACTTTTTGCATTTTTGTTGGTATAGCGGATGTTCCGGGCCACATAATCAGCGCCACGCATTTCATAAAAGGCTATGACAGGCTCAAATATGGTTTTTTGTGATCGGCGCAGTTCTGGGAGAAGATTTATTAAAACAGTTATTTCGGGTTTGTCTGGAATTTTGAAAGACTCGTCTTCAGGCTGATGAAACGGCAGCAAGGCTTTCGCAGCAACTGTTTTTTTGAAACAAAGAACGGTTTGACCACGATCTATTTTCCTGGTTTCAAGCAGAAATTTTGTATCAGAGCATTTGTTAATGCGGTTTATGGCGGTTTTAATCTTGGGAACGATGTGAGCGGCATAGCGCTCTTTCATGGGGATCTTTTCAGCCATTTTGGCAGTACTGATTTCCCAGGTATCTCGACCATGGAAAGATTTACAGAGGATTTCATACAATCTGGTTGCAAGCGGCGAACGCAGTCTTTTGAACTCAGCAAAGTTAATATACTTGAAGAAGCCTTTGCCAAGCATCATTTTGATGAACGATGGAGAAAAAGTAACTTTCAGTTCTTTTGTCTTTTCATGAATAGACCAGGAATCAATAATGCCAAAGTTTATAGCACTATAAGTTTCACCGTCATAAAAAGAGCCGATAAACTCAATACCAACCATTTTCCAGCGTTTTAAACTGTCTTCGAGGCGACTATACGATTTGGCACTATCATCTAAATCACAATCATTGAGGATTTGATAGCGAGTTAAAGTTAGTTCCTGCTTATAACCATTTCTTTGACTTTGCATCAACAAATACAACAAGAAAATTGCATCTGTTTTAACCGGTGGTTTGTAGCCAGCCCGATAAACAAAGCCTTCACGATCTTTCCAAATCATGCCTTGTTCTGCATTTGCGGCGGCTATTTCGTCTTGAAACCAAAGAGGATATTCTAGAAAATTTATGTTCTGTTTAACATTTTCACGTTCCATATAGCCCTCACTTTTACTAAGATCTCAAAAGAACCCGGGAAATACTAACACAAACTTATGCCAGCTACAAAAGGAAAAACTCAATTAGATTTTCCCGGCAAAACACAATCACAACACCCGGGATTTGAGAACACTTTTCCCGGGGTTTGAGAACACTTTTCCCGGGGTTTGAGAACACTTTTCCCGGGGTTTGAAAACAGTGCCGACCTTGGAAACGCTTATCAGATGGTAGTTGCAGGCATGGTTTTTTAGTTGGATATATATTAGATAGTACTTTAGATATACTTACGACTAGTGGACTTAGAAAATTTGTAAACAAATCTGGTTGATCTGATTCAAGGTTCGTTTGTCTGTTTTTTTATAAACTACCGATATTGGAAAACAGTTAAGATAGCAAACAATGATTAACAAAGAGCTTCTATAATACACGGCAGCCAGCAAAACCAACAGCTGCTATTGTAGTTTGAGAACACTATTTTCTTAAAATCCTTATCAAGTCATAGTTTTAGTATTGATATTTGAAAACACTCGAAGACAAAAAAGCTAAAACTCCCGGGGTTTGAGAACACTTTTTCAAAATAAGCCCGGGAAAGAGATTTTTTCTCGCGCAGAAGGGTAGCTATTCAAAAATAACTTTCGATTCCGTACAGGGCACGCCAGGTGGTCTAAAATCGATTTTTAGTTGGCAGGTTGTTGGGGTTTAGGGAGCAATGGAACATAAAACTCCTTTAAGGAGTCTTACCGCGTTTCAGAAGTCGTGATATAGTTGCTGGGTGAACATTAAACAGTCTAGCGGCATCTGCTGCGGTTTTCTTTCCTGTTTCAACTAATTTCAAAATCGTTTCTTGCTGATCTGTTTTGAGTTTTGGTCGACGACCACCAACTCGCCCTTGTTTGCGTGCCGCATCCAAACCGATTAGCGTGCGTTCACGCAGCATTGCCCGCTCGAACTCTGCAAAAGTTCCTACAATTTGCATCAGCATTCGACCAGCTGGCGATGTAGTGTCAATCGCTTCGGTCAGACTACGAAATCCTGCGCCAGCTTGAGCAATCTTTTCCATCAGCGACAATACGTCTTTTAGCGAACGCGACAAGCGGTCAAGTTTCCAGACCACCAGCACATCCCCCTTGCGTAATTGTCCTAACAGGCGATGTAGTTCCGGTCTGTGCCATCGACCACCAGAGGCTTTTTCCTGAAAGACTAATTCGCACCCGGCGAGCTCTAATGCAGCTACCTGGGCGGTTTGATTCTGATCCTGGGTTGAAACGCGCGCATAACCAATTAACATAATTGCATAAACCTATTGCAAAACTATACTATTTTGCAATAGGTTTATGCAACGAGAAATGCCACTAAAAACGATAGACCGGTATTCGTTGCACAAACCACCGTTTATGCAACGATCATTTCGTCGGCAGTGAAAGTTAGATCGTCGCTTGTGGCAAGTAGACAGTTTTTTATGTTAACTTGCCACAAGTTTATGTGTGCGGGGGATTTGCCGCGGTGCGCGTGAGATTTAACTCGATTGTTTCAATTGGTAGTAAGGTTAATTAGTGTTTATGCCGATAACGCAGTAACCGCGTGATGACTTACGCGCGCGGCGTAATTCACGCGGACTGCGTTAAGAGGTGTTTATGATGGTAACAATTCTCGAAGCTGCTACTGCTGCGGGCGTGAGTAAGGATAAGGCGCGATATTGGGTGAAACTATTAGAATTGGAAACCATCAAAAAAGATGGAAAACTGTTTTTACCTGATAATGCGTCGGATTTGCTTAATGCAATGAAGAATGCTGTTGAAGGTGGAATTGCCCCTGTTGCTGCTGCTGTTGATGTTAAAAATATACACTCATGTCCAGCCATACCTGGTCTTAATCAGGAAAACAGGGCGGATGATTCTGTTTTGGGAAAGATCACTGAGTTACAAAATGCGATCATGCTACTGGCCGGAACTGTTGAAAAGCAAAACAAATTGCTTGAAGTACAGGCCAGGCAAATCAATGTTTTAACCGCCAGGTTGCCTGTGCCAAAATTGCCGTGTCCGGAAAATGTTTGGCAACCAAAGCCACGCCATGTGCCAAAGGTTTCGTTTTGGCGGAAACTATGGCTTGAGTTAATTGACCCGGTTGCTTTGCGTTCAATGCCCTAATAATAATCGCGTGAAATTTTACGACCTGCGCGAACGTTTCTACAGGCGGTTTTAATGAGCTGTTTATTTCTAATGATTTTGGGTTTGACCTTCTTTTTTATAATGCAGCCTGGTGCGAATATTACAATTTTGCGAGCTGGCCATTTGACCTTTTTGCCGGAAGGAAATCTGATAACGCAGGAGGCTTGCTGTTTTTTAGCAAATAAGTCGAAGCAGCAGATTCTATGCGAGAATTTTCAATCAAGCCATCAACCAGTTTATCAAGAATGGTCTGGCTCATTCGAGTTGAAAGGGAATGGTTCCAAAATAGTAAACTGTTTCCCGGGAAACCCTTGAGAAAGACGTGAAACGGCTGAAAAGCACGTGAAATTTCAGGAACTTCGGAGAATTTGCCGGAGTCCGGATTATACGGGCCTGTGGACGCTTTCATGCAGTTGACGGGCGGCAGGCGGAACAGTCGCGAAGTCTAGTTATTGTTGTCATTTATTGCCATCGATAACATCTTTTTATGGCTAATTATACGATTCTCTTGATAATATCTCAAAAATGAGATATTATTGGGGGTAGAGGGAAGATAAATGCATATTATCAGCTGGGCAAAGATTCGAGATTTCGTTGACCGACATCCGACAAGTCTTGGTTCTATGCGAACATGGTTTGATTGTCTTGAATCGCGCATGTATAAAGACTTCAACGATTTGCGAACGATGTTTCCCTCAGCTGATCGGGTTCGTTTAAAATCTGGGCAAGATCGCTATGTTTTCAATGTTGCAGGCAACAACTATCGAATAATTTGTGGAATTCACTTCAACCGCGGCAAGGTCTATGTCCGTTTTGTTCTGACCCATGCAGAATACGACAAAGGAGCGTGGAAACATGAGTAGTATGGCAAAGCCAATTTCATTCGGGAATGACTTTCAGTCGGCCTGGTCACGGCTAACTAAGGATATACCGTTGTCTCGCATTCGCAGCCGTAAACAGTATAATCTTGTTGTTCGTGCTATGGAATATCTTGCGGATCTCGTAAATGACGATCACAAACATCCGCTGGCCGGTTTGCTCGAAATTTTTGAAGTAATTGTTGAGGACTATGACCGTATTCATCACCAAATTCCTTCTGTTTCCGGGGTGGAACTGTTGCGAAATCTGATGATTGAGCATGGTTTGAAACAAACCGATCTGACAGACGTTGGCAGCCAGGGAGTGGTTTCAGAAATTATCTCCGGGAAACGCCGATTAAACAAACGTCATGCCGGTCTGCTATCCAAGCGGTTTTCCTTACCGGAAGAGCTGTTTACAAGACTTTGATCGTCTTGTCATTTATTGTCATTTGAGCGGCAGTTTTTCAGCGCCTGGCGTGGGGTTTCTGAGTTATACGATGTTGAAACCAAGGCGTTAAACTGCGCAGTAAACAGAAATGCAGCAAGGTTTCCTGATGATTTTATGTTTCAACTGTCTGAGACTGAATTTCAAAACTTGAGGTGCCAGATTGGAACCTCAAGTTCATACGGTGGGCGCAGATATCTTCCGTTTGTGTTTATTGAACAGGGTGTGGGTTTTAAGCGTTTTGCCGTTACGGCGAAAAACTCTGGCCCGAAAACCTTTCCCCTGCGGAGCCGCCCGTCGATGACCTTTTGCAACCGGACTGGTGCGGGAAAGTCAAGGAGGGGACCCGGCCGGCGGAGCCGGCTGGGGTGGGGGCCTTTACTTTTCCGTGCCAGTCGGTATCTTAATAATTCGACGGGCAGCGCAGCGGGGAAAGGATTTACGGAAGAGATATTAAGCAGTTTCCCCTGTGGTGAGCCCAGAGGGGGTGGTTGGTGCTTGCAAATTTATTCAGAAAGGAAGTTTGCAAGAATCCAAGGGGATTCTTTCCTCTTCCATAAACTTTTCAAAATTTCCTCGGAATGTCTTCTTAACGACTTCTGGAAGATCATCAAAAGATATTGGGTCTACTGTCTCAAACTCATTGTTTTTAATAAACAATTTACAAGGTGATGAGACAATGATGCTATTTCCTTCATGGCTTGGAATTGCGCAGACCATGTAATAAATGCCATCATCAGGCAACTTAAAATCTTTTATATTAATAACAACGCCACTGAAATCACCGGGGTAAATAGTAAAAGGTTTTCTATTTGAATGTACCTGGCCACGAACTGGAGGAGCAAACCTTAGATGAGGGACCAAATGCCCGGAAGAATTTGTCATATAGATGTCGGTTCCACTGCCGTTGCGAAAGGTAAATAGTCTAATGTTGGCTTTGGCATGGCTTATCATGTGAAGCCATAAATATCTTCTAGAGATATCTTTTCTGCTTATTCGTAATTCAATCTCATCAGCTAAAACACATGAATTGCAACAAACAATTAAAAGAAAGAAAAGATAAAGTCGTTTAATTTTCATTTTTGTCTCTCCAAATGGGTTGTTCAGGAAGTATTGTGTCGTCTGGAAATATAAAATCTGGATGTGCAAAGCCTATCCATTTAGGAAAATCCACTGGAGTAATTTCAAGATCATGAACAGAATAATTGTTTTGGTTATTTTCCCATTTGTCTTTTTGGGGATCATAAGAGGTATTGCCTGACCAATGCCAAACCATTCTTTTTATAGGACACCAAGCGCTTTTATCAAATGGTTCAGGTATTGCCCAAAAGTAAACAATAAAATCGGTCTTTGTTTCATAAAAAATCGGGACACCAGGCTCTTCAAAATAAATTTTGTAACGAGGAATATCGTCACACAAAATTGCTTTCGGAAGATTACCATGTGGAGGCAACTTAAAAGTAACTTCGCGATCGGCGGAAGGGAAATAAGTGTCGAGCCAGAATTCAGGCGGTTCAGACTCGGGCGAGCCAATGGGAATAGTCTTCTTAAATTGCTTATGAATTTCAGGTGTAGAAGAAGCAGAAAAAAATGATCGCTCATCATTCCGTTTTATCAGGTGCGTTACAGTTATAGTGTAACTCTGATTGGTAGGATTGAAGATTTCTGCATGAGCTTGAATGCCAATTTTATCTGTGTCATGAAAACCAATCTTCCATGTTACGTCTTCCAGGTCTAACCTCACTTCAATATTCTGTTTTCTTGGCTCAACTTTTACATTTTTTAAATACGGTTTTTTATATGGAATAAAAAACGGGTATGGAAACTCTTTGCCAGCATATGTTAAAACTAAAGTTCCTGTTTTTCGTCCAAAATCGACGTCTTCTTCATGCGTAAGAAAAAAATCATATAGGAAAAACTTAACAGCTGGCTTTTTAAACTCCGCCTCAGTAACTGTTTCTACATGGCCTTTGTTCAAATCATCAGAAATAGAAAATGATTTTGGAGTGGGCGAAGAAATAATCCATTTTTGCTTTTCTATAACAACATCTTCAGGCAAGTTCGAGATTGTATAAGACAATTCGATCTCTTGGCCAAGATGATATTCACCAGTTTCTAAAGGTTCATTATTTCCAAAAATCTGAACATCTAAACCTGTTACAGAGCCAAAGCTTGCTGATTCTGGAGACCAAGGCCATTTTATTTCATTTGGACTAAATGGAAATTCTACAATCCAGCATTTTGCTTTACCTAAAACCTTATAATTGCCTGTTTCTGGTGGGTTTAGAATAAAATCATATAACGAAACTATTGAACTACTATTACTTGAAACTTCATAATGCCAGTCGACCTCTTCCAAAGAAATCTTGTAAATCCCATTTAAAATATAAAATTCTGAGTCATTTGAATGAATAGTAAGCACTGGAGGAGATTCTATTGGATTAATGAAGAAATTAAATTTCTTTGTTTCGCCAAGTCTCATTTGAAAGGTTTTTGGCTCAATATAGTATTGAACAAGGGTTTCGATATCCTCAACTGCTACGGGGAAAATCTTCTCTGCAAAAAGGACTTCATCTTTATTATCAAAAACCAGACTGGACTTTAATTTAACAATCGCTGATCCCCACTTTTTGAAGGTGGGGATAAACGTACTATCGTTGGATGGGTCATTGTCTGCACAAGACCACTCAAATTTAACTTTGTTACAGGTTGCCGGTAAAGTGGTTGAATCTGTTATTGCAGCAGGAATTGCTATTGGAGTCTCAAATTCAGTTTGAGGTGACCATTCATACGTTTCCTTATCTAATAACACAACCCCATTTTTAATTGTGAAGGTTCTTCCTGCTGGGGAAACAGCTTGTTTGGGGAATTGTTCACCTGGTAAGTTGCTAGTTAATTTCTCCCAAACAGGTTTGGCTACAGCCCACAGGTCGGCTCTGACGGCAGGGAAAGCAAATATTGGTTCTTCGAATTCATCTTCGAAGCCTTTATGCCGGCGGCGGAAATATTCTTCACCATCGGTCAAGCGAACCGTGACCGTTGCCAATACTGTCGCTGCACCTGCGTCGGCAAAGTTAACATTGGCTGTGAGATTTTCTTCGTCATGGTTGACGGTTGCGCAACCATTCGGGGCTGTGGCAGAAAACCATTCAATCGGGTCTACTACGGCCTTAAGCCCGTCATCGTTCCATTCGACCGGTTTGCCAGGTTTTTCGACCTTTTTGCCGTTGAGAGTAATGTTGAGAAATAACTCCTGCGATTTCTGTGTGCTGAGATCAAACACTTTTCTGGTCGGGGTAAGACTGATTTCAACCGGGTTCACGATAAAATCAACCTGGTCTTTGAGAAGCATATCTTCGTCTGTTTCCGGGTTCTTGATCGTGAGTTCCGCTTGCAATGACCACTTTCCGGTGCGATTGAGATCTATAAAAAACGGAGCTTCGTCTAAGCCATGGTGGTATTCCTTGCCATTCAAGCGCCATTTGATGGCTTTCCAGATTTTTGGATCTTTGTCGAAACTTGTTTTAACTTTCAGAGAGACATTAACCGGGTAAGCCAGTTCGTTTATTGGCGAAAAGATTCGCAGGCCCGGCAAAGCATCAACCGGCACAACGTTTTCCAGGTAAACAAGCACTTCATCGGCACTGTCTGTTTCGATCAAATTCATGACAATGCCGCAATTCATCGTGTAGCTGCCGGGACCTATAAAAGGCTTGAAAACATGCGAAAAATCAAGACCTCGCAAAGCTTTGCTTTTCCAGTCCCCTTCATCGCCAAGTGGCTCTTCATACCATAAAACGTGTTCTACCGACCTGACTTCATAACCATTCAGAACATCAAGGGTTTGACTGACATCAGAATAAACGCCCTGCCCAAAGCCGGGCAGTGGTGCAACCTCTGCTTTAAAAATCTGTTCCTGGCCTTCATAGATTGTCACCTTGTCAGCTGGTTGTAATTGGAGCTGTAAAACTTCGTTTTCGTCATAAACCGGTATTGTTGGCAATTTGCCAATAACAGTTCTACAGGTTTGAGAAGACATTTCGCCGCTATGAAATTCACCGCCAAGGTTTAATTCAATGGAATCGTCGCTTATCACCATGGGAGTCTGAAAAACAAATGGTTCTACTGTTTCAATCTCTCGGCCAGTTTTTGCATTAAAAATCAGAGGAATGGCCTTGAAAACCATTATAGGAGAAGACGCAGGCCATAATGCAGAGCTACAGATATGTATCGGTTCGTCAAGCTCAGTATTTTCAGACGCTGTGATAATGCGCTTTTGTTGTTTTATTTCGAATTCAAAAGACTCGATAGCAATATGCCTTGCAGCCACCGACAGTTGACCTTGGGGGTATTTACTGAATTGCGCCGAACCTTTGACCGGATAAAAGGCATACAACCCAGAAGTTTCGGGCTTGAAGTCAGATTCGTAAGTTTCGCCATACTGCTGCCATACCAGCTTTACATCAAGCACCAGCTCAGCAAAACCGGGTTTTGTGAATAAAAGCTGTGTTGTCGTGGCAACCGGATCTTCGACTTCAGGACTGCCTTCTTCGACATAAATTTTCCAATGTAGGCGCTCGGCCTTGAGAGTGGCACCAGAATTGAAAGTGTAAACTTTGCCTTCAGCCAGATCACTTTGAAGTAAACCTGTTTCGTTAGAGTAATTAACAATACAGTCCGTTGTTGATTTAAGAGCGAAAGAAGCTGTTGCGTTGTTCGAGACCAGCAACATGCGATTGGAAGAGATATTGGCAAATATTTCGAGAGCAAGAATGGTTTTGAAGGCAGAGACTTCATACTGAAATGAAGTCTGGTTCCCGGCATTATCTGTATAGGCCTCTTCAACAACTATGGTGCACTTTGCCGATGTGTTCCCGGCCATTTTGACGGAATTTTCAGTTGTAGATATATTACCGGAAGTTATCAGCCAGTCAGTCGACAGAACTTGGCCGGGGCCGATCCATGTGTAAGAAAAAGCAAGTACATTGCCTATGAACGCATGAGTCGTTTTTGGCGACAACTCGAGATCATCGGCTCCAGCCCGGCCTGGCAGCATCTTTCTGCCGATAAAAGCAAGGTTGCGGCTTTTAATGATCTGCCCTGATGCAGTTGTGAGCTGATACTCTATATATCTGTTACCGGCAGTATCTTCGTAAACCACAGCACGAAGGCTGCCAGAAAGTTTTTGACCGGGTAACAACTTGTCACCAGGCAGCGTTATTTCGCCAATTACTTTGACATCGGCCGGCAGTGGTGGGGTCGGTACATTGTAAATCCCGACCGTAAAAGACCATTGCTGTTTTACTGTCTCACCAGACTGGTTGTTGATAGTTATCTCAGCGGTATGGGTGCCGATCGACAGGAGACTGTCAGGTGTGGCGGGTGTTCGATAAGAGAGCTCGAAAGCATTTTCACTCTGCTTTATCAGAATGTTTTTGGCATTAATCGCCTGGCCGTCTATGGCCAGTGTTATTTCCGTTAAGGGGCTTTGCGAAAACCCCTCGATGCTGAAATCCGGAAACAGGCTGCCAGCTTCGCCTTTTGGCTGGCAACTGATGACTGCAAGATTTGTATCAGCAACGAAATGTGCTGGCACAAGCAGCTTTTGGCCATCAAACATGATTTCGTGCTGCTCGATCTTTTTGCGGCAGGTTTCGTTTTGCGAGAAAGTGACCTGCCGGGCTGTAGACATTCGATCGAGAAGAATTGTTTCAAAAGCGTCGGCTTCGTTACTGCTGAGACTGGTTTCGCCGTGCAGTGCACGGAACTTGAGAAGTTTGGCGGCGGCGAGTGCGGTCGGAAGCTGATGTTCTGGTATTTGGATTGCTAGGCCGGTAAAGTCGGTGGTTTTGCCGGATAATAGTTCGCTAACGGCTTCTGGAATACCATCTGTATCAACAGCGGCAGAGTGAGCAATAAGACAGCAAAACACCAGCAGAATTGTCAGAAAAGCAGCATGGGCTCTCAAGTTTGATAACATCATTCTCAGTTCCTCTTTAATTTGTTACATGAGCATAATAACATCTGGTTGTGATTTGTGACAAATTTGTTTGCTGGTTCTTAGGCGGTTGGTGGTTGTCGGGCAAGTGATACACGGCTTGATCGCGGAAAAAAGGGCTAAAAACGTAAAAAAGCGGGTCTTTCCCGGTTTTGGGCTGCTGGGCGGGTCGTGGGGCCGACTGGTGTAATTGACGGCTCACTGGTGGGTAAAAATGCCGGTTTTGGGTGGTTGGCAGAAACGCTGAAACGGCCCTGGGGGACGCGAACGGGCTGAAAAGGCGCGCTGGCCACTTCCCTGGGACATAAGAGTTTTAGGGAATGAGAGGCGGGGTAAAATCTCCTGCAGTAAGAACTATTTTGCCGCCAGTCAGATCAGCACTGTATGACACAACGCTGACATTGTTCGGGCAGTCTTTCTGCAGTTTCGCTAGTCTGGCCAATGGGTTGTTTCTTCGGTCGATCAACCAGTTGTTTCTGGCTGCAACTTTCCCGGCCAGTTTTTGCAGATCGTCGTTAACCTCAAGCTTTGCGGCCTCTGCTATAAGAGTCGAAAGCTCTTGTGCGATATTTTTATGTGCCTTTTCTTGCTGTTGAACGCCAACATAGACTGCGTATAAAAACAATAACTGCGCAAATAGAACAATTATTAGACCAGGCATAACCCACCTGGTCACCCGGAAACCCCTTGAAACCTCTCTTTTAATCAGGTTTGTTTTAATCATTTCCGCAATTATCGACAAGGTTTAAATAATCGTTGACTAAACAACAGATTTTTAATAGCCTTGACTCAAAGAGAAGAAAATAGGTTGAGAGAAACTAAGAGGCAACCCGGCATAAAAACTCTCCGCTTGAAGTGTTTCTTTTTCTAACACTGAAACTAGGAGAGCAAAGCATGAGTAAGAGGATCGTTTTTGTATTTGTATTGTTATGTGTTATGAGTTGTCAAAATCTTCAAGCTGGTTTTTTTGAAAAGGATTTTTCTTACGAACTCCCGTTGGACACGCTTGAAAAGACATATTATCTCACCGTTGATTCACCCGCCAACCCATCTGAATTCATTATTGGTCGTGACTTTTCATTGGTTATAGACAAAAGCAAAGCCACAATCAAAATGATTCGCGAAACTCTTACCAAAACCAATTATTCTGCAGAAATCAGAATAAAAAGAAATCCCAAACAATCTCCTGCAAACTGTGTGGGCAAAGTTTTGCTAAAATTATATACAGGGGCAAAGGTGTTGAACGACACTCCACAACCACCTTTCATGGTTAGTATGTTTTCCGGTCTTTATCCTGGCTTTTCCTGGAGAGGCCGTGGCGATGCTGCAAAATCTGAGCCGGTTTCTGCAAGATATTTGTCTTACTCGCTCCGAGAAGCTGGAACCAAAGCGCTTATTGCCGAAGAAATTGTCCCTGTTCATGAAACAGGTTTTAAGATAAGCGGCGATTGGCTTTTAGACCCGTTAACTGATTACATCCTGGAGGTTGAACTCTCAAATCGTTCGGCCGTTTACTCTGCGCCAACCGTGGTCAACGCAAAAAGAGCTCAGGGTTTAAAATCTCTGAAAATGGGAAAATAATTATGAAAATCACAAAAACATACATTTTTTTAACACTCTTGATAGTTGTTTTTTTGTTTCCGCTCAGCGGAAAAGCCGACACAATAGTTCTTGAGACGTGGAACCCAACTGTTGCAGCAGGAATGACAGCAGGAGTAGATGTCTGGCAGACCTATAATTTCGTACAAGATTACACTTCCGCTCGTCTTTATGGTTCCGTTGGCATTGGTTATGTTACCGAATATTGGATGTACGCTGGCGCAAATGTATACCTGTCCAGCAGTGTGTTTGGCGCTGTCGGCTGGTATGTCTCTGATAATCCAGGTGGCATAGGTTTGGGTTTTAGCGAAGAGTTTGGTATCGTTCCAGGTTCGGGCATAGAAGTCGATGGAGCTGCTTTCTGTGCCTATGTCGGGACAATGGGAATCGCCAAATTTGTCTTTTCTGGCACTTTCACGGGCATTCCTGTGAACCCTATTCTAGAAACGCTCTCGCTTTCTGCAGACCCTGCCGAGATAGCTTTTGACGGTGGCTCCACCAATATTCTAGCAGTCACAAATAAGTCTACAACTGTTTATTTTGAAGTTGATGGCCAACCAATAGGCTCAGTCCAGACAACACAAAACGGTGATTCTTTTGAAGCCTCTGTGAGCTGGGACGGTAAAATATCTGGTGTACCAGCAACGTCTGGTATTCATATCATTACTGGTCGTACAGCCATGAATAATGTTTCTGCCGAAACCGTGGTATTCGTTTTACCACCATCGAACCCACCGTCAGACGTTGACGACGTCGCCATCGGCATAGATTCTGGCGTTTCAGATAAAAATCTGGAAGATATTGGTGAAAACAATCCAGAACCCATTACTTGTCCCACAGTGGAATGGCCGCAGCTTGCTGTCCGGCAACCAGGCAATGTCTCACAAATATTACTCAGTGATCCTGTAAACATCGCATACGGCAATTTCGTCCACTTTGAGACCGACTTAACCCTGAAGGGCAAACAATCTTTGACTCTGGCCAGAATTTATAATTCGCTAGATTCTAATATTGGCCAATTTGGCTTGGGTTGGAGCTTTCCATACGGAGCAAGACTTGAATTTAATTCTGGCGAAGTTCTGTTTGTGAATTCCGACGGTTCTCGTGTGAGATTTAAGGAACAACTAGATGGAAACGGCTATTCTGCTCCCTCTGGCTGCCCTCTCACCCTTTCTTTTAACGCTGATACAAGTTTCTGGTTTATTAAACACCCTCACGGCGACCAGTGGTCTTTTAAAGAAGATGGTTGCCTTATCCGCATTGAACAAGCCTGTTGTGGCAATGGTAATAATTTTGTAGAGTGTGAATATTCAGAAAATAACATGCTTGCCAGAGTGGTGAGCTCTAACGGCCAATGGCTGGCATTTACTCATAATGCGCAAGGCCGAATTCTTACTGCTAAGGATTCTTCAGATCGCATATTTACTTACAATTACGACCAGAATGATCGGCTTGTATCGGCTACAAACCCGATTGGACAAATTACAACCTATCAATATGACGATGTTGGTTTTCTTTCCAAAATTGTTAAGCCTGGTAACCGGGAAGTGTCTGTTACCTACAATGACAGAAGAGTCTCAATGTTGTGCGACGCAAGCGGCAGTGTAAGCCATTTTGTTTGGGATGAAACCCTCAATCAGCTAGTTCTAAAAGACCCCCTGAACACAGAACGCGTTTACAGCTTTTCTCCAGATCTCAAAATAGAAAGCTGTTCCATACCCTCCGCAAATGCAACTCGAAATTTTGTCGTAACCGAAGATGGCACCCTAAGCAGTTTCTCAGACACTCAGGGTAAACAAACAGCATTCACCTTTACTTCAGATGGCCTTATAGAAACTCACACTGATCCAACTGGTGGCATAACCAGCTACGAATATCATCCGACTACTCGCAAACTTACCAAGAAAACCGATCCTCTTGGCCGGATATGGTCTTACGAATGGTGCGCCCGCAGCAACCTTATCAGCAAGACTGATCCAGCAGGTAATGTTACCCGCTATACCTACGACAGCCACAACAACCGCACTTCAGTTACCGACTCGCTTGGTCGTATAACCAGATATGTTTACGATTCTACCGGCAACTATATGCTGCAGACCATCGATGCAATGGGTGGCGTTGCCAGCTTCACTTATGATGCTCGCGGCAATCTCACTTCATCAGCAGACACACTGGGTAGAACAACGTCTTACGCATACGACCTGCTCGACCGCCTGACCAGATCAAGTTATTCAGACGGTAGATTTACGCAGATTTCATATGACGAAGCTGGAAACATCGCTTCACGTATTGATAATCTTAGCCGTGTAACTGCTTATACATACGATGCCAACGGCAGACTGCTGACTACAACTAGAGCTGATGGCACAGCGTTAAGTCATGCTTATGATGCTGCCGGCAGAAAAACCAGTTCAACTGATGCTCTGGGCCGCGTAACTTCTTATGACTATGACGCGCTCGATAACATGATTAAGGTCACTTACCCTGATCAATCTTTTCAAACTTACGCTTACGACACTGAAAAACGCCTGGTTTCAAGCACTGACGAACTTGGGAACCTGACCGCTTACGAGTATGACCCGATGGGCCGCATGCTTGCCATGATCGATCCGGCCGGTTCACGTTACGAAAACCAGTATGACGTGGCAGGTCGAAAAATTGCTGCTAAAGATCCACTTGGTAGAACAACAGCGTATGAATATGACTTTCTCGATCATGTCGTAAAGACTACAGCGCCAAATCTTACCACCAACACCAGCTCTTACGATGCTCTCGGTAACCTGCTGATCAGCACCAATGCGCTAAATCAGCAGACAACTTTTGAATACGATTCCCTTAATCGCCAGATTAAAACAACCAGAGCAGACGGTGCACAATTCACCACCACCTATGACGCTGCCGGTCAGGTAATCGCCGAAACTGATGCTCTTGGTAATTCAACTAGTCATGCTTATGATATTGCCGGTAGAAGAATTTCTTCAACTAATGCATTGAATCATCTCTGGCAGTTTGATTACGACAATGCCGGAAGACTGGTAAAAACAACAGATCCATTAAACAAAACTGCTACGATGACTTATGATGTCATGGATAGAGTTATCTCCGAAAGCGATACTCTTGGCAGAGTTACTGCTTACGAATACGATGCGGGCGGCAAGCGACTGGCTCGCACCGATGCGATGGGGCATCGAAGCATCTTCGTTTATGATGTCAGAGATCGACTGACCACCGAAGTCGATGGCGAAGGCAGAATCGTTTCGCATGGTTACGATACAGCTGGCAGAAAAGTCAGTCTTACTGACGGGGCCGGTCGTATCTGGCGCTGGGTTTATGATGCGCTTGGCAGAGTTACTGCCGAGATTGATCCGCTTGGCAATGAAGTTAAAAACTCTTATGATGCCATTGGCAATCTTATTCTCAAAACCAACGCACGTGCACAGATAACCGGCTATGAATACGATCTGATGAACCGCCTGGTTAAGCTCAATTATCCCGATACCACTGTTGCAACCTTCGGTTATGACGCACTTGGTAGAGAACTTATTAGAAGTGGCTCAGCCGGTGTGGTTGAAAAGACCTATGACATAGCTGGCAACCTGATTTCAGAAAGATTCGTAAATCAGAACAAGGCCTGGAATTACAGTTTCGACCTGATGGGCAATCGAATACAGGCAGTTTCTCCAGAAAACGAAAACTTTAAATACGCTTACGATAAACTTTATCGTCTTATCGAACTTGATTCTGGCAAGGCCGCCGAAAAGATTGCTTACTCTTACGACGCTCTTGGCAGAACCATTGAAGAGAAACGCACAGATTCAACGACTGCCAACAGCTTTGACACAGCCGGTCAGTTGCTCGAAATGAAGCATTACAAGCTTGTGCTTGATCGCAATGCAAAAAATTGTGGCAAGAACAAAAAAGGCAAAAAGAAAAAGCCGGTTTACAAAGAAGAAATTCTGGCTCTTAGGCAATACACTTACGATCTTGCTGGCAATAGAATCAGCATGTCTGATGAAAACGGTAAAGCGACTTCTTATGCTTATGACAACAGCAACTGGCTGACTCAGGTTGGTTACCCGAACAATGATGTTGTTGCCTATACCTACAACGGAGCTGGCGACAGGCTCAGTGAAAAGCTCAACAACAACTCGGCTATTGCTTACGCCTATGATGCTGCAGGCAGGTTGTCGGAAAAAGGCAATGAGATTTTCAGTTATGATGCAGACGGCAACATGCTTTCTGACGCTGAAGCAACATACATCTGGAACTCAGACAATCGGCTGATAAGAGTCGAAAAGACCATTGATGGCTGCAAGCATGAAAAAGACCGCAAAGGCTATGGATTCGGTCATCTGAAACATGACAAAGAAGCAGTAACCTACGAAGAATATGCTTACCTACCGCAGGATTGGCGGAGAATAACCCGCAAAGCTGGCAAATACAGCTTTAAAACAGATCGCAAAGGCAATTCGAAAAAAAATAACGAAGAGAAGCAAACTTTCGTATCGATCTATGATGGAAACGATGAATCACACGAATACTTACTGAGTCTGGTTAAATTCAAGCTTTCCGGCAAATGCAGACAGAACAAAGAATGCTTGAAACTCTTCAGAGAATTTGTTGGTGGTCCTGCTGTTGATGATACAGCTCATACCAGGTATGGCAGACTGTCTTTTGCAATGCTAAAAGACGGCCTCGGCTCAACAATCGCCCTCACCGGTCGTGACGGCAAAGCCATTGCTCACATCGGTTACGACGCCTGGGGCAACTTCCGCTATGTAGGCAAAGATTGCAAATCACCCTGCAACGACGATGATTTTGATAATTATCTCGACCGCCTCGAAGGCATCAGAGGTTTCGGTTACAGCAACCACAACGGCTGGGCTTTCGGTAAGCACTTTGGAAGCAAGCTAACTCCATATCTGTATACCGGGCGCCGCTTTTCTTCATTCACCGGCCAGTATTTCAACCGTAATCGTTATTACTCACCAGCATTAGGTAGATTTATCTCAAAAGATCCAATCGGCTTCAACGGCGGGATCAACCTTTATAGGTATGCTGATAACAATCCGATGCTGTTTATCGATCCGTTTGGGCTGACTGCTGATGATTGCGGAGAATACAAGGATTTAAAAATCAATTTAATCCACATTTATAACGGCACC
>JAHISQ010000058.1 GCA_018818125.1 Candidatus Rifleibacteriota bacterium
CAGAAAGAAGTCAGATTCAGGCCAATCTCGCTGCAAAAAAGGCCGATTGCATCGGCGCAGAAGCCCTGGTCAGACAGGGCCGGCGCAATCTTGGACTGATACTGGGTATTGAAGCTCACGACATTGATAACCTCGCGCTTCCTGAGCCAGTTTTCCCCGATGCCCAAAATATTGCGGTGCTCGCAGAAATTGAAGAGTCGGTTGTCGAGCAGATAATGAACCAGCGCCCCGACATCGAAAATCTGGCCCTGAGAATTCAGGCGGCCAAACGCCGAACTGCAGGCAGCCGCAATCTCGCAAAACCTCAGGTTGATCTGAACCTTTCTGCCGGTTATAGCGGCCTCAATGAAGATAATGGCGTTTCAGGCTACGTCTCACCTCTCAGCAACCATGTTCGTGGCATGAATTTTGGCTTTGCCATCGAAATGGAATTGCCCCGGCAGAACAGGTCTGCCAGAGGAATCCGTCTGCAGCTTGAATCTGCCGAGAATTCTCTCGAAATATCCCTGGCCCGTACCAGAAGAGAAATCAGATCTGGGCTTAAGCAGGCTTTAAACCTGGTAAAAGATCAGCTCAGGCAGGTTGCCTGTTCTTCTGAGGCTGTGGCGGCCTATCAGCAGGCCATTGAAAACGAAAACGAAAAGCTGACCCGGGGAATTTCAACCATTGTCGATCTTCTTTATGTTGAAGACAGGCTGACCGGTGCAATGGTAACTGATCTGCAGGCACGTATTGATCTGGCTCAGGCAATTAACAGTCTTATCTATGAAAGCGCCCAGGTCGCCAGAAATCAGGCAAACCACAGCTATCTGATCGAAACAGATTCTTTTCTGAGAATTCCTGATAATTTCTGCCTGAAGAACACGGCTGATGAGGGCCAAAAAAATGATGGGAGTGAGAAATGAGCTTATTCGGGGGTGATTCAAAACAGATTTTTCGCCAGGCGGCCCTTGACCGGCTGGCCTCACCGGAACAGACCGATCGACTGGACATGCTTTTGCCCAGAAATGCCTGGTTTATTCTGGCAGGCTTTCTGGTGTTCGTAATTCTTGGACTGAGCTGGGGTATTTATGGCCGGATCCCGACCACTGTAAGCGGCACAGGCATTCTGCTTTCACCAGAAGGGGTCATGAACATTCTTTCAACCAGCAACGGAACTCTTGTCAGCCTGAAAGTTAAGAATGAAGCGGTAGTCAAGGCTGGCGACCTGCTTGCTGAAATTGAACATCCTGAATTGAGCAAGGAAATCTCGGCGGCGCATCAGCGACTGGCAGAATTGAGCAAGAAAAAAGAGACCTCACTTCTGCTGCAGAAACGGGAGAAGGAATCTGTAGAACAGCTGATAAAAATGAAGCTTGCTGCCGCTTCAGATACCGTAAAAAATTATGAAAAGCAGATTGTTCTGGCCAGACAGAAAGCAGAACAACAGAAAGATCTGATTGCTAAGGGCCTGATTACCAGACAGGCACTTCTTGAAACCGAAAAAGAAATTCAGTCGGTCGAAGGCCAGATAAGAGAACTGCGTAACCAGCAGAAGCAGGTAGAAGCTGAAAGCATGGATCTGGGTAACCGTCAGACCCGCGAGGGAATGGGGGTTGATGCAGAAATTGCTGAGCAGACACGGTCCGTTGAAATGCTTGAGAAGCGTCGTGAGCTGAACTCAAAAATTTATGCCCCGACCGATGGCCGAATTGTGGAAATAATGGCTGCCGAGCATAGCGTTATAACCCAGGGCCAGCCCATTTTAAGCCTTGAGTCCATCAAGGAAGGCGCTAAGAAACTTGAGGCTTATCTTTATATTCCCATGCGTGAAGGCAAGCAGATACAGCCTGGCATGAATGTTCAGATTGTACCGGGAGCAGTAAAACGTCAGGAATTCGGGTTTGTCTGTGGCAAAATCATTTCAGTATCACCGTTGCCGGCCACTGAAAACGGTATGCAGTCGGTTCTTGGTAATCTGTCTCTGGTTCGGTCATTAATGAATTCCGGGCCGTTAATTGCGATAAGAGCAGAGCTTCTTACTGATCCGGCGTCCCCCAGCGGGCTGAAATGGTCCTCGGGCAAGGGCCCTGAACTCATAATCAACAGCGGAACTTCATGTGACGCTTCAGTGGTAACCCGGGAACAGGCGCCAGTAACGCTCGTCATTCCTGTTCTCAAAGAATATCTGGGACTTTGATTAATCGAGAAACAAGATGACATTACCAATACTTAGTAAAATTGCCGCCTGGTGGCGCGGAAAGCCCGGGAAAAAGAGAGTTGTCACGCCAACAATTCTGCAGATGGAAGCGGTTGAGTGCGGTGCAGCAGCTCTGGCAAAGCTTATGGGGGCTTACGGCTGTTATGTGCCCCTTGAAATACTGAGAGAAGAAACCGGCGTATCAAGAGATGGCACCAAGGCGAGTAATATTCTCAAGGTGGCGAGAAAATACGGGTTTGTGGCCAAGGGCTTTAAAAAGAGTCCTGAAGGGCTTCTTGAGATGCGTATGCCGGTCATCGTTTTCTGGAACTTCAACCATTTTATTGTTGTTGAAGGGTTCTGCCGGGCCGGTGTGTACATAAATGATCCCGCAAGCGGCCCACGACGGATAACCCATGAAGAATTTGATATGGGTTTTACCGGAGTTGTTCTGGCGATAGAACCGGGGGAAGGGTTCAAAAAAACCGGTCGACCTCCCAACGCTTTAAGATCGCTATGGAAAAAACTCAAAGAAATGAACACCGGCATACTTTTTCTGGTCTGCATTACGCTGCTGCTGGCTATTCCAGGCCTTATAATCCCGGCTTTCTCCAGGGTTTATATTGATGACATTCTGATAGCCGGCAAAAAAGACTGGATAAAGCCTCTTATCGTATTTATGGCCATAATTACGGTGTTCCAGGCACTGGTCAGCTATATGCAGAAGATGGTTATTTCGAGATTTCAGGTCAGGCTTAGTCTGTCGATGGCTGGAAGATTTTTTCATCATGTGCTTAATCTGCCAATGACCTTTTTTACGCAGAGACACGCAGGGGAAATAACCAATCGAATCGGTTTAAACGATGAAGTCGCTGGTATTCTTACCGGCGAGCTGGCCTCTCAGACCATGAATGCTGCCTTATTTTTCTTTTTTCTGCTGCTGATGTTTTCTTACAATTTTTCCATGGCGGTCATGGTTTGTTGCGGCATGGCAATCAGCGCCCTTCTGGTAAGAGTTCTTCTGCGCCGCCGTGATGATCAGATGCAAAAACTGGTGCGTGAAACGGGTATGCTTCAGGGACTTACTGCCGGCGGCATAATGGGAATTGAAACCATTAAAGCCGGTGGCCATGAGAATGAATTCTTTAACAGATGGGCAGGATCTCTGAATCGCTACATTTCAGAAGTTCAGGATTCCTCGAAGCTGGGCGGTGCTCAGGATGTAATGACGACTTTTGTAATTTCCGCCACCAATGCGCTGGTAATCGGCGTTGGTGGCTATCAGGTCATGCAGGGTCATATCACCCCCGGTATGCTTGTTGCTTTTCAAAGTCTGGCAAACTCAGTTATAGACCCGTTTAATTCGCTTCTTAAGCTGACCGAAAAATTCAGACAGGCCAAGGTCAACCTTACCAGACTTGACGATGTTCTGGTGCAGCCGGAAGATAAGAACAAGGCATTGATAGACCAGCGAAGTGAGCCACTTAAAGGGCATCTTGAGCTTAAGAACATCTCTTTTGGCTATAACCGGCTGGACCCACCCCTGATTGAAAATTTTTCGCTGCTTATGACTCCTGGAAAGCGTGTGGCACTGGTTGGTTCATCAGGCTCAGGCAAGTCGACCATTTCCAAGCTGGTTTGTGGCCTTTATGAGCACTGGTCCGGTGAAATTCTTTTTGACGGAAAGCCCAGAAACAAGGTGAATTCATTCGATCTCAACAGCGGCTTTTCTTTTGTCGATCAGGATATTTTTCTTTTCAGTGGCACCATCAGAGATAACCTGACCCTTTGGGATACATCGATGCGCGATGCCGATGTTATTTTGGCGGCAAAAGATGCGGAGATACACAACGATATTGCCGTGCGACAGGGAACTTACCAGTATCAGGTGACTGAGGGCGGAACAAACTTCAGTGGTGGCCAGCGCCAGCGACTGGAAATCGCCAGAGCCCTTGCCGGGAACCCGTCATTGCTGGTTCTGGATGAAGCTACCAGTGCGCTGGACCCGGCTACGGAAAAACTGGTTGACGATAATATCCGTCGTCGCGGTTGCACATGCCTGATTGTGGCTCATCGTCTCAGTACTATCAGAGACTGCGATGAAATAATTGTTCTCGAAAAGGGCAAAATTGTTCAACGTGGCACTCATAATGAGCTGAAGGACATTGAAGGCCTATATTCAGAACTGATCAGGATGGAATCATGATGAATCCAATGCTGCAACAATATTTGAATTCTTTTCCGGCATCAAACCGTCAGCAGATAACCGCCGCCGGAAATCAGCCGATTATTCTCGACAGGCAATTCTCTGATCGTGTTCTGCTCATTGAATCCGGCCATCTTGATCTGTTTGCGGCAGGAAAAACTTCGGCGGGCGATGAAGGAAAAAGGCACCATGTCGCAAGATTTGAATCCGGTCAGCTGATTTTCTGCCCGGACTCTTCGCGTAATCATGATCTGATCTGGATTGCCGCCGGCAATCTGAAGACTGAAATCATGGTGTTTTCGCGCACTGAATTTCTCAAATGGCTGTCTGATAAAGATCAGGCAGATGCCCGTCGCCATATTCTTGGTGAATGGAGCGTAAAAATGGCCGGCGGCATGAATTTTGATCTGCCGGCAAAAGTTACTGCCATGGTTGATCCTGACCGATCAGAGCAGGTTGTGACGCTTCTCGAAGGTGAAACTGCACGTTCATCAATGCCGTGCTGGTGCAAAGTCGTCGAAGGCAGTGTTGACTGGCTTGAGCACGCCGAGGTGGCAGCAGGCGACAGTTTTCTTTTTCCCGACTGCAGCTGGATAAAAAGTAAGGCGCGAACTGAACTCAGGCCCTGTTCTCTGGAGCAACCCATTACCGCACCGGTTCTTGATAACGGGCTCAGGCACTTTGATGAGCTGATCAATCTGTGTGCGGTGAAAAAAATATTCCAGGCTGAAGCCGATCTGGCTGCGCGAAAAATTCAGATCGTCAATGAGCATCGCAAGGCCGCGCATGAGGCCGAGTTAAGTCTTCTCGGGACAGTTTCCTTTAAAAAGTCCGCAGACGATATTGACGCAAGTGTGGCCGGGGAACCGCTGTTTCTGGCAATACAGTCGGTAGCCGCTCATAATGGTATTCTGGTTGCCCCTCTTAAACCTTCTTCTCTGGGTAATACCGTTGACCCGACAAGATTGAACGAAATTGTCTCCCATGCCGCTATTCGTTATCGCAAAGTTCTTCTCGCCAGCGACTGGTGGAACCGCGATTGCGGCCCGCTGCTCTGTTCTTTTGAGGCCGACCATTCGCCCGCTGCTCTGATTCCTGCTACTGGTGGGGGGTACCATTTGTGGAATCCGGCGGATAAAAAGCAGCAGGCTATTCGGGTTGACGGCAATATTGCCGCATCTTTAACGCCCTTTGCCTTCACTTTTTATCGACCATTCCCGCAGCGGGTGGTAAGTATTTTCGAATGCCTGGTTCAGGCTCTGGCTGGTGCCCGCGCTGATATTTTCTACATTCTTTTCATGAGCATTCTTATGGCAGCGCTATCAAGTCTTGTGCCATATATAACCGGCATAATTTTTGATCGTGCAATTCCCGAAAGCGATTCATCTCTGCTTTTCTACGGGTTTATGGCTCTGATTATATCGGCCTTTGCCAGTTCACTCTGGCAGTATGCCCAGCTTTTCCCCAAGATCAGGCTGGAAAACCTCGTTACCAGACGGTTTCAGTCAGCGGTCATGGACCGTATGCTGAGTTTTCCGACTTCATTCTTTCGCCAGCATGATGCCGGGAACCTGGTCGAACGTGCTCTGAGCGTTTCGCATATTGGCAATCGCATTGATGATATTGCGATAACCTCGCTGCTCGCCATTTTTTCCATTATTTTTCAGTTTTTCACCATGTATTATTACTGTTCTCCTATGGTTAAGTGGGTGGTAATCGCAGCTGTGGTAAACCTTCTGGTTATGCTGCCGGCCAGTATTTTTCTGGTGCGCATACTTCGTTTTCAGAGCGAAATAAAAGGAAAACAGACAGGGTTTGTGCTGCAGACAATTCTCGGTATCGCCAAACTCAGGGTTGCCGGCGCTGAAATCAGGGCATTGAAAAACTGGGCCGAAATGTATGGAGTCGAAAAAAAGCTCGAATATTCAGCCGGACGGCTTAACAACTTTTTTGCATGTTTTCAGGGCATTACCCAGATGGTATGCAATGCTGTTATTTTCTATCAGGCATATCTGATTTTTTACCCGGCGACCCCTCCAGCTCAGGCTGCCGCCGGTTTTACTCTGGGCGGATTTCTGGCTTTCAACGCTGCTTCAGGCATATTCATGTCATCGGTAACCGACCTTGGCAGCAGCATTATCGGCAGTGTTGATATTCTGCCAGCCCTTGAGAGAATCGGGCCGATCATGCAGACCGCACCGGAAATCCGTGAGATGAAGAGTGACCCGGGCGAGCTTTGTGGCAATGTCGAACTGTCGAGAGTTTCTTTTCGCTACTGTTCTGACGGTCCGCTGGTGCTGAATGATCTCAGTCTATCAATCAAACAGGGCGAATTCGTCGCCATTGTCGGGTCATCAGGCTCGGGAAAATCGACCCTGTTCAGGCAGCTGCTTGGTTTTGAGACTCCGGAGGGCGGCAGTATTCTCTTTGACAGCAGAAGTATTGCTGATCTTGATATTGCCGCGGTTCGCCGACAGATTGGCGTGGTGCTTCAGTCCGGCAGGATTGCCGGTGGCTCAATTTTTGAACTGATTGCCGGCAACGGCGGCAACACTCTTGATGATGCCTGGGAAGCAGCTGCAGCTGCAGGCTTTAAAGATGACATTGAGGCGATGCCGATGCAGATGCATACGGTTATCGGTGACGGCGGAACCACACTTTCTGGTGGCCAGCGTCAGCGCCTGCTGATCGCCCGGGCGCTTATCAAAAAGCCGAGAATCATTCTGCTTGATGAAGCGACCAGCGCTCTTGATAACCGCACTCAGGCCATTGTTGCCGAAAGTCTTGAGAAAATGCGCGCCACCAGAATTGTTATCGCTCACCGTCTCAGCACCATTAAAGGCGCCGATCGTATTTTTGTTCTCAAAGACGGCAAAGTCGCCGAAACCGGCAACTTCGAAGAACTGATGGCCCTCAACGGTCTGTTTACCAACCTGGCCCGCCGCCAGCTGGCATAAAAAAAGGCGGGGCACGCTTCTGGTGAAGCTGCCCCGCCTGTGCTTGATATTGTTTTTATACCCCGCCGTCGTAGGGACTGGTCAAGGGGGTGCTGAAAGGATTATTGCGCAAATATGGGAAACTTACTTTATCGGCAATATTCCAGATAGAGTCTAAATCCCAGACGGCACTGTAGGTTGATCGAATCTTCATCAACCCTGGGATATCGTTTCCATAACCATTAGCATCAACAGGGTCTCCAGAAATGGCTATACTGAAATAGCTGTTGACAACCAGTTCGTCATCTTCGCGAACTCCAGCAAGGCCACCGCGGTCGCCGTCTGGAGTGCCGGCGGCGGAGTTGGGGGTTCCTCCGACAAGTTCCGTGGCGCAATAACATCTTTCAATTACAGTTTCACCGCTGGTGATACTCCCATAAAATCCTGCAATTCCTCCGATTGTGCCAGTTGTAACTTCGACCTGGCCGTGATGATAGCTGTCACTCACTAAACCGTCATATATGTATCCAACAATACCGCCGGCATAAGAGTCTGCCTTAATTGTCGCGGTGCTGAAGCTTTCCGATATATTCCCATAAGCATAACCAGCGATACCGCCAGCATAGTTGCCATCCGTTGAGATCAAAATAGAAGTATTGGCACATTGTTCAATACTTCCAGGGCCATAAGTTTCTCCGGCAATACCCCCCACACTGTCACCAGTAGATGTTATCTGGAACGAAGAACATATACTTCGCCGTATGATTCCCTGGTTGTAGCCGGCAATGCCGCCGACAATAAAGGCGCCATTTACATCACCTTTCACCGAACAATCTTCTATTGTGGCGCCGGAGTCATTATAGCCGGCAATGCCACCGATCTCCGAGCCAGTTCCTATTATATCAAGGTCACTGCTGCATTGTGAAATCTGTCCTGAATTCCCTCCAGCAATTGAACCTATAGAATTCAGGCCTTCAACTGTTCCGGAA
>JAHISQ010000059.1 GCA_018818125.1 Candidatus Rifleibacteriota bacterium
AACAAATTCAATTATTATAAGATTGGCCGATCCAGAAAATAAAATTGCTCAAGATGTCTATGACATGATCGAAAGTGTCGATTTTCGCACTGGTCAGGTTTTGATCGATGTTCTTGTGGTGGAACTATCAATTAATGATAGCGAGCAAATAAATGCCGAATGGAAAGATTTGATAAAAAACCCTCTTAAAACCACAAATACTCTCGTAAATGTAGGTATAGATCACGGCTTTATCAGTTCTGATGACCCAACCTCTCTAACAAGTGGCTTCAAAGCTTTTTTAACTTCTAACAATAAAATGAAACTTTTTCTGAATGCCTTAAATCAAAAAGGAAAGGTTAACGTCGTTTCTTCGCCACACATTGTAACTGCAAATCATCGTGAAGCTACTTTCAAAATTGGCGAAAAATTGCCTATTATCGACTCAGTGCGTCCTTCAGACGGTGGGCAAATAACCACCTTCAGACTTGAAGACGCTAGTCTGGAACTGATTGTAACCCCACATATTAATAGATCTGGCGAAATTGACATGGAAGTGCACCAAACTATTAATGCTGTTTTAGAGGATACCTATGACCCAAAAAGTGGTACTGCAAGACTGACTACCCGCGAAGCGAAGACCAATCTGACCGTAAATGACGGCGAGACAATAATTCTTGGCGGATTTATTGAAAATAAAAAAGATCAGGTTGAACATCGAATACCATTATTGAGTAATATCCCGATTCTTGGCAAACTTTTTACTTCTGTACGCAAAATAAATACGAAGACTGAGTTGATGGTGTTTATTACACCGAAAGTATTAATAACCAGAGAAGATGCCAAGATTGCCACCAAAACAATGGTGTCAAGATCTCATGATAAAGAAAAAACCATGGCTTTGCTTGAATTGCGGAAAAAAGTTGAGCCTACCCTCGAGCCAAAACAGGTCATAATTATTGATCGCAGATCTCACAACTGGAATTATGGTTTGAATGATAGCAAAATTGAAAAATTAGTTTGGGAAACCCCCCAAAAGATCGATCCCACAGTCCTTGATTTACCACTCGAAGGGTCTGCTCCTTTTGGGTTTGGTATGTCCAGACGGTTAATTCCCGCACCAGTCAGGACTTATCTTAAGGCTTCCCAAGGGGTTATCTTTAAAAAACAATTTGAAATTGATAACCCGGAGATTTTTCAGAAAATTGGTTTGAAAATTGCCTGCGATAACGCTGCTTCAGTATATATTAACGGTATTCTCGTCGATGAAGATCCGATGATGAAAATGAAAGACGGCCACGATTTTCATTACTGGAATCGGGAACGAAATGATATTCCTGCTGGCTTGCTTTCCAAAGGAACAAACAGCGTTGTTGTTTTCCTTGGGAGCGAAAAAGACAATGTTGATGCCTATTTTGATATGATGCTTATTGGTCAGATAAAATGAGAAAATGGTTTGATTTTAAAACTGCTGTTTTAATTTTGCTGATGGTTTTTTGTGGCTTTTTAAAAGCAGTATTTGCAACCGGGGTCGATGACAGTTCATTAATTGAAAAGGTGCAAATAGGATCAGGAAAAACAGCTCAGCAATTTGTACTGTTGAACAGTAGAATTAATTCATTGCAATGGTATTGTGCCAAGCTCTCGCCAAAATTGATTGAATTCAAAAGCGGCGATAGTAGCATACCTGATTTAACTTTGATTCGCTTTCAGCACGATGATCCAGGTAACCACGGCAAACTTTTGGAGGGCGGTATTTTGCAATTTGGCTTTGACATAGGCGCTGATGAAGCTACGATTCGGGCTTTGAAAAGCAAACTGCCCAGGGGAGTTGACCAGAGATTAGCCAGAATAGACCCATTGCCTTTAACCGGTATCGATATGACTATTTTTGATCCAATGGGAAAGAAAGTTGAGCTTGTTGCAACCCCTGCCAGAGGTATTGCTTCAGACTATGCTTCAGAATACGCTAATTTTACCGCCAATTTTGTAACTATGCAGGCTGATCTTGTTGAATCCTTGCTGAATTTGCCAACTGGTATAAAATTTGAGTTGAAATATCGTTATTCAACCCTTAGTGAGCCAATAAATACGGTTGTAGACGTAGATTTCGATAAACTTAGTGAAAAATCAGGCAATAAGGATGATTACAATCTGGTTGATCACAATGGAAAGACACTTTCAAAAGAATTGTCGCAGTATCTTAAGCGCCAGGCATCTAACCCGAGAATTATGCAGAGAATTCGCTCAAGAGCTGAAAGAGAAAAGGCTGATTCAAACTCTGAATCAAAACCAAATTCCTATGATCCAAAATCTGATGGTCGCAAGCCTTCTGAATCTGAAAAATCATCGGGTTCAGCTGACAAAATTTCAAAGATGCTGGAACAAGTCGTTTTGATTAATCGCAGTCGGGCCGAAAAATTTCTTGCTGCTGAAGGTTTTCTTAGCCTATCGGGTTATTCCGATGAGATAAAGAAAAGCCGGGTTATTGAAGATTTGGGCTATGAAAATTGGAAATTTGCCTATCTTATGATGCCAGTAATAGGTGATATTCCGGGGTTGAATGTTGCTAAAATTGACTTAAAAGTTGATTTGACTGATGGGCAACATGTTTTTTGCACCAGAAAGTATCAATGGAAACAGGATACTCAATGGCTTAATGAAGAAAAATCATCTGAGTCGGTTGCCAGAATTTCACTCAAAGATGTTTTCGCCGCTGGCTCTAGAACGGTTGATAAAGCCACCTTTAAAATGAATTATAGTATATATGTTGCAAATGACTCGGTTTTGACTGGCGAATTTGATGTGCCGGTTTTTACTGGGGACCTTCCTTTAGCATCGCCATTCGAGCTTGCTGATGTAATGATGTTTGATTTCAGCAACTTATATTGGGATGCTCCTGAAAGTGATAAATCCAGGCTACTTAAAGTAGAGATAATTGTTCAGGACGATCGTCGGCAGATACGTCGGTTTGTTGCTCCGGTAAAAGGCGCAGACAATGTTATCGTTTACCCTGAACAAGTTCCGATTTTGTTGGGACATGGCAACTTCGAGAAAAGGGGAATGGTTAAAACCTCGGTTTTTTTTCGCACTGCTGACAACAAAAGAATTGCCTGGGAATTCAATGGTATGGAATTAAGTAAGGCTTTTTCTGGTGCTTATCTGTCTTTTTTGGATAACGACTGGCATAAAGATTGATGAATTTTTGTAAGGAGGCTTTGGTAGTGGAGTTAAAGGCTGTTTCTATTTCATCTAATTTGTGGAGGATTCAATGAAAAAATTATTCTTATTGGTTGTGTTCATGTTTTTTGTAACGACTGGCGCATTTTCACAAGCTAGTCTTGCTGATGGTGATCAAGTAGATGTAACGATCAAAATAGACAATTTTGAAGAAAACATTACCTGTGTTAAAGACGCACTAAAGCCTGATCAATGGTATTACGTTCCTAATAAACCTCGCCTTGTGGTAACAAAAAATACTGAGTCGAGAGAAGAATTGCCAACATTTTCTCTGGTTAAATACCAGGCACCAGATCCTGATAATCCGCAAGCATTGATTGAAGGCGGCGTATTACAGGCTTCTATAAACCTTGCTTTGCCTCCGACTGGTCTTAATCAGTTAAAAGAGGCTTTGTCAAAATTGACCGGTAAGGATGCTGATAAAATTTTAATTGCTCCTCTTTCAATGAACAATGCAAAAATTGCAGTTTATACTCCCGGTGGCGATATAATGGGCACAGCGCCAATTGCACCTGATGTAGGGCCTTCATTCGCAAATCAGTCAATTCCTTTACAGATCAATCTTACCAATCTTGGTGCTGGTTTTACTGATGCGCTGGTTAAAACTAACGGTGGGGTGCTTGTTACCTACATCTTTGACTATAATGGTTTGACTCCCAAATGTGGATTCAAAATCACCGTTGATTGGCAGCAGGCATTTCATCACTTCAGCTCTCAAACCAAAACGAGGGAAAGTTATGGAAACTGGTTCTGGCATGGCTCTGTTTCCGGTGATGTTAGCAAAGTCAGACAAGAATTAGTCACCAACAAGTGTATCACTATCGAAAGCATTACTGGCGATGCTTTTAAGGCTGAGGATATGGATGCTTACATGATGCCAATTATTGAAGCAATCAATAAAGAAATTTTTAATATTGAAGCTCCAGAAAAAGTTGATCCTGCTACCGCTGTAGACCCTTCTAATCCGAGCAAAAGCTGGGGATTTTCTGGTGGTATTACCTTTAGCATGAAAGATATCAGCACAGTTAAAAAAGAAAAAACTGTTTATTCAATGGATCGCCAGAGCATTGTCACACGCCAGACTATCGCTGGTGGCCTGATTGGCCTGGGAAATTATTCAAAAGCGATTCAAGACAAGCTGATTGTTACCATGCCTGACGTTAACTGGGCAAGTTCCTGGTATAGTCTTCCTGATGTTGGTTCTTCACAAGATATTGGTGTCGAAGATATCTCTGTAACAGTAAAAGTGCTGGATGACAGGGGAAACCCGATTTCAAGTGTTCCTCAGCAGGCTGCAAAATGGACAGCACAAACTGGTGAGTGGCGTGATACAAAAAATCTAAGCAGAACTTCACTTGTTTTTGCTTTGCAGAGCACATTCGAGAAGTATAAAGGAAAAGAAGACAAACTTTCTTATTATCAGAAAATTGACGTAACCCAGAAAATGGGTTCAAATACCATTAAAAAGAGCTTTATCAGTAATGCTCCAATCGTTAATGGTTCTGCACATGTCAGCACACCAATGTCTAATATTGAATGTGTTATGGTTTCCGGTGATTACCTCACCTGGTATGGCGATAATTACATGCCCGGGCATGTTCCGGCAGCTTTCGAAGGCCAACCTTCTGACCTGACCAACGTTACTATAACTCTTACCAGCAGTACCCCTAACAATCACGTTTCTGGAACCATTTCCGGGAAAACTACTCAATTACACATGCTGCTTGATCGTGGTAATTTAGAAGATGTTCCTTTGACTAAAGGTACATTCGTTTTCAATTCGCAAAGTCACAAAAAAACAATCGAGACTAAGGATTTGTTTAAAGAAATGGGAACAGAGATTTATTTGACCGACAAAGAATATTTGCCAGCAAAATAAGTGCCTGTCGTAAACGTGGTTACCCGCTGCAGTTATGCTGTTGCGGGTAACCATTTTTCTATTACCTGATGGAGAGCTAATTTGATGTTTTTTGGGGAGAGAAAGCCAGTAGTGTTTTTGATCGCCTTGCTGGTTTGTATTAGTTTGTTCTCTGGTTGCGGTGGTTCAGGCGATTCTGGTTCTTCCCCTGCAAATTCTGAAAATGTTTTTACTGCAATCAGGGGGCAAATTGCTATTCCTGATGCAGTTGCAACTCAGATTCGACATGCTGATGCAACAGCTTATAATCAAATTGAAGTTTGGCTTGAGCAGCTACCAGAGAAGCGAACATTTTGTGATGCTCAGGGAAAATACCTGATTGATGGGCTTTCTGCAGATCAAAGCTATAATGTTGTTGCTCGGCTGAATGGTTCTACGCATACTTATATTCAGCGAAGCCAAGGTTTGCTGGTAGAATATGGCAAAACCACAGATGCCGGCGAAACCAAACTTGAACTGGCACAGAACCGTTTATCTATAATTGTTAAAGACCTGTTTGGTAATCCAATTGCTAATGCCAGATATAGTGTATGGGGACTGACAGGAATTACAGATCTGCAAGGACTATTGATTTCACCAGCTGTTCCAGCTGCGGTTTCTTCGATTAACCTTATCGTTGAAGCTGCTGGTTTTACCGCGGTAAAAGTTGAATTACCGGTGTTTTCGGAAGACCTGGGGCCTTTGTTAACAATCAACCTTTCAAAAAAAGAAGATAATAGAAGAACTCCATTGATTCTTTTTAAGCCGGTTATTGGCAATGTTTTACCTGGTAGCTTAAATGCTCTGTCAATTTTTGTGATTGATCCAGACAAGTTGCTTCCTCAAAATTACACCATAGACTGGAAAACGACTGACGGAGAGCTCTTGCCCGACGGAAAATCTGCTACATGGAAAGCCCCGGACCAAAATGGGCTGGCTAGTGTTAGCGTTGCAATTTCTGTTGATGGTTTTTCTTCATCAGCATCCCTTGGATTTGCGGTCGGCGGCAGTTATAAAATTAACACCAGAGTTACTGCCTTTTCACCAGTTTCAGCTGCATCTGGGCAGACAGTTTCCATAACTGGTTATGGCTTTGGTGCCTTTGCCGAATCCAATCGAGTTTTATTCGGCAGTGCCGCAGGAAGTATTTCTTCATGGGCAGATACCGAAATTAAAGTGGTAATGCCGGTTACTGCTGAATCAGGGGAACTACTGATCGAAATCGGCAATAAAACAATCAATGCCGGCACTTTCTCAGTTATTGATTATGCAACAAATTTAATTCCCACATTTGGTCCGCCAGAAACCATTGTTTTAATTACTGGTTATGGCTTTGGTGATTCTCAATCAGACAGTGTCGTGACTCTTGGCAATAAAGTCATCCCTGTGCTCAAATGGACCAATACGCAAATACAGGCGAAAATTAATCGCAGTTCTCATTCTGGTCTTCTGGGCGTTACCATAAGAGGAAGATTGCGGCCGGTTGCTGATTACACCGTTTCTAAGATTGATTCCATTGATCCCAATAGAACAACAAGATTAACTGATGGCAGCCTTTCTGTTGTTGCCATTAAAGGCGTTGGCTTTGGTGATGAACAAAATGAAAGTAAAGTGACTTTTGGTGCTGACCTGCTGGGGCAGGTAGTTAGCTGGAGCGATAGTGAAATTGATGTAGAAGTGCCTTTCGCTGCGGTTTCAGGCGATCTTGTGATCGAAATCAATGGCGCAAAAATGGTTAGCCCGCGACTTGATCTAGTTTATTCCAACAATTATTCAGTCGAATTAAGCTTTAGTGGTCCGCGGCTTGAGTCAAAACCATTTTTGCCTGGTTTGGCGGTTAATTCTTCCGGTGATGTTCTTGTCAGCGATTATTCAAACGGTTGGGTTTGGGTATTCGATGAAAATGGCGAATTTGTTTGTCGCTATGGTTCGCCGGGCTCATCTGATGGTCAGTTAAATCTACCATGGGGCGTAGCTGTTGATTCTGAAGGAAACATTTTTGTAGCAGATGAACCTGATCAAGATACCGCTGCTGAAGGACGAATACAAAAATTTTCTTCAGAAGGCAACTTTTTGACTTCGCTTAATATTGGCGGTTCAGGACCGGGGCAGCTTGACCACCCACTTGGCATTGCTGTTGATAAAGATGGTAATGTTTATGTTGCTGATTCTGATAATCACAGAATTCAAAAATTCAGTAATGAGCTGACTTTTATCAGTGAATTTGGAACTCTTGGGCAGTCAGATGGGCAATTCAACCTTCCGGCAGCCATAGCAATTTCTGCTGATGGAAAAATTTACGTTGCTGATCTAGGCAATAACAGGATTCAGGAATTTTCAGTCAACGGCAGTTTCCTGCGATGGTATGGTCTCGACCAGTTGGGGGAAAGCAGTTGGAAAGCCCCCGGTAGCGGTTTGAGTGGTCGAACTGGAATTTTGCCTGGTCAATTTAAAGAGCCTTCGGGGTTGTTTGTTGCACTTGATGGCTTTTTATATGTTTCAGACACAGATAATGGCCGTTTACAGAAAATTAGCCTTCAAGATGGAACCGCTGTGGTAATAGGTGAACAGGGAAGGGGGGATGGCCAGTTTATGGAGCCCGTTTCAATGTTTGTGCAGGATACAGCAATATACGTTGCTGATGCTGATAATTCAAGGATTCAGATCGTAGATTCAGCTGGTTCTTATAAGAAAAAAATCGTTCCAGAAACCGATAGTTTAAATACTTTCTTTACCCGTCTGGCCGTTAACCGTGCGAAAGAACTTGTTTACGCATTAGATAGAGAAGATGGCAGTATCGCAGTTTTTGACCTTTTTGGCACCTTTATTGGGCGAATTGGGGCGAGGGGTTCGGGGCATGGGCAACTTCTCAATCCATCAGGCTTGTTTGTCGACAACAATACCAACAACATTCTGGTAGCGGATACAGGAAATGCGAGAATTTCGGTCTTTTCTGAAGACGGTGACCAACAGCTTGCTTTTGGGGCATACGGGACTGGGCCAGGCCAATTCAGATCGCCAGAACGGGTTGTTGTCGGTTTAAACGGCATGATTCTGGTTAGTGATTATGATAACAATCGGATAGTAGTTTTTTCAGCATCTGGGGATTACTCCTTTTCTTTCGGCAGCCCTGGTAACAAAAATGGACAGTTTGCTGGCCCGTTGGGTCTAGCTGTCTCATCAGACGGTTCTATTTATGTTGCCGATTCTGGAAATGCCAGGGTTCAGAAATTTACCAGTGAAGGCTCTTTTTTAGGCTGGTTTGGCGAAGATGAAACCGGCAATGCCGGGTGGCATTCATCAGGCAGTAGCAACAATGGTGTTAAAGGCACAGGACAATCCAGTTTTAAAGTGCCAACCGATATTGCTGTTGATTTCGAAGATTGTGTTTATGTGCTGGATGGCGAAGCCGGGCAGATCCAAAAATTTGGTCCCAATCAAGCTGACGTTGGTTATGCGCATCATATTATTACGTTGGGCTCGGAAACAGGTTTTGTTGGTTTAAGTTGTGATCAAACCGGGAATCTTTATACAACAGAACAAGATCAGGTAATCAGACGGTTCAAACCTTCCCTGAACTAAATAAAAAAAAGAGCTGCCCCTTTATTGGACAGCTCTTTTGGCTTCTTAAGTGCAGGTGAAGATTTTTACTTATCCCAGTCCTGGCGATTCAGAAAAAATGCCAGGCTTGGATGAGTTTTGCGAATGTCATTTTCAGAATTTAAATTCCACGGAACTGTTTTGCCATCATTTAGCTTAAAATTTATTTTAAGATTTACCGGGCTGGTTTTGGTTTCTGTTGGCTTGGCAACCATAAAGTAAAGTGGGAATTTGTTTTGTGTTTGTTCAACAACTTGTTCAGAATCTGTTTTGGAGTTATTGGTGACAGCTATATCAACCATTTGTAGTTTGCCGGTTGAGTCATCGCCGGGAAATCCCAGCTTGCTGCCATAAATTGTTACCAGGTCAACATAATCAAGATTTTCAGCCACTGCTTTTGCACCATCGAAAACTGGCTGTAGATTTGTGAAAGTCATTCTTTTTCTATTGTAGGTAATATTAACGGTTGTTTTGAAATTTAGTTCATTGACCCTTTTATCAAACTTGTCGTAAAGATATGCCATTGGGAATAGAAGTGCTGTGCGCGCTTTTCCTTGAGCTTCCCATTGTCCCGTTGCCTTTCTCCAGGTTGCGCTTTGCATTGGAGGGGCTCCTATGATTTGCTGGCCATCTTTGCCAACAATTTGAACAGAAAGATCAGTGCTTGAAATTCCGAGACTTTCATCATCGCCAACTGACGGCAGATTAAAATAAGCACTTGGCCAATTTCCGGGAATAAACTCTATCAAGCTCTTCTGAATATCTTCAGAATAATCTCCTATGCCAATAAGCCCACCACAAGCCGATGTTCTTTCAAGTATACTTTGTTTTGTCAGCTCGATTGTCTCTTTGCCTTTTTTGCTTAAATCAACAAGTTTAAAAGCCACATCACTTTCGTTGACATTTACTTCTTGAGGATTCAACAAATTATGAAACCAGCTGTTTGCTGGGGCATCTTTGGTTTTGGCTGGGTCAGCAAGTGGCGGAGCCTGGGTGTTTTCAAAAAGCTCATTGGCTAAGCGGGTGAGAAGCGGTAGCATGATTTTGTCAATATCAGCATCGGTAAATGCTGGCCCGCTGATTGCTGTTACCTTTATCGAACCAACTGATTTAATCAAGTCTTTGACTAAGCCAATTCCAATACTAGTATCCAATTTTGCATAATTCATGAGTTTCAGTTTGCAGCGAGCTTTGAAATCTGTGCTGAAATGTTTGTATGTTGTTTCCCAGTTCACTTCAATCTTAAAGCCACAGGGGGGAGTAACAGTGTAATAATCATAAGTTACCAGAACAGGTATACCGCCGTCCTTTTTCGTTATTGCTTCGGTAATTTGAGCGCCAAGACTGGTGAGATTAAGTTGAAACGGTATTTCCTGGGTTGCACAAGTGGCTCCAATGCCTGGGTCCTGGTTGGCATCAGCAACTCTTAGCCCTTTTTCCAATTCGTAAAGAGCAACTTTTGATGAATTGAATCTAATTGGGCCAAGGTTAATGTCAGTAGAAGAATAACGTTTTTTGTCATTTTCTTTTTCAGCCTTTGCGTTCAATTTTGCAGCTATCGCGGTTTTTAGGCTGTCAATTGCTTTGGGTGGCAGACTCAACTTGATTGAAAACTGTAAAACTCCGCCAGTCAGCTCCTCTTGCGGGTGTTGAGGATCTTTGGTTTGATATTTGATAAGGCTGAATTGCGGACTGTCGCCATGAACAGCAAGTCTTGGGCGATCAGGTATGTAATACCACTGGCCTTTTTGATAAAAATCTCGGATTACCGTAAATACCTCATCCTTACCATCAATTTTGACCACCAGATCGTCAATTTGATCTTCAGCAGACAAGCTCGCTTGTGCCAGAAGCATTGGCGGATGGAAGGCAATTACAAAAAAAAGGAACAAGCACATAATGGTACGAAAAGCTTTCATGGTTTCTCCTCTGATCTTTTAGCGCTTTTGATTCTTAAAGTTCAAAATTCCAAAAATCAAAAGTCTCTTTAAATATCTGATTTTTTGAAATTATCATAATTACATCATAAAAGGAAGATTAATTAGCATTCCATATGCTTATTGATATGCTAAATTAGGCTGAACACAGTTGATGGAATATAATGAGGCAATAATAACAAACCGAAGAAAAATCAAGCATTGGCAAAGCAACATTTTCTTTTTACTATTTGTTTTGTTGTCTGCTTCCCAAATTTTCCCTCGTATTTCCGATGAATAAAAATTGGGAACTTTGAGTGAATTAAACAAAAATATGACGTTATCGTTGTCGGAAGTGAGCAGACTCGACTGCCACAGGATTAGACTGCTCTAATGGCTTCAGCATTAGAATAGCGTATCCCGAAGAGCTCTCGGGTGGTATTGGAGCTCGATTACACACGGCCGCCTCGCCCCGCTGAGCAGTGCGGGATACGCTGCTCTAATGGCTAGAAGCCAAAGAGCAGCCTAATCGTGCGGCGGTCGAGTATACGCCGACCTCCTGTCGGCAATAAAAAACAAAAATACTGGCAAGCCGCGGGATTGGGAAGATACAATTTTTGATTGTTTTAAGATGCCTGTTTGTGCTAAAACAAGCAGGTTCATTTTTTTATACCCCTTTTGTTGTGCATAAACATACTCTCTGGTTGCAGCTGTTGCCACAGCACACTGCGGAAGTTGGAAATATATGAAGTTTTCATTCAGCCTGTACTTTCAGATTACAGTGCTTTTCGTTTTGCTCAGTATTTTCTCGGTGATAGGTGCCGGTTCTCTGAATTATCTGGAAAGTCGCAAAATTATTATTGATCAGTTCAACAAATCTATGCGCGACATTTCTTCGACTATCGGTTCGAGTCTGAGTGCCAAGGCCGATGATGCCGCTGAAGCAATCATGCGACTGAGTAAGCATCAGGTGTTATATTCCGCTGATAAAGAAGAGATTCAACGTTTCCTGCAGATTGCTGTCGACTCGTCTTCACTGTTTAATAATATTTACTATTTTTCGCCGGATGGTCCATTGAAGGCTGCAGCCTACGCGGACGGGCGCGATATTGCCCGCTATGCCGGAGAGGATTTCACCGCTTATGCTGAGCAGGAAAAGACAAAAAACGTTTATCTGGATCTGGTGCATGCGCTTGAAACGAGGACCCCGGTTTTCTCTGCTTTTTTCAAGTCAGGCACAGGCAGACTGATGAATTCTTTTATTGTACCAGTTGTCAGCGATGATGGTAGCGTTCTTGGACTGCTTAGCTGCGGGATCGTTATGGATCGGACGTTCAAGTTGCTTGAAATGATGGACGCTCTTAAGCCGCACCCATTTGGCTATGTGGCCTTGATTGATGCAGAAGGAAAGGTGCTGCTCAGCGCAGGTGACATGCCGCCTGATTTCGCGCCGGGTCGAGATTGGCTTAAATACGAAGATGCGTTAATCAGTGGCGCAGGTTATCTTCAGGCGGTTTTTCGCATGGAAAAGACGGGTTTGGGAGTCTGTAGTGGTTTGCCGGAGACAGCCGTCAACGATCTTTTAAAGCGCTTGCAGACTTCGACGAAACTGTTTACTCTTGTCATAGGCATAATTGCTTCGTTTGCCGGTATTATTGCGGCGTATATTCTGGTTTCGCCTATAACCGCGCTGGTAAAGGGCCTTCGCAGTTTGCAGAACGGCCAGGTCGGTTCGCGCATAAACTGTCGCGCTTCTGGTGAGATTGCCGAGGCGATTTCTATTTATAATGAGTTGCGCGATAAAGAACAAAGGGCTCGTACGAAGTTGCAGGATCCCAAAGAAGATTAATAATTTCATCTCCAAATGATTTTTCAATTTTCAATGAAGTTTTGATATTAACCTTGGCCTGCCAGATATAGATTTTGCAGAAGTTTTTACAGACTGATACTGGCAGTTGCTGATAATGCACGGCAGAGTGTGGGAGTTTTTTTGCTGGCGGATGAGTTTTTTTGCGTTTACGCTTGCGCGCAATGAATTTGTCAGTATAATCTAAAAAATAGTCGCAGAATAATCGCTGAAAAAGTTCACAGTACCAGCAAAAAAATCAATTTTTTTGCAGATCTATCGTAAGGGTATTGCGAAAACTCTAACTATCATTACAATTATAGGAAGTTAACCGGTACACCCGGCGCTTAATAGTTCTTTAGTTTATTGTTCAAGTTTCCAGGAGGAGTGAGTAAATGAGAAAAAATACGCTTAGAGTTCTCAGTAGTGTAATGTGCCTCATACTTCTGGCCACCCTGGTTTTCCAGGAACCTCTGATGGCTGCAACGCAGACCATACCAGTCAGAGTTGGGGGCGAAACGTTTAACGTTACCCCAGGCCAGTGGGTATCCGTCAGGTCGGGTACACAAATTACCCATTACAACGTAAGGTTTGTTAATGGCAGGCCGGTTGCTCTAGAGATGAGCCAGTATACCAAGCTGGTATTCGGAGAAACAGGAGTTGCTGGCACCTCAGGTTCAAGTGGTTCGGGCTCTCAGGCTTCACAGTCCTCGCAGTCTTCGCAGAGCTCACAGGCTTCTCAGGGCTCACAGTCGTCACAGACTTCTCAGGGCTCACAGTCCTCTCAGAGCGCCGGAACCCCTGTCGGTGGCTCAAATCCTCAGGGCTCGTCTCAGACTTCAGGCAATACTTCAGGCAGCAGCTCAACCGCTGGTTCAGTTGCTGATGATGTTGCTCAGAGCACCTCTCAGACTTCAGGTAATACTTCAGGCAACACTTCAGGTAATACTTCAGGTAATACTTCAGGCAACACTTCAGGTAATACTTCAGGTAATACTTCAGGTAATACTTCAGGTAATACTACAGGCAATACTACAGGCAATACTTCAGGCAGCGGCTCAACCGCTGGTTCAGTTGCTGATGATGTTGCTCAGAGCACCTCTCAGACTTCGGGCAGTGGATCAGTAGCAGGTTCAGTTGCTGATGACGTAGCTCAGGGCACTTCTGCTGTAAGCGGAGCCAGTTCGGTAGCTGATGATGTTGCTGCCGCGGGCGGTCAGAGCAGCACAACCACAACTACAAGTGCAACTACTGAAACTACTTCGACCACCAAATGGGATCCGGCAAGACATCCTAGAGATCCTCAGACTGGTCGTTTTATTTCTCAGGAAGAAGCTATTCAGCGCGGTATTATGGATCCGCCGGATGGAGCTCAGACTGGTGGCACTGCCGGTTCTACTGCTGATGATGTAGCTCAGGCTGGAACTGCCGGTTCTACTGCTGATGACGTCGCTCAGGCTGGAACTGCCGGTTCTACTGCTGATGACGTTGCTCAGGCTGGAACTGCCGGTTCTACTGCTGATGACGTCGCTCAGGCTGGAACTGCCGGCTCTGTTGCTGACGATGCGGCTCAGGCTACTGGTGAATCTAAACCAGGAGTTGGTGATCGTTTTCGTGGTGGCTATGAAACTGGCAAGGGTATGACCCAGCAGGGTTTCCAGAATGTTAAAGACAGTCTTAAATCCGGTTTCAGCGCGAAGAACCTGCTGATCACAGCTGGTATCACTGTTGGTGTTGACCTGGCCACCCAGATCATGCGTGGTGAAAAACCCAGCGCCAAAAAAGCGCTCAAAACAATCTGCAGCGCCGAATTTGTCGGTGGTGTTGGTGGCGCGGTTGTGGGTGCTGCTGCTGGTTCGTTCTTCGTTCCTTTCCTTACTGCAATTCCGGTCGTTGGTGGCGTGCTCAGCGCTCTTGCTCCCGCATTCGGCTCAATCGTGGGTTCTTCAATGGGCGCATATATGGCCGGCGACCTTAAAAATGGCAAATTTTCAATCAAAGAAGCCTTCAAGAGAATTGACTGGGTTGGCGTAACTGGCCAGGCAATAGGTTCTGTGGCCGGTGCTGCCCTCGGTTCTTGTCTTGGTCCAATAGGTACAATCGCCGGTGGTATGATCGGTGGCTATCTCGGCAACTGGGCTGCACAAAAAGTTGCTGGCATGTTTGGTCGTGGTCAGGCTGCTAATCTGCCTGCAATGACAACAGGTGGTACTTCAGTTGGTGGCTTTGGCGAAACAATCACAATCGGTGGGGGAGCCGCAACCGTTGGTAATGACGTAGCTCCTCCCGTCAGTGGCAATGATGTTCTGGTTATAGGTGGCAATTCTGGTGCAGTTGTTGGTGAGTATGAATCAGAAGTTGCTCTTGCCTACAGTAAATACCAGGAACTCTACAAGCTATATAGCGAGATGATCAACCAGAACCGTCAGGCTGACGCTCTGGCAGTGGCAGAGGCTATGAATCAGGCTAAGAAAGAATATGATACTCTTCGTGCTCAGAGTGGCAAATAAACTCTAATCTCTCTAAGCGTAAGTAAAAAAACCGCCTCTTCGGAGGCGGTTTTTTTTTCTAGTTTTTGTTTGAGCAAATTTATTCTATGTCTTGCTTCTATACGTTTCTCCGCAGATTATCGCAGTGCTCGCATGGATGTGGATACTCGACTGCCGAGTGATTGTGCAGTGCCCACATGGATGTGGCTATACTGGGCTGCCGGGTGATGGTTTTTGGATAAAGGCAAAAGCACTGAAAAAAAATGAATAAATCTGCGCTGATCCTTTATTCTGCGGATGATTCTGCAAAAATACCGGAGCTGCATGATTGTGACGAGTGAGCTAGAGCTTGCGAACAATGACCATGGTCACGTCATCAGGGTAGGCACCTGCTACTCTGAAGTCATCAAGTTGTCGCATCATTTCTTTTAGCGCGCCACTGGCAGAGAATCGCTGATTCATCAAAGAGTCAAACAGATCGTTAAAGCGGTCGTATCCAAACATGTCACCGGTTGTATCCGAGCATTCGATAATACCGTCAGTATACAGAATAAATGCGTCGTTGCTTTGCATCTGTCGCACTTCTATTTTTGCCTTGCGTTTTTTCATTGCGCCAAGCGGCATTGATGGGATTGCAACGTCGGCAGAGCACCTTTTTTCTGCTGAAAAGAGACGCGGGTAAGATTGTCCGGCATTGTCCACTTCCAGCTTTCCGCTGGTCGGGTCAATAACTATGGTGACCAGGGTCATGAATTTGTGTCTGGGCTTGAGTTCTTTACTGAACAAAGCATTCAATGAGTTCATGAGAGTCTGCGGATATTTTGTGCCGTCGTTACCGGTGTGATTAACCGTAGCTTTGGCCATTGCCATGGCTAGAGCAGCCGATATGCCATGCCCGGTTACATCGCCAAGTATAATTGCGAGCCGCCCGTCGTCGAGTTGAATTGTGTCGTGGTAATCTCCGGCCAGGTCGGTTGCAGACGTGTTGAAAAAGGCAATGTCATAGCCGTCAGGTATAATCGGTTCGCGAGGCAGCAGGCTTTCTTGAACAATTTTTCCATATTCCAGCTCTTTAAGTTCGCCTATAACCTTGTTAAATGCGGTTGCCAAAGCGCCAAATTCGTCATCGCGACGAACTGGTGTGCGAAAATCGTGGTTTCTATTTCGAATTGCGCTGATCCCAGCGCCGAGATCCTGCACCGGCAGAATTACCAGCCTGGTTATCAGTATGGCTCCAAGCAAAGAAACTATCAACGCCATAAGGCCGCTGCCGGCAAGCTGCCACTTAAGCGGGTTAAGACTGTTGAGGCGTTCCGACTGCGAGATTAGATGAAAAAATACATGTGTTTTTATGTTTTTCTCAGGTTTGACAGTCAGCCAGAATGGTCGTTCGTTAATCTGCGTAACGCGATTAACAACCCGGCCAGATCTTAAACTGGCCAATGCCGAGCTTAAAAGCTTTTGTTTATCAACATCGGAGCGCTCAGGTTGTATTTCAAAATCGCAATAATCGTAATTCATTTCTGTGGCCATAGATATTGAGTCGTTTAGATCCGCTTTTTTATTGAGCTCAGAGCGCACCTGGTTACTATAAACTATCTGTACCTGTGTGGTTACAGCCGTAAACGCTGGGCCAGTTGCAATTTCCGGGTAGACATCCCAAAACCAGGTGGTAGGAAAGGTGCCCATGCGGAAGACCCACTGACGCCCTCTCTGTCTCATTACTGTTGCCATACCCAGTTCGTCGGTGGATAATACTGATTCGCTGACAATTTCTGCTGGTGAAACGCGATCGATAGCCGATCCCATTCGAGCAGGAGCGTGCAATTTGAGCGCAATTTTGCTGAAAATATCCATAGCGCCAACTACGCCGTGTACTTCACGATCATCGGTTGAAAACAACGTGTTGCCATTGCCATCACGCACTTCAAAGCGTGAGAGATCACGTGGTATTGAATACTTGTTGAGGTAGCGCATGAAAAGCTCTTCTGACCCTGGTTCGGTAAGAAGTGCCAGTCTCAAATCCTTACACATTCGCTCTGACTGTGCAAGTTTGAATTTAAACATCTTTTCGAGAGGCTCTATGGCTGCGATGCTTTCGCTGATAATACTGTTCTCAATTACCTCAACACGATCTGCCAGTGAAGCTGATCCAATCAGGACGGTAAAAATTACCGGAAAAACTGAAGCCATAGAAAAAAGTCCCAGAACACGGTATTTGATCGAGAGCGAATCAAGGCATTTACAGAATGTGGTTCCGGGCATTGCTCCTAGTAAAGAGCATAAATAGATGAGTAGCGCCGCCAGGCAAAGTGCTGCCGACACGAGAAAAACTTTTTGTGCCCATTCAGGCCGTTGCTCTTCGCTGCTTGCTAATTTATCAGCTCTACACCAGACAACTCCGGTTTCGTCGGTAACAAAATACCAGATGTGACCAAATGCCAGTGTGTGATTCTGTCCGCTCAATCTGGCTTTCATAAAGGCAGCGGCCGTCTGATCTGGGCTGATTCCGCGAGGAGGAACCCATTCCTGGGTAGTTGGATTGCCGGCTCCAAATTCGCATGGTTCCGTGTAGATACTTTTGAAGCGTTCAATAAAGGTGTTCGGGCGAGTCGCAATAAAAAACACGCCAAGCCCGTCTTTCATGTCGTTCCAGTAGTAGAACTGATCGCTGTTTTTCACCCGATAGCGCCTGACCATACTTTTCGAAAGTTTCACCAGTTCCAGACGATTTCCGGGGCCAAAATAGTCGAGCAGCATCTGATGCAGCTGCCTTTGTGCCTGTATAAAGGACTCGTTTTTTGCTGCCATGCCTTGCAAAATAGGTGCAAAAAGAAGAAGTTCTTCGGCCTCAGCGTAAAAGGACCTGACCAGTTGCTGATTCTGGTAAAAAAAGCACTTTACTGGTAACTTGTATTTTTCGACGCAGGAGACAACCTCTTGTTGCAGTCTAAGGCTATTGATTCCATGTTGTCTTGCCGTCTCAATCAGTTCCTTAAATCTATTGTAAGCAAATGACTCATCTGAAGTCTGCAAGATTACCTGATCGAGACTGGCTTCTAGCTGGTTGATTACCTTACGGTCAAATTCGCTGTTAAGTTTTTGCTGGGTCTGTTCTGCAGTAAGGGCCAGGAACAGTAGCATGATGCCGACAAAAATTGTGGTCAAACGGCCAAAGGAGACTGTCTTGAAATCGCTATCAGATCGCATTGCTGTCTCCTCGCTTTCTGGTCAGGATGAAAATCGAGATATCATCAGACTGCTGGTTTTCGCACCATTGTCTGAATCTCTTTTCGAGCCTTTCTACCCATATCTTTGAATCGTCACAGCGTGTTTCAAGAGCCCAGGTCTCGATACCTTCAAAGCCAATCGGGCGCATATTGCGGTTATAGGCTTCCAGAAAACCGTCGGTCATGCAAAGCAGCCCGTCTCCGGGTGCCATGTCAATAATTACTGAGCTGGCGGGAGCTGGTTTTGCTATGCCAAGAGGGTATGCAGGCTTGCCGATCCAACGGGTCGTTCCGTCTGCGCTGATTTTGAGGGGGTAAATATGACCCTTGACCACAAGCTCAACCCTGTTGCTGACTATATCCAGAACTCCACAGATGACCCCCATAAACATCCTTTGCGTGCGGTTTTCGCGTAGCATGTGGTCAATCTGATCAGTCAAGCTGGTAGGTGACAACTGGCTGGTCTGGCTCCAGTGAAATGTAATAGCTCGCGAAAACGCCATTATCAGTGCTGAGCCAACGCCATGGCCGGTTATATCTCCAACCAGAAACAGCAGCTTCCCATCGGGCAGAGCAAAGCAGTCGAGGCAGTCGCCGCCAAGATCAGATGCAGGGCTCAGCATGCCAAACATTGAATAGTCAGCGAGTTGTGGAAACTCAGAAGGGACAAGCCCTTCCTGGACACTATGTGCAATCTGCATGTCGTAGCTTTCAGCCATCATTTCATTGAAAGCGGTGAACAGACCGGAAAGCTCGTCTTTGCCAGGTGGCGCCGGGAGGCGCACTTCGAAGCTCCTTTTCGATAGCGCCTGGATACCATGTTCCAGTTGTGCCAGTGGCGCGATGAGCTGGCGCGACAGCCAGAATGCTATCGAAGCAATAAGCACCAGTGCCAGTAACGTTGCCAGAAGAATGCCTTTCTTCATGTGGCTGAGAGCTTCGTCTAGTGGTTGTGCCGAGCAGAAGGCGACAAGACAGTTGTTTGCCAGTTCGGCTACCGGAACACAAAGAGCAAAACCGTTATCTGATCCGGTGAATCTGCAAAACTGCGCTTTACCGGTTGCGTAAGCAGTTTCGGCAAGATCGAGTGTGATTTTCTGCTGTTTAGCCGGGGGTGGCAAAGTCCAACGATAGCCATCTGGATAAAAAGCTGACAGCTGCAGGGTCGAGCCATCGATTGTCATTGGCGTTGACCGTGTAGTTTTCAGGTAGCTTTTGACAGTATTGAAGGTGGACAGCTCAACGATTACAACTGCGCAGCTGCCAACAGAAGGCGGCAGTAATCTGAAAAACAGCATGAAATCTGAGTTGCCGGTGCTGACAAGCTGTAGTCGGTCAGGGTAGTTGAGCAATGTACCGAATCCCATATCATCTTTGCGCACCAGCGCATCAGAAAAAGGGTTGCCGCTATATGTTGTCTCGTTGAGGCGTTCGGGGTCGTAACGTTCGACTATGCGGCGCGAAAGAGATTTGAAAACGGTTTCGCGACCAGATGAGCTCTCGGTACAGTTTTTGAACATGATTTCGCCAGCCGAGTTGCGCAGTGAGATTTTTGCTCCTGGAAAGGCCCTTTCGACTGCAGCTAACATTTTGGAAGTTCTGATGTCATTGTTGCCATTGCCAGGAACAGCAGTCATCTTTAACAGGTTCGATGAGCATGAGGTAAGATAACTGGTGAAGTTCTGTACAATATTGCCAAGAGTTTTTTCATTGGCTGAACGGACTTTGTTAATGTGAATCTGTGTGTAGACATCAAGGTTGTCGAGTGCTGTAAAGGCAATGCCGCTCAACGGCAGCAGCGATGAAGCAAAGAACATGCTGATTACAAGTTTTTTCAAACTTATTGTGCTCTCAGACCCGGCAATTACGAGAAGCAGTGTTATGGCAATTGCCAGTATCATAAACAGCAGTCTTGTCATCTGAAGCGCTCTCGCGTAAGGGTTCGTTTTATCGCTGAAAGCCGCGTAAACAGTTTTTGCTGATCTGAGGTTACTGAATGTCCAGAACAGCCCGGCAAAATTGCCGGAGTCGCTGGATCTCAGGTCCACGTTCTTTCTGGCGCGTGCGGCAAGGCTTTGGTCGAGTATGTAGTTCTGATTTAGCAGGCCAACTCTTGCAAGCCCGTCCTGCCGAAGCATATTACGAGTCTGAATTCTGAAAATACTTGTGTCATCCGGTATTTGCTGGCAGACTATGATCAATCCGCCATTTGGGCGGCTAGTCCAGGCGATTATTCCGGCCTGGTCGTTAAATACAGTGTTTACAAGGGTTTCCGGGTTTTCCCGGATAGAGTTAAGATCTTTGCCGTAACCAAATGCAAATTCGATTTTTTTGTCGAGATTACGCCGATGCTGTGGCATTTTTCGCAGATCGGTTTCACGCAGCGCCGGAAAGAGATTGCGCATCAACCAGAGGTTTGTTGCTTTTGCCGGGGCTGTCTGAATCAGTTTGCTATTTTTATCAAACTGATAAAATGCGAGATCCAGTCCCTTGTTTTGCAGATATTTCTTTTGTATGCCGGCAAGATCAACCGCATGATTTTCGCTGTAAAGTCTTAATAATGGCAGTATTGAGCGGCTAAGATATAGCTGAGGCTCAACTTTGGCAGCCAGCCTGGCAGCAACTCCCTCGCGGTTGCTCAACAGATTTTTGCTGAAGGCTTCGCTGCGACCTCTCAGAAGTGATTCGGTGCCAAAGACCATGGCCAGAAAAATTGCGACCAGCATGAATAAAATTGTGAGTTTCTCACTGAGATTTTGTCCATGCTTAACTGTCATACAACCCTGATCCTGATGATAATTGAGCGCTGACGTTGCGCCCTCATATTATCGCATGGTTAACAACAGATTGCCAGTTTTACTGCTAGAGCGCTGCGCGTCTGATTGGCATGGTCATACAACGGCAGCCGCCGCCACCTCGTGCCAGTTCTGAACCGTCAATGGTGATTACACACTTGCCGTATCTGGTGAGGTCGACTTTTTTATCGACGACTTCAGTGGCATCTATGATTGCATAGCCTTTGCGGTCTAGCTCTTCAATTGTATTGATATTGCGACGATAGCCCATGATTTTGCCCGGAGAAATGGCAACAAAATTGGCGCCGCTGTGCCACTGTTCGCGCTCCTGTATCCAGGGGTCAGAGCTGCCGCCGCAGTTGATTGGATTTAGTGGCATCCCGAGTTTGGCGAGAGCCGATAACAGATCCTGTTCATCGCGAATTTTGACATTACCGTTATCTATTTGAATCAAGACTGTTTTGTAGCGGTTTGGCTGCATTATGACCGGTTCGTAGATCATACAGCTGTCGACGTCGAGCAGGGTGAATACCATATCAAGGTGAATGAACGATTCTGGCTCATAAGGGAGTTCTTGCACCAGTATACTTTGTGGCTTTTTGAGTTGTTTGAAATGTTCAATAAGAATGTCGATAGCCTGTGGCGTTGTTCGCGAACCAGTGCCGATTATCAACAGGTCGTCGCGAGCTACCAATACGTCGCCACCTTCGATATGTGCCTGTTCAAGCTGTAGTTCTGTCGACAACAGACTGAGAGTTTTAACATTGAACATCGGATGGTAGTCGAAAATTGCTTCCATGATCATGGCTTCGCGAGTTCTTATTTTGTTGGCCATGCGTGATATCATCACCCAGTCATTGATCACAACCGACATATCACGAGTGAAGAAAAAGTTGTGCAACGGGCGCAGACTGTAGCGTTCGTTGCTGAGGAAACGTGATAGATTGTCTTTCTGCATCAAAACGCCTTCCATCAGACAGCGTGCCAGAGGCTTGCTGTCAAGTTCCAGCAGATATCCGCAGATTTCGTCAGCGTTCTCATTCTTACATATTTTTTCGACAAGACTTGCTTTAACCTTTGAGTTCTGCAGAACCTGTTCAAGAAGCGTTTTAACTTGAAAAACCTGAGTGACTTGCTCAAGTATGATTCGCATCTCGGCATATTCGACTGAGGCGACCGAAAGATTAAGTACATCACTATACAAGGCTCGCTCGGCATTTGTTGGTGTCATGTTCTCGATTTCCTGCCCGGGTGTGTGTAATATTACCCCCTCAAGCCTGCCAATCTCTGAACTGACATTTACTGCAAATCGGTTTTGTGCGTTCATGCTGATTTCCTTGTATGTGCTTTCAACCTATTTGTTGGTGAAGCTTGAGAAGAATTTTTTGAGAATGGCCAGAGTCTCTTCGGTTAACATAAAAATTGTTGGCACAAAGGTTAGAGTGATAAACGTAGAGACCAGCAGACCACCCGATACAGATATTGCCAGTGGCTGATAAAAGTCGGCGCCAGCGCCTATACCCAGTGCCAAAGGCAACATTCCGAGCAACGTTGTACATACCGTCATCAGGATTGGGCGAAAGCGCAGGTTGCCAGCCTGAATGGCGGCTTCAATGTCACTTTCGTTGAGAGTCCGGCGCCGTTGCAGAATATATTCAATGAGAATGATACCGTTGTTAACCGCGATACCAGCAAGCATGATTATACCTATCATCGCCGTTATGCTGAAGGCAAAGCCCATCAGTTGCAGGCCGCCGATAACACCTATGACCGATAGTGGAATGGTAAACATGATCACGAAAGGGTAGACTATAGATTCAAACTGCGAAGCCATTATCATATACACGAGCAGAATCGAGGCCAACAGCGCTATGGCCAGGTAGCCAAAGGCTTTGACCATCTCTTCGTTTTCGCCGCCGAAGTTTATTACATAGCCGGGTGGCAGTTTTATATCACTGATTTTTTTCTGGATATCTTTGGTAATGGCACCGATCGCGCGATTGTCGGGGTCTGCCTGTACAATCAGCCGCCGAGCCATGTTTTTGCGTTCGATACTGCTGTAGCCTCTGGCCGGGCGAAATTCGGCAACCTGAGAGAGTTTTAAGAACTTGCCTTTCTCAAGCGAGATTTCGAGTTCTTTCAAGCGCGCAATTTTATCTTTTGACATATCTGAAGCCTCGACTCTGATGTCGAATTCATCGTTGCTTTCACGATATTTGCCAGCCAAGGAGCCGTAGATGTGACTGCGTACCATTTCTGCGATTTTAACCAGGCTCAGGCCCATGTCGCGAATTTTTTCCCGGTCAAACACCAGTCTGAATTCGGGTCGCCCGGTTTTAATGCCGTCTTCCAGATCCTTTATCCCGGGAATGTCTTTGATTTTGGAGGAAATTTCGGTGCAGAGCGATTCGAGAACTGCGTAATCGTCGCCCATGACCTCGATTTGTATTGATTTTCCTCGAGAAGGTTTCCCCATTTGGGGTTCTTTATAATTGATGGTTTTGATGCCTGGAATTATCTCGACTTCGCTGCGAATTTTGCGTATCAGGTCATTAGTCGTGGTTGTGCGTTCTGCTTTGGGCTTTAGAGCTACCGCCAGCGAACCTTTTGCTACCGCAGAGTTCGTGATGACCGTGCTGACTTCTGACTGTTTCAGGATAATTTGCTCGATCTGCGATGTAATGATATCGGTCATTTCGACACTGGTTCCTTCAGGAGTCTCAAATTCTACGTTGACTTCGCCGCGATCCATTTTCGGAAAAAACGTCATATCCGGACTGGAATATAAGCTGAAAATGAACAATACCAGTATCAGCAATGCATAGGATACTTGCAGATACCAGTGTTTCAGCAGTGCAGTCAATACTTTTATGTACATCTTGCGTAGCACATCCATGATGAGATAGTCGATGATTGGGAAGAGAAGTTTCGAAGTGAAAAAGTTAAATACCGCGAATATGACTGCTATCAGAAGGGGTAACAGAAAAATTATGGCACCCAGGCCCAGAGTAACAATAAGCCCGTCAGTTCCTGGCGAAAAACTGTGCCCGGCCAGTGGTGTTTTTTCGAGCAGACGAATTACCGCCTGGTTCGACAGTCCGAAATAGAAACCGATGAAGGGTGCGGCAAACGCCATGATCGCGCCAATCGCCGATTTTACCGGGTTGTTGGTAAACCATTTAAACATGGCTTTGTACATTCTTGCTATTATTGTCTCAATGAATGGGCCATCGAGAACGAGAAAGCGTGAACACAGCATCGGAATAAGTGTAACTGCGACCAGCAAAGATGCCGTCAGCGAGAAGACGATGGCAAGTGACATGTTGAAGAAAATTTCGCCGACAATGGCGGGAACAAAGCCAATAGGTAGAAAAACTGCGACCGTTGTTGCCGTAGATGCGATGACTGGCATGAGAACTTCTTCTGATGCCTTTGCTGCCAGTTCTTTTTTGTCTCCAGTCGGGTGGTCAACGTAAAAACGGTAGATGTTTTCCATTACTACGATTGCGTTGTCGACCATCATGCCTATGCCAAGAGCCAATCCTCCCAGTGTCATCAGGTTGAGCGTTATGTCTTCTTTAAGGCTGAGCAGTCCGAAAGTTGTGAGAATTGCGATCGGGATGGCTGTGCCGATAATTATTGTCGAGCGATAGTTCTCAAGAAAGATGAAGAGAACGATAATGGCAAATATTCCGCCGAGCAGGGCGTTGTCTTTAACCATCTGAATGGTGTCGCGGATGAAGTCAGTCTGGTCTTTTCCAATAATGATGCTAAGACGGCCACGATATTTGGCTTCGAGAACAGGTATGAGCTTTTGTGTGGCGTCAGAAATAAGTACCGGGTTAGCATCGGCGGTTTTTTTTATTTCGAGAGTTACCGAGGGTTTGCCATTGATGCGTGAAATAGACTCTACCTCTTTATACAGGTCCTCAATTACTGAGATTTCTGAGAGATAGACCGGGCGATTTTCGATCTCTTTAACAATAATATTGCCGAGCTGCTGTGGTTTTTTGACCTGCCCTTCAGAACGCAACAGGTATTTGAAAGAGCCTTCGGTGATGTTGCCCAGTGGTGTGTTCTGGTTATCCTTGGTTACCGCTGTGATAACGTCGTCGATCGTCAGTTCGAAAGCAAGCAGGCGTTCGGGTATGACTTTTACC
>JAHISQ010000060.1 GCA_018818125.1 Candidatus Rifleibacteriota bacterium
TCTTCTGCTTTTTCAGTTCTATCGCTGGCAGCATAGGCTTCATAGCCTTTATTAAGCACTTTGCGACCGATCCAGCGGCCGATACTACCGCCAATCGACTTACCAAGCTTGCTGCCCAGATAAGCCGCCGAAATAGTGCCAAGTATCGGCAAAACTATCGGGCCGCCACACGAAAGAAAGGCAATACCGGCAGCAGCACCCATGGTGCCGCCGATCAGATCGCCGATAACTGCGCCGATTGCATCAGCCGTCAGCGCGGCTTTATTGACCGATTTCGTCGCCTCGATGATTGCGCCCAGATCAACCTTCCGGCCATCTTTTATCCGCCATTGCGCCACCACTGCGCCAATTGCTTTTCCAAAAGTCTTGGCAACTATATCGCCGATGCGAAAGCCCAGCATTGCGCCCATACCAGCCGCAAGCGGACCACCAACTGCTGCGCCAAGCACATAGCCTATTCCGGCACCAATCGCCCCACCCGCCTTACCAGCGACAAAGCCGGCAGCAGAAGAAGCAGCCTTGGTCAGCCACCAGTTGCCATCCTGAATCTGTTCGATTTTTTCCTGGGTTTTGAGCTTGAGACGCTGAAACAACGATAATTCGGCCGCATCGACAAATGGCGCAAGCAGCAGAGAAATCGTTAACAGCAGACTTATCAAACACAGCTGTTTTGAGGCGAAACGCATACAAAACTCCAGATAGCGATAGATTTGTACTATATTATAAGTAAATCCCCCCCACCCCGCAATCCCCAAACGAACAGCAATTCTCTGGCATATTGCTTAGCTTTCATCATTCCGGCACACTTAAGGAAGCCGGAGTCCATTGTCTAATCAGCGTCTAAGATGGGCTATGAGGCTATGCCCAGAGCGACGAAACACATATAGTCGAGAAAATTTAATCATAAAGGATTTTTTTTGTGCAGCGCTAATAAGTTTTTTTTAACTCGCCGAGAATTGCGACCAGATAAGCCTCAGCATTATTTTGAACTGAAAATCAATCTTAGACAGAAAAAGCCAGATGTGGTAATGTAAGAACCCACATTCAAATCACGATCTAGTCACGCGTCAATGCACGGGAGCTATTTATGTCCGATAAAGCCCTTCTTCTTCTTGGCCACCACACCAATCTTCTTTTTCTTATTGGGTTCGCAATTATTCTTGGTACCCTTGGGGCCAGATTGTTTCAAAAGTTAAAAATTCCCCAGGTGGTGGGTTTTATTGCCATGGGCGTTCTGATCGGCGAGTCCGGATTTAAACTTCTTTCACACGATTTTCTCGCCGCCATGAATAATCTGAATTTTGTTTCGCTCGGAGTAATTGGCTTCTCTATTGGTGGTGAACTTCGCCTGGATATCTTTCGCGCACACGGCCGTGAATTCCTGATCCTGCTCCTGGCCGAAGGCCTGGGAGCGTTCTTTCTGGTAGGAATCGGTAGCGGAGCGGTTATATACTATTTCACGCAACAAGCAGCACTGGCCATTGCTATCGGCGGGCTGCTCGGAGCGATTTCATCGGCCACAGCGCCGGCAGCAACCGTTGATGTTCTATGGGAATACAAGAGCAAAGGATTGGTTACCACTACTATCCTGGCTCTTGTTGCTTTGGATGACGGCCTTGCCCTGATTCTGTTCGGGTTTGCCTCCTCAGTAGCCAAAGTGGTCATGGGAACAGGATCTTTCAGTTTAATCGAAGTTTTCAGAGAACCTTTGTATGAAATAGGCGTGGCTCTTCTACTTGGTGGCATTATCGGGTTCATGTTGAACCGTTTTATTCGCGCCCTCAGAGATCCTGAGAAAACGCTTGATTTTGCTTTCGGCTGTATTCTCCTGACCTGTGGTCTGTCCATGATTCTCCACGCGAACCTGATTCTGGCAGCCATGGTTCTCGGTGCCACGTTAGCTAATCTTGCTCCTCGACGAAGCAAGGACGCATTCAATGTGGTCAGCCGATTTGCTCCTCCGATCTACGCACTGTTCTTCATTTTTGTCGGAGCCCGAATGCAAATTGGGACAATGACAACAATGGGCTGGGTTCTGGCAGTTGTGTATATTGTAGGCCGATCAGCCGGAAAAATTCTCGGCGTTTATTTTGGCGGCAAACTGGCTGGCAGCCCCGACAAAATCCGGCGCTGGCTCGGCCTGGGTCTGTTTAGTCAAGCGGGTGTTGCCATCGGCTTAACCATTCTGGCAGTGCAGAATTTCGATGAAACCATCGGCAACCTTATCCTTCTCGTAGTGACCACAACAACCTTTGTCGTACAACTTGTTGGGCCACCCTGCGTGAAACTTGCCATCTCAAAAACCGGTGAAATTGGACTCAACATCACAGAGGAAGATCTCATTGCCAGCCACACTATTGAACAGGTTATGGTTAAAGCGGATCACCACATCCATCCTGCAGCCACGGCCTATGAGGTTCTGGAACTATTCGCAAATACTCCAGCTCTCGCCATCCCCGTCGTCGATGAAGATCATCGCCTTCTGGGAATGGTCAGAATGGAAGAAATCAAAGAAACATGGTTTACTGGCCAACTTGAACATCTCATTATCGCGGCCGACATGATGGCTTACCCGGTTCAGTCAATTTATCCCGACATGCTGCTCTCTGAAGTTGTTGAACTGGCCCGGGAACTGTCTCTGGATGTGCTGCCAGTCGTAAACTCCAAAGCCGACAACACGTTTCTCGGTTTAATCGACACTCGCTTCATGCACCAGATGCTGGTGAAGGAACTAGTTTCCCGCCAGGGAGCTGCTCTTACGGAAAACCCTGTTATAGCCAGTTAACAGAGAAATGGCGAATTATCAGCCCTCGAACAAAACCGGGGGAACTGCTGCCCGGAGGACCTCAGCGGCGTGTTCTGGCACTGAACTGTTGATATACATGCCGGTACCAAGCTCGAAACCGGCTGCTTTTGAAATACGTGGAACAATTGCCAGATACCAGTGAAAATAGGGCAGATCAGCTTCCTGAGGTGACAGCGAACGAATTACAAAATTGAACGAAGGATTTTGTAATGCGGTGTAGAATTTTCCCAGAATCTTGACCAACAACGAACCGAGATCGGCCATGGCTGATGAACTTGCCGTTGAAAAACAGGCCGAATGCTCTTTCGGGAAAATCCAGACGTGATAAGGCGATAGCGAAGCAAATGGAATGAAAGCCACAAAATGCTCTGTTTCGGCAACCAGGCGCTTTTGCTCTTTTACCTCTTCCGCCAGAGTTCGGCAGAAAATGCACTGGCCAGTTTCCCACAGCGATTTTTCGGCCAATTTTATACGTTGCAATACCTGTCCCGGAAGAACTGGAGTCCCGACAATCTGGGAATGAGGGTGTTCCAGCGACGTGCCGGCTTCCGCGCCATGGTTTTTGTATAAAATAACGTGTTTAACCCTGGGGTCTTCGTAAAAATTCATAAAGCGCGTGCGGTAAACCGATAACAGCTCGTTGATTTCCTGCTGGCTATAAAAAGCTATAATACGGTTATGCAAGGGAGACTCAATGATAACCTCGTGCCGCCCCACCCCGTTGATGGTCTTGCGAGCAGGGTCAAGAGGAGTCGGCTCGCCGCTTGCGGAGAGCGCAGAAAACTTGTTACGCACGGAACGAACTCGCCAGTTGCCATTCCCATCATCTATTCGAAACTCTTCGTCTGGAGAAGCACTCTCATTGCCCCGGCAAAATGGGCAGGATTCGACATAAGAAGGTATTAACGTGCGCTTGGCGACATCGACAAAATTCATCGGTCTTTTGGCACGCGCCTCTGAGATAATGACCCAATCTCCGGTTATGTCGTTATAGCGGATTTCTGACATTTTTTTCCTCCCAGCTCACTCGGCTTATGCTCTTTATCCGATTTTACCCCAACAGACGATTTTAGTCAAAAGCTACGGAGCGCGACAAAGCGTTCACCATAGCGAATTTTTGCAATCTGTTGCTGGCCGATTCGCTCATCACAAGCTTCCTACAAAAGTCAGGCTACAGTTTCTTTAAATACTCTTCGTAGGAAATCCCGTAGTCGACCTGACCAGTGGGCGTTATTTCGATAACCCGGGTCGAAATTGTTTCATTAAACTGCAAATCCTGCGAAGTGAATAAAATTGTGCCGGGAAAGCTCATCAAGCCGTTATTAAGCGCGGTGATTGATTCAAGGTCGAGGTGATTAGTCGGACCATCAAGTAGCAACACGTTTGCGCTGCTCAACATCATTCTGGCCAGCATACAGCGTACCCGTTCACCTCCGGATAACACATTGACCATTTTCAGTGCTTCCTCGCCCGAAAAAAGCATGCGGCCGAGAAACCCGCGAACAAAGCTGTCGTTTTTATCTTTGGAATATTGGCGCAGCCAATCAACAAGCTTCATAGTTCCATCGCTGAAATACTCAGAATTATCTTTTGGAAAATATGACTGCGAGGTCGTTACGCCCCAGTTGAAAGAGCCGGCATCTGCTTCCATCTCACCAATAAGAATCTTGAAAAGGGTGGTATTGGCTAATTCATTACCGCCAACGAAAACGATCCGGTCATTTTTATGTACCGTAAAAGTCACATTATTGAGAATCTTGTTCCCATCAATGGTCTTGGTCAGCCCCTGCACACGGAGAAGCTGATCGCCAGCTTCGCGCTCCGGCTTGAAGCAAACGAAAGGATAACGACGTGAAGATGGTTTGATATCTTCGAGGTTCAATTTTTCCAGCTGCTTGCGCCGCGAAGTCGCCTGAGAAGACTTTGATTTGTTGGCACTGAATCTGGCGATAAAAGCCTTCAGTTCTTCGGCTTTTTCTGAGAGCTTCTTGTTCTGATCCTGTTGAAGCTTTAATGCAAGCTGACTGGATTCACACCAGAAATCATAGTTTCCGGTGTAGAGAGTGATATTGCCGTAATCAATATCAGCCATGTGAGAGCATACATGGTTTAAAAAGTGGCGATCATGCGAAACCACAATTACAGTTTTATCAAAATTGACCAGAAAGTTCTCTACCCAGCGAATCGCGGCTACATCGAGGTGGTTCGTCGGTTCATCGAGAAGCAGAATGTCAGGATCACCAAACAAAGCCTGCGCCAGAAGAACCTTTACCTTTTGAGAGTCGCTCAGTTCGCGCATAAGCAGGCCATGAAGCTGGGTTTTTATGCCAAGCCCAGCTAATAAGGAAGCTGCATTCGATTCAGCTTCCCAGCCATTCATTTCGGAGCACAATCCTTCAAGCTCGCTGGCACGCGTTCCATCGGCTTCCGTAAAATCAGCTTTGGCATAGAGTTTGTCTTTCTCCTGCGTCACTGCATACAATTCTGGATAACCCATGAGAACGACCTGCAAGACCTCAACATCTTCGTAGGCAAAATGGTCCTGGTTCAGAGTGGCAACGCGCTGGCCGGAGCTGATGTTAAGGTTTCCGGTGTAGTTTGTAATTTCTCCTGAGAGAATCTTTAAAAATGTGGATTTTCCTGAACCATTGGCGCCAATAAGCCCGTAGCAGTTTCCGGGAATAAATTTAATATTAACGCCTGCAAATAGCTTGCTGCTGCCAAACGATAGTCCAAGGTTTTCTGTGATGATCATGATTTTCTCCGGTGCTGTTACAAGACAATGAGTTACTTTGAATGCCATCTAGGATAGCAGGAAATCGCTGATTAATAAAGGCAGATTCTTATTTCGTTGAAAAATTCCAGGCCTTCGATTAGAATTTTTGTGAGCAAATCGAACCCTTCAGGTTCTAGATTTCCTGGAGGCCTGGCATGAATTCTTCGGCTCTTAATGCTGATAGTGGAAAAGACCAGGTCAGGCCTTTATTTTGATTTCATTGGGATTACCCCAAGAATGCGCCAGCCAAGACCGCTGCGGAGACTGGCTGAACAACCAGCCTGTTGAATGAGCTTTTGCATCTCTTCAACGGTGAAGCCCTTTCTGATCGAAAGAAGAGCATCATAGCGGGATTGAGGATTTCGCATACCTACCGCAAGCAGCTTGCAGATAAGATAAGAAGCTTTTGAACGCTCAAGGTCGTTTATAAGCAGGGCTATGCGCGATCTCGCAGTTAAATGTTTAATTGCGGCAACAACATCAGTGTCGTCAAAATGATGAAGCACCATTGAAATCATGGTCAGGTCAACTTCAGGAATATCAGCATCAAACAAATCGCCCTGTATGAAAGTAATGTTTTCGCAATGTTGAAGTCGCCGTGCCTCATCAATAATGTAAGGGCTTCTTTCGAGACCATAATAGCGGATTTTTCTGCCGTTTGCCCGCCCCCAGCTTATAACGGTGGCAGCCATGTCGCCGATACCACAGCCAACATCGAGAACACTGATCGGTTTTTCTGGCGGTATATTTTTTAAAGCTTTTTTCATGCAGTTAAGAACTGCCATTCTGCCACCACCGAATTGATTGACCAATTTAATGAAGCGAAAGCTTTCGATCAGATCTTCGCCCTGAAATTCAGGATTATCCATAAACTCTTTCTCGGCACTTCTTTGCGCCATAGTTTTTAATTCATTATAAAGCTGCAAAAAACTCATGAGTTTTCCTCAAAATTTCATTTAAAACAAACTCAAGCTATCAACAATTAATCAGCCAAGAAGCTTGAATACTTTTTTATAAAGCCTGGTGCACTCGTCGTAATAATCTGGGTCAATTTTATACGCTGATTTGGTAATAGATTCGCAATAACTGCATGTTTCGCACGATGTCGAAGTTGAGCAGGGCCGGCGCGAAACTTCGTCAAGGAATGAGGCGGGAATCTTATCTGAGCTGAGAACAACCGGCTCACCTTTTAGTGGCAACAGCATTCCACGCGCCTTCAAAAGCTTATAAAGTGGAAAAATTAAACGTGGTCGCTCAAACAAAAGGCGAAGAGCCCATTTGTATTCCATCTTCACATTTTTGTGAAAGCCAAAAGGCTGAATCAGTTCGAGCAGGTTTTCTGGAGATTTCTTTTCAGCATAGGCTTTAACGCGCCTCAACATTAGATCTGTGGGAGCATTTCTTTCAAGAAGTTTGAAATTATCGAAGCCCATGCTTTCATAAAAGTCAGTATCTTCTGGCCTGATCCAATTTGATTTAATCAATAGACTTGGGTCATTCAAAGAAAACGATGTACACTTCAGCACGCAATAATCAATAAAAGGAGCCTTGTCAACCGAATTAGAACCGTGTGAAATTCCGGTCATGTGATAAATCTGCATCGGGCAATTTGGCAAACAGGAAAAATTAGCAATCAACTGTAGTTTGCATGAAACGGACTTGCGAATATCTTTCAGCAAAGAA
>JAHISQ010000061.1 GCA_018818125.1 Candidatus Rifleibacteriota bacterium
CAACCTTATCCTGACGGTTATAAAAATCATTGCCGGTTACGCCGGAAACAGCCAGTCAGTAATTGCCGATGGTGTCCACAGTCTGTCTGACTCAGCAACTGATGTGGCAGTGCTGGTCGGCATGAAGTATTGGAACCAACCACCTGATGAATGTCATCCATATGGCCACCGCCGAATCGAAACGATGGTAACCGTTCTGATTGGCATGGCTCTCGCATTAGCCGGTGTTTTTCTCGGATATGAGGCAATCGAAAAATTTCGCAGTGGCGACTACGTGGTGCCAGAAGCAATAACTCTGGCCGTAGCCCTGATTTCAGTCGTAGTAAAAGAGCTGCTATTCCGCTGGACTTACCGGGTCGGCGAGCGCTATAAATCACCGGCGCTCAAAGCCAATGCCTGGCATCATCGAACCGACAGTTTTTCCTCTATCGCGGTTGCTCTGGCAATTGGCATGGCACTTATTGACCCGAGATGGGCTATCCTCGATCCGGTAGCAGCTCTTGCGGTCGGCGCTTTCATTCTTCAGGCGGCCTACCAGATTACCACTCCGGCGCTACGCGAGTTGGCAGATGCCGGAGCCAGTGAAGCCGAACTAAAAGCCATTGAAAAAATCGTACTCGAAGTTGATGGCGTCGCTTCGGTTCACGCGCTCCGTTCAAGGTTTCACGGGGCCGGATTGCAGGTAGATCTGCATATTCAGGTCGATGGCGCTCTCAGCGTTCGAGATGGTCACGAAATATCTGGTAAAGCCAAGCGACGGCTTATCGAAAACGGCCCCGATATAGTCGACGTGCTTGTTCACATAGAGCCTGCCGATTGAAATTTTGGATTCAAGAAGCTTGCAGGCAGGTATAAAAATTCAGAGTTTTGTGATATAAATTAATTAGCAATCAGGCAAGGAGATACGCGATATGAAAGATGACAGTTCACAAGTCCAGTCTGCCACCGTTTCAATCCGTATCGACGACAACGATCTCGCGCGCAGAAAAAAAGATGAGATGACAGCCATTCTTGCTAGCTGCAAAGGCCAGAAGCACCTTGTCATTATTCAGAACTATCCCGACCCTGACGCCATATCAACCGGCCTGGCGCACAAAGTAATATCAGAACAGTTCGGGATCGAAGTTGACATTGTATACGCAGGCGTGATCAGCCACCCCGAAAACATTGCGCTGGTAAAACTGCTTGGCATCGACATGCGCAAGTGGGATTCAAAGTTTGATCTCACTCCTTACCAGGCAACAATTTTTGTCGATAACCAGGGAACGACATCTGGAACGATCGTAGATGCAGTGCAGGCCATGAATATTCCAGAGCTGATCGTGGTCGATCATCATGAGCTGCAGAACCGCCTCAAACCACAGTTTATAGACATTCGCAAGGTTGGAGCAACTGCAACTATTTATACAAGCTACTTTCGAGAAGGGATTATTCAGCTAGAACGCAGTCGAAATGAACATGTAAGGGCCGCTACAGCCCTTATGCATGGCATAAAAACCGACACCAACGGTTTTGTGAGGGCCAGCAGCGAAGATTTTATAGCCGCGGCATTTCTCAGCCGTTTTGTTGACGCCGACCTGCTGTCCCAGATTACCAGTCAATCGCGATCAAAACAAACCATGGGTATTATCGAAGGAGCGCTTGCGAACCGCACAATAAAAGAAAGTTATTCGATCTCCGGAATTGGATATGTGCGCTGTGAAGAACGTGACGCAATTCCCCAGGCCGCAGACTTTCTGATGACAGAAGAGAACATACATTCGGCCATTGTTTTTGGCCTGATCGTCTCACCTGACCAGGAAGAAACCATCGTAGGATCAATGCGAACCTCCAGAATAACAATTGATCCCGATGAATTCCTCAAGGAAGTATTCGGCAAAACCTCCAGTGGGCAATATTTTGGCGGTGGCAAAAAATCGGCCGGCGGCTTCGAAATACCGGTTGGCTTTCTATCTGGCGGAGGCGACAAGGAATTCCGCGATATGAAATGGAAACTTTATAAAGCGCAAATAACCCAGAAAATTCTCAGTAAAATAGGTGGCATCGATGAAGACGAGGAGAATGGCGAATGACCGGTGACAACAAGAAACCTGAAATTTTTGAACTGACCGAAGATTATATTGAGCTGATCAAGTTGCTCAAATTTGTTGGAATCTGTCAAACCGGCGGGCAGGCAAAACTTGCCGTCGAAGATGGACTGGTAACTGTTGATGGCGAAGTAGAATCGCGAAAACGCCGCAAGGTACGCAAAGGCATGCGCGTCGAAATCGAAGGCCAGACAATACTTGTGGTGTAATGTTGGCTGAGAATGTTTTTGAACGCTACGAAAAGCAGCTTCTTTTCAAGCCAATTGGCTTAAAGGGCCAGCACAAGCTCAATAAAAGCCGGGTAGGCATACTTGGCATCGGCGCGCTAGGCAGCAATCTGGCTTCTATCTGTGCTCGCAGTGGCGTCGGAGAACTGGTAATTGTCGATTCGGACCGTGTCGAATTATCCAATCTGCAGCGACAGATGCTCTTTGACGAATCGAGTATAGGCTGCTACAAGTCTTCCTGTGCCGCTGAAAAACTTTCACATATCAATTCCGAGATACGGATCGAAGCCTTTACCGAACGTATGGATGCACGAAATTTTCGTGATCTTTTTGGCAGCTGCAATTTGCTGCTCGATGGCACTGACAATTTTGCGACAAGATTTATACTAAACCAACAGTCACTTGAACATGGTATTCCATGGGTACATTCTGCTGTAACAGCTTCTTCCGGGCAATCTATGTTTATCATGCCACGCAAAACCGCTTGCTTGCGCTGCCTGATTCCAGACACAGACATGTTGGCAGATTTCCCAACCGTTCATAACAGCGGTATCATAACGCCAATAGTTACGATAATCGCCTCTATCAGCGCAGCATCTGCGCTCAGATACATTGTCGAAAAACATATAGATTACGATCTAAAATATTACGATGCCTGGGAACATCGTTTCAGCAAATTTACGGTCACGCGAAACGATACATGCCCGCATTGCCGATCAATTCCATAGGAGCAGTCATGAAAATCAATGTCGAGTTTATTGGTGCTATCAGCAGTGGACCTTACAAAAAGTCACAGGAATTCGAAGTTAAAGACAAATCATCGGTCCGGGACTTTCTCGAAACTATGCATTTCGACAAATCACACCTGGATTTTATTCAGGTCGTTAAAAATGGAAAGAGATGCGCGCATAGCGACGGAATCAAGTCTGGCGACAAGCTTGAACTGATGTTGATGGTTGGTGGCGGCTGATTTAATACGGATATTTTGGGTCAAGAAAGTTGATCAGATACCCGACGAGTGTTACCCGGCCTGATTCAAGAATCATACTGATTGTAGCCACCGTATTTTTTTGTGTAGCCACCTGATAATTCAGATATTCCAAGTCATCTGGCGCAGAACGTGCCAGGTCAAAAGTCCCCAGCGAGCGGCCATCGATCAGAAAAGTAACCTTTCCCGGGTTGGAATACATTTTGTAGTCCCAGAAGTCAAAAACAATGCGGCTCATGGTGGCAACCACGTCAATGCGAGCACCAACTTCATCTGTGGTGATATTATACCACTGGCTTTTTTCCATGTGTATCAGCTGCCAGTCACCAGTATAGTTTATGGGATACATGTTTTCATGGTAAGGCACGGTGCCGCCGGGCTGATACAGGCCATTGATGATTCCCCGACAATCGAGTTCCATCGAAACCAATTCCTGCTTGGGGGGGGAACCGTTAAGGTTTTCTACTGCGAGTGGATTTGGCGATTCTGCCGCGCATCCGCTCAGAATCAAGGCTATGGCGCCGTACACCAGCACCATTTTTGTCAACTGCCAGAACAGATCTGTTTGCCCTTGTTTTTTCATGGTTAATCTCCTGCAGTCCTACCTAATATATCGGCATAAACCTGCAAAAAATTAACCAGACGCGTACAACAGCAGCAAGGCAAACTTATTAAATTAGTTTTTGGTCAATAAAACACAGGCTTCCTGCTTCCACAGAAATCCAGTATTTTAATGCGTTTTTCCTGGTGAAATAGCGACGTTTATTAAAACCAGAGTGTGATCTTTTTTTCGAAGCCCATCGGGCTGTATCGTTCTTTAGCCGTGCGCAGTCCTTCAATACCAAGATCAGCTTCGCGGTTGAGAATTTTTGCATTGGCCGGCAAGCTGTTGGCAAGAGCCCAGTTGACATACTGGTACATACCTTTAACATCGCGAGCCGCCTTTTCTACCGGCACCAGCCAGGTGTCGTCAGAGATTGGCACAGCCCAGCTGATACCGCACATTTCATCAGCAATTTTAACCCTGATGCCGGAACCGCCAAGTTTCCAGAGATTCGGCAAAGCCCGCCTTATAGACTGTCTTTCCAGCTCAAGAAAAGGATCTCCATCGCCGTATCTCTCATACCAGCGATCAAGACAATGAAATATCTGCTCGGTATCTTCTTCGCGAAGCGGGACTATTTCAGCCTGGTGCTCACGCTGAATCTTATTCAGCTGATTCCTGCGCTTCTGAAACTTGCCGCCGGAAAGGTCTGCCAGCTCTTCGCGCAAATAAAGATAGTCAAAATAATCGCGATGTTCTTCGCTTCTTACCGGCGTGATTTCTGCAGTTATAGCTTCAGCAAGAGCACCAGGGAGGAAGCGCAAAACCCTCTCTTCGCCAAAATCCTTTTCGGCATGCGCAAGCAGCTTTTCTACGGCTGGTTTGATTGGACCAGTGCCAAAGGGCCCTAAAAAAATATGACCACCTTCGCGGCCTTCGACGTCATAAACATAACGATCACCTATCCTGCTGACCAGCGCCGGCCGGTTGTAAAACCAGCTGGTAAGATAATAATAAGAGTATTCGGCCGATCTTATTCCCTGGTCACTGATTGCAGTTTTAAGAGTTTCGTTGTGTTCCAGTTTAAGTTCAGTTTGTTTTGGAAATTCTGGTATGCTAATCATAGTGCGTGAATCTTAACACAATGTGGCTACAAAATCACCTGCTTGATTCTTGCCGCCAACCGCTGTATTATCAAAGCATGATTTCGAGCCTGCTTAGCCCATTCAATCTTGGCAATCGCGAACTTAAAAACCGCATGATTGCAACGCCCCCCCCCAGTCTTACCTGCGATCCCGGCGGACTGGTTACGTCTGATACTGTAGAATATTACCAGCGTCTTGCCGAAACCGGTGTCAGCGCCGTTATTGTTGAAGGCGCTGCAATTTCACAGTCGGCAATAACCTGGGTCAGGCAACTTGATATTTCTAATGTCGATGTACTCGGCGGCCTGTCTCAACTGGCTGAAAAGATTCGCCGCGGCGGTGCGTTGCCCCTGATTCAGCTCTATCATGGCGGTTTCAACGCTCTGCGCACTGCCAATGTAAAACTTTATGGAGCCGGAAAGCCATCTCTAAAAAAGGTAACTGCAAACGTTCATCCGCTCACTGCTGAGATGATCAACCAGGTTATCAAAGACTATATTGGTGCAGCAATAGTGGCCTGGAATGCAGGGTTTTCCGGGATAGAGATCCAAGGAGCCGAAGGAAGTCTCATTCAGCAGTTCCTGTCACCACTTACCAACCCCAGAAACGATGAATATGGACTTCAGAATGCTAACGGAGCCCTCTTTGTCCGACAAATCATCAGAGGCATCAAAAGTGCAACGCCCGACCTGACACTATCGCTGCGCATTTCCCTCAAAGACCTCTTGCCCGGTGGCGCTGGCCTCAGTCAGGCGACAAATCTCGCTAACCTGCTTAAAAGTGAAGGGGTAGACATTTTTCACATTACAGAAGGCCTGGTTATCGGCAACCCTCTGCATATTCACCCCGTTGTCGGCAAAAACGCACCAGAAATGCCTTTTTCTGAAGATGCTGCAATTTTCAGACACGAAATTAAACACCCGCTTATCTTATCAGGAAAGGTAGGCAGGCCTGGCGCAGTAAACCTGAAAATCAATCGCGATCTATGTGATTTTGTGGCATTGGGGCGAACTATCAATCGAAATCCCAACTGGCCTGCGCAGGCGGTCAGACCCAACGATATAGTTGAAGCACAACCCTGTCTGCGCTGCAAAGTATGCATTGCCGCGACTCGTGGGTGTCCCGATCGAAATATTCCATTCACACGAATGTTATAACAGGAGAATATTATGAAAAAAGTTATGCTATTTACACTGCTCATGCTCATTATAACCGCACAAACGCTGCCAGCACAGGGCCTGCTTAGTCTGTTCGGCAGCAGTGGAAACAAAAAAGGCATTCACGTAAAATTTTTAGAAGGTGACGAAGATTCGAAAGATGAGATCCTTCTGGTAACAATCAAAGGCGTAATTCAGGAGACCGACGGCGAAGGAGGCATGCCTTTTAAGGCTGAAAAAGATCTTTTCGAGACCCTCAAAAAAGACCTCGAAGTTGCACGTAAACGCGGTGCAGTTAAGGCCATTCTGCTGGAGATCAATTCTCCAGGCGGCGAAGTAACCGCAAGCGATATAGTATATCAGCAAATAAAGAAGATTCAGCGTGACACTAAAAAACCGGTTGTCGCTTTGATCGGGACAATGGGCGCGTCTGGTGCCTACTACGTCGCGTGTGCTGCAAAAAAAATCATGGCGCACCCAACTTCCATTATAGGCAGTATTGGCGTTCTCATGCAGGCTCTCAACCTGGAAGAAGTGGCAAAAAAAATTGGATTTAAAGCGGTTACGCTTAAATCAGATATGACGCCGATGAAAGACGTTCTGTCGCCATTCAAAGAACTTACCGAACAGGAACGCGAAATGCTGATGAAGATTATAAACAGTATTTACGACCGCTTTGTCGACATTGTCAGTGAAAGTCGCAATCTGAGTCGGGAAGAAGTAATCAAAATTGCTGATGGCGGCATCTACACTTCAGCCCGAGCAAAGGAAATCGGCCTCATTGATGAAATCGGTTACCGCGAAGACGCCATGGCCGAAGTCTGCAAATTGGCCGGAATCGAATCAGCTGCGCTGGTTAAGCGCGTCACCAAAAAAGGTATTTCAGAAATCCTCTCTGAAATGAGCGAAATGAGCTCAGGCGTACCGGCTCTGCGCTCCGAACTGCGCAAACTGTTTCTACAGGGCGGCACGCCAGTTATGATGTTCAAGTAAATATTTGTTGCAATAAAGCTAAAAAGTTTTATACTTATCACAGTGCTTGTGAAAAATTTCTTTTACAGCGCAAAAATCTGAGTTGGAGGGCATAAGCCTGACATCGAGGAGCAAAAATGAGTGCCGATTCATTAGAACAGTCAACAGATAAACGCCGCCTTGGCATAGTAGCAGTGATTCTTAAGAGACCTGACAAGGTCTTTAACGATTTTAACGCACTGCTGCACCAGTACTCCGCTATCATCGTAGGCCGAATGGGTTTACCTTACAAAGAACGCGGAATATCGGTCGTTTCCCTGATCGTAGACGGAACTAATGAAGAAATCGGTGCCTTGACCGGCAAAATTGGTCAGCTCCCAGATGTCAATGTTAAAGCCGTTTTAACCCATTCCTGATTTGACAATCATCTGACAAGGGGGCAGTACATGCATCAAGTTAACGAAAAAATTCCGGCGTCATCATGGATTAACAAGGTTATTAAGCCTGAAGAATTCGAAAAATATCTCGACAACGGCAAAGACTTCATCGACGACGACAAAATCTGGAGTCAGATAAACTCAAGCGAAGAACCATCAGCTGAACGCGTGCGCGAGATTCTCGCCAAGTCTTTCGATATAAAAACTCTCACCACTGAAGAGCTAGCGACCCTGATTAAGGTCAAAGATCCGGCAATCTGGCAGGAAATGTATGAGATGGCCTCAGTAATCAAGCACAAAATCTATGACAACCGCATTATCACCTTTGCGCCGGTCTATTGCAGCAATCACTGTGTTAACAATTGTTTGTATTGCGGATTTCGCAGCGATAACACACACGAAAAGCGCGAGCGTCTGAGCATGGAGCAAATTAAGGCTGAAGCCGAAGCGATTGCCGGCAGAGTCGGACACAAGCGCGTAATTGCCGTATTTGGCGAACATCCGGACACTGACGCCGACTATATTGCCGACGCTATCAAAAGCATTTACGAAGTCAGCGTCAAAACCCGTAAAGGCCACAGCGAAATTCGCCGTGTAAATATTAACGCAGCTCCATTATGCATAGATGACCTGCGCAAGCTACACGAGGTTGGAATCGGCACCTATCAGGTGTTCCAGGAAACCTATCATCACGACACCTACCGCAAGGTGCACCCTGCTAATACCATAAAAGGCAATTATCAGTGGCGTCTCTACGTTCATCATCGCGCCTACGCCGCCGGAATCGACGACGTTGCCATAGGTTGCCTGTTCGGCCTTTATGACTGGCGTTTCGAAGTGATGGGACTCTTGTGCCATGCTCATGAGCTCGAACAAAGGTTCGGTGTCGGACCGCATACCATCTCTTTTCCGCGCATTACCCAGGCCAGCGATTCGCCGCTGTTCAAAGGGGCTGACCATCAGAAATATTTCGTATCTGACGAAGATTTTAAGAAAATCGTAACTTTGCTTCGCCTTGCCGTACCTTATACGGGACTTATCATAACCGCCCGTGAAAGCAAAAAAGTTCGTGATGACGTGTTGTTTGTTGGCTGCACACAGACCGATGCCTCGACGGTAATCGGGATTGGCGGTTATGCAAAAAATACCGGCAAACAGAACATTGACGAGCAACAGTTCATGCTTGGCGATACACGATCACTCGAAGAATTGGTACACGACCTGGCTAAACGAGGGGTTATTACGTCTTTTTGCACAGCGGGTTACCGCTGCGGGCGCACCGGCGACCAGATCATGGATCTGCTAAAAACGGGTCACGAAAAACACTTCTGCAAGCTCAATGCCATTTTGACCTATCGCGAATGGCTCGATGACTTCGCCAGCGAAGAAACCAAAAAGGCCGGCGAAGAAGTTATCCGCAAGGAAATCGAAGAAGTTAAAAAGGCAACTCCAACCATATTCAGCAAAAAACTCTATGATCTTACCATGAGTTACTACGAAAGGATCAGCAATGGCGAACGAGATCTCTACATTTGACCTTGAGAGGCTTGCGAACGCTTATCAGATACGAATCTGGCAGTGTCGCAAGCTTGGCCGGCGCTGGTCTTTCATAGCTGGCGCCGGCGTCGAAAAAGTTCTGCCATCGCAGCTCGTCTATGAAACCGGCGATCTTGGTTTTTTTGTACAGGCAGAAGACTTTAACGAGACCTCACTGGTTGAAGAATTGAAAAAACTCACATCACACACAATCTGCTGCTGAGGCGGGTTGTGTGTGATATGACTACGCCGCGACCCAAAGTCAGCTTAGCAGACGCAGTCCGACGATACCGCCGACAATAAACAACAGGCATGCTATTTTACTGAGTTCAAACGGCTCACTATAGAGCAAAACCCCGACAATGGCTGTGCCGGTTGCGCCTATTCCTGTCCAGACCGCGTAGGCCGTGCTGATTGGAATATTCCGCAAAGCTACTGACAGCAGATATAGGCTAAGAATCAGGGTAATTACGGTAAAAACAGATGGCCACAGACGCGAAAAGCCTTCTGAGGATTTTAATCCAGTCGCCCAGAGGACTTCACAAAAACCGGCAATGATCAGTATCACCCAGGGCACATTTTTTCTCCTGACGAGTCGATAATAGGCCGAATTATAGCACACATTCACGATCGAACCAAATGTCCACCAGCATTTATATAAAAACAGGTAAAAAAATCCCGCCAGCAGGAGCGATAAAAAACTTTTTCATGTATAATTGGTTATTATCTAATAGGTGTGAACTGGAGATTAATTATGAATTTTAGAGCACTCGGGTTTACAGCGCTCATGGCAGTTCTTATAATCAGCCCCTTAAGCGCTTCATCGCCATTTGACACCTCAACTTTGACTGTAGGTGAATACTCAAATAGCATATCTACAGGGCAGACATACGACGAGTCATCTTCGCTAGACGAACTTCAAAGAGCCTTGGCACTGCTGGCATCAACCCGGGCCAAATACAGTCAATTGGTGCAACAGATGACTTCAAACCCGTCAAGATTTATGAAAAATGGCAGTTTAAGCGCAGTTAACAGTCAGGTTGTTCAGATACGATTGAAAATAATTGATCTTACTAACAGATTGCTCAAAATGTATATCAAAATCGACCCGGCGCTCAGACCTCCTCTGCCGAACGGCCTGAACCTGCCAGGTAGTAATACAAATGCAGGAGGTTCCACCACTACAACTCCTGGCTCGACGACTCCGGCACCTGCAGCGAAACCGCTCAACCTTGGCGGCCGTATCACTTCAAAATCACCTGAATTCAAAAACTGGCTGGCAAATGGCAATCAGATTGCAAAGAGCTGGAATTTTCCGAATGTCACCAACATGTATGGCGAAAAAATCACACAGGATGCCTTCTTAAAAACCATAATCTACATTGAAAGCAATGGTGTACACCAAAAGTCAAATGGAAAGACAATTACCAGCAGTTGTGGCGCTCTTGGCTTTATGCAGTTGATGCCGAACACAGCAAAAGGACTTGGCGTAAATCCGAACGATCCAAAGCAGAATATAGCTGGCGGTGCCAAATTTCTCAGAGGCATTTTCAACAAAGGCAAGGTTGCCGGCAAACCTGCTCTCGACAAACTCATCATGGCAGGTTGTGCTTACAACTGCGGACCTTATTCAAAAAGGCTCGATCAGTCATGGAGCTCATTTGTAAAAGACAGCAAAGCACCCAAAGAAACAAGGCGTTATGGCTTAAAGGTTAAGATGTGCCTAGGCATAAAGCTGACAACTGAAGAAGAAACAGTTGCAAGGCAGCTTTTGGTACCAAAAAGCAAAACTATCGACCAGTATGCCCGCGACTGCTACTCATACGCCAAGGGAATTGGTCAATAAAAGCTCTTTGTGAGGGTTTAATTGCGGCAGTTGTTATGTTAATATGACAAGAGTATGTTGAAAAATATTTTTGAAGTCTATTAAATCCAGTGGCTGTATGCAATGCATGAGACCAAAGAAAAGTTTTATGAACTGACCGCCGAGCTTTTGCGCGAAGATGGTGTATTGCCAAACCGACCAACCTGGATAAAACTACGCCAGCTTGTTCAGGCTTTTGAGCCGGAGCTTTTACAGTCAGGCGGCTGGTCCGACACCCATTTGCTTTTGCTGGCATTGTTGAAAACTGCTGAAAGGTCACCAGAACGCGTAGAATTTCTGAGCAAAGTCTTAGCATCGGTCACCACAAAGACTCCAGATGAAGAATTCATTCTGCTTCTTAAACAACTTTCTACCGACGATCTGGCAAAATCTTTGTTTCCCTGTATGTATCAAGCAGATTCGCGCGGCTCTGCAGCGGTCTATCTAGCCGCCCGTGCAGCGCTACATCTCGCGCCAGAAGCCTTTCAGTATTTTTTATGTGCACGATTATGGAGTCAGACTGATCTGATAAACCTTTCGTTTCTGGTCAGGCCGAATGAGATTCATAACGTATGTGCAATGCTGGAAAAAGCTGCAGAAACAGAGCAGTCAGCCATTAACAAGGAGGCTTTCAGCGAATTCAGATATATACTTTTCAACCAGAGTTCACAGCAACCGCTGCTGCCTGACATAGAACCTTCTACAGCACCATTTGCCGAGCAACGCCAGACCAGCGAGTCTGTCGTGCCCGCGCAGTTGAATGTAAAACCAGTAGCAACCCTGAGTCAAACGCGCCGCACCGTTACACCCGCATTACAACAGAATGCTCCGCACAAACCTGAACAGCCCGACAAAGCCGGCTTGCAGTTTCCTCCAGAACTAGTCAGATTGGTGGAAACTAATCGCACAGTGTTTTTGATAATTTTTGGCCTTACCACGCTGACATTACTCGCGTCAAATTTTTCTGGCTGGCTGATCTCTGATTCTGCGCCAGTTCGCTCGCAGGCAGAAGCAACTAAAATTCCCTCACATTGGGTGGATTCATCATCAAGAGAACTGATAACCGAACGCGACCTGGCAGCTGATAAAGATTACCGCATGGGCGAGCTTTATCTTACCCGCGATAAATACTCTGAGGCGCTGATCCTGTTCGAAGATGCCCTGGCAACAAAACCAGATCACATACAGGCACTCTACAGAGTTGGTTACTGCCGCCTCAATATCAAAGATTTTGCTGGCGCAAAAACCTCACTCGAAAAGGCTCTCAAAATTGATCCCGCATTCAGACACACAAACCTGCTTCTGGCAAGAGTTGCAATTGGGCAGAACGATAACAGACTTGCTGAAAAACACTTCAGACTTGAGCTTGAACTTACCGCTGATCCCATGATAGCATTAGAATACGCTAATTTTCTGCAGAATCTCAATAAAGAAGATGAAGCCAATGATCTGATCAGCAAGTTTCAAGCACTGTATCCTGAAAGAGTCTTGGTGTTATCACAAAAACCAGAAATCAAAGAAGAGCAGGAGCAGCAACAATGAAAAAATCAGGCTTTTCGCTGCTCGAAATAGTTATCGCTATCAGCCTTGCTGTTACAATATTCATACCCGCGATGAACATGTTTTCGACAGCCGGCCAGGCTGTATACAAAACCCGCAACTTCAGCTTTGCCAACAGTGTTGCACGAAGAATATCTCAGCGTCTCATGGTCATGCCCTTTGAAGATATCGAAGAAGTGCCGCTGCCTGGGGTTGCGCTCTGCGATGCCCCTGATGGGTCGTTTTTTGGGCCGTTTTTCAACAATACTGCTTCCAGTGCCGGCCTAAGAAGAATAACACAGGTTGATATGCCAGAATTCTACGACTATCTTGAAAGATATAATTTTCGCTATTCTCTGTCGGTAAGCAATGTGAGTTTTGGCGATGGCGACGAAATAAAAAGCGTTGGCATCCTGATTACCTGGAATGAAACAGACAAAGCCATGATGTCTCGCCTCTATGTTTATGTACCAACTCTTTAAGAAAACAAAAAAGCGCTCTGGCATCACCCTGGTTGAAATCATGGTTGGTTCGGCAATACTTGCGTTCATCGGCGGAATAGTCGGCCACTGGTTCTTCATGCAGCGCCAGTATCAGCGCAGAATTTTCGAGATAAGTGATGGCCAACAGTCAATCAGGCAGACTTCATGGGCAATGATGCAGGAACTGCGCACAGCCAGAAGTGTTCTGTTTCCCAGACTCAACCCCGACAATTCCATTCATAGCGATTCCAAAGTTGTTTTCAAAAGTTTCTCCGGTGATGTAATCTGTTATTACTATAACGCAAGTCAACGCGAAATTAGACGCTGCAAGATCCCGAATGGGCCTGGAGCGCCAGAGTTTGATCCCGAGCCAATTGCCAAAGATGTTTCGCAAATCATCTTTACTGCCAGCGACGACGGTAATCGCCTTATAGACATTTTCATGGAAATAAAAGGGTCTTTCGGCCTGGAGTCAGTCTATTTAATGAACGAGTAACGATTTTTCGAATATAATGCTAAACTATAACTAGATGGACGTTGAGAATGAAATGGTTGATCAGGAAATGTATATAGTTCATATCTCGAACAAAAAAGGGATTGCGATAGTTATGGTTATCGGATTGGTAGCCATAATAGTTCCGGTATTGTACCTGCTTTCTCGGCTTGGGACCTCACATGTCAAACTGGCTGTTAAGTATCAGGAAAACTTGCAAACTGAGACCACTGCTTTCTCCGGCAGCAATGCCGGCATTTCAAGGTTGCGCGGAAACTTGCGCGGCTACCAGAACCTCACCAACCAGCTGATCGGCGACGAGTCGTACAACCTCAATCTGCGCCCAACCGGTAAGGGGTTCTTTCAACAGGATCTATATTTCCTGCTTTCAAACAGCAAAATTAAAAGTCATCACTATGCCATTATGGCTGAGGCAGAACAGTTCAACCCCGAACCAGACCCGCCTGTGCTGGTGATCTCGCGAGATTACTGGAACACGATCGAGCCCTACGAAATCGATCAGATTGCCGATGTTTTGAGCATGCAGAATGACAGAGGTGTCGATCTGCTCAGACTAGACGAAACCAGAGATTACGAAAAAAATGCTACCCCAGCCCAATATTCCAGCGAAATGCAGGCAAAATCGGACTGGTTGCCCGAAGAGTTGGTTCCAGACTGGCCTGAAATCGTAGATAATCTTAAATCCGAGAAGCTATCGATGTAATTTGATTTATTTTTTCAGTTTAAAGGAGAGAGGTATGAAAAAATTCTTGTTTCTGGTTTTGATCGCTGTCATGGTTCTAGTTGGTCAAACAGCATTTGCTGATAAACCAACCGATTCTGAAACTGATGAAATTCAACTGAGAGACCCGCTTCTGCTCGAAAGAGCGGTAATGGAGTACATGCTGGCCTTCGAAGCTTACACCGCTGCTCGCAAATCAAAAGAGCCACGGGTTCGCAGCCAGCTTGTGCCACTGATGCGTGAATATCGCAACTCTTACGCTAGATTCCTCGAAATGCTGCGTGAAGACAAACTTTACCGACCGAATAAGCCCAAAGATCCTGCTGGCTGGTATGATGAAAAGCACGAAAAAACTAAAGGCTACAAACGCGACTGGAAAAAAACGGATGCCAAAGAAATCCGCAAGGAAGTCAAGGAAATGGTAAAGAATGGCGCAACTCCTAAAGAAATTAAAGCATTCATTCAGGTAAAACTGCCATCAGCGTCATTGTCAAGAGTTCCAGCTATCGCCACTTCTATTTCTGCTGCTTCTAGTCAAACCCTCCAACCCGGCCAAATCGGCAAACCTGGACAAACCCTCCAACCCGGCCAAATCGGCAAACCTGGCCAACCCGGCCAACCCGGCAAACCTGGCCAACCTGGCAAATGACCGTGAGGCATGGAGTGTCTTTTATACCTGAATGGAAGGCTATAAAGCGGCATGGCACGATAAAAAAAATCCAAATCAACCATTTGAGCAATCAAGCAGAATAGAATCAAATCAGATGCAGATACAGAAAAAGTTTCATGATAATACTACGGCTAGAAATAGGCGACAGGGTCGGATAGCAACAGACAGCATCCTTCTGTTCTGCGTAAGTGTGGCTTTCATAATAATATTTTCCGGCTTTTTTGCCAGACTAGACAACTGGTTACATGATAACTGGCTCGACCTAAGACTAAAACTAAGAGTGCGTTCATCAGGCTCTCAAAGCCTTATGAACGCACTCTTTCCCGTCGATGAGCCAAGCCGAGACATCGTCGTTGTAACTATCGATGATCGATCTATTCTTGGTATCCCAGGCCTGTTTCAGGGCAACCGCCGAATCTTTGCTCAGGCTATCAAAAACCTTTCGGCCTGTAAGCCCAGAGTAATTGCACTTGATGTCTTTTTTGCCGCTAATTCCACAGAAGACCAGAGTCAGGATACCGAGCTCGCCAAAGCCGTTGGCGAAGCCGGCAATGTGGTTCTTCGCGCATACCGACGCGACGACCGGCGCATGACACTCCCCTACCCGGAGTTATCTCGCAGCGGAACGCCAGCACCATCGTATTTTCGCTCACACCGAGACGAATCAATACGCAGCGTTTCTATGAAATTCACTTCAGAAGCAGGAAAAACAACACCTTCGTTTCAAACCGAGGTTATCCGTCAGTTTTACGGACTAAAACCTGGCGATGTTCAATTCAGCGATAACAAGCTGATTTTAGAACTCAAAGGCCAACAAATTCACCTCCCATTAAGCGGTGGAGAATACTTATGGCTCAATTACGACAATCCGACAAGGGCTTATCAGACTATTTCGTTTTATGAACTTTATAACAACAGTTTTCCGCATGAAGGGCTCAAAGACAAGCTGGTAATAATCGGTTATGCCAACTCAATGACTGAAGAGAAATTTTTCACCCCACTTGGCGGCAATGATTTCAGTCCTTATCTTAATGCCCTGGTGTTCAGAAATCTGCTGAACAAATCGGCTTTAGCACCGCCTGATCGGATGGTTACAGTAGGCCTTGCAGCAATATTGCTGGCAGTTTTCCTTTTTATAATTTTCACTTATTTTAACCCGGTCGCATTTGTAATTATAAGCTTTGTCACCATTGCCGGGCTAATCGGTTGCTCTTTAGCTTCGCTAACTCTTTATAAAACGTTGCTGGATGTAACCCCAGCCGTATCATTACTGTTGATCGCCCTATCATACACGATTGGCAAGAAGTATTATTTTGAACTTTCAGAAAAGCTTCGTATCAAACATGCCTTTCAACATTATGTAACCGCCTCTGTGGTTAACGAAATGCTCAAAGATCCTTCAAAACTTAATCTTCATGGTGAAGAGCGCATTCTTACCATCTTTTTCTCTGACATTGAAGGCTTTACCAGCCTCTCAGAGGGAATGTCACCCCTGGATGTCGTCAGTCTGCTCAACGAGTATCTATCTGAGATGACCGAAATTATCTTTAAATATGATGGTCTGCTTGATAAATACGAGGGAGACGCCATAATGGCTGTGTTTGGGGCCCCGATCGATCAGAAGGATCATGCGATCAGAGCCTGTCGCTGTGCTCTTGAAAACCAGAAAGCACTCGCCAGACTGCGCGAAAAATGGAGAAAAGAAGGCAAGCCCGAAATCAAGGCCAGAATCGGCATCAACACAGGAGTTGTCGTGGTCGGCAATATGGGCTCGACAATGCGTTTCGACTACACAGTAATCGGCGACAATGTTAATATAGCTGCGCGCCTGGAGACTGCCAACAAGCTGTTTCAGTCAGAAGTCCTGGTCAGTGAGGCCACGGCCACACTCGCAGAATCGGCTATTATGTCACGCCGCCTTGGCAAGCTAAAAGTTGCGGGCAAGGACAAGCAAGTATATGTATACGAAGTTCTCGCCGAGCAAACCGATTCCGACAAGGTATATTTAGAAAAGGCCGTTGCCTGCAAGACCGCTTATGACTTATGCCAGGCTGCTCTTGACATACGAGATTTTGCAGAAGCCGAACGGTTGCTCGCTAACCACCTGGCGAAGCACGCTTATGATAACCCCGCAAGAATTCTGCACAATCGCATCAAGGGTTTCCTGATCGTGCCACCGCCACCCGGTTGGGAAAATATTATCACTCAGGAAAGTAAATAGAGCCAAGCAAAGAATCCAAACGAAATCACAAATGACAAGACCTTTTCTAACAGTCGTTTGCACCCTGATTTCAAGATTAAATAAGACATTGGCAAGACCTTTGTGCCACACATTGCAAAGGCTCTAAGAAGGCAATAAAATACAGCCTGTAGAGTGATTAAAGCAAATAAACACTGCCTGACCACACTTTTCGATCCCATGTCTGTGTGACATTTGCCGAAAATGACAGTTCTCAATGGCGAATGAAACAGGCAATAATTACAACGAAAATCCGGTCAAAACACATTGAATCAGACTGCTATGATTTGTTACACAAGCAGCCTTAGTTCCAGGTTGCGTGCTTTATAATGTGTAACGCGATATGGAATAGCAGTCGACATAGTGGCCATGGCTTACACTGCTGAAAAAACTATTTTAAAATACTTAAATAAAGGTCAGCAGAAATGTACTCTATATATGTAAGACCATGAAAAACAACTCTACTATCAAAGAAATAATGGAAGCTTTCAGACAGAATCCTGAGAAGGGTTTTGAGCTAATCTATAAGGCCTATTCTGGCCCCGTTTTCCGCTATCTTAGAAACTCTTTCAGCCTCTCGCGTGAAGAGACTGAAGACATCCTTCAGAACATTTTTCTGCCCTGGGTAAAGAATCCGCAAAAATATGCGCAGATCGAAAATCCCGGCGCCTATCTCTTTATCAGCGCCAGAAATGCCGCGCTAAAATTCAAAGAGACAATCAGAGAAGATTCCCTTATGACGGAAGGCGGAGATAAAAGTCACGATACAAGTGTTGAGACCAATCTGATGATTGATCGAGCTTTATGTAAGCTTCCTCATGAACAAAAGGAAGCAGTAGTTTTGAAAGTCTGGATAAACATGACATTTGAGGAAATTGCAAGCTTACAACAGTGCAGCCTGCAGACTGTTGCGTCAAGATACAGATACGCAATTTCAAAGTTAAAGGAGTTGATCCCATGGCAAAAATAGATAAGGATCAATTTGAAGAATATATGGAACAGAACTGTCCGGTTGAAGAACCTTCGCCAGAAGTATTTCAACATCTGCAAAAAGAAGCTGCCTGGAATCAGCCACCTGCTTCGGCAAAACACACCATAACATTTCTTTTGCTACTGTTATTAGTTGTTGCTGCAGGATTTCTTCGTAATGCAGACCTGCCAAAGGCGAAAAAGCCTGAAAAAATACCAGTTCTAGAAAAAATTGATCCAGAACCAATTAACATTATAGCGACTGTCGACTCACCATTTGATTCTGGAATATGCAAGTTGATACGATTTGATAGTAATGATTTTAATCTTTCATTTGAAGATGATTCATCAGGTCCTTCAATGTTGGCTTTTTCGCGCGGATTAGACAACATTTAATTTACAAAAAATATTTGAGGAGAACATTATGAAACGTATTTTGCTGATCTTGGTCACAATCGCTGTTCTTGTTAGCTACCCTGTTTCAGCGGCAAAAGATCCATACCGCGACCCGAACGCTGCACTTAGATACCTCCTGGCTATAGGCTACATGCCCAGCATTTCAGATGACGAGAGTACTACGCTTAGCGAAGTTACCGATATTGAAAGCTTAAAAAGAATCCCAAAAGAGCTATCTGGCAAGCTTGATGAAGCGCACTCCTCTCGCTTCAAAATCCTGTTGGCGTTTGCCGCAAATTGCACTGAGTGTAACTTTATGCCTGACAGCACGTTTAAACCTGAGGACTATATTCCACCATACAGAAACTTAAGAAAGTTCGCACGATATCTTAATGCAGGAGCATGGAAGACTATTTTTCATGGGAACCATGAGGATGGCGCAACTCTCTTGGTAGCAACATTCAGGTTTGGGGATGATTCAGAAAATTATGGACCATTGATAGGTTATATGGTAGGGCTTGCGATCAGAGAAATAGCATTTAAATCTATGCAAAATTTTATGACGGGAGATTTCAGACCAGCGGCAAAAAAGATCATTACAGACTATTTGAAATCACTTCCACAAATTGCTTTCAACGCACAGGAAGGCTTAGACTGGGAAAAGAAGTTTGGTGAGAAAATTTTACAAACCCTGTATAAGGATGACGAAGGACTGGTGGAGCTTTGGCGGAACCTGAATAATGAGTCAGATACGGCGGTAGGGAACCAGCAACCTTCAGCATGTGTTCCAAATCAGAGGGTTCTCATGGGAGCGTTGGAGATGGCTACAATGGATGGTATCAAGATAGCTGAATATAAGGATTTTGCATCTATTCTGGAAAAACTGGTGCAAGACAAATACCTTTACAAGGCTCTTGTCTGCCCAGATAAGGGGAAATATAAAGTAGACTTTGTTTCTGAAAACGATTTTGTAGTCAGCTGCAGTTGTGGTGCAGATCCAGAAGCGCCTGTAGCAATAAAAGATAAGGCGGCGGCCAAGGAAATAGACCCAAAACTGTTAGAAAAAGCTCGCAATTATAAAATCTCGGGAAAATTTGATAAAGAACGCAATGAGC
>JAHISQ010000062.1 GCA_018818125.1 Candidatus Rifleibacteriota bacterium
ACAAGCATCACCGGTTTTGGGCATAGCATGCCCCGCGCATCTATTGTTTTTTCAGTCATAATTAATCTCCATGGCCTGAAAAATACATTTCCCGGAGCAGTAAGTCAAGAACAGCATTTCAAAACCATTTATAGCACCGTTCTGCGTGCATACATACAAATAATTGATTGCCAGATTGCAGGGTTGTGGTGGTATTGTAGAAATGGATTGAAATCCAGAGTTGCCGAAATGGTTTTTGGATCATACTGGAATTATTGATAGATAATCTTAAATTCTTATTTTGAGAGCATTATGAAACATCCGATTATTATATTTTGTGTTGCTATTTTTCTTTTAATGCCTAATTCCAAAGGATTTTCACAAAATAAAATAGTTGAAGCAAAAGTGATTTATGAAGTCGTGTTAAAGTCTGGGGCAACAGTGGCTTTGGATTCAATTGAAGCCATGTCTCAATTGTTGGGCTAATCCTCAGCTTCTAAATAAATGAGTTGTCGAATAATCAATCCTCGTCATCTGTCTTCATAAGTGAAACGCTGCTTTTACCAATGAATCATGAGATTACTCAGAACCGTCCCTGCGCAACTCACGCACACATTATAGTGTTTTTTTTGATAGTGACTTGGCAAGGGATTATTTTCCGGGCAACTTTCGATTCCTTTTCGACGCTTTCCTACATGCCTTCAAACAGTATGACATTGGTTTCTGCGGATTTTTGTCGAAGTTTTTTGGCTTCGGAATATTCGGGGGAGTTGTACCACAGTTTCGCATCCTCCAGGGATTTGAACTCAATCATGACAACTCGTGGCGGGTTCCAGTCTCCCTCAAGAATCTCGGTTTTCCCGCCCCTTGCAAGAGGTTTGCCGCCATATTTTTGGAGGGTCGCAGCTCCTCTTTTTTTGTAGTCTTCGTAACCTGCGGGGTCCTTGATATCGATATCAAGAATTACATATGCCGCCATCATCGGTTCTCCTTCGGAAGGATTTTTACTATTTCGATAATTCTCTGTAAACTTCTTGATAGGAAGTTCAATCCTCGGTTTGAAGTTACCACCCACCAATTTTAGTGTCAATGGTCGCGAAGTTGGCACTGGAGAATACGGGAAACAATTAAATTCGTAGACTCATTATTGATGATTTCCATTCTCGGGAATGGAATTGCTTTTTCGGGCAACGATTATCCTGGTTCCGACGATGAGATCAATGATTCGCCGGTTATCTTTTCGGGGGAAAAAAAGGCCGAATTCGATGGAAAGAAACACGGCGGCTGCCCCAAGAGTAAAAAACTGTTCGGGGAGCAGCTTCCAGTCCAAGGTATTCAGATACAGTGAAAATGCCTCGGCCACCGCCAACAAGAACAGCAAAATGCCAAATATAAGAGGCGGGCGGCTACACAACTGCCCTTTTGAGGCTGACCGGTTGGAAACTGCGTCGATGATCCGGATCCCCATAATTCTTTTTCCCAGGCTCTGTCCCGGCCACAAATAGATATCTTTCAAGAAAATATGAAAAACCAGGAGAATACTTCCCAAATTCATGGAAAAATCAACCGAAAGACCGCCCACGAACTTTTCGCAAAGAACTGTGCTTCCAATAATCAGCCAAAACACCAGGAGGGCAAAGGCTAAGTCAATGCAGAATGACAAAAACTGAGCGAATCGGGAAGCACTTTCAATTGGATGAAGTATTTCGTCAGACCTGTGAACAGGCATCTCGCCATCCGGGAGAGTCGCAGACGAGGCCTTCCATTTCTTGTACAAAATGAAGGAAACAAGCGTGAGAATCAGACCTGAGAGGTTGCGGAAAAGAATATTTCTTTCCAAAGTTGTACGAAGAAGCTGAATAGTTTTTTCTCGGTGGGTTCCGATTTCTTGACAAACGCTTGAAGTCCCCACCTTTGAGCCAAAAGCATATGCAGTTTCCAGTGAGGTGAATGCTGCAACCTGGCCGCTAATATCAGGGAAATAGTTGGCAGCGATTGCCAAAAAGAAGGTTGCCAGGCGTCCGAAATCCATTTCTTTCCAGGGGTCTCCGATGAAAGGCAGAAATGGGTGTTCGATACTCTGATTCCTCTCGATAAATGCAGCGGATGCGAGGAGGGAAAATTTCTCGTTCTCCTTTTCCAGTTCTTCAATGAGCTTTGGATATCCCGGAGTTTTGGGGTCAGCCCCGCTAAAAAGATGAAGGTCACAGAAAACAATGGGCTGTGACGCCAGAAATACATAGAAATTCCCCCACTCTGGGCAGGGATATTCCTGCAATTCCTCCTGGCAGGAACACCATTGGGGATGATTTCCAGTTTCTTTGAAAAGAGGGCAGGTTTCCCCGACTGTACGGAGGATTGCAACCTGCGGATGAATCAGCGGGAGTTTCTCTAGGAGACCGGGAGTAGCCTTTTCCTGTGCAAAAAGATGGTCTTGGAGTTTTTCCCTGTACTCGGCGCAGATTTCCGGAGGAGAAGAAAACGACAGGTTCTTTAAAGCCCAGCTCGGAATAGTTGAAAAAAGAAGGACGGCAAGAAATACACAGTTCAAAATAAAGTTTCTCATTGAACACTTTCCATTGTACATGGTGAATTTGCTTTTCTTTTCTCAGAATACCATCTGCAACTTTTGGCGACAACCTGAGTTCTTTATGCCCAAACAACCCGGACCATCACTGTTTCCCATGCTCACAAAATAAAATGCTATAAGCGGCTTAAGAGAATATTAAGATATTTTGGCCAATACATACTGATACCCGAGTGCCTTTTTCCATAAATCAGGACCCATTCTGATTTTGGATTAAGAGCCATCAATTCTCGCCCAGTATTTACTTCCTGGTTAAACCGGAAAGGAAACATTCCATCGCGTTGAGCCCTGACAACAATTGTTGGCTTGCTTTTCAAATTTCCTAAGCGATCTTTAATCAGTTCCGGGTATGAAACTGCTGACATAGCCAACACTCCAGAACAAAGATCAGGGTATTCCAGTCCAAGCATCCAGGCGTATACCCCATCCATCGAAAAACCTGTAAAAATAATTTTTTCACTATCAATCGGGTATTTTTTCTTCAATTCATCGATTAATTTGGGAAAATAGGGCGCAATTTCCCTGAAGATTTTCTTGTCATTTACCGAGAATGTTTTTGTTGGGTATTTACTGATCATGTGATCAAGTATTCCAGAGCGAACAAATATGCATTCAGATGGGGTTCTGGAATACAGGGTTAAAAGCTTCTTTTGATCAAAATCTCTGCCATCACCCGGATGCCCCAATCTGAAAATTAGTGGAAGTTTTGATTTAGTTTGAAAATCTGGAGGAAGGAAAACATCACATATTCCCTCCAGATCACATATTGGCTTCAAATCAAGTTCATGATGGATCGGTTCATCTCTATCTCGATAAATTATGTAGCTTGGCTCAAAAAAAGATTCTGTTTTGAGAGTCTTAAAAAAAAGTGGTGCATAATACTGGGGATTAAAAAAGCAGAAAGCCACAGACAGCAGAGTTGCAAAGGATGCAAAAATCAAGAAAATTCTTGGTTTTTTTATAAAAGTATAGATAGCATGCGGGAAAAGAACTGGCGATGAAATCAGCAGGTATAAAAAAGCAGGGTTTATGGCCGCAATATAGTATTCGCGGGGAATCAGGGGGCCAAATGTCAGTGAGTAAACAGATCCCCAAAAAAGGAAATACATTACTGCCAGAATTTTGTTTTTCATGCTTTTAATAGGCTTTCAGACTCAACTTGGGTTTTACTATGACTTTTCTAATGATACATCTTTGATCCAAAATTGAAAAACTGGCAAAACCGACAGCACTAACTTCTGTCAGAAAAGTCAGAAAAAATTTTTTCTTCAATACAGCTGTAATTATACCATAAGCCCACCAAGGTTAACCCAGTTCTACTTTCTCAGATTGTGCAGGTTCTCAAATCTATTTGCTTTGGAGAACTCTTTTTCGAGCTTTTCAACAACTTCCAGGCAGGGATCAATTTTTGCCACAATTGAACTTTCAGTGACTTCCGCATAGAAATCTGGCTTAATCAGCTCATTAGGCTTAGGATAAGAAAAATCTTTGAATTTCTTTCCCCATGGCAGAAAATCCTTATATGGAATAGACAAAGTGACAAGGTGTTTGAAGAGATTCAGTTTAAAATGATTCCCGGTCTGAATAATTCTTCCACCACATGGTTCGCCAATTAGAATTGCTCTTTTCATCTCTTTCAGAACTGACGCACAATCAAAAGCGGTAGAAAAGGTTTTAGGTCCGATCACCAGATACACCCGGCCCTTAAACGCATTCTCGTTTCCTGTCGTATCATCGGAATACATATAAGCTTTTTTCTCACCGTAGGCCATACCATTTTCAAACTGCGCTCCAGCAAGAGATTCAGCCAGTTTGGACTTCTTAACCCGTCCGCCATTATAAACTCTGAATTTGGCGGAAGTTAATTTACACAGCAAATCTTCAAGAGCCATGGAGTTTCCACCGCCGTTTTCTCTAATGTCTATAACAAGAGATTTGATCGTGTTTTTTTTGAACTCTTTGTCAAGACTGGTAAGCATATCTGAGAATTCCTGATTTTGCTGAAAGTAATCAAGTTTCAGGTATAGAGTCTCTTTTGAAAGAGGTTTAAGTATCACCTGGCCCTCGACCTTAACATTATTCTCAACCTCCCAGAATGGCACGGGTTTAATCAGGACTTCAGATAAATGATTTTGGAAGTTAAGTGTAAGAGAAAAGGATGTTTTTGCGCCAAATGCGAGATAGAAATAGTAAGAAAATTCGTCACTGGCAAAGCTGCTCAGCTTGTTGGCGAAGGTTTCACCACAAGTCGTCATCGCCATTTTCTGCAAAACTACGTTTGTATTCAGATCACCAAAACGAACTATTTCAGAACCGGCATTCAATCCAAGGCTGTTTTTGGGAACAAACAGTTTGCTGCCACTTATGATGGGCTGAAAGGGGAATATATTTATATTTCTCTGTAGGAAGTCTGATTCAAGCAATTCTTTAAGCTTGTAAAAGTTGGTGTAGATATGCCCATCGTTGAATCCGGAAGCAAATTTCATAAGTCTTCTAGAAGCTTCAAGCAGTGACAAATCTTTGGTTTTGGGCTCTGAAGTTAAATCTTCGCAGGTCTTTTGAAACTTCTGGGATTTCATGAAATCAAAGGAATCTACATAAGCGTCTTCAAATGATTTAACAACCCGATGACATTCTTTTAAAAAGAACTCCGAACTGATTTTAGGAATCTTCTCGTAGTAGTACTGATAATTGATCGTTTTCAGATCACTTAACGTGAAGTTAACCTTTGTCTGCTGCCCTTTTCGACGGATTAGAAGTTCATGGCTTTTATCCTCGGCGAGACTTCCGAACAAATCTGAGCAATTCGATGAATAGAGTTTCCGATCATTCACTTTCAGTAGAATGTCGCCAGGCTTCAGATCCTGGTTATCTCCACGATTTCCAGATACAACAAGCAGCATGGCAGTTAGAGTGTTCTCTCTCACCGAAAGGTCATCTATCTGCCACTTTTCAGCACATTCTAGAAAATTTCCTTCTGCAAGAAATGATTCACCCGGAATAGAAAAAGAGTTCTCAGCGAAAATGCAGAAACCTGTCGCTCCATGATTAACGTCCATTGCTCTTTCCAGTTTTGTCAGGTCGGGCATGTAAAAAACAAGGAATTTTCCTTCAGGAAAGGGATTGAGGAAAATCGCCCAGTTGTTCTTTCCGGCCAATTCTTTGTTGTAAAATTTAAGTGTCTGATTTTCGTATCTGACTGGCAGAAAATCTTTGTTTCGGGCGAGAAAGGCATTTGTTTTTTCGGTCCCGAAGATAAATACGACTTCATTGGATTCTGGTGAAAATTCGGTGTCCAGAACGATCTTTACCGGCCCGAACTGTTTGAGAAAGTTGCTGAGCAAATTGGCCTTTTCAACGACCTTCTGGTTTGCTTCGGCCCCAAGCCCCAGCGAAGGCACTACTAAAGTCTGGTTGTTGCCTGATTCGTAGTATTCGTTGATTGTACACGGGCTTGAAAAACATGCTGATGAAATAAGCAAAAAACAGAAAATACCAATAATTCTTTTTTTTAAAATAAGCATTGCTCTCTCCATACTTTAGTTTATTCCTGTCTGCTTTCACAGACTCAACATCATTTCTGATTTTCACCGGGAGGGAATATCCGGGCACTTGTTTTATAAAGATCCTGCGGCATCCAGGACAATCCCCAAAATTTAACAGCGATAAACAGAACCAGAACAGACGCAGCTGTAGTGTGGATAATAACCAGATGATCGGGATTATCAATAACAATGACAGCAGCAAGACAGGCAAGCAACAGAGCGATCAGTATCGCTTTGTGAGCTTTAAGCGTAATTTTGAAGGTTTTCACAAAGCGGGTTTGTTTGCCTGAAAAACGCATCAGAATAGCCGGAAACCAGAAAATTACCGCAACGATCACATTTATCAGCAAAACCTTTACAAAAAAAAGCATTTTCTGCCGGTTAACCGTCTCGGTAACCATCTGAATATGTTTTTCGGTAACAACAATTTCTTTCCCCGAATCGAAATCACTTCTCGAACCATGCAGATGACAGGAGACCTCGAACGAATCTGATGCCCTAACCACACAGTAGAATTTGAATCCGGACGATTGGTTTTCAAAAAGAGGACAAACCGGACAACCATCGGCGAAAGACTGCAGCACTTCAGGGTAGCTTGCAATACTTTCTCCGGTTCCGGCGAAACCGTGATTAGAGGCAGTTCTAGCATGTTCAGCAAGGACTCTGTTCATGCGAACCATATTTGCCAGACAGTCTTTATAAATTTTCTGCCCATAGTTGGGGCGGAAACCATTGGTAGAAATAACAACCACAACAGCAAGCAGACAGAAAAGATAAAGTTTGCATCTGGAGCTCGGGTAGCAGAAGGAAAACAATAATCTGCAGGCAGGAGATACGTTTTTTTCCATAGTTTCTCGTTCCATATATGATCTGTTTGCAGAATATTACTTATAACCGGAGTGGTCAACATCATTTATTCTTTGCCAGCCAAGCGCAAATCGATTATGCAGGTAATGAAAGGAAAAGAGCTCCGCGTGAGTTCTGGTTATGTTGGTTGAGCCTTTGTTTATCGTGGTTTCCAGTCAGGATTTTGCAGACTGTTCAGCACATGATCACGCCAGGCACCATTGATAAAGAGATAGTTTCTGGCCAAGCCTTCAACTGTGAAGCCTAGACGCTTGAGCAGGCGTGCGCTCCGTTCGTTTTCCGAAAGGTGGTTGGCCATGATCCGGTGAAAATTTAATTCGCCAAAGACGAACTGTATTGCTGCGACAAGGGCTTCGTACATTAGTCCTTTGCCCTGATAATCCAGATCTATACCATAACCAAGATAGCAGGCCTGGAAAGGGCCGCGAAACATCTGTGTGAAATTTACGGTTCCAATAACCTGCCTTGATTCTTCGGGAAAAATAAATAGTCGCAAAGAGCTTTCGGATTTAAATTCTACCAAGGACTTCTGGATTCGCTCTATCCAGAATGGTTCGCTGAAAAATCCTTCTGGCATGGTGGGATCAGTCGGCGCAAAGTGTACACTATTCTTTTGAAAGTAGCCGATGATCGAAGAGATATCCGACTCATTCGCCATTCTAAGAAATAGTCGACTGGTAGGAATGAAAACGGGGGAGTTGTTTGTCAGATTTGTCATTCTTTGTTCCTAACATAAAGATCAACACTATGCTCAATCTGAATCTGGCAAAAGCACCTGGCTGTAAATCCGGACGGGTGCGCTGCTCCGGGTTCATGTACATAGTTAGTCAGTCGCAAAATACAAATATAAGGGTAGCATTAATTGAATCTTTCTGTGTAGAATCTGTTGAAGAATTCCGCGAAAGACAAGGATTATGAGCTCATGAAAATCTTATTAATCGGCGGCACCAGATTTGTCGGTAGACATCTTGTAGATGAGATTGTCAGCCGAGGTCATCATCACCTGACACTTTTTAACCGGGGAACAAACAACATTTTTCCGCAATTGAAAACCATTATTGGTGACAGGAACAATCAGAACGATATTGAAAAGATTATGCACGAGAATTGGGATGTAATTATCGACACCTGTGCCTACTTTCCGCGCCAGGTGAGGATGTTAAACGATGTTTTGCGCTCTGAGGCCAAGTATGTGCTGATTTCTAGTGTCAGTGTTTACAAAGATCAGGAGAGCCCACATCTGAGCGAGAATGCCGATTTAATCAGCATCTCTGAAGATACTCCGGAACAGATTACTGGAGAAACCTACGGTGGTTTCAAGGTGCTTTGCGAGAAGGCAGCTGCTGCAATTAGCACTTCGCCACTGATAATTCGCCCCGGTCTGATTGTGGGCCCAAATGATTCAACCGACAGATTTACTTTCTGGCCTTATCGAATTTCCAATGGGGCTAAGGTGCTCGTTCCTGACTGCCCGCGCGCACCAATGCAGTTTATCGATGTGCGAGATCTGGCTGTTTTTATCGTAGATTCAATAGAAAAAGGCAGTAAAGGTGCATTTAATCTTGTGAATTCTCCTGGTGAATTCTGCTTTCAGGATTTGATAGAAACCTGTTACAAAGTGACTGGCTCAAAAGCTGTTCAAGTAAGGGTCTCTGAAGATTTTCTTTTGAGTAAAAAGGTTGAGCCATGGAGCGATCTGCCTTTCTGGTCGCCAGGCTCTCAGAGCAATTTTATGCTGACCTCAAATACAAAAGCGCTCAATAACGGTCTTAAGACCAGAACCCTCGAAGAAACGATCAGAGATCTATGTGACTGGTTTACAGCAGACAATAAAAGTTCGCTAAAAGCCGGTCTGGAAAAGGCAAGAGAAGAACAACTCCTGCTGGAATGGGAAAGTTCTAACGCTTGCTGTTAGTTGCAGCGTTGGCTGCATCGCTTCGCAAGAGGAGCTTGCTCGTTTCATATTGAAGGAAAAAAAAAGAGGCACTGGATTCGGAAGACGTCAGGTTCGCTATTCGCCTTCTTTCAAAACCGGTTAAAACGCTTCCCAAGCTGGTAGAACTAAGATAGGCCCGGTTCGAAACAACATGGAGATCTCCGCCCGATTCGAACAATTCATGCTCTAAAAATTTATGAAAACCCTGATGTGTTGTGATAAAATGAGGCAAATTGGCGAGGAGAACGTGATGCAGGATATGGACAGCAACGAAAAATTCGATATTAAGAAGCTGCCGAGGCTTGAAATAGACAAGCCTATCGACCAGATGATGCGCATCCTTGTTGTAATTTTTTGTCTGGTTATACCTATTGGCACGCTGCTCCGTGGGCTCAGAGACGATATGATCGAAGTTCCCAATGCGTTGCTGATTGGCGCAGCCTGGCTGGTGCTGGTCGCGGCAATATATTACGGAGTAAAACGCTTTTACGTTCTGGACAGGATGCGTAAGGCTCTGTTTCGCGCAACCAGAATTTTTGGTTCAGTCAGCGAAAGCTATGTCTGCGCATTTTCTGATATAAGCTGCGTTGCTATAGATTCGCATGAAAGAACCACCAAAAACGGCGGATCTACTGGACAATTCTGGTATGAGAGCTGTTTTATTCTCAAGAACAAGAAGATTATCAGACTGCACCGCACTTTTGAAGACTCATACGATGAGATTCAGGACGCAGAGCAATACGCCGAATATCTCGGTTGCCGTTTTTTCGGTCCCAAACCGGGCCTAGAAATGAAAGTTGTAAATGACGCCAACGGCGGCACCAGCGTAGAATTTTCGCGCTGAACGTATTGTAAATACATCATCGCGTTTCGCCAGAAACCCAGTGTTCTGGGTTTACTTATTTAATTTGAAGGCTTCCGGGTTGATCAGGTCTGGTGGCTCTTTGCCGGCAAAGAAAGCGACAAGGTTTTCTGCGACCATTTCTGCCATGCGGGCGCGGGTGGCGTGACTGGCGCTCGAAATGTGCGGTGCCACAACAACATTGTCGAGAGTGAGTAACGGATTGTCGGCGGGTGTTGGTTCGCCGGCAAATACATCTAACGCGGCGCCGGCGATGTTCCCGGCTTTAAGCGCCTCATAAAGAGCTTTTTCATCGACAACCGGTCCGCGCGAGTTATTGATGAGAAATGCGGTTCTTTTCATCAGAGCAAGCTTTTCGGCATTAATGAGATTTCGAGTGCTGGCGGTGAGTGGCACATGCAGGCTGACGAAGTCAGCTTCGCGCAGCAGGGTGTCTAATTCTACGCGCTGCGCGCCGGTTTTCCTTTCGAACTCGGATTTGGCCGACGAGCTGTAGTAGAGGATTTTCATCGAAAATCCTTGGGCGCGCCGTGCAACCGCCTGGCCGATGCGGCCGGCCCCGATTATGCCGATAGTGGCAGCGTGAATGTCGTAGCCGAGCATCATCGAAGGGTGCCAGGCGACCTGCCACTGGCCGTTGCGCACGTATCTGTCGGCTTCAACAACGCGGCGCGCCACCGCCATGAGCTGTGCGAAGGCAAAATCGGCAGAAGAATCGGTCAGCACTTCGGGCGTGTTGGTGACGCGAATGTTGCGCCGACTTGCTTCCTGCACGTCAATGTTATCGTAGCCAACAGCATACTGCGCGATGATCTTGAGCTTTGGTGCCGCAGCAAAGACTTCAGCGTCGATTTTATCGCTGAGCAGCGAGATCATGGCTTCACAGTCACTGATTTTTTCAACGAGCTGCGTCTTTGTTGGCGGTGCATAATGTGGCCAGACCTCCACGTTGAAGTGCTGGCTCAATACCTGCAGGCCCGCCTGTGGGATTTCTCTGGTGACAAATACTTTGGGCTTAGACATATCAACCTCACAAATCTCTGGTTTTTAAGTGCCGGAGGGATCCGGTGTCATCTGCATTATGAACAGCAGGGGAATGCCGAGGTAGCGTCCGGCCTTTGGAGCCTGCGCAGTGAGTTCGGCGTCGGCGAGATGTTCTTCGATGCGGGTAACCCGCAACCCTACGGCGGTAGCGGCGTTGAATATGGTTGCCAGGTCGTGACACTGGCTTTCTGGCATAATGTCGGTTTTGGTCTCTCCCAGCTTAAAACGGGCAGAAATGCCAAACAGGTGCATGGCCGGGTGTAGTCCGGTGATGAAGATATCGGCGCCTGGCACCGCGACCCGTCTGATTTCGGCGAAATAGTTGTCGAGCGAGTTGATATGCTCAATGACCAGACTAGAAACCACCAGATCAAAATGCTTGTCAGTAAACGGAAACTCCTTATTCAGGTCGGCGTAATGCCAGTTAATCTGGCTGTTGGCGTCTTTATCCCGTGCCTTTTTGAGCATGCCGTCAGAAAAATCTGCGCCGCTGACTTTTGCTTTGGGAAATTGCCTGTGCAGCCAATGTGCGAGTCGGCCGGTTCCGCAGCCGCAGTCGAAAATCTGACTATAGTTCTTTTGCGCCAGTTTCGGGTAGAGATAGCGCTCTTCAAGCATTATCAGCACGTTGGTTTCTACGTCGTAAATCTCAGACCAAAGGTCGTAACCTTCCTTGACGCTGACTATTTTCGGATTTTCCGGCAGGAATGGCGATTTGAAAGTTGTTGAAGGTGCATTGTTTTCTGTTTTTTTATTCATGTTTCTGTTTTCCTTATGCCCGTATTCTCAGGAATTTGAAGTCAGCTATGAATCAAGTTGGCTATTGCATTTTACTGCTTACGGTATAGCGTGGCAATCAAGAAGTAGTTTGTCCTGATAGTTCGCTTTTCGGCCTTTAACTGCCACTTTCGGTTGATGATACTGGCAAAAAAACGAAAATTGCGCTAATATTTCAGCACTGTCTAAGTTATCAGGGGTGCATCTGCAATGTTTTCATACGGAAGGCTGCGTTCAATTTTTGCGTTTGCCTTTCCGTTATTTCTGGCGATACTCTACACTCTCATTGGCTTTTATTACTATCAGTCTCATCAGACCAGGCAGGCTGAGCAGGTCAGGCAGCATTGGCGAGATCAGGCTGCGCTAATGGTTTCCCGGGTAAGATCCGAGTATTCAACGTCTTTGCAGGTCGAAAAATGCCTCAGATCCGTTGTGGAAAATGTTGCAAAATTTGAGGGCATTTAACTGGCAGGAATTAGAATAATGTTCGTTGTAAAAAATTGGCTCAAACTGGTCTGGGTTGTGGTCCTGGCCCTGGCATTTTTTCCGGTGCTGGGGTTGATAGCTCAGTTTTCCGGGAGCATGCCGCTTGCCGCTCTTGCTTTCGAGCAGGCACCAAGATGGCTGATAGGACGTGCTGACGTCGACCGCTTGGCATACGAAGCTGCCGCTCAGGCTGATTTGTTGCGGAACTGTCGTGAAATTGCCGCCGGCAGACTGCGACTTAGACTGTCGCCTGATGTCCTTGCGGAGGACTGGAAAAACTCAGCTTCAGCAGCAGTAGAGCGTCTTTCTCAGTTGCTGCCAGGTTCGCCGCCATTGCCAGTCATTGAAATGCGTGGGCTTTTTGATTCCTATGGCTGTTTTAACAACCCGTTCTCGCTTGGCATCGATCCTGAGGGTGATGAGCCTTTGCGAACTGTGGCGCACGAATTGACTCATCTTTATCTGCTCTGGGCACTTATCCCGGGTTTGCCGATTGATTGCCCGCGCTGGCTTAATGAGGGCTTGGCAGAGCTAGTTTCCGGGCAACACATGGGTGATGATGCTGCCTGGGGCCGATATGCCATGATCAGGTCTCGCGATCTGGTCGATCTGTATGTTGTGTCGCCAGCCTTTTCCTGGTCGGGCAGTGCGGTTGAATGGCATGCCCGCGAAGCCGCCGCATTGCTGATTGAGTTGCATGGCGAAGAGAATTTTCGTCGCATGATTACTGGTCTTCGGCTGGCACGGCCTTTTTACTCGGTTTACCCGATTATTACCGGTCGGTCACTCGAAACTTTTGAATCTGACTGGAAAGAGCGCTTTGCTCGTCAGCGTGTTCTCGAAAATCTGCCTGCCGATGAAATTGCCGCGCGTTTAGCCTGGCTTGTCGATAATCGTCGAATGATCGAAGTTCAGCCACTGCTGAATGATCTGCCGGTCAAATATCTGGCCGCTGATGTTCAGCAGCAGTTTATCGGCCGTGCCCGTATGCATGAAGCTCGTATCAGTCTTACTCAAGGCGATCTGCGCACTGGACTGGGCTGGTTGCGTGGCGTCAATCCAAATCTGCCGGGTTATGCCGGCCTGCGGCCCCTGATTGAGATGGTGCGGAAGTCTGATCTGGCGTTAGATCCTGAAAACAGCAGTCGCCGTCCAGAAAAGGCGTCGCCACCGCGCTCGTTGTGGCAGAACTGGTTGATCTGGCTGGTTGCATGGTTAGCTGCGTTTGTCTTCGCCGGTTCGCTGGTTGCTGCTTATCATTACCTGCGGGCGCTGATTGTGCCATGGTTGCGGATTCGTTGGCAGTTGCAGACTGCTGGCGGCATAAGTTTTCGCTGGCTTGTGATTGGCCTGACCGGACTTGGTGGCGGATGGTTTCTACGTTTTCTGGTGATTTCGATGATTCCGTATTCGGGTCTGGTGGCAATGCCTGATCTGCAACGAATTCTTTTGGCGGAAACACTGGTAATAATACTATGGTTAGGGCTCGCATGGCAGTTGAAGCACTGGGAGCCGAAGCCTACCACGCCCTCTTGCCTGGACTCTTTGCCAGAAACTACGTTGTCACCAGGCCGGACAAAAGTCGGTGTGTTTGTGACTTTTCTAATTGCCGGCATGCTGCCGCCAATCCTGACGGCTGGGCAGAACGGCTGGCAGAGGATGGGCTTCCCGCTCAGTCATACCGTTCTGGTGTTATTGTTGTTTTTTGCCGGCTCTGCCGCTTTTGCTCTTGCGGTCTGGTCAGCAGACAGACGTTGGAACTGCGTGCCAGGTCGTCATTTCGGTCCGGCACTTATCTACGCTATATTTCGCGGAGGCCTGGCAGCTGATCCCTGGGCAAGTATATTTGCGCTGATAGCGGGTTGGAGACTGTCTGAGCTGGCTCAAAGTTCCAGGCGTCTCTGGCCAGTAATTTTTGGCGATCTGCTGTTGTGCGGTCCAGCTCTTTTGCTTTGTGTGGGCTGGTTCCCGGTTGTTGATCCGGCGACTTGCTTCTGGTATGGCGGTAGTGGCGCAGTGATCTGGTGGGGAATTTCTGCTGTTATTCTGCTGTTTTATCGGGGCGTTGACTCAGTGAGTCGCAAACCAGACTGACGATTGAGCCATAGAGGAGACTTGTCAGTGCAACTGCCACATTAGGGCCTATGCTTTGCGGGTCATTGAGAAAAGACAACATACACATCATGCCAACGACAAAGCAGATTATACCAGAGTGCCATGCGGCCTGGGATGCTAATTTTAGACGGTTGGCCCGGCTCTGTTGTGATGAGTTGGAGAGCAGCAAAGCGCCGGCTACGCCAAGACCGACTCCCATAAACGCCGGAATATTTATTAACAATTTTATACTTCCGCCGCCTAGCTTTGTTAACAGTGCTAATGCTACTATCCAGATGAAGATTCCGAGATAATTCTGTTTGGTCATGGCTTTACCCTTTCAATATATGGATTAGTGGTAGAAATGAGCTTGCAATGATCATGCCATGCTGATGAGCCTCTATGTCGCAGCTTTTGCTGGTGTGTCGGTTTTTTTTGCGGAATTTTGCCGCAATTCTAGAGGAAACTTTCTGCTCGCGCGGAGTCTTTTATGCAGCCTGCCTCTGTAACATGTAGCAAATTACTTGCTACTTTTCGCACAATCCTCGCCAATCTAGAACGCCGTTCGAAAAGTGGTTGCACGTGCTGAAACTTTCTGGAAAATATATTAACATGAGCACGTTACCTATTGTTTTGCCAGTGAGAAAGGTGTTTTAAACAGCAATGTAGCTATTCAGCTGCATTTTCCACGTGACAAAAAAATAAGTTGCGTGCGATAAGGGAGGATTTCTATGACGATTAGAATGCTGACAATGATGTTGGCGATTGTAGTGCTGATTTTGGCTGGAACGGGTGTTGTGGCGGCCGGCGAGTTGGCAGAAAAGGCGGCAAAGTTTGATCGTGCTGTTTCTGAGCAGCACATGCCGCGCGGGTTGGTCGTGAATCTGCAGCCAATCGGAGATGGCACGCAGCAGCGCTATCGTTCTGCCGGCGACTCGACAATCTGGACTGGAGCCTACATTGCGGCGCAAGTCTTTCGCTACCGTGTTACCCGTGATGAGGCAGCCCTCGATAATCTGGAAAAATGTCTGCGCGCCTTTGTGCAACTGCACGACATGGCGGGCCAGCAGGGCTTTATCGGTCGGGCATTTGGTAGTCGTGAAGAGCTGGGCAATTCTGCTGATATCGTAGCTGGGGTTGGCAGTTACAGCCATCTTTGCTTTAAGGCAGACACCTCGCGTGATCAATATACCGGTATTTTCATGGGTTGTGCTCTCGCCTGGAAACATATTCGCGACGCCGAACTGCGCGAAGAACTGAGCAGCATGATTGCTACCGCTGCGCACAATCTTATGAACAATAACCTGGCGCTCAAGGCTGTAATTAATGGCGTTGAGCTGTCTACTTTTAATCTGAATCCTGATTATGCTTACCAGGATCGCATAACCCCTGAAGAATGGGCTAAAGTCGATGATTTTCCGGCCAATGTGTTTGCCGCTGCGGTACCTTATTCGGAGCGGTTAGCCCGTATAATTGCACGTTTCAAACCACCGGCGATACGCGGTGGCGAAGCTTTGCGGGCGCTTTTGATGTTTCAGACGGCCTGCAATATCACCGGCGATGAGGAACTTATCAGATATTTCGATGAAGAATTGCTGGGTCGGCGGCAACTGCATGTGGTTGCCTCAGAAACCGCAAGATTGCTCGAAGATGTTATTATGGGTCGCAATCTGCCGGTTGTCGAAAGCCGTATCTATGGCATCTTTTCAGCAGTAGGCCGAGTATTTGTGCAGATTCAGACAATGCGGGCCGGGGTGCCAGATTCAATTTCAACATGGCTGGAACCCGTTACCATGCTTCCTGTAATCTACGTGTCGGCCAAGCTTACAAATAGATTGATGAAGGTGCTGGCATTTTTGCGCAAACCCAGCAGTTCTGAGCTATTTGCTGCCTTGGCTGAGCGGGTCGAAAGTAAGGCAGCGGAGATGCTCGCGCTCAAATCCAACGCGGCGTCGCAAAAGCTTAAGAACCGCTTGCACCAGCTCAACGACTATGCTGCATCGAATGTCGATGAGTTTGCTGATACCATGCGTTCTTATGTTGGCTGCAATCTTGGTTTTTTCGCTCTACTTGGTATTCTTGAGCAACCGGGTGACCTGAGACTGCGCACAACGGCGCTGGCAATACTGCCACGTGCTTTTGAGCTGATCGCCGATGAGGGCAACAGTATGTACAGCTTTATTGAGGCCGCGCATACCGGGCGGGTTTATGACGATCCGCTGCTGATTGCTGCACGCAAAACGTTGCAGTTGTACCCTGAAGAACAGACCAATCGTCGCATCGATCACAGTAACAGCCTGCGCCACTCGCTCTGGCCAGACCGCTTTGGCAGATACGACAAACAGAGCGTCGAGGTTATTCCGATCGATCAGCGGGCGCCGCATATTTTTATCTGGCAGGAACCCCCGCGCATGCTGGTTACTGGTGCCGATGATCAGACGCGCATTGCACCGGTCGGTTATCTGCTTGCCTACTGGTATGGCCGTTTCCATGGACTGATCAAAGACAGCGACTGATAGAAGAAGATCCGTCGCAGATTACACAGATTGACAAAGATAAAAATAATTCAAATGGATTTGAGTCGAATCTGATGTTTGTCGGTGCAATCTGCGTATGAAAGACCCGTTAACTTTTTGTTCTATCTTGCTGTATGCTGATAATTGTGCTTTGCGGCAAGACTGAAGAATTTTTGTTTTTGTGGGCAGAGTTGAGTTAGAATCGTTAACGGATATAGAAATATAGTTTGACGAAATAGAGGCAGTAGCTTTATGAAGCGGATTACCTATATCAGCAAACCCTGTTCAAACATGACTGACAGTCAGGTTCAGGCTCTCAGCGATTACTGTCGCTCGCGGAACATCAAGCAGCAGATTACCGGTGTGCTGTTTTATTTCTGCGGACTTTTCTTTCAGACGATCGAGGGCAATGATGAAAAAATCGATCGGTTGTTTCTGAAAATCATGCAGGACAAGCGGCATCGAGATGTACTATGTTTGAAAATGGAATCTGGCAATATTGAGCGCATGTTTCCAGACTGGTCGATGAAATACTTTAACTTCGACGATAAAGTTGAGTCACTTGATCGCCCGGTACGACTTCTGTTGCAGTCTATTCTCGAGTCGCATCAGATTATCGGGCGTTACACTCAACCGGCGGTTCTTCAGATACTTAACCAGGGATTGAATCCATTGACCATGTTGCCTCGAAAAGTAGAAAGGATAATACTTTTCGCTGACCTGGTGAATTTTTCGTCGGTCAGCGAAGTGCTGGAGGTTGAAGATACCGCAGCGATGCTCAACCGCTTTCTTGAAATTTCCAGCAAGATAATATCTGACCTTGGCGGTGAGGTAACCAAGTTTATCGGAGATTGCGTAATGGCTTATTTCCCCACCGAACTGGCTGATAATGCGATGAGAGCCTGTATCTGCATCATTGGAGCATTAAAGGAACAGCGCGAACATGGAGGACAGGATAGCCCGATGCGGTTTCTGCGTTGTGGTTTTGGCCTGGCACAGGGAATCGTGATCGAGGGCAACATGGGCTCGTCAATTAAAACCGATTACACGATTATCGGTGACGCCGTTAATACGGCGTCACGTCTTGAGGCAATGACGCGAACGATCGGAAAATCAATTGTACTGTGCGAAAAGATTAAAAACAGCCTCAGCAGTGACTGGAATCTTGTTTCTGTAGGCAAACTTCAGCTCAAGGGCAAGGAAATTGCGATTGAAATTTTCTACCCGGAGCATGAGCTGATCGGCGATTTTGCTGATTCATCAGCTGCTCTTTTTGAAAGTTTGAGCAGTTGATTTCTTTTCGGTACGCGAATTGAACATTGGATTTTGCCCGCAATAAAAACCCGGCAGTTCTGGGTGAACTGCCGGGCTCTGTAGCTGGCTTACCAGCTGGCGGGAAGGAGGTAGGTCGTTATTACAGTCTTGTGAACATTCCAGCCACTAGATTGTAGCGATTTTCTGCTCTCTGAATTTTTCTATAGGCAGCGCGCGTATCGTTTTCGGAGAACATGCTGAATTTGGCGCGTTCTACAATCAGGGCGATATCGCGGATTTCGTCTCTGTGTCTTCGGTCGACGAGTCTCATCATACCTGAAAGTTCGCTGCTGAGCATGCCAATGGCGTGACCCATTCTGCGTTTGTCATCGTTGCTCATGAAAATCGGGAAGTATGAATTTTCTACAGTTCTGAAAGCACGTTCAATTGAGCGGTGAGCGTTGATGAGTTCATAGTTTACTGCGGGGCCGTGGTTGCCGTGGTTATTGTGTCCGCCATTGTTGCCATGATTGTTGTTGTAGCCACCATTGCTGCCGTTGTTGTTGCCATGATTGTTGTTGTAGCCACCATTGCTACCGTTGTTGTTGCCATGATTGTTGTTGTAGCCACCATTGCTACCGTTGTTATTGCCGTTATTATTGTTGTAGCCGCCATTGCTACCGTTGTTATTGCCGTTATTATTGTTGTAGCCACCATTGTTGCCATTATTATTGTTGTTATTATTGCTGCTGCCACCATGGCTCCATCCACCGTTGTTGCCATTGTTATTTCCTGGCTGACTGTGAATGCCACCGTTGTTGTTGCCTGGGTGTACTACTGGGCCATTGTGTGCTGGCTGGCTGGGTTTCTGATTGGGTTTATACTGGGCCATCACAGATGCGGGAGCGAAAACGGCTACTGCCAACAGAACTGTGAAAATCTTTTTCATAATATTCTCCTGATTCTTATTAAAATCTTATTAAAATCTTATTTAGTTAGGAACGAAGGTATATACGCAAATATGATGCCAATTCTTGAATTTGGCGCGAAAGCCTTTATCGGAGCGGTTTGTCGTGAGTTGTGAGCGTGTGCGGAATAATTATCTGCTGAAAAACTTACAGTTGGCTCCACAAATTTTGGCAAAACAAAAAAATATAGTATATGTAAACTTTGTGATGTTCACGCAGTATAGAGTAAGATTCTTCGCTTCAGCGATTTATCAGACAGAGTTTGGCCGAAGTCCAGCGGTTAGGATAACTTTTGCTGTATCGCCGGCCAGGTGGCAAAAGCGTCGCTTTTTATTATGATACTCTGCCGACCGCCGCGGGCAAAAGAATTTGCTTGAGATTTTGGATTAGAAGTGCAAAGATACAGATTATGAGTGAACCAACATTGACTCCGACATGGCGGCAGAGATTTTTTGCTTACATTAACAGTATCAAGACCAAGCTGATTGTCAGTTTTCTGGTAATCACGCTGACGCCACTGATTTATATCAGCTATGTAATGCTGCGCAACGCTTCTGATGGGCTGCTCAGCGTCATAGTAAACAACTCGCTCGCACATGCCCGTAAAGCGTCGATTGATCTCAACCGCTTCGTAGCGCATCAGCTTGAAATTATTCAGCTGTTGAGAAGAAGTGATGCGGCACTCGACAAGAACGCGGCCAATCTTGAAGTTCTTATACAAGAACACGACAGTCGCCACCTTTCGATCGAAAAAATCTTTATAATTGATCATAACGAGCAGGTTGTCGGCGTTTCGAATAAGAACCCGATCAGGCACCATATCGACTTTGGTGAATCAGCCGCACTTCTGCAAAAGCGCCCATATTTGTTGTTGAGTTCAATGGGTTCGGATGGCCGCAATTCAGTAGCACTTGTTGCAATGCTGACCGATCGCCAGGGGTTTAACTATGCTCTGCTGGTGATGGAATTGAACCTGTTGCAGCTTGCGACCGTAGTTTCAGAAAATGTAGTGGGAAGCAGCACGCGCGTATACCTGCTGGATGAGCGCAACAAAGTCGTTCTGAGTTTTCCTGAAGACCTGCGCGAAGCAGACGTGGTGACCATGAATGCAAAAATTGCCGAGCACGAATACGGGGTTTTTGCCATAAGTGGTGCGAGCCTTGAAAAGGCACAATTGTCGTCGTTTCTGCCGGTGGTTGGCCTGGGCTGGAAGGTGCTGCTTATTCAGGATCAGCAGGAAGTCTATGCGCTAGTCAACACCTTTCAGCACAACCTCTACTGGATTCTTTTCCTTACCATGACGGTTGCGGTGGTGATTGCTCTGATAATTTCTCAGAACATCGCGTTGCCAATTCTGCAGCTCACGCTCGGCGCTAACGAACTGGCTGCTGGCAAATTTGACGTGCGAATCGACGTGCGCAACACTGATGAGGTCGGGCAGCTCGCAACCAACTTTAATTTTATGGCAGACAGTCTTGCCGGCAAGATGGAAGAGCTCAAAGACGCCTACGAAGAAATCAAGAGTCGCGCTCATACAATTGAGCAGAGCAACATCGCGCTTGATCGCAAAGTTTTTGAAATTGGTCTGCTTTACCAGATTGGCAGCACCATGGGCGAAATCGGACTTGATCTGGAGCGCCTGCTCGATGTCATATTAGACAAGGCTATCGAGGCTGCCAACGCCAAGCGTGGCTCTCTGATGCTCATAGATGATAATCAGGAAATGCTTGAGTTGCAGAGAGTTCGCATCTGGGACGAAGCGAGCGGTCAAACGATGCCTATAAGCGATTTCAAGCGAAACATCAACATCAGGCCAGGCGAAGGCATTGCCGGGAAGGTGCTGCAGACCGGTCAGATGCTGACAATCAATGATCCAGACAGTCACCCCGATTTTAAGCAGTATGAAGGTGAGAACAACCGGGTTGAGCAGTTATGCTGTGTACCTCTCAAAGTCAAGAACATCACCTTTGGCGTAATCAACATTGTAAATCGTAAAGATTGTCGCGACTTTGAAAAACGCGATACCGATCTCCTGCAGACTATGGCTAACCAGGCTGCAATGGTGCTTGACAATACCAAGCTTTTCAAGCTTGCTATTACCGATGGTTTAACCGATCTTTTTCTGGTGCGGCATTTTAAGAACAAGCTCAACGAAGAAATCAAGAGAGCCCGGCGTTACCAAAAGATTTTTACAGTTTTGTTTTTTGACATCGACCACTTTAAAAAGTTTAACGACACTTATGGGCATCAGGTTGGTGACGAAGTGCTCAAGCAGGTTGCCGTTTTGTTCAAGCACTCGCTGCGCGAAGACATAGACCTGGCGGCTCGCTATGGTGGCGAAGAAATGATTGCGCTGCTGCCAGAAACCGATGCCCGGGGCGCAATGGTTGTTGCTGAGCGTCTGCGCACTGCCATCGAAACCCACGGATTTACCGGCTCTGATGAACCGCTGCACGTCACCGTCAGCCTTGGCATATCCGAGTTCCCGCTGCATGGCAATGATCCGCTCGAACTCATTCGCAAGGCCGACACGGCCCTCTATGAGTGCAAGAAGAATGGGCGCAACCAGACTTCGGTATACTCAGACAAAATGGGAGTAGTTTCAGAAAAATGAGAATGCACGCAAAGCTTCTGGGCGTATGCATAATGGCTGTAATAATGTCTTTTTCGCCTCTGCTGGCGCAGGAGACCACTGATAATACCTATAAAATCGACCGGCTGGTAACTTTTCTGGCACTTGGAACCGGTGCTACAACCGGCACCTATTTTCCCCTCGGCAACGCCTTTGCCAATGTCTGGTCGACGAGGCTCGATCAGGCCAGCGTAATGTCACACTCGACCAGCGGCTCGATCGAAAATATCAGACTGCTGCGCCGACAGGAGCTTGATCTGGCAATTGCGCAAAGCGATATTGTCGCCTCGGCTATTGCCGGTACCGGCAATTTTGTCGGCGAACCCTTCTCGCAGTTACGTGTTCTGATGTCGCTTTATCCTGAAGTAGTGCAGCTGGTGGTGCTTGCTGACTCTGGCGTTCAGAATATTTCAGATCTGCGCGGCCGAAAAGTCATAGTTGGTGCGCCTGGCAGCGGTAATGCCATGACATCGCTCGAACTGATGAAGGCCAGCGGAATTGCGGACGGCGAATTCGAGCCGGTTTACATCTCTTACGACGAGGCAATTCAGGCGATGGAACGCGGCGATTATGACGCGGCGATTGTTATTGCCGGGATTCCAACTAAAATGATCAGCGAGCTGCAGCGCCGTGTGAATGTTAGAATTCTGCCGTTTTCGCCGATGGAAATAGCCAGTCTGACCACTGCGTTGCCTTATCTCTCTGCCCTCAGTCTGCCCGAAAACACTTACACCGGGCAGACTGAACCGGTAAAAACCATCGCGTTGATCGCACAGCTGATTGCCAGCACCAGGCTGTCTGACGATCTGGCCAGTAAACTGTGCCAGACAATATTTGATAATCTTGATTATCTCAAAACAATCCACGAGCGTGCTCGCGATATTTCGCTGGAAACCTTTATGGACGGCGTGCCGGAAGGCTATGCTCACCCTGGCGCTGTGCGGTTCTACAAAGAACACAAGCAGTAGTCTTTTTTTATCTGAGGAGTGTCCCAAAATATGACTTACAGAGCTCATAGATACAGAAAAAGTGCTGGTTCGTTGATAGTTGCGACTATTTGTTTTTTTTGCTTCTGGCAGATTTCTTCGATTGCATGTGCTGCCGAAGTCAGCTCTGAGGCTGTGCCGATTGTAGCAGAATTATTGCTGGGCGGATGGCTTGATGGGAAATGGGTCGATGCAAATACTATTGCCAGCAGTGTTCCAGCCGGCAAGATATATCATACTTACAGTTTTGACGGACAGCTGCAGGACCTGGTTGGCGGTGCCCCGACGGCAGAATCCTCTAATATCGATTATTGGGACATCAATTTTGCCGCTGAAGTTGATAGTGATGGCGACAGACTCAAAATTGGTTCTGAAAAGAGCGGTATGCCACGTCTGCCAAAGTTACAAACCGGTGGTCTCAAACCTTATGAAGAGCTTGTAGCAAGTTATTTGAAACGCAATAAAATTTCGGCTAAACCTGAAATTCAGCAGCTGGTAAGGATCGATCTCGATGGTGACGGGAGCGAAGAGGTTATTGTTGTTGCCAGTAATGCTGATGCCAGCATTCCCATTCTTGCTAAAAATACTTATTCGCTGGTGCTTTTCCGCCGAATTCAAAATGGCAAGGTTATCACTTCAGTGCTGCATGAGCATTATTACCATGAAGATATCGAGGGTCAGGCCGACAGCTCAAACGGCTATAGAGTTGGTTTTGTTGTTGACATAAATGGTGACGGAGTGCTCGAAATGATTCTGAATTGCCGATATTACGAGGGTTTCTGGTATGAAGTGTATGAGCTCAAGAATAATGAGCTGATAAAGGTGTTAAGCGATGGTCTCGGTGCCTGATCATATTTGGCCAGCGCCAGAACTGCTATTGCAGAGGTTTGCCATCGGGGTCATTTATTATCAGTAAAGTTCCGAGTCCCGAAAACACTGCGTTCCATTGAGCGCCAGGCTTGAGCTTAACGAACTGTTCGTAAGTCATGAGTTTTGAATTCAGTTTGCTGAACTCGAATTCATCTGTTTCTCCGGCCATCACTGCGTTTATCCAGAATTTTTCTTTTCTTTTATGTTCTTTTATATCGCCCAGCTGTGGCGGGTTTTGCGTATTGACCTTTGAATCGGGCCAGACCGGCAGACTATTGGTTCCTGTTGCCGTTACCTTGTCGATCACCTCCCAATCCAGGACGTCGTAGGTAACTTTCTCGTCGTAAACCGGTTCCTCTCGATATTTTTGCCTTCGCACCCGCCTGGTTCTGCTCTCTTTCGATTGTTCGCTGCCAGAATGTTTGTCTAATCTCAATTTGTCCTGGCTTTTCGAAGCTGTCAACAATAAATAGAAAAACCTGCACGGTGCTTAATCGTGCAGGTTTTTTGTCAGAGCTTTTATCGAGATTTTGAGATCAGCTGATTGTCAGTTGTCGACCGGAACAGGTTCGCAGCACTCAAAGGCGAAAGCATTGCCAGAAAGCCTGTAGTAGAAGAAGCTGGCAACGGCTTCTGAATACTCGTTTTCGGGGTAAAGCATGCCAAGGGCTCTTACCCGGTTATTATCAATAAATGCGAGATCCTGCCCGTCTTCCTGAACCAGGTCTGTTACCAGAAAGTCGCCTGAATTATTTGCCTGCTGGTTGTTAAATGGCATCGGCCGAAATTTCTGCCGGGTTTCGTCGAGCGTAAATACGTGCAGACTGGCATTATGTGGGGCATAAGAGACGGCAGTGACGATTTCTGGCGTTTTGTCAGCGTTCAGGTCGATGATCAGCATATTGCTACTTTGACCATTGAAGAAGAACTTTTTTTCCTGGTCGCCGAGGATTTCGCTGACCCATAGCTCTTTACCCTGAGGGTCGAGAACTTTGATTCTGACCCCTTCTTTGTTGATGATCTTTTCTGCTGTGAAACCCTCAATTTCGTTGATGGCGAATTTTGCACTGGCAAGCAGTGGGTTGAGTTCTTCTGGAACAGCTAGTCCAGCGAACAGGGTTGTTGAAACTAACACAATAAGAATTAACAGAGCGGTTTTAAGATTTTTCATAATTAATTACCTCGTTGGTTTATTTGTCCCACTGGTAAAAGTTGTTGGATTTCATGATGCTGATGAGTTTGCTGGAATAGTTCGGGTCGGTTGCGTAGCCAGCTTTGTGAATCTCGCGGGCAAACTGGTCGGGATTATTTTTGTATTTCATGGCCGGCGAATATCGCGAATTCTGCAGCAGCTTGCCATGGTCTTCGATTGATTCTGCCCATGAGTTATATTTGCGGAAGTTGGCATATTCGCTTACCATACTGCCATTGCGGAATTCCTTGGTTGAAACTCTGATGGTGCCAGCTGGGCCGGTGCCCTTGATGCCAAAAAGGTTTTTAGCGTCGCCGATGCTTGAACCGCCCCAGCCAGTTTCAAGAGCTGCCTGGGCAAGGGTAACCGACGCCGGAACACCTGTTCTCTTCATTGATTCTCGGGCAACCGGGCCAAACAGTTTCGAAAATTCTGCTGGTGAGAGCTTGCCGCCTTTGTAGTTAGCGAGAGCTGCTTCGGCTGCTTTGCCCGATGCCGATGTTGAGGCAGGAGTGCCGCCAGAGGTAGATCCTTTTGTGGATGGATCATCTTTGGGCAGGTAGCCGCCGTCACGGGTGTCACCGGGGTAATCAGGCTCTTCACCCGAAGCCGGTGCATCCGGTATCGAAACATAGTTTTTGTGCATGTAGCCGGTCTGACCGCCGACACGAACTTTGTAGAATTCGCCTTCTTCACCGATAACCTCGATCTCGGTGCCGCTCGCGAAAATGCCGACGACCTTACCCCATGGCCAGGAGCGCAATCTAAGGCTTGATGCTTCGGTAGTGCCTTTTACCGGGTATTTACTGGCTTCAGCTTTTTTGCCATCATCATTGTTGATGGCAGAAGAGCTATCCTGACCGCTTTGCCCAGACTTGTCGATTATTACATTTTTTTCAGTAAAAGGTGTCTCAGCAGCAGTGAGAACAATGATAGAGCACATAAATACGAATAGAACGCATAATTTAACTAATTTATTCATGGAGCTTTCTCCTTTGCTTTTACTAATATACCGCAAATTCCAATATTAGTTTAATCCGCGCAAAAAAAGTTTGCTCTGCCGGGTCAAGTTTAACGGCCTGACGTTTAATTTTGGCGCAAATATCTTATGCTCGCCCGTCGCAGGATAGACTCATTATCTCAAGCTTGAAAACAGGTTGGGGCGAATTTGTTCGTCTTTGATTGGCTCAGGTATGATGGTGCCCGAGTTTGCGGTTAAGGCGTTCAATGCGCTGCGCTAACAGACGGGCAAGAAACAGTGAATAGTGAGGTTTTTCTTTGATCCCGGCGACGAATTCCTTTTTGGAAATGCGGATCAGGCAGCCGGCGGTCAGCGCTTTGACTGTCGCACTGCGTCGGTTGTTGAGCAGGAACGACATTTCGCCGAGAAAGATATCGTCGTGTGTCAGCACAGTAACAGCTTCGCCATTAACGCTGACTTCGTATTGGCCGGAGGAGATGTAGTAGAGAAAATCACTGGGTTCTCCTTCGCTGAAAACCGTATCGCCAGCAGAAGACCTGACGGTCGTCAGGTCTTTGAATAGCGCTGGAGCAATGTTGCTGACGCCTTCCTGGTGGTAAAAGCTGAATTGAACCGAATTGCCCTTGTCGTTATAGGCCAGGTCGCTGGTCATATCACGTGAAAGCGCAACACCGCGCCCGTGAAGACTAAGCGCTATGCCTCCCTTGTTGGGGTCTTTGAGGCTGCGCCAGTCAAAGCCATCGCCGTCGTCGGTGATCCTGAAAGTCGTGTGGTTCGGGTAGATGCTGTATTCAAGATAGACTTTGCGGTTGGCGATGGTCGGGTCTTTGCAGCGCTCATCAATAAACTCAGTCATGTCGCCGCCATTCTGCAGCCAGATGCTTTTCTCGGAGAAAGATATATTGCAGTTGCCGTGCTCAATTGCATTAACCAGCATCTCGACAAGTACGAAGCTGAGCTTTTCCTTGTTCAGGACATCCAGGCGGTTGAGGTTGTACAGGTAGTTGCAGATCAGATTGGTAAAACAGGTGACCTCAATCAGATCATTACTGAGTTCAAATGATGAAGTGATGACATTGCCAAGATCTGAGCCGATAATGCGCTGAAAAAGCATATGCCGGTTGTGGCAGATAATGTTGATTACCTTAGGTAGCTGGCGTTCGAGCCGTGCAAGTTCAAGCAGCGCTATTACGTTGGTGCTGCGCAGCTTGTCTGATTCGCGCAGGTCCCGCACCGAATCGCACAGTCCAATAATGCCAGAACTTAACAGCCAGGCATCGCTTTTAATTACGTTCATCAGCAGATCGGTATCGATCTTTTCGTCGGCAAAATTAATGACTACCAATTCTGGCATTTCAATGCCGAGGTAATCCATGGCCTGACTGGCTTTGTCTATTTGCACGGTTTTGCAGCCCTGAACGCATTCTTCGAGCATTCTTCTGATGCATTCATACTGTTCTTTATCGGAGATAACGACTGGCACTCTGCTCATATATATAGTTTCCTCTCAAGCCAAATTATCAGCGCCTGAGGCCAATTTTAAGTCATTTTGGCAGTGAGGTCAAGACCCATATGACAGCAGCAAGTTTGTGGCGCTGTAATGGAAAAAAAGCGGGATACGATGTAGAATGGCGTAAAATTGATAAAAAGAGGTTGGAAACTGCACAAGGCTGGGCGGGAAAATGGCTTAAGCGGCTTTAATCGTGACTGGCAGGCACAGGTAGCGATAATTCTTCTCTTTCTGGTGATGATAATACCTTTGCGTCAGTTGGCCGGCAAAGTCGAAGAGCTGCAGCGACAGAGCCGTGAATGGCTGACGACAACCAATCAGGCACGTTTAAAAGAGGAGCTTGTCCAGTTCAAAAAGGAGCTATGTGCTGAGGCATGGGTAAAGAATTTTGTCGATACACGGATGCAAAAGTTAGATGTTGACAATGCCTTTACCGACCTGGAAGCTCTAGATATTCCCAGTTTGCGGCGGCAGGCACTGAATAAGATCGGGGCTGATGTTCAAGTGGCTCTGAATGAAGATAATAGATCGCCACAGCCTTTTTTTGTTGTCGTTGCCGATGATTCCCTCACAAATTTAAGCTATAAGTTTTCTGACGCGTTGCGGCAAACCAGCACTGATGATCAGGAAACCGCGATGTTTTTATGTCGCTTTGCCATTATGTCGGTAATGAATCGAGTAGAGTCTCTGGATCGGCATCGTCTGGCAGCTGTAGTTAGTAAATGGGGCGGGAAAGTATTCGACAGCAAATTTTTGAAAAAGAATTTTCACAGTCTTATCAGCAGCTTCATGGGAACAGAACCCGATGAACGCAAGGTACAGAGCTATTTATCTGATCTTTACGATTTTAACAGGCTGTTTTTTTATTCATACACTGTGATGAGCAGCAAAAAATTTCTTGGGGTGGTGGTTGTTGGTTATTTAGACTCTGCTATTGACGGTAAAGATATTCTCAGTCAGGCTCTTGAGTCTGCCTTAGGAAATGCGACACGGCGTGTGGGCAGCAAAACCCGTTTTTCAGCTCCGAACTTGCCGGGAAAATTTGTGTCTGAGAGACTATCGGCAGGTGTTATGAATAGTGAGTCTCTATATATTGGGGTTGAGCTGATCAATCCGGCTTTCGCGGTGTACACAGATTCGTTGGTTGTTTTGCATCTTTTGACTGGATTTTGCATGCTTGCAGGCTATGCAGCGTTGCTGCATAGTGTGTTTTTTGGTCTTGTTGTGCGCCTCAATCTGCGCAAAAAACTGATGATTATCCTGGCAGTTGCGCTTGTTCTGCCGGCCATTCTGGTTGCAATAATCGGGCGTGGCATAACAAATGATTATCTTTCTTCACGTGTTGATATGGCACAGAGTTATCTCGCCAGTAGCCTTAATGAGCTTGAGCTAACCTATCAGGAAAGTGAATCTCGCCTGACACTCAACCATCTTAGATTTAAGTTTCAATTGAGTGAACTTTGGGGCGACAGGATTGGTGATGTCCCGGACAAAGCTTTCTTGATACCGTATCTCGGTTTTTACAATGAACAGAGCTATTTTTATGACCGCTCCGGAGCTTCACTGCACCTGTATGGAACCAATGTTGGTGATGGGGCGGGTAGATTTTTGTCTAACAATGCTGTCCGTCTTTTGAGTAATCTCTCAGGACTCATTTCAAACGCGACGACTCGTCGGCATATTGAAAATCTTGAGTTCAGCGATGCTTTTGTTGCCGAGTTTTCAGATATGGCTGTATTACAGGAGTCTTCGGCACACGAAGCAGAGGTTATCAGCCAGATGGAGACCCCGAATGCTCTCGCCAGGGAAATTTTTCATCTTTATGCCAGTTCGCGCTCAAGGCCTTTTCGCCCGGGAATTATAGGGCTTTTAAACGTGCGACCCGATGCGATACTTCAAAATTTGATATCGAGCAACCCCGCGTATCCGCTGAAGTTTTTTGAGCGTCACCAGAATGAATATCTGATTGATATCGGACTGGCCATGCGCAACAACGAGCGCATCAGGACAGAGTTCTGGTTGGATTACTCTCAGCGCCGTCAAGCTGGCATCAGGGGATTGTTTGATAATGCCATGGAACTGAAGTCGGCGGGAGCTGCTCTCACCAAGGATGATGCAGATTCTGTGAATGCCTGGCGTTATCGCATAGATAGTCCGATTATCTATGCCGGAACCGCGACCTTCAACAATGACAGTCTGGTAGCTCTTTATCTTGATGTTATGCCCTTTGCGGTCCTGATCTACAGTATTTTGATTCTTCTTGTAATCAGTGAAGTGGTCGCAGGATTATTTGTTACCCCGATTGAAGCTGTTTCGCAGGGTGTAAAGGCAGTTGCTGGTGGAGAAGAACTCACTCTTCGTCTGCAGATCAGTAATAATGACGAATTTGACCGGATGGGGCATTCTTTCAACGCAATGACAGAAGGATTGTTGCAGAAACGGCACATTTCGCGTTTTGTTTCAGACCGCCTGCTGGCCCAGATTGGCCAGGTTTCTCTGGCAGAAACGGCTGCCGAAGAAGAAGTTACTGTGCTGGCCTCTGATTTGCGCAATTTCACCGGAATTTCCGAGAAATATTCTCCGGAGATGGTAGTAGCTGTTCTCAATGATTATTTTACCGAAATGGACGAAGCTATCAAGGCCGAGGGTGGCAGCATAGACAAGTTTATTGGTGACGCCATAATAGCGGTTTTTTACGCCAGAGATGGCCAGATGTCCGCCGTCAGTGCTTGTAGCGCAGCCCGCCGGATGCGCAGCCGCCTTGAGGAATTCAACCGGATGCAACAGAACGCTGGACGTTTTGCCATCGAAAATGGCATCGGGATCGCTACCGGATCAGCCGTTTCGGCGAGTGTGGGTGAAAAAAGTGGCCGGCGTGAGTTCGTGGTAACTGGCGAGCCGGTAGAGCGGGCTGAAGAACTTGAGGCATTGAGCAAGCAGGGGCAGCATTCTAAAATAATCGTTGATGCCGTAACTCGCAGTTACGTAGAAGAGATCTATTCGATGAGAAGCCTGGCAGACCATGAACGGTGTTTTGAGATCGTTGACGAGGTTCAGAATGAGACTGATTAAAGTAAAAAACCGGCTGAGTTTTGTAGTGTTGCTGGTAACCTGGCTTCTTGTCATGGGTTTGCCAACAATGCTTTTCAGGTTTTCTCTGGATCAGTTCTTGCAGAATCGCTATCAGCAGAGTCTGCAGCGAATCAAGCCATTTTTATTTACTGAGCTTGAACAATTCAAGGTGGATCTGGGGTTTGGTGGGCTCCTGGAGCAGGATTTGAGAGAATTTAATTCAGCTGCTGGTTTCACTGAATTGAAAAGTTCTCAGGTGCAAAAATTTTGTTCAAACAATTACGGATCTGACGCCGGCAAAATTAAACTTTTACTCGAAAAGCATCTTGGAATACCAGTTTTTGCAGTGCTTTCACACGGAGTGGACACGCAGACGGTGAGCAGCGAAATTACTCATGATCAGTATGCCGAAATCAGAGCGCCTTCGTCTACCATGCTGCGTCGCTTTTTCTCGTTGCTTAACCGGCAACACGAAAAGGCGGCAATTTCTCCATCGCTAAAACCGGCTTTCCCGGCGGGCGTTGACCCTGAAGACTCCAAAGTCTCTCTTACTTACCATGAAAATTTCTTTCAGGGCCTTATTGGTGCGGCTGTTGGACTTCGACTTGAGCCCGATAAAATGCATTTATGTACTGCAAGTAAAATTGGCGATACTGGCCCGGCCTTCTTTTATTATGCACAGTCACATTGTTCCATAAAGGGAAAGGGCCACAATCTGGGCGGTTATCTGGTGCTGATTCGCCTGTGTGATATCCCTGAACGCCACATTATAAAGAGGGCGACATCCCATTCGTTGTATGAAATTCTGGAGCGAAAAGTTGTATCGCTGCCGGTGTCTATTCCTGTTCCAGATAAATATGATGAACTCTCCATAAGCTCTTTTGTTGAGCACCCAGGCCGGGTTGCCGTGCAGACAATGGCTTCCCCGCAACAGATCGTTCGCATGGTGCAGAAGGGAACGATTGTACCGCAGGATTTTTCTGCATTTTCCGGGCGCATTGCCGGCATTGAAGTCAGCTGTTCTAAGTCCGAGCTGGAGCATCCCCTGGCTAAACATACTTACGAGATTAATCTCTTGCTCAAGTTGTTGCTTCTGGCCGGCGGAATCCTCATGGTTCGCCTTTATTTATTTGGTTTTGACCTGAACATTTCGCTGGCGTTCAAAATTTCAATAGCAGTTGTTGCGGCTGGAATAATGCCGCTGTTAAGTCTTGCATTAAGTCTGGTAGCCCAGACTGATTTTGCGCGTGTGGCGCAGGAAGACAAAATTCAGCGTTACCTCAGAATAAATATTGCCAGAGTGCAACAGTTGTTGACAGAACAGATTACATTACATGAACGGGAACATGGTGAGCTGGCTGCAGCGCTTGGGAAAATGTCAAATTTACCGACAGAGGAACTGAAAAACTATCTGCAAAGATGGGTTTTTGCCAGACCAGTTCATCAGGTCGTCTATAAGAGGCTGGACGCTGAGTCTCTGGAAGTTTATGGCGATGCTTCACGTTCTGAAGCAATCGAAAAATCATGTAAGGCAGCATTTCTGATTCTGAATACGGTTGTTGAAATGCTTTTAAGTTCACCTGTCTTAAATCCTGATTTCGAAAATATTTCAACTGTATTGACAGAGGGCACCAGAAATACCGAAAGCACTCATTTCACGCTGTTAAGCAATGGGCGCATGCTTAATTTATCCAAGTTGGATGCCCACGTGAGAATTGCATTCATGCCTGTTTTCGAAAAGTCACATAACAGTAGAAGGCCGGTAGCGGTAACAACAGTTGTCTATTCTCTTGAAAAACTTATTGACGGGGCGCTCAGAAAAATTGCTGAACAAACTCCTCTGGAGCAGGAAGTAGCTGGTATGCATCTGGATTTTGCACTGGGAGCTTCTGTGGACAACGTTGTCAGCTGCCCGCCAAAGCATCGTTCCAGTCGTCTTTCCAGTGATTTTGCTTCTAACCAGATGCGTGTCTGCAGCAGTCTGAAGCGTGAACTGCAGTGGTTTGGCAGGCAGGCTGGTGATGAATACTTTTCTATCACCAATATGGATCAGACTTTGCCGATTATTTCTTTGGCAAGAATTACCAGAATAGATCGAAGTAGCTGGTTTGACCTTTCTAATCTGGCCCGCTGGTTTTATCCGATTCTTATTCTGCTGCTTATTCTCCTGCTTTCACGCAGATTTTTTATTGCTCCGGCTTTACGGTTTGCGAGCGGACTGTCGGCAATTGCCGATGGAGATTTTAACAAGCGTCTTGAAATTGACGGTGGGGATGAGTTTGCGACTCTGGCAGTTGAATTCAACCAGATGGCGAAAAGTTTGCAGGAAAAAGAAGAGCTTGAGTCCTATGTTTCGTCAGATGTCCTGCGCGAAGCCAGGGTGACTGGCATTTCCAATCTCCAGCCCGGCGGTGAAAAGATTGCAGCTACAGTTGTGTTCGTTTCACTTCTGCCCGCTGAACAGGAAAACCAGCCCGAAAGCAGTGGGCAACTGATCGCACGTATCAACAGTTTTTTAAACCTCAGCCATGTGTTGTGTACAGAAAACACTGGAGTTATCGACAAAATCATCGGTCATACCCTGATGATGGTATTTCGTGTTGGTGCAGATCATGATTCTCATCAGCTGCGGGCATGTCGTTCGGTGATGCAGCTGGTTGAAGCCGTAGCTGCGTCGGAACTGGGCAGCAGTAGCCGGGTGGCGGCCGGTATCGCATGCGGTCAGCTGGTTTCCGGCAAGATTGGCTCGCGAAATGGCAAATTGGACTTTACGGTGATCGGTGACACCGTGAATCTGGCGGCCCGACTTAAATCTTATGCCGAGAGCCTGGATGGTTCGGTTATTCTGGTGTCGGATGCCATGCTTGCTGAGATAAAAGACAATTTTGCGACCAGACTTGAGAGCGAGGTGCAGCTCAAGGGCAAATCAATGCAGACATGCGTTTACAGGATTGAATGATTTATTGTGAGCAAGAATTGCTGAGAATAATCGCTAAAGTTGTTTTTGTCGGGCAGATTGGTTAAAATCAGTTATTCGATCAACAGGCAGGTGTATATGAAAAAACGGATTGAGAGCGCTATTAGAACAGTTTTGGATAATCTTGGTGAGGGGTGGTTCATTATTCTTGAGGAGCCGACAGACGAAAAGTTTGTGCAGTTTGCCTATGATGAAGATACCGGACTGATATTCGATTTGCCGTTTCAGGCTCTTGATGAAGACGAGCTTGCGAGAGCTCGACAGGTGCTTGGCGAAGTAGGTGTCGGAGATGAGACCGCCAGTGTTTTTGACGCGCCTGATGGCGAAAAAGTTGGCGAGCAGCGTTCATTTAACACCTTGGTTGGGCGCGATGTTGATCGGGCTGTAGACTTGGTGCATCGTGTTTTTACCTACGTTTACGGGTTTGATGATACGACCAGATTCAACGTTACAATCAGCTGCTAAACACGACGCGGCGATTCGGATACCATAGCGATGCAGATGGGTATTACATTTGAAAAAAAATATGTCAGCCCAGGCAGGTGAAAACGGCGATGAGCAAAGATAAAACTGCTGAAATACACTTACACAAGTGTCGCTACTGTTTGAGTACAATACCGGTCGGTGCAGTCAAATGCTGCCATTGCCGAGAATGGCTTGATGGCCGTCTGGAATCAGCGGTAGAGGCTGACGAGTCTTTGGTGCAGCCGGATTCGACTGTTCGTCCTGCCGAGTTGCCGCCGGCATCTTTTCAAAGCAGGCTGGCTGCAAGGTTTCCGCAAGTCAGTTACTGGGTATTTTACTTTACTCTGAGTATGATGCTTTATTTTGTCATCGCACTGCATTGGACATTTGGCAATGAAGACCGAATTTTTCTGGTTTCGTTCATGTTCAATGCCATGCAGATGTTCTTTTCGGCAGCTGGCATAGTCTGGTTCGAAAAGCTGCTTGACCGTTTCCGGGCCGAAATACCGGAAATCACGGGTTGGAGCCGCGAGCGTAGCGAGGAGTATTATCTGGGAGCGCGTGAGCGTGTTTTTTCGGCAAAGATACCGGTGCTGCTTGGTTTAATCGTCTGTACAGCAGCAGTTGTCGGTGACAGCCGGGTCATCGGAATGCCATTTTCGACCGACTCAGGGCGTATTGCCTATCTGATTTATGAGTTCTGCTTTTTGTTCTGGAGCGCTTCGGCGATTGTTTATTTTATCAAATTTGCGATGTTTATCAGAGAGTTTGGTGATCTTGATCTGCGCATCCTGATCATCCAGGAAGAGAATTCAGGCATTCGTATGCTCGGCAAGTTCATATTGCAGACCACCCTGTTTGCTGTGCTTCCCTATATTTTCAGCATAACAGCCAGGCACATAGGCGGTTGGAACTTTTCCTCGCTGCTTTCAGTCTGGTTTGCCTGTTTTGGTGTTGCGATTTTGTTTTATCTGTTCTGGCCGATCTACAACATTCATCGAGCGATGATCAGAGAGAAAGACCGTAAGCTTAACCTGATTTCAAATGAGCTTAACAATCTTCTGGCCCGCCCACGGCTTGAGAAAGAAAACATACACAAGGTGCGCAATCTTATGGAGATAAGAACTCATCTGCATGAAATTAACACCTGGCCGTTTGATATGAACAAGGTGGTTGGGCTGCTCTCTGCGGTTATAATCCCGATGGCATCCATACTGGTCGATCGCGCTCTGAAGGGTGGCAAGTGATATTTGCTTTGTCAGGAGAGTTCTATGCTGCTTGGTTCAATTGAAATCTATGTAGTTGCCTACGCCCTGGTTATACTGGTCTTACTGGTGATTGCCTATGCCGCCCTTAAAACTGCTTTTACCTTGACTACCGGTTTGAATGAAGTAATCAAGGGATTGGCGGCGGTAGATAGTCGTCTGGCACGCCTTGAGGAAAAGCAGGATTAGTTTTGCATTGTCTCGCCGCCATGTGAGCTGAACATTTTTATTAAGCTGCCTGGCCTGGCAAAAGGAAGTGGTTTGCAAAAAAACATTACAAATCTATCACAAAGGGTTATATTTAGATGAGAGTGCAGGGAATGGCAGACTGCAAGGCAGTGCTATTATGATCTGAGGGGAGGTCTTGAAAATGCTGAAACGAACCGTTTTTGTCAGCGATTTGCATATCGGCACCGGCGCTGAAACCAACTGGTACCAAAGGAGCGTGCATGAGCCGCTGCTGAAGAATTTTCTGCGTTATCTTCAGATGGGCGAGAATCATGTCGAAGAGCTGGTTATACTTGGTGACTGGTTTGACTTGTGGAATTACCACCCGTTTTCTTCGCCTCCAGATGTCGCTCTTATTATGCGGCAAAATCCCGCGATCTTTACGCGACATGCCGATGGCGACTTCGTCAGTCTGCTTGACACTGTGAAAGTCAGGTATGTCAACGGCGATCACGATATGGAAGTTGAACTGCGCGAAGTGAACAGAGTGCTTTCGCCGCTCACTGATCGCAGAATACTGCCGGGCCATGGCTCTGACCCAGAAAAGATTGCCTTGGCCAACACCTATTATATGCAGGACGAAGTATGGGCAGAGCACGGCAACCAGAATGATCTGTTTAATAAGCCCTCACTGTCTGAGGCCAACCCGTTGGCACCACTGCCGTTAGGGTATTTTGTTGCCCGCATTTATTGCCACTATCTGCAGAAAAAAATTGCCAGTATTCATCGCTCTGACGCGGCTTCAGTCGCAGGTTGTTGTAGCACCAGCCTCGAAAATTATGGAATCAGATTGCCAGATTTGGTAAAAGAGCTTCTGAATCAGCTCAAGATGGGTGAAAAGCTCAACCCGGCTGGCATAATTCTAGATATGATGATGCAGAACAATCGAAATAACCTGCTTGAGTTCAAGCTTGGTGGCAAAAGTCTTGCAGAAGTTAACACCACAGGGATTGCCAGGTTTTATCCTGATCTGATCAGCGAAGAAAACTTTTATGACGCTTTGTGTGAGGCCGAAGTTTCGTTTGATGGTCTGGCACATTTTGCACGCGAACATTTTGCTGAAAATCCCCATACCCGCGTTGTGGTGATGGGGCACACACATTGTGCTCTTAACATGTACTGCGGTAGTCTTAAAAATCATGTTTTTGCAAACACTGGCTATTTCTGTTCGGCACAGCCAGATATTGATTCAGGTTTGCATATGCCAGGTTTTGTCGAAATCGAGCGCTTTGCTGATGGCGGCATGAGGGTTGTTCAGAAGGTGGTCGGCGGTGCTCAGAGCGAAGACATCAAAGAAATCTCTGGTCTGCGCATATACCCATAATTAAGTCTTTTGCCTTGTTATTCGCACGCCACTGGAGGCGTGCGGTTTACTAATTTCTGGTAACATCTCAATAATATGGGATATCTTTGTGTTTCGTGCTCCCTGTAATCTAATGATTCCAAAGATTGTTCCAAGCTTTAAATCCAATGCCTTGGCAATATCACTGAACCCAAGACCTTGCCTCCATAGAGTCCAGCAGCTGTGCAATTCATCATAGGAAAACTTTCGCCTATTTCTTTTTGTCATAGCAAACCTCCTTGATCCTTATCGGATAAGATTAGGTGTTGCGTTGATCCATTGAATGCTCAATTACTTTTTTTAATGTATCGCGCTCCATCTTTACTGTTTCAAGCTCTTTTTTCAGCTTCCGAAGCTCTTCCTGTTCCGAGCTTATCGGTTTTTTGCCTATAAAAGCAGCCTCTCCAAATTCTTCATACTCTTTCTTCCACTGAACCAGAACCCAGTAGTTAATACCCAGGTCTTCAGCGATAGCTTTCATGGTTCGCTCATCCTTGCTGCTAAGAACCAATTTCACGCTTTTTAGCTTAAATTAACCATCATAACGGTTTCTAGATCTTTTCATGTCCAATCTCCTGATTAATATATTCTCTCAGAAAATTGGCTTATTTTCATGTAACCTTTTTAGGGGCAGATCAAAGAACCATGAGAACCATTTATCGAACCAGACAAGAGCTTAATGCTGATGTTTTTGAGTATATAAACATGTTCTATAACTGTTACCGGGGCATTCATCTTGGCTACAAGCCACCGATGAAATTCGCCTCAATTAAGAAATTAAAGATGGCCGATTAAAAAAATGTCCATTTTCACTAGACCATTCTAATTTTCTTAAAGTAAGGGCCATCCCGTTTGGGATGGCCCTTACTTATACTCGCTCAGTGATACATAATTGTTACTTTTCTGGATTTAAAAGTGTCGCAATTTTTCCTTGAAAGGTCTACAATCTTCTCTTATTAAAAGGTTTATTGTAGAAAGAGAGAACAATGTACCGCAAGCCCTTTTTTTTCTTTTTGTCTATGGCAATTCTCACCATTTTAATTGGTTGCTCCAGTTCGTCATCATCAACTTCCATGGCAAGTTCTTGGCTAGGAATAGGTGGAAATGATGATCTTTCATCCCATTACCATTTAACTATTCAGGCAGGGAGCTCGACTGTCGGAGTTTCCCAGACTGTTCCATTAGTCGTTCGCGTTATTGGTTTTGGCGATGTGCCAATTAAAGACAGCGATATTTACATGAATAGCTCAAATGGTGGAAGTTTTGATGGCTATGAAAAAACCGGGGCAAATGGTTTTGCTTACAGAACCTTTACGGCTGGAAAAACCGCTGGTACCACAATGATTTCAGTGGTGGCTTTTGATGCGGTTGCAACTATTTCTATCCAAGTTCAACCAACTATTACCAGTGTCGCACAAGTAACGGTTTTCACTATTACTGATCAGATAAATCCTACGGAAAGCATGCCAATACAAGTCTACCTTGCAGATAATACTGGGATGGCACTGGATAATACTGAGGTTTTCCTTTTTGCCGAGAATGGTGGAACTTTTAGCGAAAACACTGGCAGAACACTAAATGGGTGGTTTTCTACCACTTTCACGGCTGGTTCAAGCGAGGGTCAGGAAACTATAAAAGCTATTAGTCTTGGGCAAACGGCAAGTAAAACAATTGCTGTGAGGAATTAAGCATGAACAAACGATTTTTGGCAAAATGTTGTCTTGTTTTCTTTTTTCAATTTGTAATTTTTGTTTCTGGCTGCGGTGAAAGTAGTGGGCCAGTTGTTTCATCCTTTCCATCGGGGAATGGTTACAAAATTGTTGTAGCTGCAAACCCCACGACTATCAGCAGCGGTGGTCAGGCCGCCATTGTTGCGTCAATCGTCGATCCGCAAGGGAATCCAGTTGGCGATGAAGACCGCGCCGTTCAATTTTCTGCTTCCGCTGCCAATTCAGACTTTACAACTACCAGTGATTATGTTGGAGATATTAAAGGTGGAACAACTCAGGTTACTTATACCTGGAATGACAACTCTGACGATGATTCTCCAGACGCCTCTAAAATCTGCATAATAACTGCCTCCTATCGTGGGGCTATTTCCACCATAGAGATTCTTCTAATTTCAAAATCATATTAATATGAGGTTGCCAATGATTTCCCGTTTTTTAAAAGTCCTTTTAGTTGTTTTGCTTATTTCGGCAACTTTTACTGGTAAAAGTCTCGCAAGCGATGAAATCATTATAGAGGCAAGCGATAAAATATCTGAGAAGCATGCTTTAAATGAAAGCCCGCCAATAGAGCTTGATGATAGTGATTTTGGCACAAAAGATCTTCAATCTTCGCGAAAATTTGTGAGTCAGAGTGGTCTTTGCCGGGTAATTTATCTAATGTACACCCGATCTGAAGACATTCTAGCAACTTTGAAAGAAGTCTTTCAAGCTGAAATTAACTCTGGTGCACTTACTTTGTCGCATAATCCAACAACAAATTCAA
>JAHISQ010000063.1 GCA_018818125.1 Candidatus Rifleibacteriota bacterium
AACCTGCGAATACTCATTTTGACGAAGTGGGCATGTATAACTACATAACCACAATTCACGATTTCTTTAAAACGCTTGGTCATAGCAAACTTGATCGTCCGATGAAAGCAATCGTGCATCTCGGTGACAAATATGATAACGCATACTTCAGTCCCTGGGAAAATAAAATGGCGTTTGGTGACGGCGACAAATTTAACGTTCTGTCTCGCGAAGCAGGCGTTGCTTATCATGAATACTCACATGCCATGCTGAACTCAATCAAGTCTCTCACCTACAGTGGTGAATCAGGAGCCATCAACGAAGGTCAGGCCGACTACTTTGCGTGCACTGTTACTAATGATCCGTTGCTCGGAGAATGGGCTGTTGCCAAAATGAACAAGCCATATCTGAGAATTCTCGAAAACGACCTTGAATATCCCAAAGATATTCAGGGCGAAGTTCATGCTGACGGCAAAATCTGGGGCGCTGTACTGTGGGATCTGAGAAAAGCCCTTGGCAAAGATGTTTCTGACGTAATTATCTATCGCAGTCTTTACAATCTCAAGAGCAGCAGTGCCAAGTTTATTGACGGCTACAACGCTATCGTTACCGCTGACAAAGACTTTTTCGAAGGAAAGAACATTGCTCAGATTGATAAGGTGTTTGCAAAGCGTGGTATCATCGCTTCAAACTACAACGGCGCTGTGCTGACAGCCGAAGATCTCAAGGAGATCAGACTGTTCAACGAAGCCCATAACGAATAACATTCGTTGATAAAAAGCTGCCGGCTTATGTCGGCAGCTTTTTTTTTATCCGAAAAGACTTTAAACCTGATCTGATTTGAGTTACAATATATGTTCCTGCTCTCAGGTGAATATATAACTGGAGATAGCTATGAGTGATTGCGTGTTTTGCGGAAAAGACCTTCGTAAGGGTGGCGATTTTGTTCGAAATACTGATGGTGCCCTGCTTTGTAAAAGCTGTGTTTCAGCGGCGACAGATATTTTTGTTCGAAAGGATACCAGTCTTAAGGGCTCGCTAAAAGCAGGTGACCAGCCAAACAAGGTTGACCTGAAGCAGATTGTGAAAGAATACTCGCCCAAAAAGATTTTTGACGCTCTTTCTGAATATGTCATCGGCCAGGAAACTGCCAAAAAGGTAATTTCTCTCGCTGTTTACAACCATTACAAGATTCTTTCGATGATCGACGATAGTGATGTCGAATTTGAGAAGTCCAATATCCTGCTGCTTGGCCCTACGGGGAGTGGTAAGACTCTGTTGGCTCGCACATTGTCTAAGATTTTGCAGGTTCCTTTCGCCATTGGCGACTGCACAAGCTTTACCGAAGCCGGTTATGTCGGAGATGATGTCGAGAACGTACTGCTTTCGTTGCTGATCGATGCCAACTACGAAGTTGAAGAGGCCCAGAAAGGCATTGTCTATCTCGACGAAATAGACAAAAAGACCAAAACCTCCGGCAACGTTTCGATTTCGCGCGATGTCTCAGGCGAAGGTGTGCAACAGTCATTTCTCAAGCTGATCGAAGGAACAGTCGCCAACGTGCCGTTGGCGGGTGGTCGCAAGAATCCTACTTCGCAGCAGGTCGTTAAGATGGATACCCGCCACATTCTTTTTATCTGTGGTGGCGCATTTGTAGGTCTGGAAAGGATCATCGCGAAACGCACCCGCAAAGGTGCATTTATCGGCTTTAACAATGATCCTCAACCAATAGACAAAGCTGATTACAGCCTCTTTCACCAGGCAGAAGCAGAAGACTTCATGGAATATGGATTTATTCCTGAATTCATAGGCCGTTTGCCAGTAAAAGTAGCCTTGAATGGTCTTGGTAAAAAAGAGTTTATGCGAATTCTGCGCGAGCCTAAAAATGCGATAGTTCGTCAGTATGCCAAGCTTTGCGAACTTGATGGCTGTGAACTGGCATTTGAAGAATGTGGTCTTGAGCGCATAGTCGATATCGCTCTCGAAAAGAAAATAGGAGCACGTGGTCTACGCGCAGTTTTTGAACGGATTTTGCGCAACGATATGTTCATGCTTCGCGAAAATAATCGTAAACAGATTCTGATGACAGCTGACTACGTTGATCGTCAGATGGCACATCAGGAAGAAGATTTTATACGTGAGCTGCGCGAAGCCGCCGGAAATTCAGCTGAGCCGGTTACCGAAAAACAGCAGCAACTGGCGCTTGAGGCTGCAGCTCAGAAAGATGCCGCCTGATCGTTTAATCAGTTAAAATAACGGTGGGGTCGCCCAAAGAACTTTAAGGGCGACCCCATTTATTTTTAGCGAGTGCTTTTCAACTTGCTTAAGATCTGGCTGTTGCTTCTGCTTTTGCTACCGGCCCGGCATTGCATACTTCAGGGCTGGACTGAGAGGCGTACTTTTTGAAGTTCTCGTTAAAGCGCACAGCCAAAGCATTTGCGGTTTTTTCAAATTCGCTCTTGTTTTGCCAGGTATTTACTGGAGACAAGATTTCAGTTGGTATGCCCGGGCACTCAACTGGAATTTCAACCGCAAAAATAGGATCTTTCTTGAATTCTACATTGTTCAGCGAGCCATCAAGAGCGGCTCTTAACAGTGCGCGGGTGTATTTGATCTTCATTCTGCTGCCCTGACCATACGCGCCGCCGCTCCAGCCAGTATTAACCAGCCACAGTCTGGTGCCGTGCTTTTTCATGCATTCGCCCAGCATTTTGGCGTAGGTAAACGGGTGCAATACCATGAATGGGGCACCAAAACAGGCAGAAAATGTTGCGGTTGGCTCGGTAACGCCAGCTTCAGTGCCGGCAAGTTTGGCAGTGTAACCTGATAAGAAGTGGTACATTGCCTGCTCCGGTGAAAGTCTGGCTATTGGGGGTAAGACGCCAAAGGCATCTGCAGCAAGAAAGAATACGTTCTTAGGGTGCCCGCCAACGCCTTCCTGGACGCAGTTGTCAATATGTTTCGTTGGGTAGGTGGCCCGGCTGTTTTCGGTGATCTTGTCTGAATCATAGTCGGGGACGCGACGTTCGTCGACTACAACATTTTCCAGAATCGAGCCGAATCTGATGGCATCAAAAATCTGTGGCTCAGCCTCACGTGAGAGCTTGATGCATTTGGCATAACAACCGCCCTCGAAATTAAAAATACCCTGGTCGTGCCAGCCATGTTCGTCATCACCAATCAGTCGGCGTTCTGGATCTGCCGAGAGAGTTGTTTTGCCAGTTCCGGAAAGCCCGAAAAAAAGCGCTGCTTCGCCATTCTGGCTGACGTTGGCTGAGCAGTGCATCGGAAATACGCCGCGTTTGGGTAATATATAATTGAGTACCGCAAAAATGCTCTTTTTGATTTCTCCACCGTAATGAGTGCCGCCAATTAGAACAATCTTTTCTGCAAAATTAACCAGAATGAACACTTCTGAGTTGAGGCCCATGTTTTTCCATTCGGGCAGCTTGATATCGCAGACATTCAAAACGGTAAAGTCGGGAATTTCCTTTAATTCAGCTGGATTTACGTCGTCAATAAACAGAGTTGTTGCAAACAGGGCATGCCATGCCTTTTCGGCAACCACTCTCACCTGCAGTCGGTATTCGGGCGAAGCGCCGGCAAAGCCATCAAATACAAAAGCATCGCGCTCTTTAAGATAATCTTTCGCGGCCTTGAACACCTTTTGCCAGTTTTCTGGTTCGAACGGGCGGTTCACTTCACCCCACCAGACGTCCTCGGTTCCAGGTGTCTTGACGATAAAGCGATCATTTGGGGATCTGCCGTATCTAGTGCCATTGTTGCGATCAACAAGCAGGGCTCCATTCGCAGCAAGTCTTCCCTCGCCTGCATTTATTGCCCGTTCCACAAGCTCAGCAACCGGTCTGTTGAGGTAGATGTTCCTGCAGCCGGTAATGCCCAGATAATTAAGGCAGCTTTGTTCTGTCATTTTCAATCTCCTTGTCCGTGTTGTTTTTCCAGTGTTTAAATATGAACATCATGTGCCGAGTCTAACGCTTTAGAGCGTTTTCGGCAAGCCATTTTGCTGCAAGTTTTGGCTATTATATGTAGTTGTGATACAATTCTGTAATAAGAAATGATCGGTTTGGGGGGGGAGCAGGCTTGAACGAAAACGCTGGACACCGCGAGAGGCTCAGAAAAAGATTCGACGCAACCGGATTCGAAGGTTTTTCTGAACATGAGGTGCTAGAAATTCTTTTGTATTATACCTTTGCGCAGAAAGATACCAAGCCGGTAGCTAAGGCGCTTCTAAAAGAATTTGGCAGCTTGGAAAAAGTTCTCGCAGCTGATCCGTCACAATTGTGCGGAATTCCGGGCATGGGTGCCGCCTCGGCGCGACTGATTCAGATGTTTCGGGCGCTGATACAGCGTATAAGCCGCTCCAGGGCTTATGATGTAAGTCCCTCTATTGCATCAGGCTCTGCTTTGATGGATTATCTTGGTTCTTCAATGGAGTCTCTGCCAGAAGAGCAGCTGCGGGTTATTTTTGTTAACAATCTGAACCGGGTTATTAAAGACGAGATTATCTCATCTGGGACAGAAGATCAGACCGCGGTTTATCCTAGGAAAATAATGAAAAGAGCAATGGCACTACATGCCACCGGTATAATTGTTGTACATAATCACCCGACAGGGCAACTTCGCCCGTCTAATGCTGATATTGTCATAACCAGGGCGCTGGTTGCGGCGACTGATGCGCTTGATCTGCGAATGCTGGATCATGTCATTGTCGGGCGCGATGACAAAGGTTATTTCAGCTTCAGAGAGAACGGTTTGCTTTAAGAGCTTTCTGAATTTCTGATGAGCCCGTCTGGTTTGTCTCCACCTGAGAGCAGGTCACGAATTTTGCCGTAAAGCACTTCGAGCGCAACCAGATTGCTGGCTCCCTGTGGAATAATGAGATCAGCCAGATATCTTGAGGGCTGTACCATGTTTATTGCCGCATCGCGAACTGTATTTTCATACTGTGTGATAATGCTAAGTACGGTTCTTCCGCGATCGCAGTGATCGCGCTTGATTCGGCGAATAATAGCCTTGTCAAGTGACACATCAATATAGATGCGTAGATCGAAAAGAGGCATAAGTTCAGGAATATTGAAAATCAGCAGCCCTTCAACAATAAGAATCGGCCGAGGCTCGATTTTTACCGTGTCGTTATGCCTGTCTGAAACTTTGAAATCATACATCGGGCGTTCGATTGCGCGACCGTTTCGAAGTTCATTGATATGGTTTATCATAAGGCCGGTTTCCAGTGCGTCTGGATGATCGTAGTTGCGAATCGTGGGCTTATCTTTTTTCGCGTAATAATACATGTCGTGTTCTAGAACGCAGATTTTCCCGGGAAACCTCTCGAGAACCGCTCTTGAGACACTACTTTTGCCAGAACCAGATAGACCGCAAATTCCTATTATGTACATGCAGTTACTTTACCATAAACAGCGCGCATAGCTACTAAAAATGTAAAAAAAAAGATCCGGGTTATACCCGGACCTGAAAAATAAGGAGGCAAACAAATCCATAAACCCTTTCGACCGCAAATGATGTTTTGTTAACTAATTCTGCAGCTCACCTGACAAACAATTACAAACAACCACAGACTTTGGCAAACAAATTACTTCACGAACGGGCGGCAAAGCACTGAATTATATTATTATTATTTTAAGAAATAAAAAAAGCGGGCAAACAAACCTCTGTACGCTGAGGTTGTTTACCCGCCGTTTTTGTGACGGATTATTTGATAAGGCTTTTAAGTGTTTCGGCAATTTTGTCCGCTGATAAGCCAAATGACGCGAGCAATTCCTCGGGGGTACCTGACTTAGGTACACTGGTGACCGCCACGTGTTTGAAAGACTTGATGTGACCAGCCAGTTTGAGCGCAACGGTGGCGCCGATGCCGCCTTCTATTGCGTGCTCTTCGAAGACAACTACGTTGCCGCCGCCTGCTGCGACCAGTCTGGTGAGCTCTTCAGTTGGGAACGGTTTGAGGCAGTAGAGATCAACCAGTTGTATTTTTTCGCTGCCTGCAAGATTTTTTATTGCCTTAAGCGCTTCATGGACAATCACGCCGGCTGAAATTACAGTGAGGGTCGGGGAGTCAGATTTTTTCGGGACTTTCAGTCCGCCGATCGGGAATTTTTCGTTCGGATCATAAATTACTTCTGAGTTTGGCCGCGAAAGCCTTATGTAGCCGGGGCCTTCGTGGCGAGCCAGGTTTACGATGCAGTGGTAGGCTGATACTGCATCAGATGGGTAGAACACTGCGCCGTTAGGTAGAGTTGAAAAGGTAGCCAGATCTTCTAGAGCCATTTGTGATGGGCCGTCTTCGCCAATCGAGATGCCAGCGTGTGTGCCAATAAATTTAACTTTCAGGCCTGAGAGAGCTGCCATTCTAATCTGGTCAAATGCTCTTGCCAGAAAGGCGCCGAAGGTCGTCGCAAATGGAATCAGTCCGCGAGATGCCAGTCCGGCAGCAACTCCAGCCATGTTTTGCTCAGCAATAAAACACTCGACGAACCTGTCCGGGTAAGTCTCGCCAAATTTCTGTGAATAAGTTGAGTTTTGCGTGTCACCATCGATTACCCAGATGCGTTCATCTGCCTTGCCCAGATTGACCAGGGCCGGACCTACGGCCTGTCGGGTTGCAGCTTTTTCTCCGAGTTTATATGGAGCTGGTGCTACATCCGGGGCAACCGGGCCGGTCACTATTTTTCCGACAAGCTCTTCCGGTCTGGCAATGGCCGGAGTCGGTGGTGATTTCATGATGTCCTTTTCAATTTCTGCCAATGCCTCTTCGAGACCATGGCCAGGCATGATCGGTTTGCCGTGCCAGTTTTCTTTGTCGGCGATCTGGCTGAGGCCGCCGCCTTTAAGGGTTTTGACGATTACGCAGGCTGGTTTGCCAGAGACGTTAACCGCCTGTTCAAGGCCCTTGAGAACTGCTTCTATGTTGTGGCCCTCTTCAACGACAATTGCTTCCCAGCCGAACGCTTCTACCTTGCGTGCGTAGGTGCGGATATCGTGCCCGTGCATGGTTTCTCGACTCTGCCCCAGGCGGTTTACGTCGATGATTGCGATAAGATTGGGGCTTTTCATGTTGTCGGCAAGAGCGAAAGCTTCCCATACTGAGCCTTCGGCCATTTCTCCGTCACCAAGCAATACAAACGTGCGGGCACCATTCTTAATGACTTTCTGCTGCTGCAGAGAAATGCCGAGGCCTACCGCAAGGCCCTGACCGAGGGAGCCAGTCGCAACGTCGACGAAAGGAAGAATTGGCATCGGGTGTCCTTCGATGCGGGAGCCCATTTTACGCAGGGTAAAAATCTCTTTTTCATCGAGGTAGCCAGCTTCACACCAGGCCGCATACAACGCCGGTGCAGCATGTCCTTTAGACATAACAAGCCTGTCGTTAGTGTTCGCGCCGGGGTTTTTCGGGTCGTAGCGCATTACTTTGAAGAAAAGAGCCGAAAGTATTTCAGCGCATGAACAGCAGGAAGTGGGATGCCCTGAACCTGCTTCTGCAGTAGTTTTTAGCGAGAGCCATCTGATTCGAGCTGCACGGTGTTTGAGTTCTCTGATAAGTGAAGTGTCGTATGACATTCTACCCTCCGATAAAAAGATTCATTTAAAACACACTATAGCTTTAAACAAAATCGGGGGCTTAGTCAACCAAAACTGGTCGAAGATAATCCCTGTGCATTGTTTGTGCTGCACTCAGGCTCGTTAACAGGTTGTTGTGGTAATTGCTGGTGTCCGTCTGGTCAATATTAAATAGCAGGTCGTCGAGAAACAGTACCGGTTGCGCTCTGTCCACTCGGTTTTTTTGTTCTAGTCTTGCCGGTTTCGGGTGTTTCGGCCTGCGTGTTTTCATTCTTTGAAGAGGATTTGGTTTTATCGACAGGTGGTTTTTCGATCTGTTCGACTATCCTTTTGACAGCCTCAGGGCAGACAAACAGTTCGGGTACTCGTGGTATCATTGTATATGCAATCAGAGCTGATGACCAGAGCAGAAAAGTTGAGGTGTCTGCAGTCGAAGTCGGGGCAACATTTTTTATCAGCGTTAGGACTGAGTCGAGCCAAAATGTCGGGATCAACATGCGAAGAAAAATTGCTGCAGCGGCTGGCGTGAGAGTTTTTCCCAGATGCTCTTCATCTGGCTGAATCATAGGCGTTAGAAAGTCAATAGTGCGGAGTGGGTAAGCAAAATATACTCTGGCCCAGAACGCAAAAGTTTTGAATTTTTCCTGATTTTGCCATAGCAGCGATTTAAGAGCAGGATTGATAGACTGCTGATAGGCTACGCTGTCTGCGCGTTTCCAGGCTCGATGAATACTGATTCTGGTAACGAAGACCTGACACAGGAAGGTAATAATAAACGCCACGTAAAAGCCCAGTATTCCCAGTAATCCGGCAAAACAGATCAGGGACGGCACGCCCATCATCATTAAAAGGGTAATTGCCAGAAAAACTAGAGGCCAAAGCCAGAGCGGTTGGTATTCAGCCATAACAGAGAGTCTTGTTAGCTCGGCCTTGAGACCGATTTGAGTGAGAATTTCGGGGCGTGCCAACGAGGCCTGCCAGAGCACTGATCCTACTAAAAACAGTGCCACGGCGAACGAAATCCAACGCACAGTCAGTTGATGTGAGTATTTCCACATGAGGCAAGCAATATATAAAAGTTGGCAGAAATAGCAAGGCAAAAAAACTGGAATAGTTAGTTGTATAATTGAACTGCCGAGAATTGAAAAATGGAGTAGAATTAATCATATACAAGAATTTGGTAATAAATGCTTGTTGTTTATCTAAGTTATTTGTGATAATGTGTTATTGAGAAATTCCTCCAGAAGGACAGAGACGAGATCAGGAAGAATTTAAGTTGCCAGGGAGCTTAAAAAGCAATTATGTCAGAAGAATTCTCTCTAACGCATCAGATAGATGGTACTGTGCTGATCATCAGAACCAATGGTTATCTGAATGACCTCGGCGCTGAGCAGGTCGACGAGATATGCTCTGAGCATCTCGAAAAATCGATCAATAAAATTGTTATCAACCTCGAACAATCGCCACTGATCAACAGTATCGGCATCTCAATCTTGATTGGCGTCATCGAAGCTATCGAGGAATCAGAAGGTGCGCTGGCATTCACCAACTTAACCCCAACAAATCGCAAGACTTTTGAAATGATGGGGCTTTTGCAGTTTGCTCAGCCATTCGATAAAGAAGAAGAAGCAGTCGCAAAATTTAAAGGTTAAGCCACATGTCTGAGCAGATGTCTGACCTTGAACAGAAAATGCAACAGCAGTTGTTGCGTTATGAGTATGTTCTCGAGGCTCTGAGCGATATCGGCGATGAGCTTTGTCGTGTAAGCAGTTTTGATGCACAGCTAAAATCTCTTCTCCATCTCTTACTCGGCACTCTAGGCGTTCGCAAGGGTGGTATTTTTCTTTTCGATAATTATAGTCGGCGAGTTTCTTTGCGTTGCGCCTGGAAACTGGCTCACAAAACTTATGATTTTGATCTCGATAACGATGAAGTCAAAATTTTAGAGGATGAATCAGCTGAAATAACTTACCGGGTCGGAGACTTTACACACCTGCAAAGTTGTCTGCAGGACTTTGCTGAAGACAATCTTGATTGTATATCTGTTCTCAAGGTAAGAGAAAAGCTAATTGGTTTTTTGATTGTAGGTCACAAGCTTAAAGAAGTGCCATTGACCGACAAGGAAATGAGCTTTTTAAAAACTCTTTCTCGCAATATCTCAGTTGCTATCAATAATTTTTTGTTGCTCTCTGAATTGCGCGAAGCGAATGTCAGACTCGACGAGAAAATTCAGGAAGTAAGCATTCTTTACCAGGCTTCGCAGATGATCTCATCTGAATTACAGCTGCAGGCTCTTCTCGACATGGCAATGAGCGCAATATCTGAAATTACAGAAATAGAGCGTGGGTCAACCTGGCTCTATGAAGAAGAGCGTCGCTTGTTTAACCTGATGAGTCATCTTGGTGATGCTTCAGAACTTCCGGATGCACTACCCATTGAAGACTCAGAAATTCTTCAGATGGCGCATGATTGCAAAGAATCTTTTGAATATGAACAGGGCAAGTCCGAACATCCTGCAACCCTGAAACGTCTTGATGAAAAAGTTTTTGGTGCCGCTTTTGTGGTGGTTCCAATTCTTAATCAGGGAGAATTCCTTGGTCTGGTGCATCTACGTGCGGCTGAAAGTGCTAATCGTTTTACCAGTCGCGATATCCGGCTAATCAAGGTTTTTGCGGTGCAACTCGGTGCTGCAGTTAAAAATGCCCAGCTTTATGAGCAGGCCATTACCGATGGTATGACAAAACTCTATCTGCATCGCTATTTTAAACAGCGCCTGCTTGATGAAATCAAGAGAGCAGCCCGGTTTAAGCGTAGTCTTGCACTGATTATGCTTGACATCGATCACTTTAAACTTTTGAACGACAATTTCGGCCATCAGACTGGAGACGACGTTCTCAGGCATGTGGCAGCTATTTTACGCCGTGCTGTGCGGACTCATGACCTGCCGGTACGCTACGGCGGTGAAGAGTTTGCGCTGGTGCTTCCTGAAACCGATATGATTGGTGCAGTAGCAGTTGCTGAGCGCGTAAGGCGTTCCATGGAAAATGATTATCTCGAAATTACCGGGGTCGTCCACAAAATCAGCGCCAGTTTTGGTGTGGCAGTTTTTCCTGATTGCGCTGATGATATGGATTCTCTGATCAAAGCTGCTGATGTTTCAATGTACTGGTCGAAAGAACATGGCAGGAATCAGGTTACGGCAGCGCCATCAAAATTGTCGAGAGAAGTCGACGTCTGATTTACTGGCAGCTGTTGTTAGCCGCACTCTTTTGTAAAAGCAGAATTTTGCTGCGGCGGGGAGTTATCTCGTCTTTAAGTATCAGCCAGCCTTTTTCTATGAGCGTGGCCAGCTCATCCTCTCGATATGGGCGCACAAGCATGCCTTTATGCCCACCTTTAACGAAAACTATTGAGCCATCGTCGCGAACAACAGCGTTATTGTCGTTGGCAAATTCTCCGAAACTGTCGACCGTCATCAACATTACACCTTCGGTTTTGAGTACTCTGAACGCCTCGTCTAGAGCGCTAAAAAATCCTGAGGCATCAAGATGATCAAATAGATGATGAGCGAGAATGGCATCTGCAGATTCGCTTGCGAACGGCAGTTTGCGAGCGTCACCAGTGATAACCAGGCCTTTTAGTTCCTCTTCAAAAAAATTGTTTTTCATGACCCGGGCTGCTTTAAAAGAAAGATCCAGTCCGATGATGTTATATCCAACCTGACTCAGATAGAGACTGTTGCGGCCTTCGCCGCAGCCAAGATCAAGAATGATGCCGTGGCGGGGTACATAGTTGAACAGGTGTTGCACCAGTTTTGCGGACGGTGCAATCATTCCATGATATTTTAAAAACCTGTTCCAGGTTTTTTCCCAGTAGTTGCGGGCCTGGATTTCTTCTTGGCTCATATCAACCTCTTCCGGTATATTCAATCGAAACGGCAGTTATGTCATCATGCTGTTTGGCCGTCTCTGAAAAGTGCTGCACCTCTTCAAGTAGCGACCCGGCAGGGTCTTGGCTGCGTGGTCGTGCCAGGAACTTTTTGAGGCCGCTTTCGCCAAACTCTTCTTCATTATGGTTGCGAGCTTCAGTTACGCCATCAGTATAGAGAAAGAGCAGGTCATCTTTTTTCAGTTTGAACGAGACCGATTCGTAGGCATAGTCTTCAAGAATGCCTAACGGTAGGCCCTTTGACGTTTTTTCGTGCAAGGCTTTTTCCATGCCTCGGCCGGTTACGACAAAGGCCGGATTATGTCCGGCACTCGACAATTCCACCTCACCTGTCTCTGAATTAATTATAACGTACATTGCTGTGATAAAACGATCAGTAGTAATATTTTTTGCTATAATTCGATTAGCACGTGACAAAACCTCTTTGGCCGACAACTTCTCGAGTGCCATAGTTGAGAGGGTGGTTTTAAATACTGTCATGATAATTGCCGCTGGTACGTTCTTACCTGAGGCATCAGCAATTACAACTCCAAGGCGATTTTCGCCAAGCGCAAAAAAATCGAAATAATCGCCGCCAACTTCTTCGGCAGATTTGCTGATTCTGCTGATATGCAGACCCTTAATCTCTGGTACCGCTTGCGGAAGAAGGTTTTCCTGTATCTCTTTTGCCATTCGCAGCTGGTCATCCATTTTTTTCTTAAGATCGTGTTGCTGTAACAGGTCATCGGTCTCGATAATCGAAGCAATCTGGCTGGCGATAATCTGAATAAAGAAGATTTCCTGCCATGAAAGCATGGTCTCAGGGTCAAGAAAATAGACAAACAACAGGCCACGTTGTTCCTGCAGGTCTTCTGAGCCCTGGACAGGAAGGTTGAGCGGCTCGGTTACTAAACCGCCCTTGATTCCCTTTTCGTATTTGCGGTCAGTCAACGTTGGATTACTGCCGATGGCAAGAGGCTTGTAGATAGGCTGGAAAAAACTTGCTCCGTCTGAACCGGTCTTAATGCCAAGACTGTTTTCAAAATACCAGCCAGTGACTCCGTTATCATCCTGGTCGAAAGGGATTCTTTCTTCTATAGTCTGGCTGGTATCGCGAGGCATGTAACCAACGGATTCACAATAAGGCGCAAACTCATCGCTCGCTTTGAATCTGTCGCTGAATTCAGGGTCACCGAGCCTCGCAAAATACTTCTCGGGCTTAGTCTGCTTAGCGTTTTTTTGCTGTTTAGAAGATTTTTCTGGCTCCTGCTTTTCCTGAACCTGCTTAACGACCATAACCTTGACCAGATCAATGCCCGGGCAGTGCCATATCAGTTGCTCAAGAATCATGTTAACTGCTTTTTCAAGTCTTTCATTTGGAGAATCAGCACGTTTTGTCGTTTCGTGCAGCTCTCTATAAACCTTGGTGAGGCTGTGAATAGATTCGAGATATTTCTGATTTACCTCTCCCTGTTGATTGAGTCTGCTGGCCATGATCTGAAAAGCCTGCCCGAGCGAGTCAATTTCTTCGGTGCCCGAATGTGGAATTTCGATGCTGGCGCTGCCAAGCTCAAAGGCTGAGATCTCAAGACTGAGTTTTTTTAGTGGTCCGCCAATCTGCTTCGGAAAGACTATGTTCAAATAAATGACAAACCCGAGAACAATGAACAGGAAAGCTAGTATCAAGCTATGATTATTGCTTGCATGTTGTTGCAGCTGATCCGAAATATCAAAAATTCGTTTCCAGAAAATCTCGGCTTCGCTTATGGCAAGCGTTACACCCTGCTGCCTGAGATGTGTCAGCTCATTCATGATTTGTTGCAACTGATCCTCAAATTCGATCAAATCGCTTTCCGGTGCCTCCAATATGTTGCGAAGCTTCTGAAAAGACTCGTAAAAGCTACGGATTTTTGTTTCAACCTGTGCAAGCACTCTCTTATGCAATACTGTTGTGCTTTCTTGTACAGAGCGCTCGAGTAAGAACATAACGGCGCGCAGGCGGTTTTCGACCCGTATTGCTGAATTCTTGCCCGTTTTTAACTCTTCTGGAGTTTCTTTGCCGTGCTTAAGGCTCAAATAAAGAGCTACTTCAGTATCTGCCAGGATCAGATCCTTTTCGATGCGGGCAATTTTGTCCATCAGAGTCGAAGTGCCACCAAGAGATGCCTGGAAATCAGGGTTTTTGAGGGTTGAATTGAGGTCGATCATCATGCTTTTAAAACGATCGAGAAGACTTACTACTTCTGAACGTAGACCATCAGCAGCTTTTGCGCGACGACTCGAATTGCGAAGCAGGGCGCGGTTGCGATTTTTTAAAAGCAGTTTGAATGAATCAAGTTGCTTGATGAAAGCTGAACTGAGATTGTTGATACTGCGCAAACTCTGCACTCTTTCTTCGTCATCTACAAGATTGTCGAGCCTTTTGACCATTTCGATCAACTCGTCGGCACGAGTCACCATTTCAGTTTCCTGAGAATCGGACAATGGTCTGCTCATGCTTTCTTCGGCTGACTCGGCGAGCTGTACCCAGTAGCCCGCTATGCGCTCATAAGAGCGCGATATAGCAATGTTAACCGGTAAAATAGAAGTTACAAAGCCTTCGATATCCCAGTATGACATCGAAGTCAGCAGCATAAAGACAAGAATTACGGCCAGAACCGCCGAAATTCCACGGGTAAGGCGGCGTTGTAGGCTCATTTAAGCCTCAATTGTGCAGAATCAAACGTTGAATCTGAAGTTGATAATATCCCCATCCTCAACAATATACTCTTTTCCTTCAAGTCTTGAAAGTCCAGCAGCTTTAACCGCAACCATGCTGCCTTTGCTGACAAAATCATCGTAAGCAACAACTTCGGCTCTGATAAAGCCTCGTTCAATGTCTGAATGAATTTTGCCGGCGGATTTAAGAGCAGTGGTGCCACGCTGCAGAGGCCAGGCGCGCACTTCGTCTTCACCGACCGTTAAAAAGCTGATGTAGTTAAGTAGCCTGTATGCCGCAGAAATCAGGCGATTGCGCCCAGACTCCTTCATCCCGAATTCTTCGAGAAAAACAGCTTCTTCTTCTGGCGACAGCGCGGAAATCTCCATTTCTGTTGCTGCCGAGATCAGCATCGGCGACCAACCGCGTTCCTCACATGCCTTAGTAAAGGCGGCAACCTTGGCATCCGCCGTCGCGAACTGTGTATCAGAGCAGTTGCCGATTAGCAGCAGCGGCTTTTGGGTCAGGAGGCGGTAACCTCGCAGGCTCTGTTCCTGTTCTTCTGTCAGTTCAAGAGTCGAGATGAACTTGTTATCCTCAAGGGTTTTACGCAGATGCTCCATCAGTTCAAGCTCTTTGGTTGCTTCGGGCTTTTTGACAACCTTGATTTCTTTCTGCAGGCGTTCAATTCTATTGGTGACCATTTCGAGATCACTGAAAATGAATTCCAGGCAGAGTTCTTCCAGGTCGGCGGCTGGGTCAATTTTGTTATGAATGTGCGGAATCTCTTCGCTTTCGAAGAGCCTGACAACAAGCATGATTGCTTCGCAGGTGCGGATGTTTGCGAGAATTTTGCTTGCAGACTTGTTTTCGGAATTGCTGATACCTGGTATGTCAGTGAATTCTACTGTCGCAAATGTGGTTTTTTTAGGCTTAAAAATTGTAGTCAGATGGTCTATGCGATTGTCTGGTACCTTGATGATACCGCTGTTTATCTCGTCGCTCTGGGCAAGATAATCGCGAGTCTGCGCCTTGGCACGTGTAGCCATGTTAAATATACTTGTTTTGCCAGACATTGGTAGGCCGGCTAGTCCGATTTTCATATATGCTCCTGCTGTAGCTTGAGTATTTTCAGGCTGTATAATAGCACAGACCGCTGTCCAATGCTAAACAATCTGCAATAACAAAGGCACGCTTCAGCAGTCTGGAAGCGTGCCTTTGTGTTTTGAGCTGTTAGTCTATAAGTATGCCAGCAATATTGGCAGTCAGAAAACACGCAAACGAGCCAGCTAGCAGAGCTCTGAAAGCCAACTTGGCAAGATCACCGCGTCTCTCGGGAGCGATGCCGCCGATGCCGCCAAGCTGAATGCCGATTGAGCCGAGATTGGCAAAACCGCACAGAGCATAGCTGAGTATGATGCGACTGCGCATTGCCAGTTCGACTGGTGCTCCGTTGGCGCCCATTACGCCGCCATTTAGAATTTTTCCGAGGTCAGCATAGGCTACGAATTCGTTGAGAATAAGCTTTTTGCCAAGCAGTTCACCGGCAACAAAAATATCCTGATAAGGAATGCCGAGCAGCCAGGCAAAGGGTGCTGCAAACAGCCCGATTACTGATTCAATTGTGTTGTAGCCGGTAATGCCAAGGGCGTCGGCAATTATTCTCCAGATGTGGTTGCCCATGGCGATTATCGCGATAAAGCCAATCAGCATGGCTGCAACGTTTAAAGCCAGACTCATACCTTCGGAGCAACCTCTGGCTGCAGCATCAATAACATTCTGATCGATTTTTTCGATGCGCAGCTCAAGACTGCCGCTAGTCGCTGGCACCTCGGTTTCGGGTACCAGAATTTTGGCAAAGACCAGAGCAGCCGGAGCAGACATAACTGAAGCTGCGATCAGGTGTCCGGCAATGCCGGGTATGGTGTCTTTAAGCATGCCAACGTAGGCTGCCATAACGCCGCCTGCGATTGTTGCCATACCACCAGCCATGATGCAGTTAAGTTCTGAAAAAGTCATTTTATCGATGTAGGGCTTGATTACCAGAGGGGCTTCGGTTTGACCGACAAAGATGTTGGCGGCAGCGCTGAGAGACTCGGCGCCAGAAGTTTTCATGGTTTTCTGCATGACCATGGCAACGTAGTATACCAGTCTCTGCATGACGCCAAGATGGTAGAGAACGGTCATGACCGCTGAAAAGAAGATAATGGTCGGTAATACATTGAAGGCAAAGTAAGCACCGGTTGTCGCTGTGAGTTTGAGCATTGATACATTCTTAGCCAGTTCAGGAGCCACAGATGCATCACCAACATTGACCGGCACGACAAAATTAACCAGTTCACCGAAGATAAATTTTGCACCATCTGTTGAGAAACTCAGCATTCTTATAACCACATCGTTTAGCCAGCCGAAAAGCGCTTCGCCCTGTGGTGTTTTAAGAATAAGAACGGCAAAAATCAGCTGCAGGGTAATACCCCAGCCAACCAGTTTCCAGTTTATTTTTTTTCGATCGGTTGAAAGTGCGTAACAAATGCCGATTTGAATCGGTATGCCGATCAAGCTGACGAATTTTTCCATTCCTTGCGCTCCTCAATGTGTTTTAATGCAGGAATGATAACACAGCAGCCAGTAAAATTCACAAAAATTAATGCGTAAAATAAAAAACCGCCCGGTATTAACCGGGCGGCGAGACTTACGGTAACTAGTTTACAGGTCGATAGATTTTTCTTCGCCGCGATCAGGACTTATCTCGATTACCTTGCCTCTGAAGATGACGATGACGTTATCGCCAACCGAGATCATTTTGGCGAGTTCCGGGTATTTTCGGCACAAATCGAAATAGGCCTCGGACCAGGCTTTGATTGTGATCTCTGGTTTCTCAGCCTTAAGTGAGCTGTCTAACCATTTTTTATCGATAAAGTAGAAGGTTTTGCCGCCGGCCTCTTTGCTTATCGGCGCCTGAATGCCACGTGACGGCGCACCTGAGCTCGAGCGTGACCTCGCAGGACTAAAGCCTTGCGGAGCAGCAGCCGATTTGAGTGAGTTCATCTCGCGCGAGGCGCCTACTGCATCTGCGCCGTCTGAGAGGCTTTCGAGTCTCTGCACCGAGAAGCGTTTGCTTTCTTCGTCAAACGAGGCTGATGGCATGTCGTCTGGTACCATTGTTTGACGCAGATTGGGCCCTAGTTTGTCATTGTCTTCCAGCACCAGATAAGACGTGTAAGGGGTGAGGATGCCATATCGCTTGGCGAGAGTGATGAGCTCGTTTTTAAGCTCCTCGTCAGCACCATTTTTGCGAATCTGTTCAAGCAGAAAGCCAATTTTTCGCGTAGCCCAGATTTTAGCGACGAAAGCGTTTTCGCTTTCTCGCGCCGGAAAATCTGTTTCGAAATCAAGCTTAACTACTTTATCTCGCAGACGTCCGCTAAGTGTTATTCTGGCAGCGCCGGGTTTGCTGTAGCGGCCAAGAATTAGAATATTGCTGCCCTTGAAAACGTCGCCAATCTTGCGCGGGTATATCTGACTGACTTCGACATTATGGAACTGCAGACTGACATCAGTGAGAACCGGATGGGTGAGCTTGGAGAAAAGAGATGAAATTTTGATTTCGAGATCTTCGTCTTCAGAAACATAATCAGATATGCCGCTGTTTCCTTCGGCGAGGTTGTCAATCAGTTCAGCATTGAGGTCATCGCCGATACCGAACGAAAAAAGTCTTATGCTCTCGGTGTTTTTGCTTGTCATCAGCTTAATAATATCTTCTGCGTCAGTAAGGCCGGCGGTTGGCTTTCCATCAGTCACAAATACGATGAACTTGGAGTTTTTGCTTTCACTTTTGTTGAGCGCGTTGACTGCAAGCTCCAGTGCCTCAGAGATGTTGGTTCCACCCATGGCATCAAGGTTGCGGATGTAGTTGAGTGCGCCCTCGCGAGTATCATCATTCATCTGGGTCAAACTGCCCTTATAGGCTTCGGCTTCAGTCGAAAAGTTGACAAGAATAAAATTGCTGTCCTTGGAAAGTGATTTGATGCAGAATTCAAGCGCCTTGCGTGCCTGCTCAATTTTTTTGCCGGCCATGCTGCCTGAAGTATCCATAACCAGAGCAACATCTATGTTGGGAGTTTTTTCGTCCTGATCTTTTAGAGCAGGAGCAAGCATGAGCATAAATGTACCGTCTTCGCTGGGATCAGGGCGATGGTTAATCGCCGTCAGTGAAACATCCTTACTGGCTACAGCGTAATAAAGCACAAAATCCTTGTCGGGCACATGCGTGTCGGCTTCGAAACCAACAACAACTTCGCGATCACTTTTGCGATGAACCGAAACCTTGTGAGTTGGCGAATAAACTGAACTTATCGGCAAATCAGATTTTACCAGCACTTCAATTGCTACGTTTTTCATTTTATCTTTTGTATACTTGTCGATGTCGAGAGGGTATACGTAGCGAACCAGGCCGGCTTCCATCTTGAGTGCTTCCTGGTATGCGATTTTCACATTCTTTTCACTGTTTCCTTCAATTGGGTAAATCCTGGTTTTAAAAACGCCATGCCCCATGTATTCGAGTAGACCAGGGTCGCGCATCTGTCTGACGATATCTTCATAAATTTTGCGCGCCTTGTCGGCATCCATGAGCTCGCCGGTAGTCATTTTGCCTTCAACATCCATAGCGAAACCGCTGACTGAAGCGCCAACCGGCAGTGGAAAAATGTACAACCCCTCTATTGTGTGGCTTTGGTGATTGTAAAAGGTTTGGTCTACATCTGTAGTTGCTGCCAGATTGTTTATTTTAATCTTGACATGATGCTTGGTTACCGAAAGCGGAACCGTAAAATTTTCAGCCGGCCTGGAAGGCGGAATGAAAATTATTCTTTCTTCATGAATCGGAAAGATCATGCCATCTGCAAGCAAGACGCTGCCAGACAAACTCAAACAAAACAGAACAAAAACAAACATTCGATAATAGTGTTTCATATTTCCCCCCGTTAATTGCTATCAGGATACAACGAAAGAAGAGCATGCCGGATTCAATTTTTTTGTAAAAAAAGCGCTCCCGGCTGTGTTTCTATCGGGAGCGCTTATGATAACGATTTTATTACATCAATAGACCGAGAAAACCCAGCACCAATGCCTGAAAATTAATTGTCAGTTTATTTAAGAAATCGCTCAGGCCGAGAATTACCAGCAAATCCTCAGTGTTTTGGGAAACAAATATCTTGCCAAAAACCAGGACGCCACAGAAAAACGCAATAATACCTGACGTAAGCAACTGTACCCTGTCGAAGTTGGTAGGTTCAACTTGACGCTTTTGCAGGTCATCACCCTTAAAAAGCAGATAAGCCAGAAAGAAAAGGCCTAAAGAAATCAGTGTTAAGATTTCCCCATATTCAGGGTCTGCAATAATTTTGTACAGAGTATACATATACTTTTCCCTCAGCGAAGTTTAACAGATAACTCCTTATCAAGTCGACAAATCATTTTATCGATCAGAGGTTGTACTTCTTCATCCGTCAATGTCTTTTTAAGGTCGCGGAAAGTCAGAGAGTAGGCGAGAGATCGGTAGCCTGGCTCGATACCTTTGCCCTGATAAACGTCAAACAGGTAGCAGTCTTCAAGCAGAGTTTTGCCTTCAGCAGACAAAATTTTGTTGATGTCACGGTTTAAAATGCTTTCGGGAGCCAGCACAGCCAAGTCTCTGCGTATTGCCGGCAAATCCGGGATAGGTTGCATCCGACTGGCACCTTCGGCGGCTTCGGCTGCCTTGCCAAGATCAATTTCGACAATATAAATGCCTTTTGGCATTTTTTTGTTATTGATGTAATCTGGATGCAGCTGGCCAAACTCGCCGATATGATTTTTGCCCAGGCTAAGCTCCATCTGAAACGCTGGGTGGAACAGACTATAGCTGCCCGGTGAGAATTTAAATTTTATTTTTAGCAGCTTGGCGATGTTTTCTATAACACCTTTGATCACATAAAGATCAAAGCTCTCGCCATTGCGCCGCCAGTCGCGGGGATTAATTGATCCGCAGAAACCAATGCTGAGTCGGGTATGTTCTTCGCTCAGGCCACCGGCGGACGGATGAAAAACTCTGCCGATTTCGAAGAGTTTAAGGTTGTATTCATCGTTAAGAATGTTTCGTCTGAGAGCATCATACATGCCCCATTTGAGGCTGGTTCTCATCGCGCTCAAGTCTTCTGATAGCGGGTTCTGTAACATTAGCGGCTTCTTCTCACGGAAACTCTCATTGATGTTTACCGGTATGAAGCTGTAGGTAACGATTTCGTTGAAACCACAAGAAACCATGTGGTCACTCAGTCTGCCGGAAATTTTCTGCAGCGCTGTTGGTAGTTGGAGAACCGAAGTTATCGCTGGCAATGTTTCGGGGATGTTATTGTAACCATACATGCGCGCGACTTCTTCGATAATATCTACTTCGAGTTCAAGATCGTGGCGGTAAGGTGGGACACTGACAATAAGGTCTTCGCCATCACGTCGCGTATCAAGCTTGAGCCGCAGCAGGAAAGTTTCGATTTGCGAAGAAGTGAGATTTATGCCAATGACGCGATTTACCCGTTTGGTGCGAACTCTGATCTGGCGAAGAATCTCAGGCTTGGGATAGCAGTCAGCAATGCCTTTTATCGGCTTGCCACCAGCAATTTTTTGCAGGAGCTTGACCGCTTCATTGAGTGCTATCGGAATGTTGTCAATATTGGTGCCACGTTCGAAGCGGTACGAAGAATCAGACATCATAGCCAGTCTTTTGGCGGTTTTACGAACTGTTGTCGGGTGAAAGAAGGCCGCTTCAAGAAGAACGTTGGTGGTGTCTTCGGTTACAGATGAATGCAGTCCGCCCATGACACCAGCCAGCGCAACTGGCTTATTTGCGTCGGCAATGACTAGCATGGTACTGTCGAGATTATGCTCGACATTGTCGAGTGTCATAATCTTTTCATCTTTGTGGGCGTTACGGACTACGATTTTTTTGTCGTCGATTTTGTCGAGATCAAAGGCGTGCATTGGGTGCCCGATATCAAGCATTATGTAGTTGGTAACATCAACAACGTTGTTGATGGAGCGTATGCCAATTTTTTCGAGCCTGTCTTTGAGCCATTCCGGGGAAGGGCCGATTTTAACATTGCGCACTACTCTTGCGCCATAACGAGGGCAAAGCGAAGTGTCGTTAATCTCTACTGCGATATGATTCTCAATCGTGTCTTCGCCATCCTCGTTCCCGAGCGGTTCGCGGTGCAGCGGCAGATTGAAAATTGCTGAAAGCTCGCGTGCTATGCCTAGATGCGACAACGCATCCCCGCGATTCGGCGTAATGCTTATCTCAAAAACGACGTCATCAAGGCTAAGAGCCTTTACAATCTCTTCACCAACGCCAGCGTTTTCATCGAGAATATAGAGTCCGCCATGATCTTCGCTTAGACCAAGTTCTTTTTTGCTGCACATCATACCGAATGATTCGACTCCGCGAATTTTGGCGCGGCTGATCTCGAAACCTCCGGGTAGTTTGGCGCCAAGCATGGCTACCGGCACTTTATCACCTGGCTTCATGTTGTTGGCGCCGCAGACAATCTGAAGAGGATGGCCGCGGTTAACATCAACGCTGCACAGTGACAGTTTATCGGCGTCAGGGTGCGGATCGCGGCTGATAATCCTGCCAACTACGATCTGATTAAGATTTTTGCCGGGCTGAATGATCTCTTCTACTTCGATGCCTGTCATATTAAGGGCTTCGGCAATTTTTTCGGGTGTTTCATCTATGTCTATGTAGTCTTTTAACCAGCTTAACAGAACTTTCACTTGTGTTTACCTCAGAATTGTCTCAAGAATCTGATATCAGAGGAGAAAAGCAGTCTGATGTCGTTGATTCCGTAACGGAGCATGGCGATGCGGTCAATACCCATACCGAAAGCAAAGCCTGTATACTTTTCGGTGTCGTATTTGACTGCGTCGAAAACTTTCGGGTTGACCATGCCGCAGCCTAGAACTTCCATCCAGCCCGTGTTCTTGCAGACCTTACAACCTTTACCGTCGCAAAATATGCACTGAATATCCATTTCGGCTGATGGCTCGGTGAACGGAAAATAGCTTGGTCTGAAGCGGTGCGCTCGTTTACCGAACATGCTTTCGACAAACATCACCAGAGTCCCTTTGAGGTCGGCCATACTTATGTTTTCGCCGACGACCAGACCTTCCATCTGGTTGAACATCGGTGAGTGAGTAATGTCGCTGTCTTTTCGGAAAACTTTGCCGAGCCCGATCATCTTTAGCGGCGGTTTGAGCGCCTCCATGGTGCGAATCTGTACAGGCGAAGTCTGGGTGCGCAAAACCTGGCCTGATTCAAGATAAAAAGTATCCTGCATGTCGCGCGCCGGATGGTGGCTTGGCACGTTGAGCGCCTCAAAATTATAGTATTCTTCTTCTATCTCAGGACCGTCCGCCATAAAAAAGCCCATGGACAAGAATATGTTGGCAACTTCACGGGCGACCTGAACAACTGGGTGCAGGCTACCGCTGCTGTGATAAAGGCCGGGCAGAGAATAGTCCGGGCGCTCGGCGCTGAGCTTTTCATTCTGCTCTTTGCTGGCCATTTCCCGTATGCTCTCTTCGAGTGAAGTCTGAATGTGATTTTTCAGTTCATTAATTGCTGCGCCGGCAGATTTGCGCTCCTCCGGCTCCATTTTGCCGAGGCCTTTGAGAAGTTCAGTGACTTCGCCCTTTTTGCCGAGATACTTGACGCGCATGGCCTCAAGATCGGCCGCGGATTTCGCAGCCTGGCGATCAGAAAGATATAGCTGTAACAATTTTTCGTGAGATTCGGACATTGGTTCTCCTTGATAAAGTGCAGTAACCCTGGTTTGTTCTAGCCTGTGCGGCCTTTTGACCACTCATAAAGGCAAATGGCAACAGAGGTCGCAACATTCAATGATTCTACCTGTCCTTGCATTGGTATTGCAAGTGTGACAGTACATTCTGCAAAAATTTGTTCATTCAAGCCCTGGCCTTCTTGTCCAAAGAACAGGGCACACTTATGAGGAAAGCAGAAATTTGGCAGTGGAATTCCAGTCATTCCTGTTGCTATGCTGGTAAAATCGTGCTGTTTGAGGAGCTTGATTACAGATTTGTGGTCGGGCATCGCAAAGACAGGCATACGAAAGCCAGAGCCCATGGCAGCTCTGATAACTTTGGGATTAAACTGGTTGCAACAGCCCTTCAGTAAGATTATCGTGCTGGCTCCCATTGCTTCGCTGGTGCGCATTATGGTGCCCAGATTGCCGGGATCTTGTATGCGGTCGAGAACTACCACTATCTGAGCTTTTGTCAGGTTTGCGCTTAAAGCTTCCTGCTCGCCGGGTTCGAAGTAGGCGACTATATTGCCCGGACTCTGAACGGTAGCCAGCTCTTTTAAGATTATTCGTGGGACCAGAATTGCTTTGTTCTCAAGCTCTGCGCGCCTTTTCAGGGTGTCAGCGTCATCAATAAAACACATTTGCAGTTTTGCGCCGGATTTTATCGCTTCGTCAATAAGTTTGATTCCCTCAACCACAATTGAAGGGGCATCTTCGGATGATTTGCCCGCGCTGATCCGCATGGCTTTTTTTACCAGAGGGTTATTTTTTGAATCAATCTGTTTCAACTGACTATTTCCTGGGGGTGATCTCTAAGGCGCATTCAGTGCAATAAAAAACACCCGGGAGAGTTATACCCGGGTGTTTTTTTGTGCTGCTGAATAATATCAGGCTACTTCTTTTCGAGCAACAGCAACGATATCAGCAAACGCCTGGGGATCTTTTATCGCGATGTCGGCAAGTACCTTGCGATTGAGATCGACACCGGCCTTCTTGAGGCCGAACATGAATACACTGTAGGACATTTCGCTTATACGGCAGGCCGCATTGATTCTGGCAATCCACAGTCTGCGGAATTCGCGGGAGCGTATGCGACGATCTTTGTATGAATGATCGAGGGCGTGAAGTACGGCCTGCTTGGCTACTTTTTTTACATTGTTATGCGCGCCCCAGAAACCTTTGCTTCTGCGAAACAACTTTTGTTCTTTGCGTCTGGCATTGCTGCCGCTTTTTGATCTTGACATTAGATAACCTCCTGATGGTTTAAATTAACCCAGTTACTCTAGACTCTGGGTCAGGAGTACGGCAGCATTACTTTCAGTGCAGCTTCGTTTGCTTTTGAGCAGTTGGCAGACTGTCTGTAACCACGTTTGCGCTTGTTTGATTTCTTGGTCAGAATATGACTTCCATAGGCCTTGTACCGTCTAAATGCACCAGAGCCGGTTTTTTTGATGCGTTTGGCTGCACCACGGTGAGTTTTCATTTTAGGCATAAATCGTTCCTCCTGTTTGGGCGATAATTGCTACTTCTTCTTAGACCTGAAGAGAATCATTGTAATGGCGTTGCCTTCCTGGCTGGCATCTTTCTCGATTTCGGCATCCTCACCGAGAATAACTTTCATTCGATCAACAACCTTGAAGCCAACTTCCATATGCGCTCTTTCGCGTCCACGAAACGATACAGAAACCTTTACCTTGTCGCCTTCTTCAAGAAATTTGCGAATATTATTGCACTTGGTCTGCAGATCGCCTTCGTCGGTTTTCGGCCGAACTTTAACTTCTTTCAGCTTAATGATTTTCTGTTTCTTCTTGGCTTCCTTGGCTTTTTTCGTCAGCTCATACTTATATTGACCGAAGTCCATAAGCCTGCATACTGGCGGATTCGCGGCAGGAGCCACCTCTACCAGGTCTAAGCCCCTTTCTTCAGCCATTTGAACTGCGTCAGTGGTGGAAATTACGCCAACCATGTGACCCTGATCATCTACCAGGCGAACCTGAGGAACCCTTATCCTTCTGTTGACACGAACGTTACCTTTGATACTCTTACCTCCAGAAAAATAAAAAATGGAGCAGCAAGATGCTACTCCATGAAAATGACATTCAACCTTCATCATTCATGAGCCCTTTTGGGGCAACCTCTTTGCGTGATTGCTTGAGGTGAGGATGACAATCCTACTTGCTATCTTGGCATGTTATCAGACGTCTGATGCGCTGTCAAGTGTTTTGTTCGTAAGAAAATTCTGTGGATGTTGATTTTTTTACCAGCGGATCTTCAGCCCTTCTTCCAAAACCGAAGATGAATGCAACAAGAATCAACATTGATCCCGGAAATATCAGCCAGGGCGAGACGCCGAGTCCTGCCGGAATATAGCAGAATATAATCGCAATGAGCCCGACCAGTGCTGCGTATGGTGCCTGAGTCTTTACATGGTCTATGTGGTCAGACCCTGAAGCCATTGAAGACATGATGGTAGTGTCAGAAATTGGGCTGCAGTGGTCGCCAAATATCGACCCCTCAAGCACCGCGCCAATTGAAACCAGAATCATTTCTTTTACATAGAGCCCGGCTTCTGGAGCGTTCGGAAGCAATGCCAGTACTTCTTCGTAATGTTTAAGATTAAGCTGGTAGGCCAGGGGGATGCTGATTGGCAGGAGAATCGCCATTGTACCCCAGCTGGTGCCGGTAGAAAACGAAACGAAGCAGGCTATGATAAAGATGATGGTTGGCAGCAGCCAGTAGGGTATTACCGCTGAAACCATTTTTACTATGTAGTCCGCGGTGTTCAGATCTTTACAGACGCCATTTATCGACCAGGCTAACATCATTATCATAACTGCCATGATCAGAGTTCTTGCGCCATCTGTCCAGGCCTTCAGGCCTATGTTCAGGGTGATCAGACCCTGAATCATGCCGAGGAAAAGCGCGATAATGGACCCGATTACACTTACCCAGATCAGGACTCTGGTTGAATCAGCACCACTGAAAGCGGTTCGGGCTCTCTCGGCAAATGGAAGAGCAGAGGGAGCAAGTTCCAGTTGTACCAAAGCTCCTTCTTCCAGTTTCTCGATTTCAACCAGAGCTTCAGCTCCGCTTTTGCCAGACCAGCTGCTGTTTGAGTCATAATTGAGGCGCACAAAGCTGTTAGACTGATTCTCGATAACTGCGGTATTCGTATCAGCTGAAACGCTTTTGATTGTCCATGACTCTGTATTGGCGCTCACCTGATTTATGCTACCGTTGACCAGTCTGAAATGTGGGGCGAACATGCCGCCATCGCCAAGCAGTCCGATAAATGTGCCAAAAATAACTATAGCGATAGGAATGGCCGCATTATACCAGCGTTTAGGCATGTCTTTGGGGAGCTCTGGAGTGGCTGCTTCGGGGCTGCTGATCGGGTTGGCATTATCGCCAAGAACCTTGCCTTCATGTACCGCTCTTTGCTCAGCGGCCAGCATTGGCCCAAAGTCTCGGCGGGTGGAGCAGATTAGAAAGCCGAAGAAAAGCGAGAGCACACAATAAAATCTGAAAGGAATTGTCTGTAGGAACACCGAATAAAAATTGGTTTCGGCGATGCCAAGAGCTACGTAAGATTCTCTGATCAGGCCGATTTCGTAGCCTATCCAGGTTGACAATACCGCTATGCCGGCGACCGGCGCAGCTGTGGAATCAACAATATAGCTGAGTTTCTCGCGCGAAATCTTGTTTTCATCTGTTATTGGGCGCATCGCGTTACCAACAATGAGAGTGTTGGCGTAATCGTCGAAGAATATCAATATGCCCATGAGCCATGCGGAAAGCTGTGCGCTGCGTGGCCCGCGAACCCTTGCCGAAATCATTTCGACGATCCCCTGCATGCCGCCGGTGCGGTTGATAATACCTATCATGCCGCCGAGGCAGATTGAGAATATGATTATCGCTGCATGTCCACTGTCGGCAAGCGAATTGAGCAGGTATTTGTCGAGAGCACGCAAAAAACCGGTGAACGGGTTATAATTGAAAATGATACTGGCACCCAGCCAGATGCCTACGAACAGCGAGGTTATGACTTCCCGGCTTAGCAGTGCCAGTGCGATTGCAAAGAGGGGCGGCAGCAGCGATAACCAGCCAGGAATACAGCGCACAGTTGTGCTGGCGGTTTGATTGCCAACTGTTAGATCTATTTTAGGATTTCCAGAGTCTGGAAACATGACCTTGATCTCTTTAAGGTCGCTTTCCAGGGAGACTCCAGAAATTACGGATTTCCCGTCGATATCAACGCGATACAACACGGGTTTGTCGTTTTCATCGTTAAGGCCGCTGACACTTAATTTTGTATCGACCCCGGTAAGGGTAAAGGTCGGTGGACTGACCTGCAACTGGGCATTTGCCTGCACTGAAAAGCAGACAAACAAAAGTAATGTAAAAAATAATCTGGCTGAATATCTCATTCTCTCTCCAAAAATTCTGTGGATAGGCTGCAAAATATCATTTTACGAGCTTGGATGACAAGATAATTAGCCAGAAAAGTGAAAGAAAGCTTACCAGTTAGCTAAGACATCTTCGCTTTTTCTCCAGCTGTTGGTTACTCCGGCGCCGATGGCCTCTTCTCTCACTGTAACCATGAAGTCCTGTGTGTGTGTCTGGGTTTTGTCGGTATAGCCTCTTGCCGGACATTCAACCGAGAGTGTTATATAGATAACCCCGCTGGCTGTGCCCTCTCGCGCCCATGTGAACTCTTTAAGATATCTGGTTAAAGGCTTGGTGTCGCCCGCTTCGCTTCGCGAAAAAACATTGCCATCGCGCGAATATGAGATGGCAATGTCGGCGGGGGGGGCACCGTTTTCTGCTTTTTTCGTTATGGTCATGTCGATGCCGTCTGCGCCAGAGTTGGCAGTGATGGTCTTGGCTCTGGCCATCGAGATGTCGCGTACCAGTCTTCTTCCTATGACTTCAACATCGGTTTTGGCCTGACCACGGGCTTCGGTAACCGACTGGTTGAAGTTAATCTGAGACCACGTTCTATAAATGCCATAGCCAACAATGGTGAACAGAGCACTTGCGACCATAATCTCAAGCAAGGTGAACGCCGATTTAGTTTTAATATTCCTGCTGGACATGAAGAAATGGTAGCTCCTCAGTTTTAGTGCTGTTGTTTAGCCCTGTAAATGTAATGACTGCTTTCATCTCAAGAACCTTGTCATCAAGTTTTGGTATTGCAAATACTTCAAGCTCAAAATCACGATATGTTCTTTGAGCCGCAATCAATTGGGTCAGTGAAAAAGGGTAGGGCTGCCCAGCCAGCTTGTCGCCATCTCTCGATGTAAAGACTTCATCATATGGTCGCGAGAGAATTTCCTCTTTAACTGAGGCCAATATTGACTTGGCTAACGATATTTTTACGGTTTCAATTTCTTGCGCAGACTGCCATGCAAGAGCTTGGTATATCGGCACTATTGCTATGGCAAATATGAAGGCTGCAATAAGCACTTCAAGCATAGAGTAGCCGTTACGGCTAGCGCTTTTCATATTCGTATCGGCTCCATTGCTTGCCTAAGACTGCGTGATATCTTGCCGGATCATATTTGCCAACGTCACGTACTATTGACAGAAAAGTAGTTCTACAGGCTGGACCATTGTAAATGACGCTGACTGAATTGAAGTCGTTGCGTTCGAGTTCGTCCATTACCAGATTGCCATCAATGACTAATGGGTTAAAGGCTGTGTTCATAAGTGTTTTGTGAGAATAGCAAGCCGCCTCAATTCTGCTGACGCCTTTTTTGACCATTATTGCTCCGTTACGTGCAATAAGGCCAAACACCGTATTCCCGTCTTTGCGCGAAATATTTCCGTTTACATTCACGTTGAGACGGGAGACGATAAGCCCCGTACCTTCTACTGTCATTTCCGGTAGCGCAATGCTTTCATTGATAAAGTTTACGCCGTCAAGTTCGTAACCGCGGGCTTCAAAATCCTTTAAAAATTCTGCAGAGGTTTCATAGTAATATTTGGCTTTTTTTGCATACTGAAGGTCGCTATACAGTGCCGGGGGAAGAGTTCGTGGGTTAGAAGGGGCAAACATGGAGTTGGTTGCCTTGGTTCGACTGATTCTAACGCCGTATGGCTCTTCCATTCTTTGGTGGAATATTCTGATTTCTGATTTGTCAACATCTCTTAGGCTTTCAACGTCGAAATCCACCGTAGTGCTAGCAAGTGCAGCGGCGACATCAGCTGGAGGATTGTTAGGATCTATCGGGGTATCAATAGCTGCTGGCGGCGGGTCTGGCATTGGTGGCGCATCCATCATGTCCATCAATTTGTCGCCGTCAAGATTTACCTTTGCTTCTAAGGATAATTTACTATAGCGCTGAACCAGGTATCCCTCTAACTGAAGATTAAGTGGATACTCAAGCATATAATCGCCGAACAGGCAGGTTGGTGCCATCAAGCCCAGTTTGCTCTCTTTCAGGATATCCCACATGTTTACAAGGCCTTCTTCCTGAAACCTCTCGGTTGGCTGGGTTGGCAGGGTTGGCTCAAGTGGGATGTACACCGTTTCCATCGGCAATGGGTTATTTTTATTCAGCCAATTGAATCGCGGATCAATTTTGTTGTTGGGATCAAGCTGTATTCGGCTGGATTCATCGTTCATAAGTGCATTGTAATGGGTCGTATGAGCTTCTGTCAGGGCTCCAGTGAACAATGCCACCGCCATTTTTTTAGTGCCATTTATTCTTATCATTCCTGGAATCTGCGTTTTATCGTTTGTGGCCACCCCTCCAAAAGCGCTTTCAAGAATTTTGAAATCAAGTTGTTTGCTGTCTTCTCTGGGAATCGGGTGTATTGCCGACGATGCTGTCAAACTACCAGGGTCAGTCCCGATAAATTTGATTTCTTTGTCATTACTGTTATTAACAAAAAAAACATATTCCGGTGCCACTGGCTGCATATCTGAAATTTTAAAAGGTCTTTCGGCTGTCAGCGTTCTTTTAATCAATCTGTCTTCCTGGGGTTCGTAAAAGACCTCAGCTGTTATCTGAACCGCACCTGTTTTTTCTACTGCCAGGTCGCCCTGCCATCCGTTAGGAAATTGTGAAGCATTATTAACGCTATTCCAGGCAGCTTGCAGGTAAGCAAGACATTTTGCGTCACTCCAGTAGTAACTCATCCAGTCTGCGCTGCCGGTTATTTTTGTCAGTAGTTGGTGCACCGAAAATTCGGTCAGGTATGGTTTGGCCGTTTCCAGGATGGGCGCGAGAACGTCTTTGTAGATTTTAACTTCTATTGGATCTTGCCCTGGGAGGGGAAAGTCGATTCTCATTATTACAAGATCTACATAACCAGAGATCCCGATGTAATCGGTCGCCTGGGTTGCGCTGCCAGTAAATGGAACTCCAACCCTGTCAACCAAAGTTAAAGTCATTGAACCCTTGATTTTTATTTTGAACCACAGAATTTTTTTTTCAACTGTGAAGGAATCGGTTGTTTTTGACTGTGCGTGATTTGGTGGCAGCATTAAATTTAGCCGGTAATTGCTCATAAGTGTTGAGAAAGAAACATTAGAACCGGGATTCGCCGATATTTTTTCAATGAATTGGCCTATAGTGCACACGTCGCCGATTGCGAGCGGTTTCACTGGTTCCTTGTTTATGCCGGTTACATGGTATGGGCCGTCATCGTTCAACGCTGACATGGCAGCTGCTGAAGCAATTTTAGCTGAAAGTATTACAGTCCAGCTCCCATTGTCCTGCATCATACTCTGAAGACTGTCTAGATATTCGTTTCCGCTTGGACCCGCGCCAGAAATTATTGTCCCTAGATTCTTTTTTGTGTCTGGGAGGGTCATGGGAATGTCGAAACCATCACCGTCAGATAACTCGTTACCATTATTGGAGAGCTTGCCGGAAACTCTCAAATTTTTATACCATTCATCTCCGGCTTTATTCATCTGATCGCTGATCATTCTCAGGCCTACATTGACCGCCGCTTCAGCTACAGCCTCGGCTTTCGACTCATTGGACATCAGCCTTGTGCTCCACCTTCTGGCAGTTCTTGTTTTGGAGAAGAAGATTATCATCAATACCAGAACAGATAGAACACCGACCGCCACAAGAAAGGCAGACCCTTTTCTGGCTATGAAAGGGTTTGTTCTAACAATTTCAGCGTTACTTTTCATAATTGAAGCTCCTCTTCCACCTGTCGGATCCGACGAAGCACTTCTTCCATGGCCAGATTATTGTCATACCCCTTGTGATTTTTGATAAGATACTGTGCGATTGCTTCTTGCATAACCAAGTTTGTTCGGGCCTGATAATAGATCTTTTTCTGTTTGATTTTATCCAGGAAATCAGAGTTATGTTTCTGGTCGAAATGAGTTAAATCATTATCTCTCAATAATTCACCAAGCGTCGCTCCCCATTTAAAATAGTCTTCAATGTTTCCCAGGCTTTTGGCAAGGAAATGGCATTGTCGAATTGCAAAGAAACGTACTGTCAGGCTGCTGTTAGGATCGTTAGCGGCTTCTTCAAACGCTTCAAATGCCTTTAATCTATCTCCTTGCTGAAGATAATAGGAGCCGGTCTGAATCAAGGTGTCATTGCGCGCTTCATAAAGTCCTCGGGTTAGGGTGGCTATGCTTGTGTCGGCAATAAATTCGGCAAGCAGTATTTTGGCATCTTGTTGCATTTTCTTGCGATGTTCTTCGCGTGCTTCTTCAGCTTCGGCGGCTCCGCGAATTATGCGAGGCCCAACTCTTTGTGCGGATCTTTGTGGCTGGGGTGGAGTTTGCTGATGTGTCTTTATTGGGTCTTCCTGTTTATGCGTAGCGCGACGGGGAGCTACCTCTCCTGATTGAGGCTTCGCTGGCTTGAAAAAAAACATGCCGACAAACATTAAGCCCAGAAGGACCAGGCCAATAACTATCATTACCTTGGTTCTGTCGTCATCCACTAGTTCTCTCCACTGGATCGTTTCTTAGCCATAAATTACACTTTTCAGCAATTTTATCGCAAAAAATCACCAGGTGTACAACTGTCGCCAGAATACACCGTTCACAGACATTACATCATATCGCAAAGATCTGAGCAAATCAAGAAAACACCGTGAATATTCCGCTTTTTTCAGACAAACGAAAATATCATCTGGTGCAGAAGTTTTCTTCTGCCTTTACCATACTACGGAAAAAGCAGGCGGTATGTTGCAAAAAAAAAAGCCCCCAGGCTTACGCCTGAGGGAACTTTTTACTTGAGAACTTTTCGCTTACTGACCAGCCTGAGTTTTAAGGCTTTCGAATTCGGCTTTAGCCTTATTCATTTCCTGAGCTACTTTCATAGCATCAGCCTGACGACCCTGGGTGAGCATTTCGTTGTAGAGTTTGTAGAGTTCTTTGTATTTGGCTTCTGCAAGCTGAACTTCTGATGAGTATGTGCCCATCGGAGTTGCTTCGCCAGAGATTGTGATTTCAGGGGCCATAGCGCCAGAAACCGGGATTTCAGCTCCACCAGCCACTGAGCCTATGCTCACGGGACCAGATACCTGCTGGCCTGCAGCAGCGCCACCGAACGGATTGGAACCTACAGGCATTCCGATTGAGCCGTAGCTGTTGTTTTTGCCCTTGCCGAAGAGACCGGCAATTTTGTTTGCAGCCCAGTTACCCAGCATACCACCGGCGATACCACCGATGATGGTGCCGAACGGCGGGAAGATCATTGATCCGAGCATTGCGCCTGCGGTAGAACCAATGGTCTGACCAGCTACGCCAACCCAGTTGATCTGCTTGAAGGCTTCTTTGATTGAGAATTTGCCGTTTTTAAGGTCGCCGGCGAGATAAGCACCTACAGAACCACCTACGATTGAGCCGAAGGTCGGGGCAAGAGCTGAAAGCACGCCACCAACAACCGGAATTGCAGTGAGGAAAGGTGTGAAGAATGAGCCAGCTGCCGCGCCAGTTACAGAACCAACCACGCCACCGGCAAATTCGGCTGAAAGAACAGTTCTAACGGCTTTGCCAATGCTGGGTTTTTCACCGCTCATTATCTGAGTAGCGAGGTCAACACCAACAGTGATTCCGGCTGTCATAAGGATGTTCTTTGCGCTGAAGCCTGATTTCAGACTGGTTTTAACATTCTGAACGCCTTCGTTAGTCATTGCTTTACCAGTTTCATAACCTGATTTCAGGCCTGTAACTGTTTTGTCTTTCAGATTAGAAAGGAAACCCTTTTTGTCGGCTTTTGCAACTGAGCCAGTTCCCTGGTCGGTCTGTCCAGCCTGTGAAGCTTCCTGAGAAGCCTGAGCGCCTTCCTGTGAGGTCTGGCCACTCTGTGAACCTTCTTGTGAGGTTTCGCCACTCTGTGAAGTTTCGCCGCTCTGTGAAGCTTCCTGAGAAGCCTGAGCGCCGTCCTGTGAAGTTTCGCCGCTCTGTGCAGCGTCTGAAGAGCTGGAGCCCTTAACTTCTACGGGTTTTTTCTTGAACAGATTAGCGATTTTGTCTTTTGCACCCTTGAGCAGGTTGCCAATCTTGCTGCCACCAGTTTTAACTGTGTCAACAACTTTGCCGGCGCCATCTTTAACTACTTCGGTAGTTTTGGTGCCGAAAGCCTGACCATTGTCTTTGCCAGCGGTGAAGCTGTCTTTTACTTTCTGGCCATAAGAATTGAGCTCGTTCTTAATCCAGCTGCCTTCTGCTTTCGCGCCGCTGACAGCTGTAGAAGCGTCAGCTGCCTGAGCAGCAGTACCAGTTGTGGCAGCGGTAGAACCCTGCGATGCCTGAACGGAAGTCCCAGTTGTAGCAGCAGTGCTTGCCTGAGCAGCGGTGCCTGCCTGAGCAGCGGTGCCTGCCTGAGCGGCGGTGCCTGCTGTAGCAGCAGTGCCTGCAGTGCCAGTGCCATTAAAAGCCAGTTTGAGATACTGACTCATTTCGAGAGCCATCGGCTGACCATTAACGTAGCGAACGTTGTAATGTGTAGTCAAAGGACCGTTGTTAACGGTTACCCACTGACCGGGGGTTACGTTGATATTCTGTCCACCAACATTTACCTTGATAGCGCTGTACTCGGCCATCAACGGTGCTTCGAATAAGAAGCTGGCGATCAGAACAATACACAGCAATTTGCTGAGAACCTTGATAGTGCTGTTCCTCATACTAAATTCTCCTGAATCATTTGGATTACCCGAAAAAGAACCCGATAAACCCGATTCACCGACACAGACCTACCCGAAATGTGCTTGTAAATCGATTTTTTCTAAGGGTGTACCCATCACCCTTGCATTCAATTATAACAAACCAAAATAAAACCGCAAGTCGCTGACAAAAATATTTTTAATATTTGCTAATATTGCTTTGTTTAAAGAAAAAGAACTGCCCCTTGAGAGGGCAGTTCTTTTCGTGATCAAGTCAGGAAACTGCTTAGACAACACCCTGGTCGAGCATTGCGCTGGCAACCTTCATGAAACCGGCAACGTTGGCGCCCTTGATGTAATTGATGCGCTCGCCTTCTTTGCCATGTTTTACACAAGCATCATGAATCGAATGCATGATGTGTTTTAGTTTGTTATCAACTTCTTCTGCTGTCCAGTTCAGGCGCTCACTGTTCTGAGTCATTTCGAGACCAGAAACAGCAACACCACCGGCATTTACTGCCTTGCCAGGAGCGAAGAGCATTTTCTCGTGAGCAAGTTTGGCTCCATCCGCGGTGCAGCCCATGTTGGAGACTTCAAGAAGAAGCTTGCAGCCATTCTCAGCAAGTTTCTTAACGTCATCGACGTTACACTCGTTCTGAATTGCACAAAGAACGGCTACATCACATTTGACGCCCCATGGCTTTGTGTTAGCAAAGAATTTAGCTTTAGGATACTTCTTAACATAGTCTTCGGCCTGATCGTTGCAGGAAGCGCGCATATCGAGAAGATATTCGCATTTTTCTTCATTGAAGCCTTCTTCGTCATAAACATAACCGTCAGGACCACTGATGGTTACACACTTGGCGCCGAGTTCAATGAGTTTCTTGATCGAGCCCCAGGTAACGTTGCCGAAACCAGAGAGAGCAATTGTTTTGCCCTTGAAGCTGTCATTATTGCGTGCAAGCATGTCAATACCAAAATAAATTGCACCATAGCCGGTGGCTTCCGGGCGAATTAAGCTACCACCCCAGGTTGCACCTTTACCGGTGAATACGCCGGTAAATTCTTTAACAATGCGTTTATACTGGCCAAACATGTAGCCGATTTCGCGGCCGCCAACGCCAATGTCACCTGCCGGTACATCTGTGTCCGGGCCAATGTGGCGATAAAGCTCAGTCATAAAAGACTGGCAAAAACGCATGATTTCATTGTCAGAGCGACCTTTGGGGTTAAAGTCTGAGCCGCCTTTGCCTCCACCCATAGGAAGAGTGGTAAGTGCGTTTTTAAACATTTGTTCAAAACCCAGAAATTTAAGAATGGAAAGGTTTACGCTTGGGTGAAAACGCAGTCCACCTTTGTAAGGTCCAATGGCGCTGTTAAATTGCACGCGATAACCGCGGTTGACCTGAATTTCGCCCTTGTCGTCTATCCAGGGGACCCTGAAAGAGATGGCTCGTTCTGGCTCTACTATTCTCTCAAGAATTTTGCCTTTGACCATGCGAGGATTCGCGTGATAGGCATCCCAGATGGTTTCTACTACTTCGTGAACGGCCTGATGAAATTCGGGTTCGTTCGGGTTTCTGGCTTTTACCATGTCCATGAATTCGGCGATGCTTTTCATTACTTCACTTTCCTTTCGATGCGACCTGATATGTATAACCCGATTGTCGGGTTGCATCGGGCAACATAGCACGGAGTTGCAAAGTACTCAACATTTTGTTTAAAAAATCTCAAGCTATGTTTGAGATTCCTTGCTGATGGCAGTTTGTCTCCGAATAATCAGTCTCTGGGCAATTGCTGCAAGCGGTTGCTGAAACATCATGGCGACCAACACCGGAATACTGGCTTCGACAGGGAAATGGCCGAGCGCCAACACTAGTCCGACGCTGGTATTACGGATTCCCGCGCAAAAGATGCTGCTGTTAACTGCGTTATCCTTAAAAGCAAACAACTTTGCCAGAAGCCAGCCCATCAAAAAATTGCTGAGCGCAAGGGTTAGCGTCAGCAGGATGATAGTCGGCGCGCGCGAAAACAGCTCTGCCGCAGACTGCCGTGAAAGGCCTACGTTGATCATGATTACAGCACACATGCAGATAAATGAGGGTATGCCAAGATACCTGATGCTGCGTCCATAAAATGAGCCACGGCTCAGGTCGTTGATGGTAAGTCCAAGAACTGACGGGATGACTATCATCAGAATCAGACTGCGAATCATCGCAGAATAGTCAAGCGTTACATGTTGCCCGGCAAAAAGCAGTAGAACTCCAGAAATCATAATTGGACTGAGCATTGTATCGACAGTAGCTGCAGTCAACGAAAGCGCTACGTCACCTTTTCCCATGCCCGTCCAGATTACTGCAGTAATGCCGATTGGCAGGGAAGCTAATAGAATGAAACCCAGAATGAGTTCGTGGCGGCCAGCAAAAAATGTGTTGCAGAGAAGACTGGCAACAATTGGCATAAGAGTGTGCTGTAGAATAACAATGCTGATAAGAGGCAGAGGTTTGCGAAATATAATTCCCAGGTCTTTCCAGCTTGTTTTTAGAGCGGTAACAAAGGTCATGTAGCCAAACATCAGTGGCACAAAACTACGCAGAAAATTCATTCTATCGCCGGCCAGCCAGCCGCAGATCATGGCAAAGAGCATGAAAAAAATCATGCGTGAGTTGAGATACAGATACAGTCTTTCGCCGGCTGGTCGCATGCAATAGCTCATAAATGGGGCAGGATTGTAACGAGATTCTACTGCAAACTGCTGAAATTAGCTAGAATCTGTGCAAAATTGGTTGCAACTGCAGTTCGTTCTGAGCTTGTCTGCGTAAAGCGGAAAGTCAACAATTCCGGTTTAATTCAGAGGTTTCGCAGCCAGCTTTTGTATTCACGTTGAAATTCTTTCATGTTGTTGCCAGTCCCTTCAACCATAGCTTCGTCAATCGTTTTGCCACGGCCAAGCGCAGATAAAATAGTGTCAAAGCTCTGCTCTCCGTAAAAGTCGGCAATACAGCGTGTAGCCAGATATGAGGCGATGTAGGCACGCGCAACATCGTTGCGTGACGATCCATTCATCAAGTTTGGTACCTGATTGAGATCGATAGAGTTCTCCTGATCAATGAATTCACGTTGCATCATTCCCTGGTAGTCAGAGCGTATTTCTTCAGGGGAGCCATTTTCCGCTGCAAACTCCTGATATTGAGCAAGCCCCTCGTTGAGCCAGAGTGGACAGCGATTGTTGGTGTGCAAATGAACGATTGTATGCGTAAATTCGTGAGCTAACAGACCACGGATATAGTCAGGGCTTTTGTAGCCTGATTTAAGCGGAATCATGATTTTGATCCCCTGCGCAGAAGCAGCGGACCAGTCACGGCTTACCTTGTAATAGTCTTCGGTCAGAAAGAAAATAACATTAATTTTAACATCCGGGCGATAGTTGAGCGAGTCGGTAACCTGATAAAATATTTCTTCAAGCACCTCGAATGTTATATCACTGAGATCCTGTTGGGATTCACCAGCAAAATGAATGATAAAGCGCTGGTCTTCGTCGCTGGTTGAGTCGCCAGTTGAAGCCAGCATTTCGCGAGCCTGATTAATCGAGTTGCTTACCGCCGCCTTCTGGTTCTTGTCGTCAGTGGCAATTAGCGCTTTTTCCCAATAATTAATGGCTTCGTCGAGCTGGCGTAGTTCAAAATGGCATTTGCCTAAGTAAAATAGCAAAAAAAACGACTCCGGGTTCGCTGCAAGCGATTTGTCAAGGTGTTCTATGGCCTTGGCATAATTCATCAGCTGCATCGAAGTAAGCCCGACCTTGCTCACAGTCTGCATGTCTTCGGGGCTTTTGTAGAGTGCGGTCTCGTAATGTTCGAGGGCCTTTTCGTAATCGCCCTTAAAATAGAGCAGGTCGCCCCATAGTGATTCCATGTAAAAATTGCCGGGCACAAGGTCGGCAACTTCGAGAATCATATCCTCATTTGCTTCATATGGAAGATCAATGCACAATCTGATTTTTCGCAGCAAAAAAGCTGCCAGATCAGTTTTTTGAGCATCTGTGGCACCACGGTTATAGGCAACTTTGCGCAGTTTTTCAATCTCGTTGTCGAGAGCATTGCCAGCGCTATTGAGCGTGGCAAGAATCGGCAACAAATCAGATGTTGCCGGCTGCAGCGAATTTTGAAATAACTGCACCTGAGCTGCTAGAGTGCAAGGCAACAGTGCGATCAGAAGCAAAATCAACAGCTTTTTCATATTGTTCCTGAGCCAAAAAACGTATAAATATTATATCAGGCGGTAACGACTTATGTCATTGGGAGGATGCGCCGGACTATTTTTACTAGTCTATTATAAAAATAACAGAAAAAGGCTGAATTGGAAATGGTATGAAAATTTGTAAATGCTTTAACTCAACCGCCGAGCGCCTTTTTGACCTTGTCAAAGAAAGACTTGCCAGAGCCAATGCCAGTAGCTTTAGACTCGGGATCTTCTTCGGCCAGCTGCATCAGTAGCTCGGTTTGCCTTGCATTCAGCTCTGTCGGTGTGCGCACAAAGATTTTTACCAGCTGGTCGCCCTGACCACCACGCAGCGATTTTACGCCGTAGCCGCGCAGTCTGAAGATCTTACCGGTCTGAGTTCCTTCGGGAACCTTAATCTTGACTACGCCCTTGAGTGTCGGCACTTCTACTTCGCCGCCAATTGCTGCAAGAGGAAAGGTAATGTTTTTTTCGCAGATGATATCGTCGCCAATTCGCTCAAAGAAATCATGCTTGCCAACACTAAGAAATATATAAAGACTGCCGCTGGGGCCGCCTTTTTCGCCGGGTTCACCTTCGCCGGTAAGCTTAAGCTTGCTGCCAGTTTCAACACCGGGTGGAATTTTAACATCAATTTTTTGTGAATGTTTGACTCGCCCGCTGCCTTTGCATGGAGAACATGGTTTGTCGATGATTTCGCCTTCGCCCTGGCACTGATGGCAGGTGCGCTGGATTGAGAAAAAACCCTGGGCCAGCGAGATTGAGCCTCGCCCCTTGCAGACCGGACACTGCTTCCGACTGCTGCCGGTTTCGGCGCCAGAACCGGAGCATGTGGTGCAACGACTTGATTTCTGGAGAGTGATGTTTTTATCACAGCCAAAAACCGCTTCTTCGAAGGAAATTTCGAGGTCATATCTCAAATCAGCGCCGCGTCGTGGCCCCTGTCGCTGGGTATTGCCGGCGCCACCGAAAAAATCAGAAAGAATATCCCCAAAGATATCGCCGAATCCGCCAAAACCACCCATGTTCTGATAGTTAAAACTGTTGGGGTCAATACCGGCATGGCCGAACTGGTCGTAAGCAGCTCTTTTCTGCGGGTCAGAAATCACCTGATAAGCTTCGTTGATTTCTTTGAACTTCTCTAACGAATCCTCATTTTTGTTTACATCTGGATGATACTGTCGCGCCAGGCTGCGGAACGCTTTTTTGATTTCACTCTCGTCAGCGTTCTTTGGCACTCCCAGTACTTCATAATAATCGCGCTTGGCCATTTAATTGCTCCCTTGAAGGCGTCTGATGCTCTGTCTAAAACTCTGGCCGTTCAATAAATCGGGCAGAAAACAACGGTACAGGCCGTGGGTCGATAAAACCCACGGCCTGTCAGTTATCAGTCGGCTTTTTTGAATTCAGCGTCAACGACGTTTTCGTCTTCGCCGGCGGCAGCATTCTGGCCTGCCTGTTGTTCCTGTTGTGGCTGATGCTCTGCATCAGCGTGTGAAGTCTGTGCGTTTTTGTAGATCATTTCGCCAAGTTTCTGAGCAGTGGTCTGCAGATCTTCAACCTTGGCCTTGATCATATCGACGTCTTTACTTTCAAGCGCCTTTTTAAGTTCGCTAACCTTGCCTTCAACTTCACTTTTAAGCTCTGCAGTAACCTTGTCGCCAAGTTCCTTGAGAGTTTTTTCGGTCTGGTAAACCAGACTTTCACCGGAGTTGAAGGTCTCGATGTATTCGCGTTGCTTGGCGTCTTCCTGAGCGTGCGCTTCGGCTTCTTTAACCATGCGCTCAATCTCATCTTTTTTGAGCCCGGAGCTGTTGGTGATGGTGATTGCCTGTTCCTTGCTGGTGCCGAGGTCTTTAGCCGAAACATTCACTATGCCGTTGGCGTCGATGTCAAAAGTGACTTCGATCTGCGGTACACCGCGTGGGGCCGGTGGAATGCCAACGAGATCAAATCTGCCGAGAGTTTTGTTGTCGGTTGCCAGCTGGCGTTCGCCCTGCAGAACGTGGACAGAAACTGCCGGCTGACTGTCAGAGGCTGTTGAGAATACCTGACTTTTTTTGGTCGGAATTGTGGTGTTACGGCCGATCAGGGTTGTCATTACTCCGCCGAGAGTTTCGATGCCGAGTGAAAGCGGGGTCACGTCGAGAAGCAGAACGTCTTTAACTTCGCCGCCGAGGATGCCGGCCTGAATAGCTGCGCCCATGGCAACGCATTCCATCGGGTCGACGCCTCTCTCAGGATCTTTGCCGAAGTGGGATTTAAGCAGATTCTGAATGATCGGCATACGGGTCGGGCCGCCAACCATGATAATGTGGTCGACTTCGCCGCGCTTGAGTCCGGCATCGTTAAGAGCGTTGTCAATCGGAGCTTTGCAGCGTTCGACGACTGCGTCTATCAGCTCTTCCAGTTTAGAGCGGGAAATGGTCATCACCATGTGTTTCGGGCCTTCCTGAGTGGCAGTGATGAATGGCAGGTTTATGTCGGTACTGGTTGTCGTTGAAAGTTCGATTTTGGCGCGTTCAGAAGCTTCTTTTACACGCTGGTAAGCCATTGAATCTTTGGCGAGATCTATGCCTTCCTGTTTTTTGAATTCGCCGATGATCCAGTCGATAATAAGCGTATCCATGTCGGTGCCGCCGAGGCGGGTGTCACCATTGGTTGAGAGAACTTCGAATACACCACTTCCCAGTTCGAGAATGGTTACGTCAAGCGTGCCGCCGCCGAGGTCAAATACCATGATCTTGCGTTCGCCTTCTTTATCAAGGCCATAAGCAAGAGCGGCTGCCGTTGGTTCGTTGATGATGCGTTTTACTTCGATGCCGGCGATGGCACCGGCGTCTTTGGTAGCCTGGCGCTGAGCGTCATCAAAATATGCGGGCACGGTAATAACGGCGCCGGTGACTTTATCGTTCAAAAAAGCTTCAGCGTCAGCCTTGATTTTCTGCAGAATAAAAGCGGAGATCTCCTGCGGAGTATAATCTTTAGCGTCAATTTTGATCTTTTCTTTGGTGCCCATCTTGCGTTTTACGGCGGTAATGGTGCGGTCGGGATTGGTGGTTGCCTGACGTCTGGCTGGTTCACCAATCAGACGCTGACCATCCTTGGTAAAAGCAACAACGCTGGGAAAAGCTTTGCCGCCGATTGAATTGCCTTCGGCGCTTGGAATAATAACCGGTTTGCCGCCTTCAATAACTGCTGCGGCTGAATTGGAAGTTCCTAAGTCGATACCAATAACTCTGGACATATATATCCCTCCTGTTTCTGTGTTACAGATTATTTCTGGTTGATTTCTACCTTGGCTGTTCGCAGAACGCGTTCTTTGAACATATAGCCTTTTTCGTATTCGGCGAGAACGATTTCGTCATCCTGATCTTCTACACAGCGCTTACACATTGCTTCGTGAATGTGCGGGTCAAACTTCTGCCCTTTGGCGCCGATCTCTTTGAGTCCCTCTTTTTCGAGGACGTCGGTAAACTGTATCGAGAACATTTCGAGTCCATCACTGATTTTCTTGTCGACTTTGCATTTGTCAATCTGTTCCATTGCCTTATCAAGTGTATCTATGACTGGCAACAGTCTTTTCAGAAAATCTTCGACACCGCGGCCTCTGGCTTCAAGCTGTTCTTTGGCGGTGCGGCGCTGTAGATTCTGATAGTCGGCGAGAGCCCTGAAATAGCGATGCTTCATATCGTCAAGCTCTTTGACGAGTTTGCTTTCACCATTGGGTGACTCTTTAGAAGCTGGTTTTGCAGTGTCAGCGGCCTTGTCAGTCTCGGCAGTATTGTCACTTTCTTCCTGACTGTCAAGGTCTTCAGCGCGGTCTTCTGATTCGTTAAGATCAGCAGTTTCTGCGTTAATGTCTTTTTGCGTCATATTCAGGTGTCACCTTTTAAAAAAAATATCGGGTCATTCTGACGATTCACTCTGGCCTATTAGCAGCTTGCTCAGTGTATTAGACAGACTGGTAAGGGTCGAGACAACTCCACCATAGTCCATACGAAGTGGCCCGATCAGTCCGATTCTGCCTACTGAGCGGTTAGGTCCACGATATCTGGCAGATACCAGAGAAATGTTCTTAATTGCCAGCCCTGAATCAGAGCCTATGTTTACCACAATCTCTCTTTTACTATCAAGAGATTTTGCCAGAAGCTGCAACAGATTTTCTTTCTGATCGAGCAGGCTTACCATCTGTCTGATTCTTTCTGGATCATTGAATTCTGGTTGGTCAAAAAAGTTTACCAGCCCATCGAGAAAGATCGAGTCTGAATCAGATTCGTTGGGCGAGTTCTGCACCTGTTTGACCAGTTGCGAGAGCAGGTTGTTATAGCGCGACAGGATATGCCGAGTTTTTTCGATGTAATCCTGTTCGTATTGATGAAACTGTTGTTGGCAGAGTTGGGCGTTCAAAAGAATTGAGAGCTTGTTAAGCACGTCGTCGCTGGTTTCGCTGGGGATATTAACGATCTGGTCGTTGATATTGCCGCAATCATCTACGGTTACAAGCATTGCCTTGTTTTCGAGAATTTTGAAAAGCTTTATTGAGCGCAGCGGATTTTTGGCATGTTGCGGGGCTAGCAAAATTCCGGCCAGGTTGGTTTTCTGGCAGGCATATTTGATGGCAGATTTTAGAATGTCCTGTTGTCTGGTGTTCGTTTCGAGTGATATTTCGGCAATTTTGCCAATCAGAGATTCTTCTAGCTGGCTGATGCGCTCAAATTCGACAAGAAAGTTAACGTAAAATTTATAGCCTTTTTCAGTGGGAACTCTGCCGGCCGAGGTATGTGGCGAATAAAGATATCCCATGCTTTCGAGGTCGGCCATTTCGTTGCGCAGCGTGGCTGGAGAGCACGTGAGTTTGCTTGATTTTGACAGATTGCGTGAGCCAACCGGAATACCTGTTGAAATGAAGGCATCACAGACTTCGCGCAGAACTGTTTTCTGGCGATCGTTGAGGCTGTTGTCAACTTCTGACTCGGCAAAAGCAGATTGTAAAAATGGCGATTCGGTCATTGCAGTCTTTAATCATGAAGGCACCCCGGCCTGATGGCCGGGGTGCAGTCATTCATGTTCAGTAGTCCATGTCCATTTCTGGAGCAGACGCTTTTGCTTTCTTTTCGGGAGCTTCAGCGACGAGAACTTCAGTGGTCAGCAGAATAGACGCGATGGAGGCGGCATTCTGCAGAGCTGATCTGGTAACTTTAGCGGGGTCAATGATACCGGCTTTGAACATATCGGTATACTGGTCAGCAACTACGTCGTAGCCATAACCATTGGTTTTGTGGTTTTTGACGTTCTCAATTATAATTGAGGGCTCGAGGCCGGCATTGCTGAGGATCATGCGCATTGGAGCGTAGAGTGCTTTTCTGACAGTGTTGATGCCAACTTTTTCGTCGTCGTTGCAATCTTTTTCGATTTTGTCGAGAGCGTTCAGAGCGTTGATGTAAGTAACACCGCCGCCGGCTACGACGCCTTCTTCAACCGCAGCACGGGTAGCGCTGAGAGCGTCTTCTACACGTGTTTTGCGTTCTTTCATTTCGGTTTCGGTAGCAGCGCCGACTTTGATTACTGCAACTCCGCCGGCTAGCTTGGCGAGGCGTTCCTGCAGTTTTTCTTTGTCGTATGAACTGGTGCTGCTGTCGATTTCGGCCTTGATCTGATTGATGCGGCTTTTGAGAGCCTTAGTATCGCCACAGCCTTCGATGATAGTAGTCATGTCTTTGCTGACAACTATCTTTTTGGCCTGACCGAGCATGTTGATCGTGGCGCTTTCGAGCTTCATACCAAGATCTTCACTTATTTTCTGGCCGCCAGTGAGAACCGCGATATCTTCGAGCATGGCTTTGCGGCGATCGCCGAAGCCAGGAGCCTTAACCGCAACACAGTTGAAAGTGCCGCGCAGTTTGTTAACAACCAGTGTTGCAAGCGCTTCGCCTTCGATGTCTTCGGCGATGATAAGCAGAGGCTTGTTAACCTGAACGATTTTCTCGAGCAGGGGCAGAATTTCTTTGAGGTTGTTGATCTTGTTTTCGGTGATAAGAATGTAAGGATTGTCGAGAACTGCTTCCATTCTTTCCTGATCGTTAACCATGTAGGGGCTTACATAGCCTTTGTCGAATTCCATGCCATCGACGAAGTCAAGGGTGGTGTCGAAGCTCTGAGCTTCTTCTACAGTGATAACGCCGTCTTTGCCGACTTTGTCCATGGCTTCGGCGATGATGCGGCCGATTTCGCTGTCGCGGGCAGAGATTGTAGCAACCTGAGCGACGCTGTCTTTGTTGTCGTCAACTTTTTTAGAGAGGTTCTTGATTTCGTTAACGATAACATCAACGGCTTTTTCGATGCCGCGTTTTACATAACTCGGATTAGCGCCGGCAGTTACGTTTTTAAAACCTTCATGGACAATGGCCTGGGCCAGAACGGTGGCGGTGGTTGTGCCATCGCCGGCTACGTCGTTGGTTTTGCTGGCTACTTCTTTAACCAGCTGTGCGCCCATGTTTTCAAATTTGTCTTCGACTTCGATTTCTTTGGCAATGGTTACGCCGTCATTGGTGACGGTCGGGCTGCCAAATTTTCTGTCGAGAATGGCATAACAGCCTTTGGGCCCGAGAGTGGCGCGTACGGCATTTGCTACGAGGTCAACGCCGGTTTCGAGAGCCTTGCGGGCTTCTGACCAATATTTGAGATGCTTTGCAGTCATTTTTTTTGCTCCTGTTACTTATCGGCTTATCAGTTGATGATAGCGAGAATGTCTTCTTCGCGCAGAATCAGATAGCTTTCTTCTTCGATTTTGATTTCGGTGCCGGCATATTTTGAAAAAATGATTTTGTCATTTGTTTTTACTTCGAGCGGAGTGCGCTCGCCAGCATCAGTCAGTTTGCCCGGGCCAGTGGCAACTACAGTACCCTCGATGGGTTTTTCCTTGCTGGCTGTGTCGGGAAGTATTACGCCGCCCTTTGATTTTTCGATGGCGTCTTTTGGCTTTACGATAACTCTGTCATTAAGTGGTTTAAGGTTCATATTTTTTCTCCTGATAAACTTATAAAATTATTTAAAAGTTGAGGCGGGGAAGGGGATAACCCCTCCCCGCCGGGAAATACAGGTTTGCTTACATCATTCCGCCCATACCGCCCATTCCGCCCATGCCACCCATTCCGCCCATTCCGCCCATACCACCCATGCCGCCCATTGCGGGTTTGTTTTCTTCGGGGATATCAGCGACCAGGACTTCAGTGGTCATGAGAATTGAGGCGATTGAAGAAGCGTTCTGCAGAGCAGATCTGGTAACTTTGGCCGGGTCAATGATGCCGGCTTTGAACATGTCAATGTATTCATTGGTGAGAACATTATAGCCGAAGCCTGGTTTGTCGGCTGCGCGGATCTTTTCGATAATGACCGCGGGCTCAAGACCGGCGTTGGCGAGGATGAAGTGAATTGGCTTCTGAAGTGCTTTTCTGACGATTTCAACGCCGATTTTTTCGTCGCCGCTGAATTCGAGAGTGTCGAGGGCTTTGATTGCGTTGAGCAGGGCCACGCCGCCGCCGGCTACGACACCTTCTTCTACCGCAGCGCGGGTGGCGCTGAGAGCATCTTCAACACGGGTCTTGCGCTCTTTCATAGCAGTTTCGGTAGCAGCACCGACTTTGATAACAGCTACGCCGCCAGAAAGCTTGGCGAGTCTTTCCTGCAGTTTTTCTTTGTCGTATGAGCTGGAGCTTCTGTCGATTTCGGCTTTGATCTGAGCGATGCGCGCCTGGATTTCCTTAGCGTCGCCGGCGCCTTCAATGATAGTGGTTGTTTCTTTTGAAATAACTACTTTTTTTGCTGTGCCGAGATGTTCGATAGTTGTGGTTTCGAGTTTGAGGCCGATTTCTTCGCTGATCTTCTGACCTTTGGTCATTACTGCGATATCTTCGAGCATGGCTTTGCGGCGGTCACCAAAAGCCGGAGCTTTAACTGCAACACAGTTGAAAGTGCCGCGCAGTTTGTTAACAACCAGGGTTGCCAGTGCTTCGCCTTCGATGTCCTCAGCGATGATGAGCAGGGGCTTTTTGGTTTGTACGATGGTTTCGAGTACTGGCAGGATGTCTTTGATGTTGTTGATCTTGCTGTCGGTGATGAGAATGTATGGGTTGTCGAGAACGGCTTCCATTCTTTCTGAATCAGTTACCATGTAGGGACTGACATAGCCTTTGTCGAATTCCATGCCTTCGACGAAATCAAGGGTAGTGTCGAAGCTTTTGGCTTCTTCTACTGTGATAACGCCGTCTTTGCCTACTTTGTCCATGGCTTCGGCAATAACTTTGCCGATTTCTGGGTCACGGGCAGAGATGGTGGCAACCTGAGCGACGCTGTCTTTGTTGTCGTCGATGCGCTTAGACTGCTCTTTGAGCTTGGCAACAACAGCGTTAACTGCTTTTTCGATGCCGCGCTTGATATAAATCGGTGTAGCGCCAGCTGCAGTGTTTTTAAAACCTTCGTGAACGATAGCCTGAGCGAGAACTGTTGCGGTGGTAGTGCCGTCGCCTGCGATGTCATTGGTCTTGCTGGCTACTTCTTTGACGAGCTGCGCGCCCATATTTTCGAAGCGATCTTCAACTTCGATTTCTTTGGCGATCATAACGCCGTCATTGGTAACAGTTGGGCTACCAAAACTTTTGTTGAGGATGGCGTAACAGCCTTTGGGCCCGAGAGTCGAGCGGACTGCGTTTGCTACCGTGTCGACGCCTTTTTCGAGGGCTCTTCGTGCGTGTTCACCATACTTCAGTTGCTTTGCTGCCATTTTAAATTCTCCTTAAGAATTAATTTTTTCGTAATTATAGGGGGTGTTGAAAATAGAAAATTATTCGACGGCAAGAACTTCGTCTTCTTTCATGATCAGGTGCTTTTCACCCTCGATCATGATTTCAGTTCCTGCCCATTCGGTAAAAACAACGTTATCGCCCTGTTTCACCTGCATTGGAACCAGTTTTCCCTTGCTGTCAGTAAGGCCTTTACCGATAAATACTACTTTGCCGCTTTTGGGTTTCGCCTTAGAAGCTGTTTCTGGAATTATGATTCCGGTGGCAGTTTTCTTTTCGCTTTCGCTGACTTTGATCACAATGCGGTTTCCCATAGGGGTTAGGTTCATGAGGTACTCCTTGTTAAGGTTATGTTGAATTTTAAAACTAAATTCATTGTTAGCACTCGGTCGCGTTGAGTGCTAACGGAATATATAGAAAAGTATTGGAATGTTAAAGAGCGAAATTTGGCCAAGTATTGGCTTGTGTGGTGTTTAACTTGCTTTAATGGATTTAATCAGCGAATTGCTCAAAAAAACTCGCTTAATCTCTTGAATCGATTGACGGCTCCACTGTGGCTGCATGTTCCCTGCTAGCAGACAGCGAGTTTAATTTTAGGTGTCCAGATGGTAATCATAGTTGATTACACAGAACATCTTGTTTAACCAGGCATATTCTCAGACCGGGCAAATTCCAGAAAAAACGGATTCGCCGTCTGCTCCAATGATTACTTCGGCTTCAGGCAGGCCTGTTAAATCATTGGGATTATAGTGGTCTGTCAGAAAGTGGATGATCTGATTTTTCGATGAGTTGAATGATCCAGGGAGAGTGGGGCACATGGAATCATATGGCCCGGCGATTAACACATCGATCAAGCGTAAAATTGCAGAACCTTCTGTTAATGCCTCTATTCTTGCGATCGAAAGCCCGGAGAATACCAGAACCGACAATTCTGCTGAGAGGCGGTGATAAAGCTGTTCATCTCGGAAAAATGTTAAAAATTCTAGCAGTTTTGTGGTCTGCTCGAATGATTCACGCCGGAAATAGTTATGCCGTCGAGATCTGTTTGGCTGGTAATTTGAGCAATCAATTCGTCGGGTTCAATGAGAAGGCGATTCTCAAAAGAATGTGTGTCGGGATTGAAACAACCCGGGCATTCCTGTGAGCACCCTTGAAACCAGATTGTAAAGCGCCGACCGGGGCCGTTGGCGCGACTGATTGGAATGATGGCGTGAAGATTGAGCTGCACGGTTCTAAAAACGGTTGCTCAGGCGGTCGTCCTGCAAGTCGCTTACTTCGTGAAATTCATCAGTGTTTTGTCTTTCGAGAACCTGCCCGCCAAGTAACTGCTCGATTTCGCTGGTCAACTCAAGACAGCTTTGCCCTTTGACGCCGCGAACCAGCAGTTTTACGTTGCCCAGCTCGTCAATTACAACTTCAATTTCCTGAATTTCAGACATGTACTTACCTCTGTTTAATTAGCTGTCGTCTTCATAGGGGTCGAGGGGAACTATTTTCTTATTGGTCTTTGATTTGTTTCTGGCAGGAATTTCTGGTGCGGGCGTCTGAGTTTTCATTGACGCGACAGAACCAGCAGAGGGAGTGGGCGGATTCTTTTTCCATTGGCAGCCCCAAGCGCTTGAATTGCGGTATTATATGTGTGATAAAAGCTGAAAGGTGTACAGAATTATAGCCATACAAAGAAGTCTGACTATAATGGCTGAAATAGCTTAGGATTGGTTCGCGGCGGCAGAGAGTTCTGCTGATTTTTCCAGGTAGTAATCGTAGTCGCCGTCGAAAGTGCGCAGGTTGCCGTGGTCTACTTCGAAGACCCGGTTTACCAGGTGGCGTAGGAAATAGCGGTCGTGACTGACGATCATTATTGTGCCTTCAAATTCCTGCAGGGCTTCAAGCAGAACCTCGCGACTGGTGATGTCTAGATGGTTGGTCGGCTCATCAAGAATAAGAAAGTTCACGGGCTGTGCCAGCATGCAAGCGAGCATGACTCGGCTTTTTTCACCGCCAGAGAGTATTGATACCTTTTTGTCAGTATCATCACCCGAGAACAGAAAGGCACCGAGCAGGTTTTTGATTACACCGACATTTGCCATCGGCAGGCGTTCTTGCAGTTCTTCAAAAACTGTGCGCTCGGGTCGCAGGGTTTCGCATGAGTGCTGGCTGAAATAGCCAAGTTGCACGCTGGCACCAATCTTACAGGTGCCGCTGCCCGGCTCAGTTATATTGCTGATAACTTTAAGCAGAGTAGATTTGCCGGCGCCGTTAATTCCGGTTAGCGCAATTTTGTTGGTGCGGATGACCTTGCCACTTACCCCTGAAAAAACTGGAAGCATCTTGCCATTTGGCAGTGGCCATTCTTTGGCGAGGTCTTCCATTTCTACTACTATGTCGCCGCTGCGCTTTATCGGGCCGAAGCGAAACTTGATCACCTTCGGATCGGGCGGAACTACGATTCGCTCAATTTTTTCGATGTTTTTGACTCGCGATTGTACCTGGGCAGCATGTGATGCTCTTGCCGCAAAACGCGCTATGAATTCTTCTTCTTTGGACAGCATTGACTGTTGGCGCTTCTGGGCAGCAAGCAGCTGCTCGCGTCTGACAGCTCTCTCGCGCAGATAAAAATCATAGTCGCCGCTGTAGGTCGTAATCGTCTCACCGGCAACTTCAATAGTGCGTGAACAGACACGGGTCATGAATTCACGGTCGTGACTGGTCATGACCAGGGCGCCTTTGAAATCTTTTAACCATTTTTCAAGCCAGAGAATTGTTTCGATATCGAGATGGTTGGTCGGTTCGTCGATGAGCAACAAGTCTGGGTTGAGAAGCAGGATGCGCGCAAGTGCGATACGCATTTTCCAGCCGCCAGAAAAGGTTTCGATAGCGTCTTCCCAGCGCTCAGGGCCTATTCCCAGGCCATTAAGAATTGTCTGCGCTTCGGTTTCTTTCTCGTAGCCATTGAGGTGGATGAATTCTTCCTGGAGTTTGCCGTAGCGGTCCATAAACGCGTCGTCCATTACCCATTCGGGGTCGGCCATCTGATGTTCATATTCATGCAGCTTACGACCAATTTTGTAGACCCGACCCGCACCGGCGAGCACTTCTGCGAGCACTGAGCGCCCCGACATTTCGCCGACGTCCTGCGAAAAGTAGCCGATGGTGATGCCGGCATTGATGTTAACTTCGCCCTCATCAGGCTTTTCTTCGCCGGTAATCAGACGAAAAACCGTGGTTTTGCCAGCACCGTTCGGGCCTACCAGACCGATTTTGTCGCCTGGTCGCACAAGAAGGTTGGCGTTTTGAAAGAGGACACGATTTGAATATACGATTTTTACATTTGCTAGATTGATCATGGCGCATGATTTTATGGCAGGCGCGCTCGCAAGTCAACCGGCAATTATCTGTTTAGTTTGATGATTCACCATTGAATTTGTGCGAATGATCTGTGATAATCGGCTTGAATTTTACTGTCACCAGACGGTGAAAACATACAATGGCGATGTCTTTTCCTTACTATGTCTTTTCCTTAATAATTTTTTTAAATGAACTTCTGATGTAAAAGAAAGAAATTAAAGAGGTGACAGCTGAAAGTCTGAGAAAATTGTCCATTGGCGGAGGTGCAGATAAGAAGAATAAAATCCAGTTGTACAGAATCAATCCATAAAAGAGCAGGAATATTGTTTGGAAAAGAACGACTTTCTTTGCTATGAATGCTTTTCCCACAAAAGTTTGGACGAGTAAAAATATCAAAGCTGGCCCGAATCCAATTAACATGGCAAAAAATATAAATATAGTCTGTTCCTGCCATTTTGTTGCTCCTATGGCCTTTTCAAGCAATTGCTGCTGAGAAGGATCCAAAGAATTCCAGGGGTCAATTACCGGATTTATGCGGGTTCCGTGGATTCCGCACCGGACTGTCAGGTTGCCGTCTGCATCTTTTTCAACAAAATATGGTGTTGCTTTTGGCTCTCTGTATTTTTCAACCGGGCAAACAGGAATTAGATTCAGTATATTGTTTTCCGAAAATGGGTAATCCTCTATGCTTTCTCCTGAGCCTTTAATATTTACAGAACCTGTGCCCAATTTGGCCAGCGCCTCTTCCAGCCCAGCCATTGCACCGCGACACTCCTTTTCAAGTCGATTTCCCCAAGGGGGGCGCCATCCTGTGAGAAAAACTGAACACAAAATAAGTGCAGTTATTAAAACGACTGAATTCTTTTTCATCGCAGCGCCTCCAATTGACGTGGGCACAATTCTGTGAATATATCATCTTATCTTCTATAAGTAACGTTCGATAAATCGTTTTTCTACCTGACATTTTTTTGGCAATGTTGCTTCTGAAGTTGCAACTCTTATCCTGAACGAATAGGCTGTCACGCACTCTGGCAATGCTCTCGCAGGTTGCCGTTAATTCTCTGTTCAACACTACGACGTTGAAATTACAGTCATGATCTGCCATAATCGCATAGATCTTTTAAACTCTATGGCAATCAGTAGCAAAATGTCTGTAGAGGACTCAGGTGCTGCAATGTAGTTTCCGATCAGATGCAGTTTAAGGATGCGGCCGGGCATGATAAAATGAGTAACCAATGGGTGCTGTGGCGATGTTTGGGCTATCTGCGCCCTCATTTGCGAATGACGCTCGCAGCCTATCTGGCTCTTCTGGCAATTAATGTTGTAACGCTGGCGATTCCCCAGTTTATTCGCTGGATCGTTGATCATGGCATTGGTGGCCAGAACGCTGGACTGGTAAAGACTGCGGTTCTTGGATTGCTTGCTCTTGCGCTGGTCAAGGGTGTGCTTGCTTTTTTTCAGGGACGTTGGACCGAGACGGCTTCTCAGAACGTAGCTTACGATCTGCGCAACGCCATACATGGACAACTATCTCGGCTCTCTTTCTCATATCACGACCGTAGCGAGGCTGGCCAACTTCTTACACGAGCGATTCAGGATGTTGAGCGCATACGCTTTGTAACGGGGCGTGCCTTTCTGCGCATTGCCGATGGCGTCATACTGATGCTGGGGACAACAGTTATGCTGTTGTTTATAAATCCGACTCTGGCTCTGCTTTCTCTGTCTACAATGCCGCTTATTGCCTGGCGGGCGATGAGCCTGGGTCGACGACTGCGTCCCATCTCTCTGGTCATTCAGAAGCAGCTGGGAAAGCTGACGACGCGGCTGGAGCAAAATCTACGTGGTGCGCGAATTGTAAAAGCCTTTGCCCAGGAAGATGCTGAAATTTCGCGATTTGCACACGAGAATCGCCGTTGGTTTGTTCTCTCGGCGTTGACCGCGAGATTGCAATCCTTCAATGCGCCATTAATTGACCTGATTGCAAACCTGGGAACAGTGGTAGTTATCGGCTATGGCGGATATCTTGTTACCTGTCACCTTCTGACGCTCGGTGAGCTGGTCGCTTTTGCAACATACCTCGGACAGCTGATTGTGCCGGTTCGTCGTCTGGGAAACATTGTTCCCGCCGTTGCGCTGGCTATAACCGCAGGTGAACGCGTTTTCGAAATTCTCGACACCATTTCCGAAGTGCAGGATAACCCTGGTGCGGTAATGCTTCCATCGGTGCGCGGTGAAGTGCGTTTCGAGCAGGTTTCTTTCGGCTACACACATGGTCGCCGCGTTCTACAGGAACTTACATTCACCGCCGCGCCGGGTCAGATTATTGCTCTGCTTGGCATGACCGGTTCGGGTAAGTCAACTATTATCAACCTGCTTCCCCGCTTTTATGATCCTACTGCGGGTAGAGTGCTGATCGACGGTTATGATATTAGACAGGTCACCTTGGCATCGTTGCGTGACCAGATCGGGACTGTATTGCAGGAAACAACGCTGTTTGCGACGACAATCCGCGAGAATATCCTTTTTGGCTGCCCCGGTGCCAGCGAGACCGAGATGATTGCGGCGGCGCATGCTGCGCAGGCTCACGATTTTATCAGCGAAATGCCGCAGGGTTATGATACTCTCGTCGGCGAACGCGGCGTAACGCTCTCAGGCGGGCAAAAACAGCGCGTGGCTATTGCCCGCACTCTGCTAAGGGATCCCCGCATCCTGATTCTTGACGATGCCACTGCGAGCGTTGATACAGGAACCGAGGAGCTGATACAGGTTGCGCTGGAACGGCTGATGGCAGGGCGCACCTGTTTTGTTATAGCTCAGCGCCTGAGTACACTGCGTAACGCCGATGTGATACTTATTCTGGACCGTGGAAAGCTGGCAGCACAGGGCACTCACGATGAACTTATCCACACTTCCGCGCTATACGCTGATCTCTACCGGCAGCAGGCAAAGGTGGCTGAATTATGAGTTTCTCAATTGGGTCGTCTGGTTCCGCTATGGGCCCCCGCAATGCCATGCAGAGTTTTGGCAAGGAAGCCGATGGCCGGGTTTTTGACCCGCACATCCTTCGCCGCCTGCTGAGCTTTCTGCTGCCGCATTGGCCGCGAATGCTCGCTGCTCTGGTGTTAATGCTCATCAGTTCAGTGCTTGCCCTTACCACGCCATATTTAATAAAGATAGCCATTGACCAGAACATTGCAAACGGAGATTCCGAAAAACTTTTTTTCACGGCGCTGCTAATGGCTGTGGTTTATATAGCTCTTTACGCCACAACTGCCGTTCAGCAGTATTTGCTTTCCTGGGTCGGACTGCGCGTTCTGACAACTTTGCGCGCCAGACTTTTCCACCATTTGCAGGCATTGCCAGTGGCCTATCACAACACACACATAATCGGAGTAACAATCTCACGTGTAATAAGCGACGTTGCTGTCATCAATGACTTGCTATCGGCCGGTGTGGCTACTATTCTCGGTGATACCGTGGTGTTGGTTGGAATCGTGATCGTGATGCTTTCAATGAATGTGCCGCTGGCGTTGTCAACTTTCGCAGTGCTGCCGTTAATGCTGCTGGCAACATGGCTGTTTTCGCGTAGTGCTCGATCAGCTTTCCGTCAGACGCGTCAACGCATTGCCGCAGTCGTAGGAGGTTTGGCTGAAGATATTTCCGGGATCAGAGTCATTCAGGCTTTCGCCCGCGAAGGTGTTTCTACCGAGCGTTTCGAGGAAGTAAACCGCGCCAACCGGGACGCTCATATCGAGGCGATGTCACTGTCATTTATCTTTTTGCCGACAGTTGATTTTCTGGGCATTCTGGCGACCGCTATCGTTTTGTGGTTTGGCGGACTCGCCGTTGCCCGCGGAGAGTTATC
>JAHISQ010000006.1 GCA_018818125.1 Candidatus Rifleibacteriota bacterium
GCACAGCGGCTACTTCATTCACTGTGAACTCCGCTACTGAAATTACAGCCGTAGTTCCTTCCGGCTCTGGTACTAATGTTAGCGTGACTGTAAGCAGTCCTTCAGGAACTTCTAACACAGCATCTTTCAACTACCCAGCGCCGAGCATCGCCATGCTCAACCCGGCCACTGCAGCCAGCGGAGCTTCAATCACCATAACCGGCAGCAACTTTACCGGCGCTACTGCAGTTTCGTTCGGCAGCACAGCGGCTACTTCATTCACTGTGAACTCTGCTACTGAAATTTCCGCCGTAGTTCCTTCCGGCTCTGGCGTCGGCGTAAGCGTGACTGTGACCAGTCCTTCAGGAACCTCTAGTGCAGCGTTGTTTAGTTACCTATAATGCACCGTTGTTCTATCACCCGACTCGAACATAAAATCGTTCAACCCGGCCACTGCAGCTACTGGAGCCTCAATCACCATTACTGGCACCAACTTCAGTGGTATGCCTGCCACTATTTCTGTCAACATTTATAATCTGCCGAAAGTCAGTCTAAAAATGAAGAATCCCCCGTCACGGACGAGGATTTGCGCATTGGAGGCGGCCAAAATAGGAATATATCCACGTCCGCTTAATTGAAGTTGCAAAATTTCTATTCTAATAGCTTCATAACATCCGAATCTCTCAGATATTCGTTCTCGCGTGCCAGATCAAGCGCGGTCATCCCCTGCTCATTGGTTTTGTAATCAGTTCTGGCACCGGCGTCTATCAGACACTTTATAATTTCCGGCCTGACATTCCCTGTTGATGCCATCAATGCAGAATAACCGTAATGATCGCGGTGATTCACATCAGCACCGGCATCAAGCAGAATTTTCACCACTTCAAGCGTGGACCCTCCTGCTGCTCTTATAAGCGGAGTTACTCCATCCTCATATACCATATTGGCATCGCACCCGCGAGCAAGAAACATTTTGACTACTTCAGAATCTTCATTAGAAGAGGCATCTAGCAACAGTTCTGATTCAGGCGCATTAAAGAAGCCGTTTTGTTCAACCTTTTGAAGCAGCAACCCGACAGTCTTATGATTGTTAAACTTTGCTGCATAAGACAGGGCTGAAAATCCAGGTTTGCTTTTTAAATCTATCTTTGCGCCAGCCTTCAGCAGGAAAGCTGTCATCTCCGGGTCAGAATTGTAAATAGCCGCTGTCATCAACGCAGTCATTCTATCTTCATCCGAACTGTCAACTTTCACGCCTTTATGAAGCAACTTCTTAACAAGAGGAAGACCATCTTCAGAACTTGCTGCTAACAAAAAGCATTTCAACAATCTGCCATTTTCCCGAGTCAGCCTGCCACCATGTTTCAGAAGCAACTCTACAGTCTTAACGCTTTTGGGCTCGCCATGGCCGCCATTATTAACAGCGCTGTCAATGGCTGCATCAATTGCCGAAAACCCGTTTTTCGCAACAAGATTCGGATCAGCGCCCGCCTCAAGCAAAATTTTTACAATGTTATCGTTGTCTATTTCACTGCATGCCCACATCAATGCTGTTGCTCCATTGCTGTAGCGGTCATCTATTCTGGCGCCATAACGCAGCAAAGTCTCAACCAGCTTCGCATTTTCCTGCTTTAGTGCCGCATACATGAGCGGCGTAAATCCTTTTTCATCTCTGGTATTAACTTTTGCCCCATGCTTTATCAAAGCAATGGCAACCTCTGGATTCTTGTTATAGTAAATTGCCAGAAAAAGAGGAGTATGTCTGTTCCGATCTCTTTCTTCGATGTTGCCGCCAGCCGAAATCAGCATCGAAATAATTCGAGGATCGCTATTATCAGCGGCTGCTTGCAAAACAGCAGTAGAACCGGCTCTGGACTTATCATTCGGCCCAAGCCCACTTTTAAGTAAAAAACCAATTAGCTCCGGATTCTTTGAGTGTCTGGCAGCTCCGAGCAAAAGAGTACCTCCGGACTCATTTTTTAATGAGGGATTCTCGCAAAGTTCCAGTGCAGTCTTGAACATACGAAAATCATTGTTGTGGGTCGCGGCGCGAAGAGTTGTATCATCTACTTTAAATCCTTCTGTGGCAAGATACTTCAGCAGAGATACGTCCATATGATAAGCAACAGCCTGCATAACCGTTCGTTCAGTTTCATCATCCATTTTTGCGCCTGCATTGATTAAAGCCCTGAGAACAGTCCTGTCACAATTGGTGCAAATGGCAATCATAAGCAGGTTTTCACCATCTTTGCCCGGCTGGTTAACATCTGCGCCTGATCGAATTGCCTTCATCAGCTTCAGCAAAGGTGACGGATTCTTTTCAGATATAATATCAAACAAATTTTCCGCGTTAAGTATCGGGACGAAACAAAACACCCCTATTATCAGCAAAGCTGCCTTTCTAATCATATTCCCTCCAGGCTTTTTTTCTCGTTGAATGTGTTTATTCAAGACCATTTTAGCCTCCATTCCTGTTCTGGCGAGCCGGGAGCACCAATTTTTGGTTCTAAATCCTGAATCTCAGGGAATCTTTTTCAGACCTGCATTTATCTGGGAAAGATATTCTTCATAGATTTCCCGGCCAATGCAGCTTTCGCACTCTCCACACTTACAATCCGGCAATTCCAGCATTTTCATTTTCTTTTCAAAAAACTCCAGGGCCCTCAAAAGACATGATTTCGCTGCCCCGAAATTTTGCGCGGCAATATAATTCAAACCAAGTTCCATATCACAGACGTATCCCTGAAACGCGTTTCCGCATAAGTTGTTCTTTTCCTGCATATCTTGCATCCATGCCAGGGCTTCCTGTGTTTTGCCCATATGTCTGAGAGTTTCTCCTACCGGAATGCCTACCAGAACCGTATCTATGCTTTTTGCGTCCTTTACATTTTCAAAAAACGCTTTGCGTAAAGTCAAGGCCTGTTCAAATTCTTTGAAAACTTCGCAGTAATCAGCATATTCACTGATTAGCCAGTATTTTTCATCTGAGCCTTCTTCTTCAGGGGAAAAAGTTTCTAAGGCATTCTGCACCCAGATCAGTGCATCTCTGCTGTTTTCCCTCCTGTATATTCTTGCCAGCTTAATTGCTGAAGCTCTGATATTTCTTTTTATTCCCTGGGCGCAGCTCAATTCATACGCTTCCCTGAAAGCAGCTTTTGCCGCAGAAAAATTCTTTTCCGAAAATTCAAGATTTCCCACTTCCATTAAATAATAGGACATTGAAACCTTATCTTCTGAAGAAATCTGATTTTTGAAAAGAATCAGACGCTTTCGTGCTTCGGAATACTCTTCTTCATCTAGGTAGGTATCAGCAAGCATGATATGCAGCAGACTCAACCGTTGAGCATTTCCCAATGCGCTTGCGAGGGAGGCTGCGCTGCATATAAATCTGACGGTCTCATCGCGATCAGGCATCATTCCACTTCTGCAAGGAGCGTTAACTTCAAGAATATATTGATTCGCAAGTGCTTCATCGGCAGGATATACATTCACGCTTCCGAGAATATCGGGAAATTTGTCTCTGAATTTACATAGCAGCTGCTGAGCAATCTTAAGTCTTTCTTTACATAGATCACAGGCTTCCCATGGGTCACAGTCGCAATCTTCCTGATACCTTGTCAGTCCGGCCACCACCTGGGAAAGTGCACTTTTTCTTTCATCTTTAGTCAGAAGTGTCTTTTCGGATGTAATTCTTTTAAGCTCTTCAATTGCTAATGAAAATTGTTTCTTTGCCAGATTGGCCCGGTCGACCGGAAACGTTTCCCATGCATCACAGGAAGGGGATAGAAAAAGGAACAGAATTACCACAAAAAAAGCTGTCATTTTCACAAACCTCTGCCTGAAAAGTCTTTGATATTTCATGTTTTACTCCACTTCTGACGGTTCTGTAATTGATCCTGTTATGATTTTGTCTGATTCCATCCGTTTCATTTCAATTGTGGAAAGCAGAACGAGTCTAATGTAACAAGCTCCTTTTATCTAGCAAAAAATGCGCCTGTCTGAATCCCTTGTTAAATTGGCTTGAAAAACCGGAATAGAAATTTGCAGGTAATATTCCCCTTTTTTTTAAGGGAGATATTACCTGGCATTCTAGACATCCTGCAAATAGTCAACATGTGGATGAAGCTCATTATGGATTAACGAGGCAATCCCATATACTTCATCATTTTTCTTGAGATAAATGGTATCCCCACCACGAGACCCAAATTCACGCCGCGGAATTTCCCTGGCTAATGGTTTTTTATCCTTAAACCAGATAATTTCCAAAATATAGTCCTCATTCTTTTTTTTATTAACAGCAAATCTACCCTTACCCTCGCTTGAGCTGACTACAAAGGGGGCAGCCTTTTCCCACAGGCATGCAGCCTTGACAGATATGGTCATGGTGGGTGCAGGATGCAAATCTGTTAACTGCAAGCGCTAGATCAAAAGATCTTCTACAGACCGGGCAGGAAAAAGTTTTCCGGGTCTTTCCAATGTTTTCGCGGTGGTGAGCCCAGCGCCTGATAGTGTCAAGTCCGTTCTCAACCTTATCGCGATCAAGTTGGCTTTCAGCCATGCATGTTTTGCAAATTTTGTGCTCGCGGTCTATAGAGGCGCCCAATCTGACCCCAGCGCAGTCCGAACAGGTAGGAAAACCGCACCATAAACAGTGCCAGTCAACATTTGCGAAATCACTTTGTCCAATTTGATACGACCCTGAAAAGAAGGTTTTGCCACAGATATGACACGGACCAGGAAGCCGCCTGGGATCTGCCCCATAACTCAGCAAAAGATCTACCAATGGCTGGTTTTTTCGCTGATGAGCGGCATAAAGCGGAGAGTCTCCGTCTTTTCCCATGGCATTGGCATTTGCCCCACCTTCAAGAAGAGTTTTGGCAAGTTCAAAGTTCTTCCAGTAAACCACCCATGTAAGAGGTGTGTTGAAGTTTTCCCTTGATTGAAATTCTGTTGAAATCCCATTTTTTATGAGAAAAGCTACCAGTTCAGGGTTGTTTCCCCTAATGCCTCTTTCGACCAGATAACCTTCTTGATCCTCTTTGGTTTCAGCCAGAGTTTCTCCGAATTCCAACAAAAGATTAAGGCCTTCCAGATTGCCTGTTTCACAACAAATGCTTACAGCCGTGAGACCTTGTCGGGTGCGAGCATTTGGTTTTACGCCTTTTTCAAGGAGAAAAAGTATGAGCCCAGTATTTGCGCCCATAGCAGCATAGTGAAGTGCGTTGGCACCATCTTTTGTTATGCGAAAGATGTCCGCACCCTGATTGAATAGCTCCATGGCAGCAGTTTCATTGCCCTGTTTAAGGACTTCGAAATATTCGGA
>JAHISQ010000064.1 GCA_018818125.1 Candidatus Rifleibacteriota bacterium
GTTCGAGAAAAGGCTTCAGATCAAGAATGGCCAGACCACTTCCGATGGAATTTTTTCAATGAATACCTTGCGGTGCATTGGTGCATGTGGTCTGGCACCAGTGGTGGTGATCGGAGAAAAGATTTATGGTGGAGTAAAGGCCGCTGGTGTGGCTGCGATTATTGATGAATACCGAAAATAGGGCAGGTATTCATCTGGAGCATGTTTAGAAAACGGCCAGGGCAGAATATTGTTTAACCGCAGATTTTGCTGATTAACACAGGCAAACAGTCGGGTTGAGCAGGGCAAAGAGAGGGTGAGCTGAACTTCGAAATGATTTTGAACTGGATCGGCTTGCCATCGGCGAATTTGCGCGATGCTTACAAGAGAAAAAAGCCGCAGACGGTTTTTTTCCGCCTGCGGCCTGGTTTAATCAGATCAGTTGATCAGAAGTGCTTCAAATTCGCTTTGGAATTTTTCGAGCATGTTTTTGATCGGAATGCTGTATGCTTCGCCAACCGGGCATAGGGTCAGTCCGGCTACGGTATTAACAATGCGCAATGCAGTATCGAGGTCTTTTTGCGTACCTTTGCGGTGTACAATCTTCTTTAAAGCCTCTTTCAAGACTGTTGACCCCTGTTTGCAGGGTGTACATTTGCCGCATGACTCATGCGCATAAAATTCAATGGTGCGCAGAGCCAGTTCCGGGATTGAGAATTCATCGTTGATAACCATGATGCCACCAGAGCCAATCATGGTGCCGTGTTTAATGCATGAATCGAAATCCATTACGAGGCCCTTGAGCTCTTCAGCTTTCAGAATCGGAACAGAAAGCCCGCCCACAATGGCCGCTTTAAGCTTACCTTTAACCCCTCCGGCTGCCTCGATCAGATTATCGAATGACACTCCCATCGGGTATTCATAGACGCCGGGCTTGTTTACATTGCCGCTGATCCCGAAAATTCTGAAGCCGAAATTGTTTTCGCTGCCGAATTTTTTGAATTCATTTGCACCCTTTTCAATGATGAAAGGAACGCTGGCAAGAGTTTCGACGTTATTAACGATGGTCGGGCATCCATACAGGCCTTCGACGGCTGGAAACGGCGGTTTGATGCGTGGTTGCCCGCGTTTTCCTTCGATTGACTCGATAAGCGCAGTTTCTTCACCGCAGACGTAAGATCCGGCGCCACGGTGAACGATAATATCAAATTCGCCCATCAGCCCGTCGGCTTTTGCTTCTTCGATGGCTTTTTCGAGGATATCTGCGATCCAGGCAAACTCACCGCGAATGTAGATGAACGCAAGCTTACAGCCAAGAGCGAGCCCCGAAATCGTCATTCCTTCTATCAGCAGGTGCGGATCATATTCCATGATCTGTCGGTCTTTGAATGTGCCGGGTTCGCCTTCATCAGCATTACACACCAGATATACGGGTTTGCCAGTGTTTTTGGCAAGAAAACCCCATTTAACGCCTGTCGGGAAGCCGGCGCCGCCTCTGCCTCTGATCGCAGAAATTTTGACTTCGTTAATAATGTCTGCCGGCGCCATAGTGAGGGCTTTGGCAAGAGCCTTGTAGCCGTCATTTTTTTTGTAAACTGCGATAGATCTGGAATTTTCGATGCCACGGTTTTTCAACAGAACATTGCAGACAGTGCCGAAATTGTAATCGGTCTGGCGAGGGGGCATTACGCCTTTTTTGAGCGAGGCGATCAGCTCGTCTACCTTATTTACGGTCATGTTTTCGTAATAAACATCGTTGACCTGAACAACCGGGCATGTGCCACAGGAGCCAAGACATTCCACTTCATTGAGGGTGAAAATCCCGTCTTTACTGGTTTCGCCTGGTTTAATGCCGAGCGTTTTTTCGATATGCTGCAGTATTTTTGCTGCTCCCATCAAAGTCGCTGGAATGTTGGTATCGACCTGGATATGATACTTTCCAACAGATTTTGTGTTGAACATTGTGTAAAACGTTGCCACGCCATAGGCTTTGCCTTTTGTAACACCAATCAGGCCAGATATTTCATTCAGCAGTTCTTCTGAAAGATGATTCTTGTTTGCCTGCTGTGCTAGGGTAAGAGCCGGCATGAGAGCGGATTCTCTTTGCGGATATTTTGCTGCGAGCTTCTCGATGCGTTCCTGCAATTCTGCTGTGATCATTGAGTCGGGCCTTTCTTTCATGTTAAGGTAAAAAATAGTTTTAGAAAAAGAATCAGCCGCCAGCGGTCTGGGCAAATGCTGTGTTCGAGTAAAGATACTCCATTTTTTCCTTATGCTTCAATTCTTCTGAAGCCATTTTCAACAGCATATCCTTTACTTCCGGATCCGAATGCATGCCGGCCAGCTCTGTGTAAAATTTATTCGCGGCCATTTCGCGATGGGCTGCAATAAGGTAAATGTCTGTGCTGGAAAGCGGCTTGTCCGGATCAACTTCATCGAGATGTTCAGCTATTTTATAGTTTACCGGAGTCGACAGTTCAAGACTGGTCTTTCCCTTTTTGCCGCTCTTGTAATCAACAAGAAACCTGCGATGCTTCTTTTCTTCTTCTGCGATGAACTGAAGAGTTTCTTTTGCATCTTTGCTCTCGGCACGCTCGATTAAATCGAGATAGAAAAAATACGCTCCCTCTTCTCTGGCGATAGCGGTATTAAGAATTTCGGACAGTGGAATATTACTGCTCACTTAATTCTTCTCCTGTAAGTTTAATCTTTTTTTAAAAGTATCTGAATCATAGGTAAGCTAGCATGGGCTCAATCATTATGGCAAGCGTAAAATCATCACACGCAGAAATGGAATTCCAGCCCAAACGTGCATCCACCACAGGACGTGTCAAGAACCGTCCGCCGCCGGAGCAGGTGCGATCTCGTGATAAGCGCAGTTAGGAAGAGAGACAATACATAGACAGGGCTGGTTGCTGCGTTGCAGTTGTTTTGCCGATGATTGCAGTGTTGCCATAACCTGCAGTATAAAGATCGGCTAGAAGCTCCTGCGAACATTCAATCTTTACGCACATCAAAAGTTTGCCAGAATTTTGCGCGCTCCATTTAACACGGGCACTCTAAATAGTCTTTGTGGAAATGTTCAAGCCTTGACGGGCAGTGTGAAGTAGAAGGTCGAGCCCTCGCCGACCTTGCTTTTTACGCCAACCTGGCCGCCGTGACCGGTGATGATTTTTTTTACGATGGCGAGACCGAGGCCGGTTGATTTTTCACCATCGGTAGGTTTTACGCTGGTTTTTCCGAATTCCTGAAAGAGTTTTTTCTGTTCTTCTTCGGGAATACCTTGCCCATGGTCACTCACACTGATCTTGATTTTGCCGCTCTCTTCGCTTGAGCGCAGAGTGACAGTTGTTCCCTTCGGCGAGAACTTAACTGCGTTGCTTATCAGGTTGTCAATGACTTGCGCGATGCGTTTTGCATCAATTTCGATGGCCGGTAGTGTCGCTGGTATTTCGCCGAGAATGGTTATCTCTTTCATTTTGGCGGTCAACTCATGGTTCTCTAAGGCTTCGTTGAGAAAGGGTATGAGCTCAGTCAGTTGCAGATCTAGTTTGAGTTGGCCTGATTCGATTGCACTGATATCGAGCAGATCGTTGATCAGGTTGAACATTCGTTTGGTGATTGTTTTGATTCTTCCAAGTATAAAGGTTTTTCTGTCGGCATCATCACAAATGCCGGGTTCCTCAAGCATTTCGGAATAGCTCTGAACCGCCGCCAGTGGACTGCGTAGATCGTGTGCGGCAATGCCGAGAAACTTGTTTTTCGTGTCGTTGAGTTTGCGCAGGCGTTCAAGTGTCTGCATTTTATCGACGGCCAGAGAAAGGTGTTCGGCGATTTCTTTAAAGCGTTCAACATGAGCGTTTTCATAGGCGCGCGGCTGAGTCTTAGAGAAAAATAGAAAACCGATCGGCTTACCATCGGCGATCAGCGGGCAGGTAAGACTGCTGCGTACACCTTCTTTGAGGACGATGTTAGTTGAATGACTGTCTGGTTTTTCTTTGAGATAGGCTTCAAGATCGTTGAGAATACGTGGTTCGCCGGTTTCTATGATTTTTTGCAACGTGCTGCCGGCTAGTTGCGACTGGTAACCCAGGCCGAGCAACAGCGGTTGATATTCGGCCCGCGCCCAGATTGATCGCACCATGGTCTGGTCGTCGGAAATTGTAGTAACCCCGATGCGGTCGTAAGGCACGTGCACCTTGAAGTCGTCGTAAAAACGGTCGAATACCTGCTCAAGCGTTGCTCCGCGGCTGATTTCAGTAGTAATCGTGAGTAGATTCCTGTAAAATTGATCCATTAGTATTCTCCGTATATTTTTATCAGGTGAATTATAACGCAAAGCTGCAGCTTTTTCATTAAGCTTGGCTCAAGTTTAATGACTTAACTTTTGGCTAATATATGGACAGGGGTGGCTGCTGTGTTGAGGTCGTTTCGCCGATGATTGCAGCATTGCCATAACCTGCTGCATGAAGATCGGCTAGAAGCTCCTGCGAACACTCAGGCTTTACGCACATCAGGAGTCCGCCAGAAGTCTGCGGATCACAGAGAAGTATTTTCACATCGTATACTACCTCAGGAGAAAATTCTGCGGAATTGCCCAGATATTCAAGGTTTTTGAATGCTCCGCCTGGAATGCAGCCGCGTTCAACAAGTTTGCGCGCGCCATTTAACATGGGCACTTTCTTCGAGTCGATTTTGAGCTGAAGCCCGCTGCCTCTTGCCAGATTCATCGCATGGCCGAGCAGGCCAAAGCCTGTGATGTCTGTTGCCGCTCTGACTCTGTGTTTCTGCATTATTTCGGCACCCTTGCGGTTTAACTGTTTCATGTTGTCGATTGCTGCCCTGTAATCGGCCATGGCGGCTTCGCCTATTCGCTGCCCGGCGACCAGAATGCCGGTGCCGATAGGTTTGCTGAGAATCAGCACTTCGCCGGGTGAAGCCTGATGGTTTGCGATAACATTTTCAGGGTGAACGATGCCGGTGACTGCCAGCCCGTATTTCGGCGGATAATCGGCGATTGTGTGTCCACCCGCAATTACTCCGCCAGCTTCTACCACCTTGTCGTGCCCGCCTGCTAGAATTTCGCCGAGAGCCTCGAAAGGAATTCCGGTTGCCGGGAACATGACCAGATTCATCGCGGTCAAAACTCTGCCACCCATCGCAAATACGTCACTAAGGGCATTTGCGGCGGCGATTTGCCCGAATTCAAAAGGGTCGGAACATATCGGCGGAAAGAAATCGGTAGTTTCGATAAGTGCTATTTCGTCGGTAAGCTTGTAAACACCGGCATCGTCAACGGTGTCAATTCCCACGAGCAGGTTGGGGTTATTTGATTTTGGCAGTTTTTCAATGATTTTTATCAGAATATCGGCTGGCAGTTTGGCAGAGCAGCCGCCCTGTTCAACGGTTGAGAGCAGGTCGAAGCTGACTTTGGCGGTCGCAGGTGAATGAATCTTTGCAACAATTCCAGCTTCTGAAAGCTTTGCCACCAGCTCGTTGCTGTAACTGTCCGGAACAGACAGAGCCATTCCGCACTCTGGTGATATGTCTTTGGGAACAGCAACCACACTCACTGAAATAGTGGCTGCGCGGCAAAATTCCTCGGCTTTGATTACCGCGCGGGTTGTTGCAAAAAGTAGAAGATCATTGTTCATCGGATAACCTTTCTAACTGCTTCAAGGAGGTATTCAAGGTCTTGTGCATTATGGTAGGGTGAGAAGGCAAAACGCACTGTTCCAGCAGGAAAGGTGCCGAGATGCCTGTGCGCCAGCGGCGCGCAATGCAATCCGACGCGGGTTTCGATGCTGTAATCTTTGAATAATTTATCTCCAAATGCTCCTGGCTCCAAGTTTTTACAGTAAATCGAGATGACTGGGCCTTGCCGGGAGCTGTCAGTCGCAGCAAAGACCGTGATGTCTGGAATCTCGCGCAGGCCAGCCAACAGCCGCTCAACATCTTTCTGCTGGTATCTGCAGGTAGGCCGGTTTTCGAGTGCGGCAAGAAGCCCGAACAAGCCGACAAGATTCGGAGTTCCAGCTTCAAAACGATCAGGCATGGCTTCGGGCATATCGTATTTGTCAGACAGGCTGCCAGTGCCGCCATAAATCAGTGGCGCAACAAGTTCGGGATGTCTTAGAAACAATCCGCCTGTGCCTGCCGGTCCTAACAGGCTTTTGTGACCTGTAAAAGCAACAAAGTCGAGTTTCCATTCATCAGCTTTAAGTGGAGTAGTGCCAAGTGACTGACTGGCATCAACAAGTATCGGCAGGTTGTCGGTCACGCTGCGCAGTTTTTCAAGCGGCTGGATAGCGCCGTTGACATTGCTCTGATGATTTATCACCAATAGATCGAAGGCTGAGAGATTCATGTTGGCGAGGCGGTCGAGATCAATAATACCATCTTTGTCGGCGGGAATGCATTCGAGGCGGAGTCCGGCTCTTTTCTGCATTTCGAACAGCGGCCGCATGACCGCATTGTGTTCGATCGGCGAATGCAATACCGCTTTTTTTGTCCAGTTAAACCCCTGAATAACAGTATTCAGAGCCATAGTCGCACAGGATGTAAAAACAATGTTGTCGACCAGTTTGGTTCCCAGCACGGCGCCCATACGGTCACGCAGACGTTCAATCGTTTGCGATGCGGCAAAAGCCCGGGGATATGCCGAACGGCCGTAGGTGCCGCCAGATTCATCCAGGTATTTTTTTATCGCCTCCGCCACTTCAGGGGGCTTAGGGAATGAAGTGGCGGCGTTATCGAAATAGTGTGACGCTGAATTCGGCATGTGATCAGGGGGTGATGACGTGCCCGGCCTCGGACATCGCTGTGAGAATTTCAAACATGTTGGATGTCACGCCGACCTTTCGTTTGTCCGCAAGCGAAAAATATTCAAGGCATGTGCCACATACAAGAATTTTGACTCCCAGACGCTCAAGCTCTTCGAGAGCCGGTAGCACAGGAGAGCCTTCACATGCCAGATGTACACCGCTGTTGTAGAAAACCATCGTAGACGGTCTGGGCTCTATCGAATGCAGCGCGTTGATGCAGGCCTGAATCAGAATGCGTCCGAGTTCCTCTGAGCCGTGACCCATTCCGGAATGAGTTATTGCGACAGCTGGTGGTTTCGCTTTCTGACTGTCCGGAACACATATTTCACATGCGCTGGAGTCTGAAATGACTGCCTTCAGGCAATAATCCGGACTCTCAGATTCTGTGGTCACCTTTGCGCCATTGCCGGTCAGATATCTTAGAACGTTTTCACAGGCGATTTTATTATCGAGTAGAACCCGAATAATATCGCCCGACGCAGACTCAGCCAGAGTCTTTTTAACAAA
>JAHISQ010000065.1 GCA_018818125.1 Candidatus Rifleibacteriota bacterium
AAGCAATGCAGTTAATTTGTTCACAGACTCTGAAGATTTGCTTAAATTTGTGCTGACTCATGCCGTTGAAGCTCTTGAGGCCGAACGGGGTTCTATCATGCTGCTCGATGACAGCACAGATGAGCTGGTTGTTAAGGTTGCTTCCGGTGGCAGGTATCGCGTTTTTACCAGCACACCGGTCAAACTGGGAAACGGCATCTGTGGCCAGGTTGCTAAAAATGGCAGCGGCATAATTTGTAACGAGGGATTCAAAGACTCAAGGTTTCGTAATTTTGGCAGTCTGATGCCGGTAGAAGATATTCAAAGCCTCATCTGTTCACCACTCAAATTTAAAGATGGCATTATTGGTGTTATCAATATCGTTAACAAGCGCAATGGCGGGGTTTTTAAGGAAAGCGATCTTTCACTTCTCAATCTTATTGCTTCTCAGGCCGCTGTTACCATTGAGAACAACAAACTTTATGAGTTGTCGATCACCGATGGCATGACCAGATTGTTTGTTCACCGCTATTTTCAGGCCAGATTGGCCGAGGAGTTGTTGAGAGCGCGCCGTTATGGACTCACCATGAGCCTTGTAATGATGGATATTGATAATTTCAAAAAGTTCAACGATACCTACGGCCATCAGGTCGGCGATCAAGTTATCCAAAAGGTTTCGCAGACGATCAGAGACACTGTGCGTACCGGCATTGACGTGCCATGCCGCTATGGTGGCGAAGAAATGGCTATTATTTATCCGGAAACCCGTGCAGAGGAAGCTTTTCATACTGCCGAACGCTTACGCGAAAAAATTGCCGCGCTGGTCGTGCCTCATAGCAGCGGAGATTTGCGCATTACCGTGAGCATTGGTGTTGCCTCATATCCGATTCACGCATGTGACCGCGAAAGTCTTATCAAGGTCGCTGACAAAGCGCTCTACGTAAGCAAAGGAGCCGGCAAGAACTGCTCCTCTCTGGCTCCTGAATCAAACCCGCTATGAACTACTCTCTTGCCTGTGTTTTAGTTGCTCTATGCGGAATTTTACGTAGCACAGACCTGTATTTCCGCAATCCGATCATCGCCAGCCTGCCGGTTGTAGTACTCATCGCATGGGAGCATCTGATCAATCTGGCAGTGGTCAGTCCGATATTTTGGCTGAAGCGGAAACAATTTCGTCTGCTTGTCTCACGGGATGTCTTTTTCTTCCTGATGATCGGTTTTGGCGCATCTGCTATGGGAGTATTGTGTTTTACCGAAGCGTTTCGCTATATTAATCCGGCACTGGCTGTTCTGATGCAAAAATTGCAACCAGTGATGACGATAACGCTCGGAGTTATCTTGCTGCGCGAAAAAGTAAGCCGACATTTTTTTGCCTGGGCTGCCTTGGCAATAATTTGCTCATATTTTGTATCATTTGGCTTCGCTGATCCATTTACTGGCGAATGGAGAAAGTCGGCAATCGGCGCAGCGTTGGCAGTGGCTGCCGCTTTTTTCTGGGGCAGTGGCACAGTATGGGGAAAACTGCTGCTGCAAAAGTATGACCAGAGTTTTGTGCTGGCATGTCGATTTTTGCTTGGCGCCGTTTTTTCGGTAACTCTCGCTCTTGTCATTCATGGCGGTCTTAAATCTGATTTGATCATTTCTGAGCAGCTCTACAAAAGCATATTTTACATGGCTGTAATATCTGGCGTATTAGCTACCAGTTTCTTTTATGCGGGTCTTAAGTGGGTAAAAGCCTCGCTGGCTTCTGTTCTGGAGCTCTTCTTCCCGGTTTCTTCGGTGGTAATTATGTGGCTAAGTTTCAATCGGCCGATATCATGGGTGCAAATTGTCGCTGCTATAGTGATGTTTTATGCCGTGTTTAAAATAAATCAGCTGAGTGGCCAGGAAAAACAGGAAAACTAGCTGGCGGCATTATTGCCCCTTGTCGCCTTCAGCCTTTAAGAGCATCTGATAAATCTGATATTTTTTCTGGTAGACGGCAAGGGCCTGGAGTGTCTCTATGGTTTGCGGTCCGCTCTCGCGCAACAACCTGACATAGTCATTGTAGGCGTCGAGATATTCTTTCTGCGAGAATTCAAGCGGCGAAATTTTTTCTTTTGGTGCCGGGGTGCTGGCGGTCTCAACTGTGCTGACCTGTATGAGGTCTGCCTGCAGAATTCGTGAATCATTACCGGTTCTTTCGACCGGTAATTCTTTTTCCTGATTGCAGCCACTCACAAGAAGTGCCGCAACCAGGATAACCCAAAATATATTTTTGCTCAGATGAATCATGCTCTTTGATTATAGATATCAGCCTGCATCCTGTCAAGAGTCTGGCCGCATAGTTTTTGATTTGAAGTCGATGCGGTGCGCCTTCTCAAAAAAAAATAACTTGAAAGATGCGCCCAAAGATAGTATAATGGCTCGATTTAAGAGGACCGGAGAGCCAGCCAAATCATTATCAACGCAGCATGGCACCGCAAAATAGCAATTTTGTAACCCAGGAAAGGGGAGCTTCATGAAAACCATTCTCGAAAAAGGCATCGTTTTTTACCAAGGGAAATTTCAGGAGTTGGAGAAACTGGTTATTGAAAAGGGTAAGATTACAGAAATAACCCTCGCCTCATCAAAGGCAAAAAAGGGCAAGCCAGTTCCGCCACCGAAAAAGAAAGTCGAGACCAGTGCAAACACAATAGATTGCAGTGATCTATATATTCTACCAGGATTCATAGATGCCCACACTCATATCAGCCTCGAAGAAGAAGGCGTGGGCTGGTATGATGCAGATTTCAATGAGTCTTTTGGTCTTGCAACACCTCACGTGAGAGCTTTTGACGCTCTTAAGATGCGCGACAGAGCATTTAAAGATGCTTTGCACGGTGGCGTCACCACTGCCATGATTACTCCAGGTTCAGCGAATCCCATTGGCGGCCAATGCTGCATCGTAAAAATGGTCGGCAATATTGCCGAAGCCGCTGTAATTAAGGAAAGTTCCGGCATGAAGTTCGCTTTTGGTGAAAATCCAAAACGTGTTTATGGCGAGCAGAAAAAATTTCCCTGCACCAGAATGGGCACAGCCGCTGTTATACGCGAATGGCTCATGAAAGCACAGGATTATCTCAAACGCAAAAAAACAAAAGAATTCAAAGAGCGCGAAATTAAACTCGAAGCTCTGCTGCCTCTTATTGAAGGCAAAATACAGGCTCGCGCTCATGCTCATCAGGCTGACGACATTATCACAGCCTACCGTATTGCTCAGGAATTCAACCTTGACATGGTTTTTGACCACTGCACCGAAGGTCATCTGATTGCTAAAGAGCTTGGCAAGTGGAAAGCACGCGCCGTCGTTGGACCGACTTTCTCAAGTCGCTCCAAACCAGAACTCCGCAACAAAACGTTCGAAACAGTAGAAATTCTTATGGACGAAGGTTGCATTGTAGCTCTGACTACCGATCATCCTGTAATGCCTATTGAGGGACTCAGTGTGGCAGCTGCCATGTGTGTTCGTCATGGACTTGACGAAGAGCGCGCCATCAAAGCTATTACAGAAAACCCCGCAATTATTCTGGGTCTCGATAAACGTCTGGGCAAGCTCGAAGTCGGCTATGATGCAGACGTCGTTATCTGGGAAGGCCACCCTCTCGATACGCGTTCCAGAACAAAAGCAGTATTTGTTGACGGCAACAAGGTCATCTGATAACCAAACCTTCTTGCTCTTTTAATCTGTAAAAGAGGCTGTTAAATGTCTATTATATTTAATAACGTTCGCATCCCCATGAGCGGCACGTTTTTCCCAGGCCAGAAAGTGCTTGTGGAAAAGGGAAAGATCGCTTCTGTAGGTTCAATGATTCGCAAGAACGTTGAAAAGGTTATCGAGTGCGAGCAGAAATATCTGATTCCTGGTCTGATCGATGCCCACAGCCACCTCGGACTTTTTGAAAGCTCAACTTCTGTCGACGATATCAGCGAGCCTTTTGCCGATATTACCCCGCACTTACGCCCTCTCGACGGAATTAAGATGCGTGATCGCGCCATGGAAGACGCCAGAAGAGCAGGCATTTCGACTTGTATGGTTTGCCCTGGTTCCGAAAGACCTATTTCAGGAATCTGTTCGATTCTCAAAACCAATGGCAACTCTGCTGATGTCGGTTTGATTGTTGAACAGGCCGGTATCCTGATGTCATTTGGCGAGCAGGTAAAGGGCGCTGCGCGAAAAGGCGAAAGACCCTACGCGACCAGAATGGGTGTCTCTGCGCTTATCAGAGAAACACTGATGAAGGCACAGGATTATTACGCTCTCAAACAGAGCAAAAAAATGGTCAAAGATCGCGAGATCGACATGGAAGCTCTGATTCCACTGATCAAAGGCGAAGTTGCCATGCGCGCCTGTGCGCATCGAGTCGAAGATATCATGGCTGCAATCAGAATTGCCGATGAATTTAAGCTGAAACTGGTAATTGAATACGGCACCGAAGCTCACATGATAGCGGCAGTGCTTGCTGAGAAGAATATTCCTGTAGTGCTTGGACCGACTCTGATTCCGCGCTTTCGCTATGAGCTGAACGAAAAAACTTTTGAAAGCGCGAAAATACTTATGGATGCCGGTGTTGATGTTGCATTTACCTGCGATTATCCCGGTCTGCCGATCGAAACGTTGCGCGTTGCCGCCGCGATGGCGATGCAGTATGGTCTTGACGAAAGACGAGCCCTTGCTGCCATCACTGATGTCCCGGCAAAGATTCTCGGCGTTTCTGAGCGGCTTGGCAAAATCAAGAAGGGCCTGGACGGAGATCTGGCGCTGTTTTCTGGTCATCCGCTCGACATCAGGTCGCGACTGGAAGCTCTTGTCGTCGATGGCGATCTATTCGTCTTTTCAGATGATCTGAAGGTAGAAGCAGGCAATTGATTCTAAATTAAAGAAAAACGCCTCGCTGACATCAGCGAGGCGTTTTTTTATTTTGCAGTCAGAACGAATTTGATGCGCACCGGCAGAATTTTGCCCTGTTCGCGTATATTGACGCCACTGGCGAAGATAATGCGATGAGCGCGTGTCGTTCGAAATTTGAGCGCCCAGCGCTTGTTTTCGCTGCAAATGCGAGCGTTACCGGGCCTGTTACGAGAAAAAATCTTGTTCAGGCTCTTATGATCGAGAAAATTAAACTTTACTTTTTTCATACTCAATATTTAACATAAATAACATTACAATTCAACTGATTTACCGCATATATGCGCATGTGTTATGCTTGCGTCGACAAAAATCAAAAGGTGAAAGAAAATGACAGAGAAATCAATATCAAGCGATTGCAAAATTTTTGTTAACCGCACTCTCAACATGAATTCGGTCAAGTTGATCGGATTTGACATGGATTACACGCTGGCGACATATAATGTGCCGGTATTTGAGGCCAAGGCTTACGAAATTCTTAAAGAAAAGCTGATTCATGAATACAATTGCCCGCCTGCGATCAGAGATTTCGAATTTCAAAACGATTTTATAATTCGAGGGCTCGTCATAGACACCGAAACTGGAGACTTTTTGAAAGTAAACCGTTACGGTTTCGTAAGAATTGCATCGCATGGTACCAAATTTTACAGTTTTGAAGAGCAGAAGGAACGTTATGGCCCGAACGGAATCGACCTCAGTGATTCGCGTTATTACATAGTGCACACACTGTTTTCGCAGGCCGAGGGGTGTATATACGCCCAGTTGGTCGACTACTACGACTCGATAAGTGAGAAAGTGAACTACCGCAGACTGTTTCTCGAAGTTCGTAAATGCCTCAACGACGCTCACCAGGAAAAAGAGCTCAAAGGCGAGGTTGCAGAACACCCCGAAAAGTATCTGATTCAGGATCAACGTATTGTTGATGCACTGATCAAGTTCAAAAAATTCGGCAAAAAGCTGGCATTGATAACAAATTCAGACTACGATTACAGTCGCAAAGTAATGGAATATTGCTTTAATCCTTTTCTTAAAGTGCCGTGGCAGAAGTTGTTTGACCTTGTTATTGTTGCAGCAAATAAGCCAGATTACTTTACTGCGCGCAATCGTTACCAGAAGGTGGACCCTGATACCGGTCTGTTGTCGAATTTTTACGGGCAGATCGAGTGGAATGGTCTGTATCAGGGCGGAAATGCATCAATTCTCGAAAAGCACCTTAACCTCAAGGCATCAGAAATTCTCTACATCGGCGATCACATTCTTGGTGACGTAGTTACGTTGAAAGAAGCTATCGGGTGGCGCACTGGTCTGGTAGTGCAGGAATTGGCCGAGGAAGTTCCAATTCTCGAGTCCACACAAAATGTTCATCAGCAAATTGCTGACAAAATGGCCGAGAAAGAAAGACTTGAAGATACTTCACTTGAATTGCGCGAAAAAATGTGGCTTAAAACTGGCGACAGAAGAGCGTTGCACGATAAATGGGAAGTGATTAGATCACAACTGACAAAATTGGACGAGGAGATTCGTGAGCTGATTTTTGCGACTCAGGAGGGTTTTAATAAAAATTGGGGTGAAGTAATGCGAGCAGGTAACGAGATCTCGCGTTTTGCGACACTGGTCGAGAGATATGCCTGCATCTACATGGCAGGTGTCGCTAATCTTTATTACTACTCGCCATTCAAATATTACCGCTCAAAACGGCGCTTGCTTGCACATGATCCTGATATCGATATAGTCTGACACACATCAATGAGATAAAATCGAGGCTGACGTGCCGTGCCAGTAAAATGGCGGGTGCGTCAGCTTTTTTCCTGCTCGTCTAAGTCTTCGTCGTCTTCGTTATTTAAAAACTGCTCAGGTCTAATCATGGCAGGTTCGTCTTCAGAATCAGATTTTTCGTCGCTGAAAAACTGCTCAGCCCATTCGGTAGCTTCTTCGTCAGGTCTGGTTTCGGCAGGTTCCTCTTCAAAAAAATCAGAAAGGGTCGGGCAATTGTCTTCACTCGCTTTTTCAGACAGCCTTGCAGCCTCAAGATTTTTACGTCTTACTTCTGTTCCCATTCCGATCAGAGGGGTGACTGATGCCAGAATGACTCCAATCATCCCCCAGAATGCGCCGAAACCAGGACGCAATGCGTCCTGATAAACCATTATGACTGATCTGAACCAGCCGTCCGGCTTGAGTTCCTGACCTATTTCGATAGCGTGAGTATCATAAACAATTGTTATTTCGTGGGTCAGAAAGAAAGCCGCAAAAATTCCGATAAAAAACGCCGGAAAATAGTTTTTGCGCATAGCTAAAAGACAGCCTGCTATACAGCTCAGCATAACTGGAAAGCCGACCCCACCAGCTCGCCAGCTGTGTTCACTGATTGGTGTAAAATTAAGAAAAGTAGAAAAGATGACGAGTGCAAACCTGATTGCGGTAATTATTCCAA
>JAHISQ010000066.1 GCA_018818125.1 Candidatus Rifleibacteriota bacterium
CACCGTGCCCATACCTGAAATTGATGCCCGGACCGATTTTTTTTCAGCGGTGAGCGTTTCCACTAGAAGAGACCGTATCTGTGGTTTTTGCTTTTGTGGTGTCGGTTTTGTGGCCATAAAGTATGCCGCTGTCCCTACGCTGGAAGAAAGCAGCGTGATCACCAACATTGATTTGAGAAAAATTTTCAGATATTGGGATGAATTCGGCTGTTTGTTCATATTGGCACCATTTTTTGTTATAATACTAAATATCATTTTTAATCATCCCATGGTCCATCCACCGCACAAAGCCCGGTAAAGACTTACACGAAACTTGCTCAAATCAGCTTTAACGGCAATGATCCGGCGATCAAGCCTTTGTACATTTTGAATTTCTACAAGGTAATTCAAAAAAGCACTGCTGCCACTCAGATATCGAAGCCTTGCCTCCCGCATGGCCAGTCTGGCCGCTAAAATTTGTTTTTCCAGAAGCATCAGGTACTGGCGTTGATTGCTTTCTCTTGCCAATCCATCCTCAACCTCCTTAACCGCCCGGGCCACTGTCTCACCGTATTGCGCAAGGCGTTCTTCAGCGACTGCCCGTGTACGTTCCACTTCGGCCACGCGCTTCCCCGCATCGAGTAATGGGGCGGTCAGGCCCGCGGTAAGGGATGTCAGCCAGTTCGAAAACAGCAGATCCATACTCGAATCGGAAAAAGAAGCGGTTGCCATGATATTCAGTGAGGGTAAACGATTTGTTCTGGCGGTTGTAATCTGCCAGTCTGCCGAGTTCAGTCTGAGACCTGCAGCGCGAACATCGGGACGGCGAGCAAGCAGGTCCGCCGGGATACCTGTATCCGGCAGCGGAATCAGTTCAGGAAGGTCTTTTTTTGAAATCAGAATATCATCTGTGGCGCTTCCTAAAAGTAAGACCAATGCATTCAGTGAAATCCTCTCCCTCAACAACAAGAGTGGCATTTCAGCTCTTGTAGCGGCAACGTTTTCCATCTGTTGAGAAACATCCAGCGCTGAGGTCAAACCGTTGTCCATTCGAATTTGCTGAAGCTTTAAAAGATTTTCATTGGTTTCAATCTGCTTGTCAAGAATAGCTATTTCATTACGCACGGCAATAATATCGATCCATGTGCCGGCCACCTCTGCTGCAATGCTAACTGCGGCTGCTTCAAGATCCTCTCGGGCTGCGATCGCTTCGTATGCTTCTGCATTTTTAAGGGATGCGAGTCGACCCCAGAGATCAATTTCATATCCGGCGGCAAGGCCTAAGGCGTAATCTTCGGTTGCAATGGTTTCAGATCCCTTATTTCCATCTTTCATGCGTGTACGCTCATGAGCTGCATCTGCTTGGGCGTTAACGGCAGGGTATCGATCGGCATCAATTTTTTTGACCTGGGCTCTTGCTTGTGCGAGACGTGCCGCAGCTATTCGAATAGTGAAATTGTCCGCAATGGCCATGTTCATGAGCCGGTCCAACTCGGCACTGCCGAAGTATTTCCACCACTGAACCGGCATGGAATCGTTCTCAGCGTAAAAAGAAAACTTTTCCGGTAATGAAACAGGGGGGCCTTCCCGTTTTGGAGGATTGAACATCGAACACCCAAAGAGGCAGGATATCAAAGGCATAGCAATCAACAACCTGCACAAAGGGATAAAGGAATTTTGGTTATTTTTCATCATAAAAATATCCCAAATCGTCCATGCGTTTCTTCAAAGTTTTTCGACCGCGTACCAGCAGGGATTCAACTGCTCCAACGCTCGTGTCCATGACTTCGGCTATTTGTGCGTAACGCATTTCCTCCATGTGTCTGAGCAACACGGCAGTTCTCTGGTTTTCAGGTAATTTCTGAACTGCTGTGGCAAGTATGGTTGATACTTCCTTTTGGAGCAAGGATGAGCAGGCCGTCTTCCCATTGGTTATATCCGGTGGCGTGTCCGTAAAGACAGGCTTTTTACGCCGGGCAAAATCAATGCATAAATTCCTGGCAATGCGCATTATCAGAAATCGGACCGATCCTTTCGGGAGAAAACCTGAAGAAAGCGCATATATCCTTAAAAATGTTTCCTGAGCAATATCGAACGCCTCGGATGCGTCTCCAAGAAACTGATAGGCAAAACGATATACTCCTTTCTGGTACCTGTTCAGAAGCAAAGCGAATGCATCCTCGTCTCCTTTGGATATCCGTGAGATCAACTCATGATCGGTAAGTTTTTTAAGTTTCG
>JAHISQ010000067.1 GCA_018818125.1 Candidatus Rifleibacteriota bacterium
ATCATATCGTCCCAGTGATTGATGACTTCCATGCTGAAAGCGTCTTCCCAGAATTCGGGATCCCAGAGCTCAGCGAGTTCTTCAACGGTTTTGCCCTGCTGCTCAATCCAGGTGTAATATTTGAAATTGTGCAGGCGCTTGCGGTCATGATAATTAAGTTCCATCATGTTTCCGGTGCTTTCTCCGAGCATGAAACGTTCAAAATCAGCCAGGGCGCGGCCGTTGCACAGCTTGCCATGCTGCTGTTCAAGTTCCCCGAGACGTGACTGATACATTTCTGCAGAGTCGGTCAGACAGGTGAACAGAATGTCGTTTTCATCAAGATCGTAAAATTTCGCGGTTTTAACTGCTGAAAGCACATTGCTGATACTGCTGATGCCAAGAAGTGAAAGCTGAGAGATAATGTCAGCACTGACTCCGGCGTTTTTAAGCATTTCCTGACCAACTGGCGTGTTGAACACACCCAGCAGCCGCATGCAGTTTTCATCGTCTACTGCAACCACAGTGTCGGTATTGCGGGTGTTGTGAACCCAGGGCACATGCTTGTCGCCAATGCCTTCGATGCGGTGACCACCAAATCCGCAATTAAGCAGGGTGGGGCACTGCAGAGCTTCAGAAGCTACAATGCGCGCGTGCGGGTGTGCATGTTTGATGCGATCCCCGGCCGCAATGGTTCCGGCTGAGCCGGTTGCCGAAACCCATGCTGCCATGCGGCTGCGAGGGCCTTTTACTTTGTCGAACACTTCAAGAGCTGCGTTGCCGGTCTGGTGATAATGCCAGATCGGGTTGCCAATTTCGGCAAACTGGTTGAAGATAACTATATCTTCGCCGCGTTCCTTGATCAGTTCCCAGCACTTGTCGTAGATTTCCTTAACATTTGATTCGCAGCCGGGGGTAGCAAAAATCTCGCTGGTGCCGATTTCTTTGAGCCATGCAAAGCGTTCCGGGCTCATATCCTGGGGAAGAATTGCGATTGCTGGTGAGCCGAGCAGTGCGCAGTCGTAAGCGCCACCACGGCAATAGTTGCCGGTGCTTGGCCAAACTGCTTTTTGCCGGGTCGGGTCGAATTCGCCGCTGACGAGTCGTGGTACCAGACAACTGAAAGCTGCACCAACCTTATGGGCGCCAGTCGGAAAATATTTGCCAACCAGGCCGATGATGCGAGCTTTTACGCCGGTAAGCGAACTGGGCAGTTCAACAAAATTTACATCGCCATAAAGACCGGTTTTGGTATTGTTTTTCCAAGTTATCCGGAACAGATTGCGTGGATCTACATCCCACAGACCAAGCGGCTGTACCTGTTTTTTGATCTTTTCTGGAATCAGCTCAGGATTTCTCTGCTGAGCAAAGGTTGGGATAATGACATTACGTTCTTTGGCACGCTTAACGGTGTTTTTAACGACATCGTCGTTAACTTTAAGTTTGAACTTGTTTAAATACTTGGGCACGATCTGGCTCCTTGATTATGGATAAATGTGAGTTCCAGCTTCACCTTTTACGGCTTTGGCAAGGTTCTCGGGATTAGTTATAATGGCATGTTTGCCACCAGCTTTGATGAACTTGATTATAGCTTCGCACTTGGGAAGCATCGAGCCCGGTTTAAAATGGCCTTCGGCACAATACTTTTCGAGCTCGGCAACAGTTACTTTGTCGAGTGCTTTCTGGTCGGGCTTGCCAAAGTTGAGGCAGGCCTTTTCGACAGCAGTCGAAACGATAAAGGTATCGGCCTTGATGTTCGAAGCGAGCAACGCTGATGCGAAATCCTTGTCTATTACGGCAGCAGTGCCCTTGAGCATGCCGTTTTCATCGCGGATAACCGGAATCCCGCCGCCGCCAACGGCTATTACGCAAAAGCCTTTTTCAGTGAGAGCGTTAATCGCATTTTCTTCGATAATTTCGAGAGGCAGCGGTGAAGCAACAACTCGACGCCAGCCTCGGCCAGCATCTTCCACCATGTCCCAGCCGTCTTTGGCGATGCGATCTTTTGATTCGGTTTCAGTGTAGAACTGACCAATTGGCTTGCTTGGCTTCTTGAATGATGGGTCGTTTTTGTCGACGAGAACCTGGGTAACCACCGTTACCACCGGCTTCTTGATGCCGCGTTTTTTGAATTCGTTGCCGAGCGCCATCTGAAAATTATAACCGATCGCGCCTTGGGTGTCGGCGCCGCATGAATCGAGCGGAACCGGGTGAATCTGGTTGCGGGCAATCTCGCTGCGCAAAAGTATGAATCCGACCTGTGGACCGTTGCCATGGGTGATAACCACATTATAACCGGCTTCAATCATATCGGCTATGTGAACCATGGTTCTTGCCGCTGCATCATACTGATCCGGGACAGACTGGTGTTTGCCGTCGAGAATCAGCGAATTGCCGCCTACTGCTACTACCGCGAGTTTTCCATTAGTTGCCATCATCTTCCTCCGTTAGCTTTATAA
>JAHISQ010000068.1 GCA_018818125.1 Candidatus Rifleibacteriota bacterium
AAGAAAATTCATCTGGGGATTTTTCGTCTTTACATGAGTCTTCGAAGCCAGGAGGAATTGACTTTTTATAACGCTCTTCTGCTTCTTTAAAAATCGAGTCAATATCTACCTGGTTCTCTGGAGGGAGGCCTATTTTCGCATCAAACAGCTTGTCAATTATAATTCTTATTTCGTCCTTAGAACTCAAACTAATGCTTTTCTTTTCAAGTTCTTCAAGCTTAGAGAAAAATTCCGATTTTGTCTTTTCTATGTTCTCAATTAAAGCTTCTGGATTAATATGGCTATGTCTATTCTTTAACTGAAGATGATCTAGCTCGCCCTGCATTTTTGAAATTGCTTTCGATATTATATTTTTGACTTCCGTAAACCTCTTGTGTTGAGCAGAAATAACTTTCAAACGATTTCTCTGGTATTCTAACCCTACATGATATGGAATCCACACGCGTTTTGCCAGCTTTGTTATAACAGTAAGCAAAGCATCTCTGGTTGATGGTTGATAGCGATATAGGTTTAGTAAAACATTTGTATCGAAGACAAAAAGAGCATTGCCCCAAAGGGTTTTAAATTCATCTTCTGAAAGTTTATAGTAACCCCTGAATGTATTTTTCATTTTATCCTTCCATGCCTGTAACAGTTATTTTTATACCGATTCTATGTTTTGGAACCTTAGGGACAGTTCGAGGCTGTTGATAAGCGAAAAAAGGTCTTTTTGCCCGGCAATTGGTCGGGTTTTCGGTATAATGTTGCTGGGGTAACTATTATGTGGAATCGGTATAAGTGTTAAGCAAAATTATGCGCCGAATGTTCCAGTTATCTGACTTGAAAGAACCCGGTTGAACGATCAAACTTTAACAGAAATTCCGGATCTTCGATATCCCCCGAATGGGGGACACTCATGACCAGGAATTACAAAAATGATTCACTTTTCGTGTACAAACCAGAAAGAAGAAAGCTATTTAGATTTTTGCCTTTTATTGATGGAGTTAGGTATTGTAGAAAATATACCCCCAGTTAGAGTCCACGCTCAGATGATAACTGCGGTTGGTAACGGTAACCGTCAGTTGTGAGTCTCTGAGTAAATCGATCCATTGAACGTCAACGGGGAAGGTAAGATCCAGCTACTGCTAATGCCGGAAATATTCAAAACAATCACTGCATGTTAAATCTTGTTTTACCTTGGGATGCGAATTATTCGCATTGCTTTCTCACTTTTCCAATATTACAATATTGTGTAAAAAAAACGGGTCTGAAACTGCTTCGCGGTAGTTGGCTCCAGAAAGCATTCGACTAAGGAAAAGAGAATCAATGAGAAAGCTAAAATCTATAAGCAACATTATTTATTCATTCAAGCGGTTTGTCCTGACTGTTTTTGGTGATGTCAAAGTGTTTAAATGGCCGATGTTCATTGTTTATCACCCTACTACATTCAAAATAAAAGGATGGCATACTCGTGAAATTATGACAGCAATTAACCCGGGAGATGTCGTTATGCGTGCTTACGATGACTACCTGGATGGCTATTTTATTCCAAAAGGTGAAAGTAGATGTAGTCATAGCGGTCTTTATGTCGGTGACAATAAGATTGTCCATTCAATTGCCGAAGGCTCAACGTTAGATGATATTATTGATTTTTGTCGAGCAGATAGAATCGTTGTGCTTCGGCCCAACAATGGCCAGGCATGGGCGATAGAGCACGCAAAAAAATGCGCCGACGCCAATGTTGAATATGACTTTAACTTTGAACCAGGTCCCGGCAGATATTATTGCCACGAATTCACTGCTTCATGTTATCCGCATCTAAATATAGAGCCGTTAAGCAGAAATATTTTTCGTATTATACCTTCGCCAAAAGCATTTTTAGCGGATTCTTTTTACACGAACAAAAATTTTACCAAGATATATTCATCAGACGATTAGACACCATCATCAAACACTGGTCGGTTCCAAAACAAAAAGGCTTACAGTTCAAATTAGCTCGTTTGCCTTTTCGTATCCAACCATGAAATTGAATCTCTTGGGGACAACAAAAATTAAATAGGCATTTCCAGTTGCTGTATCCGTCAAAGTTGCTGTAGTTCCACCAAGTGAATCATATAACTCTTCAGGCTTTTCTATGTGCCCCTCAGCACCACAGACATGCCCGTTATTCAGTGTTACTGAAACAGAAAAGACAACTTCTTTGCTGTTAATCGTTCCGTTACGACTGCCAGATTGTTTGCGTTCCACAATTAAGCTCCTTGTCAAGCTTTGTCACGCTGATTTTTTGTCTTTCAACGCCAAAGCATCTCTCTTCCAAGGTCCAAAAAGACCTTAACATTAGATTCTCCCTGTTTGTTGACAACAATCCAGATCATATTCCCATAAGATTCTTCTCTAGACACCCGTTCTTCATGCTTTAAAGAAGAGTGCAAAATTCTATGATCAACTTATTTTTAGCAGAAATTCCGAATTTTTGGTATCACCCGAATGGGGGACATTTAAAAACCCGGAAAGAAGAAGCTATTTAGATTTTTGCCTTTTATGGATAAAAAAAATCTATTATCAAGAGCAGTGATCTTTTTTCAGGCTGATTGCGTAGCGAACAAGGTCGCGACGAGAGGTTAAACCCAGCTTTATAGCAGCTCGACGCAAATGGGTCTCTGTTGTTTGTATACTGATTTCGGTTCTTAGACTGATTTCTTTCCGAGTTAAGCCCTCGCCCAGAAGTCCGAGAATCAATCCTTCTTTCGGCGAAAGCTTGCAAGGGGTTACTGTAATGTGCGGAAGTTCATTGTGTTTATCCTTTTCCAGAGATTGGCGTGCTCTCGACGAAATATAGGTGCCTCCAGCTAATACTTCCTCGAAAGCCGAGGGTAAAAACTCAAGGTTGTCCACCTTACAAAAGAAACCGTCCGCACCCGCATCCAGAGCTCTCTGAATCGTAGAAGCCAAAATTCCCATTGAAAAAACAATTATTTTCGAGTCTGGATTTTTTTTTCGACATTCCTTTATTAAATCGCAACCGCAACCATCTCCAAAAGCTAAATCAATAATAAGAACGTCAAATTCCCCCTGCGCAAAAAACGAGCGGCCATCAGCGAGCGAAGCACCCTCCATCATTACATGGTGTCCCGCATCTTCTACGTAAGATCTCAAGGCATACCTGATTGCCGGATGATCATCAAGGATTACGAATTTTTTCCCCATATTCCTCTCTCCTCTAATTAAATCCATATATCGTCTGGATTCCCGTACAGCTATTTTTATGCGTATTCTATGTTTTGTAGGATTATTGAGCAAAAGCTGGAAGTTGTCAATGAAAGTAACGACCTTATGCCGAAAATAAGTGGAAAATTCTGTCCTGGCCGAAGAGAACAATCCAACGTGTGCGTCAGGGTGTCATTGACGCGGAACTGTTCAACATTTATTTCTGGCTTTGAAACCCTGTGCAAAGAGCTGATCTGACGCTGAAGAATCTTTGTAAACGATTTTTAATCGAGAATTTCACGGAGCTTTACGGCGAGGGTTTTAAGAGAGAAGGGCTTGTTAATGAATGAAACTCCTTCATCCAACACACCTTGATGGGCAATTACATCTGCCGTGTAACCAGACATGAACAAAAGTTTAAGGCCTGGATTAGCCGCAACGAGGAGAGTGGCAAGCTCTCGACCGGTCATTTCCGGCATTATAACATCCGTGAGAAGGAGATGTATCATTCCGGTATGTGTTGTGGCAAGACGAATGGCTTCGTCCGGGCTATTTGCCGGCAGAACCTGGTATCCTAACCGGCGAAGCAGGGCTGTAGTGAGGCGCAAAAGAGCTGCCTCATCTTCAACCACCAGCACTGTTTCCCCACGACTTTTCGATAATTCAGACGGTCGCATCTCCAATTGCGTGGTATTTCCGGTATGACGGGGTATATAACACTTGAACGTGGACCCTTTGCCAGTCTCGCTTTCAGCCAGAATAAAACCTTGATTCTGTTTGACAATACCATAAACCGTCGCCAACCCTAGTCCCGTACCTTGTCCAACGTTCTTTGTTGTGAAGAAAGGCTCAAAGAGATGGTCAAGGATCTCTTTCTCCATTCCCTGCCCGTTATCACTAAGGGTCAGCATTACATATTCTCTGTTTCCCTGGTTTTCGCTTTCGGGCATAATAGCTTCGTCCTGTACCACATTTTCCGTTGTAATAATTATCTTTCCGTGTTCGCTGATGGCATCGCGGGAATTGACGGCAAGGTTCATCAGAATTTGATCAATCTGGGAAGGGTCCATCTTAATCAGCCACAGATCTGGATCAGGTTGCCAGATGAGCTCAATATTTTCGCCGATTAGCCGCCGCATTAATTTCATAATTCCTTCAATTGCGTCATTCAAATTCATAACCTTGGGAGAAATGGTTTGTTTGCGGGCAAAACCCAATAGTTGCCGGGTTAGTTCCTTTGAATGTTCAGCAGCCCTGGAAATCTCCATGAGGTCAGCATAAATGGGGTTGGAAGGACCGATCATTTCCAGAATTAACTCGCAGTAACCTAGAATCACGCCCAACATGTTGTTAAAGTCGTGAGCTACGCCGCCAGCAAGTTGCCCAACGGCTTCCATCTTTTGAGTCTGGTAAGACTGAGTCTGCAATTTTTCCTTGGTATTTTCCAGGTCTACAATTTCTGAGATATCATGTTGAACCATAAGACCAACATCGCCATAAATCGGATGCTGAAAAGAGGACATAACAGCCGAGGTCCAGAAAAAGGTTCCATTCTTTTTGCAATTTCGGATTCTTCCCTGCCACTGGCCGGTTGTTTTCATTGAAAGGTCAATTTTCTCCATGATCTTCTCGTGAAGATAATCATCTGGGCTGCTTAAAATGGCCACAGGCTTTCCGATAAGTTCCTCTGAAGAATAACCGAACATTTTCGCAAAGGCGGGGTTAACGTAAACGATTGTCAAATCCTTTATCTGCACCAGAAGAACGCCTTCGATCATGTGATTCAATAGAAGGGAATGGAACCGCAGCATTTCTTCATTTTGCTTTCGTTCGGTGATATCCTGGTTGACACCGCGAGTTCTGACGGTTCGACCTTGAGCATCCTTGATAACCGTCATACGAACTGAGATATACCGGATCTGTCCGTCTCGCCGCAGTATCCGGTGTTCAACTTCCCATTTTGCATTAAGATCAGGTTCCATGATCGCCCTCTCTATTTCGCCGGCGACGAGTGAAATATCCTCAGGAAAAAGGAAATTCCGAGCATAGTTCTCTGCGGTCATTTTATACCCTCCCTCCTGCTCTGCAGTAGTTGCATAAAGGGCGTAAAACCGGTCGTTAAACGTGAAAATCTGGGAGATAACGTCGAACTCCCAGTGTACGGCAAGGGCAAGATCCATCGCCAGTGCGAGCTGTTTCCTATTCTCTTCCAGGGCATTCAGAGTTTGTTTGTATTCAGTGATATCCTTCAAAAAACACACGATCAGCCCCTGCTTGTCGGGATAGAAGCGGCTGTTAACCTCAATGTCGATAATTTTCCCATCCTTGCGACGGTGGCGGGTTTCAAAGCGATTCTTACCCGCTGCAATGATATTCTGGATGTGGGCGGCATTCATTTCTGGTGTTTCAACGGCTTCTACGTCGGAAACTCTCATGGTCAGCAGTTCCGATTGGCTGTAGCCGATCATCTGGCAGTATGTCTCGTTGACTTCCAGAAAGCGTCCCTGAGTATCCACTAGCCAGAAACCGTCCATTGCTGTCTGCATGATGACTCGGTATCGTTCTAGTAGATCTTTCTCGTTCTGCTTGCCGTGGAGAATTGGATCACTCATTATTCTCAAGCCCTGCGACAGGAATTTGTTTTATCGAAAAAGACTTTCGGATTCTGATTTGCATGGGCAATCCTTTTTTTTTACGCATGCTAGATTGTTTGGGTTGGAGGCAAAATAAAGATCACGCTCTCATTCAAAGCAACATATACAAAGTGATTATTGCTCAAAAAAGACTAACTTTCAATATCTAAAAATTGACGACGAATTTACCTTTTATGGCAACTCTCAAAGATTGTTATTAATTAACGATGACAATATCTGGCATGTCTTATGCTACAATCACCTTTGTTAAGATCGTAGATGACTGTTAAACTGCCAGTTGGACGGAGGGTTCTGTGGAGGAAATTGTACTGTTTCTTCTTGAAATATTTGGTGAGTTCATTCTGGGGATGATTTTCGAGGGAATGACCGAAGTTGGTGGTCACAAGGTAAAGAAATTGCGACAGAAGCGCCATGCAGCCAAGATGGTTAAAGCACGCAAATATGGGGAAAACGAGGTTGAAACACCACTGGATCCCATGAGCTCTTTCAGTGCGATGGCAACATACGCGGTATTGGGTTTGTTTTCGGGAATCCTCAGTCTGATGATTTTTCCGAAATCATTTGTGCAAGGCGCCGATGCCAGGCTGATATGTCTATTTGTGGCACCCATAATTGCTGGTCTGGCTATGACAGTGGCAGGACGAGTGCGAGATCAACGTGGTGAAGAGCAAATCAGGCTTGACAGCTTTTTCTATGGCCTTCTCTTTGCCCTTTGCTATACCGGATTGCGCTTTGCGCTTGCAAAGTAATCATTGGCATTCGCAATCAGTTTAAGCTAACCTGCCACGGGAATCTCGATCTCAACGACTTCCAGGTCCTTTTCTTTACCCTTAAGCTTCACTGCTTTTGATTTTGTGGGTAATCCCTGAACAATCAGCGGGTCGATCATGTCAAATGTGGCTTTCTCAACCATGATTCCGCCAGGAGTGCAGTTTGCTTCGAGGCGTTGTGCTGTGTTTACAGCATCACCGATCATGGCGTTTTCGCGTCTCATTCCGGCTCCGACATTTCCCATGATTATGCGGCCGTGGTTCATGCCGATGCGCAGTAAAAATGGACTTTGGGCGGCGATTTCCTGCTTCATGAAATTTTGAATCGCAATGGCAGCTTTCATGGCCTGACTGGGATTTTCAAACCGTGCGAGAATGCAATCGCCAATATATTTATCCACGTCTCCCTCGTATTTATAGATCATCTCGGTGGCAGGCTGGAATATACGGTTCAATTCTGCAATAACCAGGTCAGGGGCGTGAGCCTCAGCATAGCTGGTGAATCCCTTCACATCCATGAAAACGAAGGTGGCAAAAATCTCCTCGTCAGGGATCTTGTACAATCCGGCAAGAACAGACATCGACGCCTTCCACCACACAGAGTGGGGAGTGTATTGTTTGATGACGTCCTGAAGCTTATCGCCACAGGCCTTGGCCTCGCTCAGTTCCTTGTTTTTTTCTTTTACGACCAGACTTGCCCGAAATTGCTCCCGAATGATGAATTTAAGAGCGGACTCATTGTTCTGAAAAATCTTTTCATATTCATTCAGTTTATCCGTCAGCAGCTGATTTTCCACGGAAAGATCGATATGTTTTTCTACCCTGTCCTCGGCATTGAAGGAAGTCAGCAGGGAAACAAAATCGCTCGTTTTTTCTGCTGGACAACGGGAGCCAAGAGAAACGATTGCCAGAGAACAACCGAATTGGCGGCTTCCAGCTAAGGGGCGGCGTGCATCGGTAACTTCCTGGTAGTGGGAGTACATAGGTGATATTTCCGAAGAACAGTATAAACCGACTATCGGTACTGTCGGTCCAAACACCTCACCAATGGCATGAATTTCGGCATCGGTGCGAGAGTGCAAGTGGCGATGTCGATTACAACAGCTAAATACCAGAACCAGTTCAGGGGTCTTGCCATCCAGAGCAAGTAATGCTTTTTTGGCGGCATCTCTGGCTCCGTTGATCATATCTTCGCGGTCACAGTGGATCAGTTGCAGTTTTTTTCCGGCCAGATCGTCAGGTTGCCAGAATTCAATCTGCTGTTTTTCTTCATCGACAACCATTGGAAATCGCAAAATGTTTTTTGACAACTCACCATCCGCAATGGTCTGGTTAAGCATAAAGCGCTGTTTAAGCAGATGTTCCTGATAGTCTTCACCTAAATAGGATTTTAAAAAATCGATGATCGGCACACCATCCAGTTCCATGACCGTGTTGCCGTTTGTCCGGGTACACTCGAATTCGGAGGTTACCGGTTCCCAGCCTGTCTCATAGCCAAAGCCAAAAGCGTAGTCTTCTTTTTTGAGCATCCTGATGAAGAGCAAGGCCAGAGAATCCTGGCTAAGCATGTTTCCGCAATACTGATTGCCGATGAACATGTCATCCGGGTTTTCGCTGGGAAAATGCCCGAGCGACGTTCCGCCCGAAACAGGCATAATGAAGGGAAAAATCGAACTCATTCCCTGAAGATACTTATAGCCGCTGTGATGCTTATTAGTTCCGGTCAAAATGCAGGTGATCAGATCTGAAGAAACCGGTTTTTTTTCAAAAAGATATTTGGAAGCCAGATAGCGTGCGACCTCTGCTGGGTCGGTGCCACACTTTCCGGAGCTGATCGTAAATTCAATATCTTTGGATGTCATGAGGAGAAGGAGAACCGAGTTGCTATCGGCCCCACGGTTGGAAATCAATAGCGAGGACGTGGTACCAAAAATTGGAACCGCACCCAGACGTTTTTTGATCGTGTCAAACAATAATCCCTGGTCGTATTTTAAGGACGAAAGCAGAAAAGCCACATCCGGAGTCGGGTTTTGCAGTATGGCTCTATCAACCACCAGATTGGCTACCGATACTACGTCTTCTCCAGAAGCAATCGCCAGGCCAGTTTGTAGCATTTCTCTCTCCTCGCCCTGAAATTTTCTTGTATGGGCGCATTCGAATTGTAGCAAATTCATCATTTTCTACAAAGTTTTTTCTTTTGCTACTGGCTTTTGCGGAGTGCGAAGATTCCATTCCTGGCGCGTGCAGCAACATAATGCTTATGCTCGTTCTGAAAAAGCTAAGAAGCAAAAGGCAATTGCATACGTTTTTTGAACAAGCGCCAGGTATGGAAATCCAGTCGAATCAGTCTGGTTGTTGGCTGATAACCTGCGTTTCTAGATAAAGCAGACTTTCGCCCTGGTAGAACGGTAGCATAATCCATTTGTTTCGTTTAATCTGCATTTCGGTGTTGTATTTTTTGCTGACTTTCAGTGGCTCGCCATTAATAACAGAAGTGCCATAAACAGTTATCTCGAAATTGATGCGTAGCTGATCAGGCGATTCGGTATCGTTGAATTTGCAGTCAATAGAGTAGTCGAGCGCTTCTTTTGGCGGATCGGTTTTTTCGTTATTGACGTTGTCGACTTCTATTCTGGCATGTTTGCCAGGGAGAGCGATTATTGCCGGGGCAGATACAATTCTGGCAACTTTGTTACGCTCCTTTTCATTGAGGTCAGTGAAGGCTTTTATGTCGAGTTTCGAATCAGGATTAAGCTGCCAGATTCTGAATGATATTTTGTGGGCCCGGTCTTTTAAATCAAGGTTTTCCAGAAAGCTGACGTATTTGGCAGCTGCTTCGGGCTCGCCTTCAAATATTATGCTGTTGCCATCTGCCTTGGCAGTGACACCAGGTGGTAGCGTTGGGGCAGGCTTGCCAGATTCGTTGTCGGTGGCGAAGTTGGCCGGTGCATTGCTGCCGGTTTGAGGATTGACATGCGAATCGAGAAGTTTCATGGCTCTCGTCGGAGAAAGCGAAGACAGACGATATTGCCTTTTTAGATAGTTTTTGCTGTCGACCTGCATTGGCAGCAGCACGAACACACCATTGCGGTTTTCGTAGCGCAGGTCGGCCATTGCACAGATCGTGTCAAGAGCCTGGGCGATAGTTGCGTCTGCCAGACGAATTGAGATTACTTTTCTGATTTTCGAGTGTACAACTATGTTTGAGTTGGACCGCTGAGCAATTATTTTCACGACCAACGTCAGATCGGTGTTGCGAAAATCAAGAGAAATCTTCTGTTGAAAGCTGTCAGGCAATTTGTTGGCGCGTGTCTGCAAAATTTCCTTGAGGGTTTTAACTGTTGCTTTTTCTGCGTCAGTCTGGGCGGCAATTTCAAGGCGCGCGAGAATTGGTGCCGTATTTTCGCTGTCGCTAAGCGCCTGCAGGCACGCGAGATGAAAACTTGCCTTGGCGGCAACGGTCGGCACATTGCTTTCGCTGTGCGTTTTGAGAATCTGTTCGATTTTAGCGTCTGGCCCGGTTGTCCACAGACGGGTAATGGCGCCTTCAAGTTCGGCGTTCTGTGCATATAGCATCTGGCCTGCAAATACCAATGAGAGCAAAAACACGGTAACAATTAATTTCTTCATAATTAAACTCCTTATTTTGTTTTTCGCTATCATTATTATCTGCTGCTGATGTTGCAGTCGGATGTCGATCATGTAACAACTTTGTAACAGTTTATATTTTCAGGGTGTAACCAAAGCCCCGCACGGTCAGTAAGGTTTCGGGCTCAGCCTGAGCTTCGATTTTTTTGCGCAGACGGCCGATATGCACATCGACAGCGCGACTGTCTTCAAGCTCAGTGATACCCCAGATGCAATCAATTATCTGCTCTCGGCTCAGCACCTGATTTTTGTTTTTCCAGAGATATTCGAGCATCTGCCACTCGGTCGTAGTCAGGTTTATGCGCTCGTTTCCACAGTTGGCAGTGCGTGCGGCAAAGTCGACATCGAGCCGGCCAATTCTGGGCGGTCGACTTTCGCTGCCGTTTCCGGTTCTGCGCAAAACAGCTTTGATTCTGGCGATCAATTCTCGAATCCGGAACGGTTTGGTTACATAGTCGTCGGCACCCGCATCGAGCGCCTTGATAATGTCGATCTCGCGGTCACGCACAGTGCAGATGATAACAGGCAGGCTCATGCCGGTGCTGCGCCACTCTTTCAGGCGTTCGGCGCCATTGCCGTCGGGCAAATTCAGGTCAAGCAGCACCATCTCAGGCTGCTTCAGCTTGAGTGCCTCCTCGGCTGCAGCCAGACTGGCAGCAGCTATCGGCACAAAACCGTCGAATTCGAGATTGTCGCAAAGCAGTTCGCGGATGACCTGCTCATCTTCAACTACTAGAATCCTGGCCATTTACTGCCCTCCATGTGGTTATCATCCATATTCCTCCGTCGTCCTTGCGGCTGGCACAAAACTGTCCGCCGTGAGTCTGCACGATCTGTCGAACCAGAAACAGCCCGGTGCCGCTGCCGCCACGTTCCTGGCGATAGGGCAGGCTGCTGTTGAGCAGGTCGAGTTTTGCGTCTTTTATGGCGATTGGAAATGCGCTGCCGCGGTCGCCGATCATTACCGCGATTTCTGCGCCGGTGCCAGTTTTTTCAGGGCAGATGCGAATAACCAGTTGCCTGCCTTCGGCGGCGTGCCGGAGCACGTTTTCAATGAGATTGATCATTGCGCGCTCAAACATGTCAGGGTCAGCCATAATCTGGTCGTAGCCTTCGTATTGTTCGACGATTTCCCAGTCTGGCATGCGGGTGCGAAAGCGCAAGAGCAGGCTTTTCAGAATGTCACTTGCTGAAATGCTTTTCAGGTCGGCGCTCACCGTCTTTTTGCGCAGTCGCACTGAAAGCAGCAGGCGGTCAAAGAGTTCTGCGGCCTTTTGGGTTTCGGTCTGCAGCTGGCTGAGGTAGCGATTGTGCTGATCTTCGTTTTTATAGCGTTTAAGCGCCAGGGTTTCGGCGAGGAAGCTGACGATGGTAATCGGGGTTTTCAGATCATGTGCAGTTTGTCTGAAAAACTGCTCTTCTTCGTCGAGCAGCCGGGCTTTCTGCAGCAACTGCCATTCGTGCAGTGCAAAAATGAAAAGTCCGGCGATTCCCAGAGAAGTAAGTAGCAGGAGCAGTATAAACCCACCCGGAATCGTGGCCGAAGTTTCGCTGCGCAATGAGACCCGCAATCCGTTTGAACTTGCCAGCAGGTGAGCCGAATCAGTCGTGTTCTGCGTAGTGGGTCGCGAAACATCGGCAAAGCCATTTTCGGCAAAACGTTGTTGCAGGGCTGAAATTATCATGCCGGCCGGGAAGGCATACAGACCGCTTTCATGTTGCAGAATCAGCGCGTCATGATCGCTATCGCCCTGCCATCCCGGCGCAATTTGCTCGGAATAAGAAATCTGATAGCAGTTGAACAGCAGCTGCAACCAGGAATCGAGTTCCGGCGGTAGTTTGGTAGCGAGCCAGACGCTCGTGTTCGCAGGCACTACCGTCGGTGCCGGCATAGTGCGCAGGCGGTTCAGCCATTGTCTGGCCGCTTCCGGATTGTTCTCGCGCAAAAATGATTCGGAAACTCTTATTGTTGTTTCGGTTTTCAGCGTCTTTCCGTTGTCTAGAAGGTAATCAAAGTTTGAGTCGATTATCAGAAAGGCTGTTCGCCGCATTTCGAAATAGCTGGCGCTATTAAAATACTCATTCAGCAGCAGGTAGCGCCAGAAACTCTGTTCCTCAGAGGGTGCGTTTAACTCGGCTTCAATAAGCAGAGCCAGTTTTTGTTCTGGTAAAATTGCCATTCTTAGAAAGGTCTGGTGTGCGTTGCTGCTTTCGGGCACCCGCAGCACCGGAAAAGCTGGCCGGGCAAGCGGCAGCGGAATGGCGTTTCCCGGCACTGGTGAGCTGCTCAGACGTGCAAAAAAATCGCTGCTGATCTGGTCGAGCCTGCTCAGTTTTTCGCTGCGATTCTGGCTTGTGAGCACCTGCTCCTGAAATCTGAGGCTCTGGTAAGAAATTATAAACAACAGAACAAATGACACCACTATCAGCAGGAGGCTGATAATGAATCGTCTACTGGTGTTTGCGGGTGTCAGCATGTTTTTACGATAGCATTATCGCATAACTGCGGCAAGCAAATCCTCGCCGCCGGCGATCGCATCTGGATCGAAAAAGAAAGCAGTGTAATCCATGTTGAAAGGCAATAGAGCTGCAACAGCGAATCTGCTTGTCTGTGACAAATTACTCTAATAACCGTGCTTCGCGTTTTTTACCTTGCCGGTTGTGTGAAATCAGGGTACCCTTTTATCTGGAGCTGCAGGCTTATAATGGAGCACTGCCTGATTGGATGCTCAAGTTTAAGGAGTGTGCATTGTGATACGCGTTTCTCAGGTTACCAAAAGCTATTTTGCTGGTCAGCCCAATGAGAAAAACGTTTTACATGGCGTTGATCTGCATATTGCCGAGGGATCGACCCAGTTTTTGCTTGGCGGTAACGGTGCGGGTAAGACGACTCTGTTGCGTATCATCAGTTCACTTTTGCCTATGTGTGCCGGATCGGTGCGGGTAAATGGATGTGATACTGACTCTGATGCCCAGGGAGTAAAACAGTCAATCGGGTTTTTCTCGGCAAACACAGCTCTTTATGAGCGTCTGAGTGGGCGTGAGTTTCTTGAGTATTTTTCGATGCTATATGGCATTTCGCCCGAACTCTTTCAGGCAAAACTTATTGAGATGAATGAGCTGTTCAAGTTTGGAAAAAGTCTGGATCTGCGTTGCAGCGATATGAGCTCGGGCCAGCGCCAGAAGTTCAATATTGCCCGGTCATTGCTGCATGATCCGCCAATCTATATTATGGACGAACCAACACTTGGCCTGGATATTGAGAGTCTGGCCGGGATTCTTGACTTTATCGTCTATCAGCGTGCACGTGCCAAGACTTTGCTGATCGTCACTCACAACATGGAAATGGTTCACAAACTGGGCGGGCAGGTCGCTTTTCTGATGAATGGCAGAATTCTTCACAATCTTTCGGTCACAGAAATCATGCAACAGAGCGGTAAAGATAATCTTATTGACGCCTACAGGTATTATGCTCAAACTCAATCTGACTCGAATCTATAACATTTTCAAAAAAGAGATTATCTTTGCGTTGCGTGACAGCGATATTTTGCTGACAATCATTCTGCTGCCGCTGCTGACCTATCCCTTTATCGCAATTGTTTCGGCGACATTTCTGAGTCAGGCCAAGCAGATAGTGGATAATGCACAGGTTGATGTCGTGCTCCCTGAGATTCTGAGGGAATTTGAAGGATACATCGCAACCGAAACCATTAAGGTGCGTTTTGAGGCAGATCCAGGAAAGTTCCTTGACGAACTCAAGGTGGGCAAGATTGACGCGCTTGTCGAGGTAGCTACGCCTTCGCAGAATTTTCGTGCGGCAGATTCTTCTGAGAGTCTGGGTTTGCGAATTCTTTACGATCCGACTCGCTGGAAGAGCAAGAAGGCAGAGGATGTCGTCTGGGAATCTATCCTGGAGCTGAAAAAAGATCTGATGGAAAAACGTCTCGCCCAAAAGAAACTCGACAGCGATTTTCTGAATTCGGTGCAGATTGTGCGCAAAAGCGTTGCAAAACCTGCTAAAATGGGCGGATTTCTGATCGGCCAGCTGATTCCTGGTCTGATAATCATGTTCTCGTTGATGGGCGCATTTGTGTCAGCCATTGATCTGACAGCTGGTGAGCGCGATCGTGGCACTCTTGAGACCCTTTTGCTAAGCCCGGTGCCACTTAAAGAAATCATGCTTGGCAAGCTTCTTGCCATTATCGCCATCATTTTAATTGCTGTCGTTGTTAATCTTGGCTGTCTGACCCTGATGGCAAAGTCTTTCACTTCACAGCTTGGCCAATATGTTTCAGATGTGATAGTTATTGAAGCTTCATTCTCAACAATCGGCCTGGTGTTTCTCGCTATGATTCCGTTCAGTGCTGCTTTGGCAAGCCTTTTTATGACACTTGCCTTTATTTCCGGTTCGATGAAGCGTGCCCAGACTTATTTGTCGCCGGTTCTTGGCATAATGCTTCTTCCCGCCTTTGCCGGAATGGTTCCAGGATTGGATCTGACTCCGTTGACAGCAATAATACCTGTCGTAAACCTGGCATTGCTTTTTAAGGCGCTGTTCGTCGGTG
>JAHISQ010000069.1 GCA_018818125.1 Candidatus Rifleibacteriota bacterium
ATAAGCGCACTGGCGTGATGGAATCACTTTGATCTAGACTCCAGAGGCTGTCTCGTCTTTGCAAAAACGACGAGACAGCTTTTTTTTTCATAAGGCCTGTAAAACTTGCTGTGTTAAGATTCACCTGTTGGTAACAGCATCTCTTCAACAGTTACAATTAAGGTTTAAAATTATTCTCCGGGCTACCTGCAAAATTTTTACTACCCGGCAGCAAAGAAAATTTAATGAAACACAGGCTCTGTATAAATTTCAGAGAATAAATGAACGCCCACAAACACGAAAACAGCGACCGTAGCCTGCCTTACACCTTGGCATTCAGGGTGCCGTCCTGTTTTCGCGGTTACCTGGCAAGCTGTCAACAGAAACTCACCACCATCTGTAATTCGTTTGAACCACCTGAAAACGCGCATCTTACCGTTAAGTTCATGGGCCATTCCTCCGGCTACCTCGATGATGAAAAAATAGTTGAACTGTTACCGCAGATACACCGTATTGCCAGCAAATATCTGCCCCTTAAGATTTATCTACGTGGCTTCGATGTGTTCAGATACGAACATGGCCGAATTACAGTAGTGTTTTTAAAAGTCATGCCAAATCAACGGCTAAATGCGTTTCATCATGAGCTTTGTGAGAACTTTGCCGAGTTTGAAACATTCAGTCATGCCGACAAAGAGAATTATCAGCCCCATATTACTCTAAGCAAAGATCTCAAGCCAGACAATGAGAAGCAGATCATGCGCCTGGTCTCACGCTCGCACAAAATGGCGAAGCGGCATCTCAAAATTGATGATCTGGTAGTTATGAGCCCGAACCGGCTTTTTCCAGTAACTGCCGATCAAAGCACATCGCTCATCTGCCCCCCGGTAAAATAGTGAAATCAGTAATCCTGGTGAGTAATACGCATGCGGCGCACCCTGATATTGCTGGTTGTCCAGATGTAATTTCGATCGATAAAAATATCCCTGATTCCTGCTACACGCCATTTTTCCCAAGTCAGGCCGTCATAAAAATGAAATGAAGTTGAATTAAATCTGATATCAGAAATTGAGTAATCATCATAAGTTACCGTTGTGCCATCTGGCCTGGTCATAATACTCGGCATCTTGTCAGAACCATCCCCACCCTGTCCTTTTTCAGTGTATTTCACGAAGCCATCACATGCTACCCATACTCCCAGTTTGCCTTCTTCATAAGGCAACACACCAATGGCCGTAATAACATCTGACTCAAAGTCGGCATTATTCCGATTATACAGATACATATTACCGAGCGGGTCTATGCGATACAAGCCACTCGTAGTGCCTATCCAGAGATTGCCTTCCTGACCGCTTCGAATACAGGTGTTGGTGCCGCCCAAATCGATTCTGGAAAAAAACTGCCCATCCCAGGTGCTTATGCTTTGGTTGTGCATGATTGTCAGCACCTTGCCAGAAGGTGAATTCCAGAAAGCAAATCCACGAACTTCAGCAATTGGTAATCCTTCAAAAACACCATAATGCACCCAGTCGAAGGGAGCCTTTTTCATATCCTCACTCGCCGGGTTTGCCAGAATATAAAACCCGTTGCTGGTACCAACATAGATTTTTCCAGCATTGTACCAGACAACATTAAGTCTTTCGCCATCAGACCATGGCACGTATTTTTCAAGGGGCTGCCAGTCTGGCCGCTCTGCGATTACATTTTTCCCAGCATTTTTAATTATCCGCTTAACCATGCGCATTCTAACGAGATGAAGGTTATCGAATACAAGCCAAAGGTAATCGGTTGAGCCATCAACAACCATAGAAGTAATATTCTGCGACTGAATGGGAAACGTGTTGGAAGCACCTTCAAAGTCTCTTTCGTTGGTAAAATGCTGCCAGTAACTACCAGCCTCATCCTCTGATGGCTTCAGTCCATGATCGAAGTTGAGAATCACCTTAGTATCAGTCTCTTCCGCTTTTTCTTCGTCATCACCGCTCTCGTCATCCAGCCCGGCGATTGCTTCCATGCGTATGCTGAGATTCACAGCATCCTTTTTCTTAGGTTCAGGCAATTCAAGTCTATTTTTATCATCGGTTTTCCAGCGGGTCAAACCATATTGGTGCGAAATCCAGTAACTTGAGCCTTTTACCACCTGCTTATAGATCATTGCCGTCCTAAACGGAAAAAATGTTTTATTATACGGCGTGCCAACACCGGCAAATTTGAATTCATCGTCATGGTCAGGGTCAAGATGAATCATTACCAGTCCGGCATCCGTGCACACCAGTAACAGTCTTTTATAGACATAAAGACGATTGATACAGTTCGATGGCAGCATACTGTTCTCAGAGAGGTATTGGCTCCACTTTCCCTTGTAAAACCTCCATAAACCACTAGATCTGGTGCCAACATACAAGCATCTCTGCTTGATAAAATCATTTAAAAACTCGGCGTCACCTTCCATTTTAGGAAGCGCAACCCAGTCATAGTAATCTTTGCGTTCCCGGGTAGTTATAACACTGGTTAGCCATTGCTCTTCAACTGGCAGACGAATCTGCAACAAAGACTGGTTGTTTTTAATTAGACTGAGATACTCTGGCGTTACGGCAACAGTGCGAGCTTCGCGGCTTTTTCCCTCATAAAAAATGAAAAAATCATTTACCCAGCTCTCAGGCTGACCAACACAGTCTTTCACCAAGTATTCGCTGACGCCGGATATCTCAACCATACCACCGCCCATAGTACTGACCCAGCCCTGACCGGCTGCCTGCATCGCCAGCGCTGAGACCCCAACTGAGCGTATTTTAAAAGCACCCATATCAGAATCAGTCTTATAGTTAACCGGGGAGAATCTTGTCATTCCAGATTGTGGAATGAAGGCACTGGCGATGTAGCCGCCGAAACAACCGGCAAATATCTGCTGACCAGTTATCTGAACACGGTTTATATCAACAGTAGGCAAATTCTGAGAAGCATCATAAACATAGGTGTGCTCGCCCTGAACGTTTACCAGTCCGCGATTGCTGGCAAGCCAGTAGTGACCATACTCATCTATTGCCATGTCGCAGACAGAAAGCGATGCAATTTCTTCTGGCAATTTAAGGGCAGACCAGATACATGTATCGCCATTATAAACACTTACGCCCTGCTCAGTGCCAACTGCCATAATATTTTTATAAACAGCCAGACAATTCACCGAACGACCACACAGGCCCTTGGCCTCGGTTACCACCTGCCAAGTTGAAGCAACCACACTCAACTGGCAGTAACAGAGAAAAAACAGCAAAAATATCACGTTTTTTTTAGAAAAAGTCAGTCTGATTAACTCCTGTTTGTTTTGTAAGGTTGTGCAATTGCAGAAGACTAATGAACTCTATTGGCTGAAAACGAATAGAATGCAGCAAAAACAAGAGTTAAGAAAACAGGCTTATTCCGCGATCGAGATGATCTATCTTTTCGCGAATATCAGATGCGGCGTCGGAGTCGGTGACTTCGGCAAGAGTAGCAATGAGACGATCGCGCGTCTTGATCATATGTCCGACCAACGTATTAAAATTACCGATCTTGATCGGTTTCACCTTTTTTTTGCTCTTGATTGACAAAATTGTTGATATACCATCCGGATCTTCTGAAGCCGCGATCAACAGATCGACACGCTCATTAATTTCGGCATCAGGCAGTTCAGATTCATTGAAGCGATATTTAGCTCCACCTTTATCGGCAGTTACCACCAGACACCCGCTTGCGTGCCTTGAAATCAGGCCTTTTAATCGTTGCATCTGCATCAGGCAACCTCCTGTATAAATACAATCAGACTGTCAATTGACGTAACCGTCGATTAGCTATAATATATCAGCATGAAAAACTTAATGCCAGATTTTGTAACCCTACCACTAAAAGAATTGCCGTTTGTCATCCTTGACCTTGAGACAACCGGCTTTAAGCCTGTCGAATCAGGCATTACCGAAGTCGCAATAATTTCTATGATTAATGGCAAAGAGGAAGTTTTTGAGACGCTTGTCAATCCTGAACGGCCAATTCCTGCAGAAATCACTGAAATCACCGGAATAAATGACGCCATGGTCGCTGGCAAGCCCACCATAAGTGAGCTTGCACCGATCCTGGACGAAATACTCAAAGGCTCAATTTTTGTATCTCACAATGTCCCCTTCGACTGGTCATTTTTAGACTTTTACTTTCGCAAGCACCTGCGCAAGCCTCTTTGCATGCCGTCTCTCTGTACTCTGAGGCTGGCGCGCAAGTTTCTTGGTCTGCGCTCAAATAAGCTCAGCAGTGTTGCCGAATATTTCAAAATTGAGCTTAAAAACGCGCACCGTGCCATGAACGATACCCGTGCTGTCAAAGAGATTCTCTTCGGTTTTATCGACCAGCTCGAAAAACACGGTATAAAAACCGGCAATGATCTTTACAAAAACAACCTGATTTTCCCCGATTACCCGCCCACCCGATAATTCTGCTAGTCCCAATTAGTTCGAACGTATTCGTCTGATGCGGGCAATCCCGGTGAATGCAAATTAAGCCCATTATATTTTCCACCAGGCCCTTATAGCCTTGTGGCATTAGAAACACATATTCTGCTGTGCTCATCGGGGCCAACGCAACTGCCAAAGAGAGTTTACTCTTTTTTGTGACTCTGTGGCTTTGTGCGAGATCTATCTTCATGACCACATGGATGGAGTCATACTCGGCCGCCACAGGTCTCTCCTATTAGAACCCTGAGCACATCGGAATATGCTGTGTACATACTACTTCATTGATTCCAAATGCGACAAGCCATAAAATATTGCGACAACAATGTCGCAGCCACTACAACAAAATCAAACACAACCTGCCGTACAAGACGATTGACGGGGCCTAACAGATTGGCATGTATTTTGCTCAGTAATAACATGCCGAAGTTTGCAGAGTCTGTTCGAAATTATTTATTATTATTGTCCTGGGTTATACTGCAGACAAGGGTAAATTATTCGAGGGAGAGAATGTTATGAAAAAAGCTTTTATCTTTTGTCTCATCACATTATTTGCAATTTTAAGCGCAATAAGCGCCGAAGCAGCCTATCTGGTCTATCAGCAAGGCAACCTGCCACTGGTAACCCAGAAAATCAAGGTTGAAATCAATAACCAGGTTGCCGTAACCCGTCTTGAAATGGTGTTTTACAACCCAAACGATTACACCATTCAGCCTAATATAAGATTTCCGATTCATGAAAAAGCGTCGGTTCAGCAGTTTTCGCTGACTGACAGCGAAGGCATGGTTTATTCAGGCACAATCGAAGAAAGCAACAAAGCCACCCAGATCTTCAACGAGGCCAAGGCCGAAGGCCTGATGCCAGCAATGGCAGTACAGAAACAGCCTGGCGTTTTCGAAACCAGTATCGGTGCAATCGGACCAAAATCACGTGCCACCGTTATGATTGAATACAGCGAAATTCTTCCATACAGCCGTGGCAGCGTGAGCTATAACCTGCCCTTTGACATCAAAAAAGACCAGCATGCAAATCTCGAAACAGTTGCGATCAGCATGTCTGTAACCGACCAGAAAGAAATCTCCAAGGTGGAATCACCAAGTCACGATATCTATGCCGAAAAAACCGTCGGAAACAGCTGGAATGTAGTGTTCGAAAAAAACAACTACCTCCCGGCAGG